>NZ_JAZHDA010000052.1:0-326966 GCF_036553525.1 Pseudotabrizicola sp. L79 | reverse complement strand
CACCAAGTTCGAAGCCGAGGCCTATATCCTGACCAAGGAAGAAGGCGGCCGTCACACGCCGTTCTTCGCGAACTACCGTCCGCAGTTCTACTTCCGCACGACCGACGTGACGGGCACGGTTGAACTGCCGGAAGGCACCGAAATGGTGATGCCGGGCGACAACCTGAAGTTCAACGTCACGCTGATCGCCCCGATCGCGATGGAAGAAAAACTGCGCTTCGCCATCCGCGAAGGCGGCCGCACCGTCGGCGCAGGCGTTGTGTCCAAGATCATCGCCTGATAAGAACCCGCGGCGCGCCCGAATCGGCGCGCCGCACCTGCCTGCCTGATAACAACAAGCTGAACCTATGGAACGGGCCGTTTGCGCCCGTTTTACGTTCCGAAGGACAAAGAAATGCAAGGTCAAACCATTCGCATTCGGCTGAAGGCCTTCGATTACCGCGTGCTGGACGCCAGCACCCAGGAAATCGTCAACACGGCCAAGCGGACCGGCGCCCAAGTGCGCGGCCCGATTCCCCTGCCGAACAAGATCGAGAAATTCACCGTTCTCCGCGGTCCGCACATCGACAAGAAGTCGCGTGACCAGTGGGAAATCCGGACGCACAAGCGTCTGCTCGATATCGTCGATCCGACCCCGCAGACCGTGGACGCGCTGATGAAGCTCGACCTCGCTGCTGGCGTCGACGTCGAAATCAAAGTGTAAGGGGGCATCACGATGCGCTCTGGCGTTATTGCAAAGAAGCTGGGCATGACCCGGCTGTTCCTCGAGGATGGCAAGCAGGTTCCTGTGACCGTCCTTCAACTCGACAACCTTCAGGTCGTGGCGCAACGCACCGCCGACAAAGACGGCTACACGGCCGTTCAGTTGGGTGTCGGCTCGGCCAAGGCCAAGCGGACCTCGGCTGCCATGCGCGGCCACTTCGCCAAGGCCAATGTCGAACCCAAGCGTAAGATCGCGGAATTCCGGGTGACCCCGGACAACCTGATCGAAGTCGGCGAAGAGATCATTGCGGATCACTATTTCGCAGGTCAGTTCGTTGACGTGGCGGGCACCTCGATCGGTAAAGGTTTTGCCGGTGCGATGAAGCGTCACAACTTCGGCGGTCTGCGGGCCTCGCACGGTGTGTCGGTTTCGCACCGTTCGCACGGTTCGACCGGTCAGTGCCAGGACCCCGGCAAGGTGTTCAAGGGCAAGAAGATGGCTGGCCATCTGGGTTCGGTCCGTGTGACCACGCAGAACCTGCAAGTTGTGCGCACCGATGCTGACCGTGGTCTGATCATGGTCAAAGGCGCTGTTCCCGGTTCCAAAGGTGGCTGGGTCACGATCAAGGACGCGGTGAAGAAGCCCGAGCCCGAGAGCGCGATCCGTCCGGCTGCTCTGCGGTCGGCTGCGCGTGCTGCTGCTGCGGCTGCTGCCGAAGCTGCTGCTGCCGCTGCTGCCGAGGAAGAAGCCGCCCGCAAGGCCGCTGAAGCCGCCGCACTGGCCCAGCAGGAAGCCCGTGCCGAGGAGTTGGGCGTTGAAGAGCGTCTGTCGCCCGAGCAGCACGAAGCCGGCGAAGGCAAGGGAGACGACAAATGAAACTCGACGTGATCAAACTTGATGGCGCCTCGGCCGGGTCGATCGATCTGGACGAAGCCCTGTTCGGTCTGGACCCGCGTGCAGACATTCTGCACCGTGTCGTGCGGTGGCAGCGCGCCAAGGCGCAGGCTGGCACCCATTCGACGCTGACCCGCGCCGAAGTGTCCTACTCGACCAAGAAGATCTACCGCCAAAAAGGCACCGGTGGCGCACGCCACGGGTCGCGCAAGGCGCCGATCTTCCGCAAGGGTGGTGTCACCAAGGGCCCGACCCCGCGCAGCCACGCCCATGACCTTCCCAAGAAGGTGCGTGCTTTGGGTCTGCGCCACGCGCTGTCGGCCAAGGCCAAAGCGGGTGAGCTGATGATCGTGGATACGCTGGCGATGGCGGAAGCCAAGACCGCGATCCTTGCCAAGCAGGCCAAGGAGTTGGGCTGGAAGCGCGTTCTGATCATCGACGGCGCTGCCGTTGACCAGAACTTCGCCGCCGCTGCCCGCAACCTGGAAGGCATCGACGTGCTGCCGACGATGGGCGCAAACGTCTATGACATCCTGCGTCGTGACACGCTGGTCATCACCAAGGCCGGCCTCGAAGCACTGGAGGCTCGTCTGAAATGAGCGCGAAACCCCAACATTACGACCTGATCAAAAAGCCGATCATCACGGAAAAGGCCACCATGGCCTCGGAAAATGGTGCGGTTGTGTTTCAGGTTGCCATGGATGCGACCAAGCCGCAGATCAAAGAGGCCGTTGAGGCCGTCTTTGGTGTGAAGGTGAAGGCGGTCAACACCACCATCACCAAGGGCAAGGTCAAGCGTTTCCGCGGTCGCCCCGGCGAGCGCAGCGACAAGAAAAAGGCCTATGTCACCCTTGAAGAGGGCAACACGATCGACGTGTCCACCGGACTCTGATCGTCTTGACAAACCAAAGAAAAGGCCCTGCGCAAGCGGGGCCTTTTGCCTTTTGTAGTGACTTTTGTTGTCGTTACGCTTACCGTTAGCCCATCGACTATTGGGGCGATCTACATGTTTTTTAATTTCGATTTCATCGTGATTATGGTCATCGGTGCTCTGATTGGTGGCTCATACGGTTTCTTAACCAGACAGAGGGCGCAAAGCCCGCTTGTCGGAAGACTCTTGAGAGTTCTCTTGGGCGGTTTGATCTGCGCCACGCTTTTGGTCGTGGGGTACGTAGTTTTGATGTTCGTCACGGTGATATTGGTCTGGGATTAATGTCGCCGTCGCCTGGCAGGGTGTGAATGTTGGAATGTGCCCTTTGATTTGGCGTCACACCCCTTGACCTCATCCCCCAACCCGCCTATTGCACCCCATCGGTTTTGCCCCGGGATTCGTTCCGGGGCTTTTCCGTTGTTCTTGGCCTTGGCTGGGAACCTCGACTGGGGACCTTCGGGGCCCTGTAAGCCGGGGACCTTCGGGGCCCTATAACGCGGGTCTGTAACAGCAGACCCTTTAGCTGACGGAAGACAGAAAGCATGGCACTCAAGTCGTATAAGCCGACGACGCCTGGCCAGCGTGGGCTGGTTCTGATCGACCGTTCGGAGCTGTGGAAAGGCCGTCCGGTCAAAGCCCTTGTTGAGGGTTTGACCAAGACTGGTGGCCGGAACAACACCGGACGTATCACAATGTGGCACAAGGGCGGCGGCGCGAAGCGTCTGTATCGCATTGTGGATTTCAAGCGTCGCAAGTTCGATATTGCTGCGGTCGTCGAGCGGATTGAATACGATCCGAACCGCACCGCGTTCATCGCGCTCGTGAAATATGCGGATGGGGAATTGTCCTACATCCTGGCCCCGCAGCGTCTGGCCGTGGGTGACAGCGTGATCGCTGGCGCCAAGACCGACGTCAAGCCGGGCAACGCCATGCCGTTCTCGGGCATGCCGATCGGGACCATTGTTCACAACGTCGAACTGAAGCCTGGCAAGGGCGGTCAGTTGGCCCGTGCAGCTGGCACCTATGCCCAGTTCGTCGGCCGTGACGGTGGCTATGCCCAGATCCGCCTGTCGTCGGGCGAGCTGCGCATGGTGCGTCAGGAATGCATGGCTGCCATCGGTGCCGTGTCGAACGCTGACCATTCGAACCAGAACCTCGGCAAAGCCGGTCGTAAGCGCCACATGGGTGTGCGTCCGACCGTTCGCGGCGTGGCTATGAACCCGATCGACCACCCGCACGGTGGTGGTGAAGGCCGGACCTCGGGTGGCCGTCACCCGGTTACCCCGTGGGGCAAGGGCACCAAGGGCAACCGCACCCGGTCGAACAAAGAGACGGACAAGTACATCGTCCGCTCGCGTCACGCCAAGAAAAAAGGGCGCTAATCCATGTCACGTTCTATTTGGAAAGGCCCGTTCGTCGATGGCTACGTCCTGAAAAAGGCCGAAAAAGCGCGCGAGTCGGGCAAAAGCGAAGTGATCAAGATCTGGTCGCGTCGTTCCACCATCCTGCCGCAATTCGTGGGTTTGACCTTTGGCGTCTACAACGGCCAAAAGCACATTCCGGTTGCCGTTACCGAAGATATGATCGGCCAGAAGTTCGGTGAATATTCGCCGACCCGGACCTATTACGGTCACGCCGCCGACAAGAAAGCCAAGAGGAAGTAAGCCATGGGTAAGGAAAAGAATCCGCGCCGCGTGGCGGACAACGAAGCAATGGCGATCAGCCGCATGCTTCGCACCTCGCCGCAGAAACTGAATCTCGTTGCCGGTCTGATCCGCGGCAAGAAGGTTGAAAAGGCTTTGGCCGATCTGACCTTCTCGAAGCGCCGGATCGCGCAGGACGTGAAGAAGTGCCTGCAGTCGGCGATTGCAAACGCTGAGAACAACCACGGCCTGGACGTCGATAATCTGATCGTCGCCGAAGCCTGGTGCGGCAAGAACCTTGTGATGAAGCGGGGCCGTCCGCGGGCTCGTGGCCGTTTCGGCAAGATCATGAAGCCGTTCAGCGAAATCACCATCAAGGTGCGTCAGACCGGGGAGTCGGCATAATGGGACAGAAGGTAAACCCGATCGGGATGCGCCTGCAGGTCAACCGGACCTGGGATAGCCGTTGGTTTGCAGAGTCGAAAGACTATGGCAACCTGCTGCTGGAAGACCTCAAGATGCGCGAATTCATCCATGAGGAAGCCAAGCAGGCCGGCATCAGCCGCGTGATCATCGAGCGTCCGCACAAGAAGTGCCGCGTGACGATCCATGCTGCCCGCCCCGGTGTGATCATCGGCAAGAAAGGCGCTGACATTGAAACGCTTCGCAAGAAGCTGTCGGCCTTCACCTCGTCGGAACTGCACCTGAACATCGTCGAAGTGCGCAAGCCGGAACTTGACGCCCAACTGGTGGCCGAGTCGATCGCCCAGCAGATGGAACGTCGCGTGTCGTTCCGTCGCGCCATGAAGCGCGGCGTGCAAAACGCCATGCGGATCGGTGCCCTTGGTATTCGTGTGAACGTCGCTGGCCGTCTGGGCGGCGCCGAGATCGCACGGACCGAATGGTATCGTGAAGGCCGCGTTCCGTTGCACACCCTGCGTGCCGACATCGACTATGCGCTGTCGGAAGCCAAGACCCCCTACGGGATCATTGGTGTGAAGGTGTGGATCTTCAAAGGCGAGATCATGGAGCATGATCCCCAGGCCCGTGACCGCCGTGCGGCGGAAGCACAGGAAGGGGCAGCCCCTCGTCAGCCGCGTCGCGATCGCGAACGCGCGTAAGGGAGTAGAAAGAAATGCTGCAACCCAAACGGACAAAGTTCCGCAAACAGCACAAGGGCCGTATTCATGGCGAAGCCAAAGGCGGCTTCCTGCTGAACTTCGGCTCGTTCGCCCTCAAGGCTACGGAACCTGAGCGTGTGACTGCACGCCAGATCGAAGCAGCCCGTCGTGCGATCACCCGTCACATGAAGCGTCAAGGCCGCGTCTGGATTCGGATTTTCCCGGATCTGCCGGTTTCGGCCAAGCCCATCGAAGTGCGTATGGGTAAAGGTAAGGGCTCGGTTGACCGGTGGGTCGCCAAGGTCAAGCCGGGCCGTATCATGTTCGAGATCGACGGTGTGTCGGAAGTCATCGCGCGCGAGGCCCTGCGCCTTGGTGCCATGAAGCTTCCGGTC
This sequence comes from Pseudotabrizicola sp. L79, assembly GCF_036553525.1. NCBI lineage: Bacteria > Pseudomonadati > Pseudomonadota > Alphaproteobacteria > Rhodobacterales > Paracoccaceae > Pseudotabrizicola > Pseudotabrizicola sp. L79. The sequence goes on along the minus strand of NZ_JAZHDA010000052.1, from coordinate 321,279 downwards.
ACGACCCGCGTCGTCGCTCGCGAGGACTGGTAAGGCTGTCGGGCTGAAGCCCGACCTACGCTATCGGCCCCCGCTGGAAACGGCGGGGGCTTTTTGTTTCAAAGCCCCCCGAGGAAGACATGCCCACCACATCGCTGTTCGTCACCAAGTTGTATCGCGCCAGGCTGAACGATCTGGCCAAGAAAAAGGTCGATTACGAAGAGCTGGCTGCCTCGTGCAATGCCATTGCCGAGGATGACGAGGCCGGGCAGGATTGGTGTGAGGCGAATGGCTATCCGGGCTATACCTCTTATGCCTCGCTGGATGATCTGCCCTGGCGCTTTCCGATCTTCAAGGCGCTGGAAGCCGCGCTGGACAAGCATGTGGCGGCGTTTTGTGACGATCTGGCCTTTGATCTGGATGGCAAGAAGCTGAAGCTGAACGCCCTGTGGATCAACATTCTGCCCGAGGGGGGAACGCATGCCAGCCATATTCACCCGCATTCGGTGATTTCGGGCACCACCTATGTGCAGATGCCCGAGGGCACCAGCTCGCTGAAGCTGGAAGACCCGCGGCTGCCGATGATGATGATGTCACCCCTGCGCCGCAAGGAGGCGCCCGAGGAACTGCGGCAGTTTGTCTATGTCGCGCCGGTGGTGGGCGATGTGCTGCTGTGGGAAAGCTGGCTGCGCCATGAAGTGCCGATGAACATGTCGGAAGAAGAGCGGATCTCGGTCAGTTTCAACTATGGTTGGGCCTGAAGGGCAGATTGTGCTTGCCCCGCTGGGCCTTCCCCCCTATAGGAACGCATCCAGCGGTTCCGAGGCGACTCGGAATCTTTGGTCTATCATTGATCCACCGGGTTCAAAGTTACCCTGACTCAGGGGCTTTCTGGTGATTGAGAAAAGGAAGAGGCGCATGAACGCCAAAGAACTGCACGGCAAAACGCCGGACCAGCTGCGTGATCAGCTTGTTTCACTGAAAAAGGAAGCCTTCAATCTGCGCTTCCAGGCCGCAACGAACCAGCTTGAGAACACCGCCCGCATGCGCGCCGTCCGTCGTGACGCTGCCCGTGTGCTGACCGTTCTCAATCAAAAAGCTGCTGAAGCAGCGAAGTAAGAGGTCAAACCCATGCCCAAGCGTATCCTTCAAGGCGTCGTGACCTCGGACAAGAACGAACAGACCATCACGGTTCTGGTCGAGCGTCGCTTCAAGCACCCGTTGCTGCAAAAAACCGTTCGTAAGTCGAAGAAATATCGTGCTCATGATGCGGAAAACAAATTCAAGGTTGGTGACACCGTTCGTATCGAAGAATGTGCGCCGATTTCGAAAACCAAGCGCTGGACCGTGGTTGTCGGGGCCTGAGGCCCCCTCACCATTGTCTTGCGGCAATCGAAACCCTGGGGCCGTCACCTGCATGACTGTCTCCAAAGGTCGGGAGTAACCCTATGATCCAGATGCAGACCAATCTGGATGTTGCTGATAACTCTGGCGCTCGCCGAGTTCAGTGCATCAAGGTTCTGGGCGGTTCGCACCGCCGCTATGCTTCTGTGGGCGACATCATCGTGGTGTCGGTCAAAGAAGCCATTCCGAAAGGCCGTGTGAAAAAAGGCGACGTGCGTAAAGCCGTGGTCGTTCGCACCGCCAAGGAAGTTCGCCGTGAAGACGGCACCGCCATCCGTTTTGACCGCAACGCTGCCGTCATCCTGAACAACCAGGGTGAACCGGTGGGCACGCGTATCTTCGGGCCGGTTGTGCGTGAACTTCGCGCCAAGAACTTCATGAAGATCATCTCGCTGGCTCCGGAGGTGCTCTGATGGCTGCGAAACTTAAAAAGGGCGATACCGTGATCGTCCTCACCGGCAAGGACAAGGGCAAGAAGGGGGAAATCACCTCTGTCTCGCCCAAGGACGGCAAGGCCGTTGTCGAAGGCATCAATGTTGCGATCCGTCACACCAAGCAATCTGCTGGTGCCCAGGGTGGCCGCATGCCGAAGGCAATGCCGATCGACCTGTCGAACCTTGCTTTGATGGACAAAGAAGGTAAGGCCACCCGCGTCGGTTTCCGTATGGAAGGCGACAAGAAGGTGCGTTTTGCCAAGACCACCGGGGAGGCGATCTGATGCTGGATCAAGCCACTTACACTCCGCGTCTTAAGGCCGTTTACGCTTCGACCATTCGCCCTGCGATGAAAGAAGAGTTCGGCTACAAGAACGACCTGATGATCCCTCGTCTGGACAAGATCGTTCTGAACATGGGCGTTGGCGAAGCTGTCAAAGACACCAAAAAGGTGAAACAGGCAGCCGAAGACCTGACGCTGATCGCCGGCCAGAAGGCTGTTGTGACCCATGCCAAGAAATCGATCGCTGGTTTCCGCGTGCGTGAAGAAATGCCGCTGGGGTGCAAAGTTACCCTGCGTGGCGACCGTATGTATGAATTCCTCGACCGTCTGATCAACGTCGCTCTGCCCCGCGTTCGCGACTTCCGCGGCGTGAAAGGCACCTCGTTTGACGGCCGTGGCAACTATGCCATGGGCCTGAAAGAACACATCGTGTTCACCGAGATCGACTTTGACAAGGTGGACGAAGTGCTTGGCATGGACATCATCATGTGCACCACCGCCAAGACCGACGCAGAAGCCAAGGCGCTGTTGAAGCATTTCAACATGCCCTTCACGTCGTAATCGCGAGGACCCAGAGATATGGCAAAAAAATCCATGGTGAACCGCGAAGTGAAACGCGCCAAGCTGGTCAAGCAATATGCTGGCAAGCGCGCTTCCCTGAAAGCGGTGATCGACGACCAAAGCAAGCCGATGGAAGAGCGCTTCCGCGCCACCCTGAAACTGGCTGAACTGCCCCGCAACTCGTCTGCTGTGCGTCTGCACAACCGCTGCCAGCTGACGGGCCGCCCGCATGCTTACTATCGTAAGCTGAAACTGTCGCGGATCATGCTGCGTGAACTGGCCTCGTTTGGTCAGATCCCGGGCATGGTCAAGTCCAGCTGGTAAGGGAGAGCAGAGATGCCTGTGAATGATCCTATCGGCGATATGCTGACCCGAATCCGCAACGCCCAACTGCGCGGCAAATCCACTGTCATGACGCCGGCTTCGACGCTGCGCGGCCGTGTTCTGGATGTGCTGCTGTCGGAAGGTTATATCCGCGGCTATGAAAAAGCTTCGACCCCGAACGGTCAGGGCGAATTCACCATTTCGCTGAAATACTACGAAGGCGAACCGGTGATCCGTGAACTCAAGCGCGTGTCCAAGCCTGGCCGTCGCGTTTATATGGGTGTCAAGGATATCCCCTCGGTCCGTAATGGCCTTGGCGTTTCCATCGTCTCCACGCCGAAAGGCGTCATGTCCGATGCAGCAGCACGGTCCGCCAATGTTGGCGGCGAAGTGCTCTGCACCGTGTTCTAAGGAGGGTTGAATGTCTCGTATCGGCAAAAAACCCGTCGAGCTGGTCAAGGGCGTTTCCGCCACGATCAGCGGCCAGACCATTGAAGTGAAGGGGCCGAAAGGCACCCGCAGCTTTACTGCGACGGACGACGTGACCATTACTGTTGAAAACGACGCTGTGAAGGTGGCGCCTCGCGGCACCTCCAAGCGTGCGCGCCAGCAGTGGGGCATGGCCCGGTCCATGGTGGAAAACCTGGTGACCGGCGTCACGACCGGCTTCAAGAAAGAGCTTGAGATTCAAGGTGTGGGTTACCGCGCTGCGATGGCCGGCAATGTTCTGAAGCTGTCGCTCGGCTATTCGCACGAAGTGAACTTCGACGTGCCGAAGGGCGTCACTGTGGCGGTCCCGAAGCAAACTGAAATCGTTGTGGAAGGCATTGACCAACAGCTTGTTGGCCAAGTTGCAGCGAACATCCGTGAATGGCGTCAGCCCGAGCCCTACAAGGGCAAAGGCATCCGCTATAAGGGTGAGTACATCTTCCGCAAGGAAGGCAAGAAGAAGTAAGGGTGGCGATGATGGCGAACAACAAAAGAGAGCTGTTCCTCAAGCGCCGCCTGCGCGTACGGAACAAGATCAAGTCGATGGCCAACGGGCGCCTGCGCCTGTCGGTTCACCGGTCTTCCAAGAACATCAGCGTCCAGCTGATCGACGACGTGAAGGGGGTCACTGTGGCCGCTGCCTCGTCGCTCGAGAAAGATCTGGGCGTCGTTGGCAAGAACAACGTCGAGGCTGCGGCCAAGATCGGCGCTGCGATTGCAGAACGGGCCAAGAAAGCCGGGGTCGAAGAGTGCTATTTCGACCGTGGCGGTTTCCTTTTCCACGGCAAAATCAAGGCTTTGGCCGATGCTGCCCGTGAAGGTGGCCTGAAGTTCTGATTTGGTGGGGGACGTTCGCGTCCCCCCGATGATCCGGGGGCGTGCCGTTGGCGCGCCCACCAGGATTGGAGTCAATGGGCGTGACACCACGCCATTCACGAAAGGAATGCCCTATGGCAGAACGTGAAAACCGTCGGGATCGCCGCAACGATGCGCGCGAAGAAACCCCGGAATTCGCCGATCGTCTTGTTGCGATCAACCGCGTCTCGAAAACCGTGAAGGGTGGTAAGCGCTTTGGCTTTGCAGCCCTTGTTGTTGTCGGCGACCAGCGTGGCCGCGTCGGCTTTGGCAAAGGTAAAGCCAAGGAAGTGCCCGAGGCGATCCGCAAGGCAACGGAACAGGCCAAGCGCCAGATGATCCGTGTGCCGCTGAAAGATTCGCGCACGCTGCACCACGACCAGGAAGGCCGTCATGGCGCTGGCAAGGTTGTGATGCGGACGGCTGTTGCCGGTACCGGTATCATCGCCGGTGGTCCGATGCGCGCCGTGTTCGAGATGCTTGGGATTCAGGACGTTGTTGCGAAGTCGATCGGCTCGCAGAACCCCTATAACATGATCCGCGCAACCATTGACGGCCTGAAAAAGGAATCGTCGCCTCGCTCGGTGGCCTCGCGCCGCGGCAAGAAGGTGGCTGAGATCCTGAAAAAGCCCGAAGCTGAAGTGACGGAGGCCTGATCATGACCGCCAAGAAAACCATCGTTGTGCAGCAGGTGGCTTCGGCCGCCCGCCGCCCGGCCATTCAGACGGCAACCCTGAAGGGTCTGGGTCTGAACAAGATGAACCGCACCCGCGAACTGGAGGATACGCCTTCGATCCGCGGCATGGTCAACAAGATCTCGCATCTTGTGAAGATCATCGAAGAGCGCGGCTAAGCGTCAGACGGGCCTGACCCGAATGCGTTTGATTGTGAATTGCGCCCCGTGGGAAACCGCGGGGCGTTTCCCTTTTTGCGTTTGCGGCTATGGTCTGGGGAACATCAACCAGAGGCCCGCCATGATCGTTCGCACGCTTGAGTCTGTTTTGAACACCGCCGCCCATGTGAAGGGCGACGCCTTTGAAAGCCGCCGTGTTTTACTGGCCTCTGATGGCCTGGGGTATTCCCTGCATGATACGATCTGCACAGCCGGCAGTGTGCAGCGGTTGGAATACAAGAATCACGTCGAGACAAACTATGTCATCGAAGGGCAGGGATATGTCGAGGCGATTGCAACGGGCGAGGTATTCCCGCTGGGGCCCGGAACGGTGTATGTGCTGGATCAGCACGAGGCGCATCTGTTGCGGGCCGTGACGGATATGCGGATCATCTGCATTTTCACACCGGCCCTGACCGGGCAGGAAAAACATGATGCGACGGGCAGTTACCCGGCAGCAGCGGGCTGAGCGTTTTTCAGGACGCACCGTGCGCCGAACCCCATAGGGGCTTTGGGGTGCACCGGTGCAAGGCGATGCCTGCCCTATCCCTTGCCAAGGGGGGCAGGGTCGTGTATGCGCCCCCGGTGGCCCCTGTTGCCACTGGAATCATCAAGAAATGCCGTGTTTGCCCTCTCCGTCGCAGGTTGGGCAGTTCCGGCCAAGGAGTATGCGACATGAAATTGAATGAACTGCGCGATAACGCCGGTGCCGCCCCGAAGCAAAAGCGCGTGGCACGCGGCCCGGGTTCGGGCAAAGGCAAGACCGCTGGCCGTGGTATCAAGGGTCAGAAGTCGCGTTCGGGCGTGGCTTTGGGTGGCTACGAAGGCGGCCAGATGCCGCTGTACCGCCGCTTGCCCAAGCGCGGCTTTACCAAGCCGAACCGCAAGGAATATGCGGTCGTCAACCTGGGCCTGATCGAGAAATTCATCGGCCTGGGCAAGTTGGACATCAAGGCCGACATCACCGAAGATGCTTTGGTTGCCGCTGGCCTGACCACCAACAAGCGTGATGGCATCCGCATCCTGAACAAGGGCGAGATCAAGTCGGCCGTCAAGCTGGTTGTGACCGGTGCATCGGCTGCTGCTGTCGAGGCTGTGAAGGCCGCCGGCGGCTCGCTCACCGTTTCTTCGGTGGCTGCAGCTGAATAAAGAGTTGTGAGCGGTCGCAGGACCGCTTACATCATCCAACAGTTTTCCCGCGCCGCCGACCGGAAAACGGTTCGGCGGCGCTGTCCATGAAAGAGACCCGACATGGCATCTGCCGCAGAGCAAATGGCCGCGAACCTGAGCTGGTCCGCCCTTGGCAAGGCGACCGACCTTCGCGCCCGCATCTTCTTTACCCTTGGCCTGCTGATCGTATACCGGCTGGGCACCTATATTCCGGTGCCAGGCATCGATGGCGTTCAGTTGCGCGAGTTCATGGAGAGCGCCGGTGCCGGGATCGGTGGCATCCTGAACATGTTCACGGGTGGCGCGATCAGCCGCATGGGCATCTTTGCGCTTGGCATCATGCCGTATATCTCGGCTTCGATCATTGTTCAGTTGCTGGCCAGCATGGTGCCGGCGCTGGAGCAGTTGAAGAAAGAGGGCGAGCAGGGGCGCAAGAAGATTAACCAATACACGCGCTATGGCACCGTGTTTCTGGCCACATTCCAGGCCTGGGGCATTGCTGTGTCTATCGAAGCCGGTGGTTTGGCGCATGATCCGGGCCTGTTCTTCAAGGCGGCCTGTGTGATCACCCTGGTAGGCGGCACCATGTTCCTGATGTGGCTGGGGGAGCAGATCACCGCCCGCGGCATCGGCAACGGTATTTCGCTGATCATTTTCGTTGGCATCGTCGCTGAAATTCCGGCGGCTTTGGCCCAGTTCCTGAGCCAGGGCCGGTCGGGCGCCTTGTCGCCTGCGGTGATTGTGGGGGTGATCGTGATGGTTGTGGCCGTAATCGCCTTTGTGGTGTTCATGGAACGCGCGCTGCGCAAGATCCACATCCAGTATCCCCGCCGTCAGGTCGGGATGAAGGTTTATGATGGCGGGTCGTCGCATCTGCCCGTCAAGGTGAACCCCGCAGGTGTGATTCCGGCGATCTTTGCCTCGTCGCTGCTGTTGCTGCCGACCACCATTGCCACTTTCTCGCATTCGAACACCGGGCCGATCATGTCGACCATTCTGGCCTATTTCGGGCCGGGTCAGCCGCTGTATCTGCTGTTCTTTACGGCGATGATCGTGTTCTTCACCTATTTCTACACCTACAACGTCGCCTTCAAGGTGGATGAGGTGGCTGACAACCTGAAGAACCAGAACGGCTTTATCCCCGGTATCCGCCCCGGCAAGAAGACCGAGGAATATCTGGAATATGTCGTGACGCGCGTCATGGTTCTGGGCGCGGCCTATCTTGCGGCTGTCTGCCTGTTGCCGGAAATTCTGCGCAGCCAGTTTGCCATTCCGTTCTACTTTGGCGGCACGTCGGTTCTGATCGTTGTCTCGGTGACGATGGATACCATCAATCAGGTGCAGTCGCATTTGCTGGCCCATCAATACGAAGGGCTGATCGAGAAATCGCAACTGCGGGGTAAAAAGCGCAGCGGCTCCAAGGCTCCGGCACGGCGTTGATCCATGGTGAACATCATTCTTCTGGGCCCCCCGGGGGCAGGTAAGGGAACGCAGGCCAAGCGACTGGTCGAGACGCGTGGCATGGTTCAGCTTTCGACCGGCGACATGCTGCGGGAAGCCAAGACCAGCGGCACCGAAATGGGGCGCCGGGTGGCCGAGGTGATGGACCGCGGCGAGCTGGTGACGGATGAGATCGTGATCGGGCTGATCGAGGAAAAGCTGGAGCAGGGCGCGCCCGGTGGCTTTATCTTTGACGGCTTTCCCCGCACGCTGAAACAGGCGGATGCCCTGGGGGCGCTGCTGGCGCGCCGGGGGCAGGGTCTGGGCGCTGTGATCGAGATGCAGGTGGACGATGCTGCGCTTGTGGCGCGGATCACCGGCCGCTTTACCTGCGGCGCCTGCGGCGAGGTCTATCACGACCAGACCCGCCCGACCAAGGTCGAGGGCACCTGCGACAGTTGTGGCAGCCATGACCTGAAGCGCCGGGCCGATGACAATGCCGATGCGTTGAAGACCCGGCTGATGGAATATTACAAGAAAACCTCGCCTCTGATTGGCTATTACTATGCCAAGGGCAATCTGTCATCGGTTGATGGCCTGGCCGAAATGGACAGCGTGGCCGCTGCCATTGCGAAAATTCTTGACAAAGCATGAAATAGCCGCGCCTTGCCCTTGACGGGCAGGGCGATTGCCCATAAAGCACGGCGTCCTGCAGCGGAATCGCTGTGGTCTCCCATTTCGGGATTCGGTCCAAAGGGGTGCTGCCCCGGCGGAGTTGTGAAAAAAGGTTCTGGGGCTACGGAACCGCAACCAAGAAAAGGAAACACGCGTGGCACGTATTGCTGGCGTCAACATTCCCACCCAAAAGCGCGTTCCGATTGCGCTTCAGTATATCACCGGTATTGGCCAGAAGAACGCAGAGACGATCTGCGAAGCCCTGAACATTGATCGCGCCCGTCGCGTCAACCAGTTGTCGGATGCTGAAGTTCTGGCGATCCGCGAATATATCGACGCGAACTTCACCGTTGAAGGTGACCTGCGTCGTGAAGTTTCGATGAACATCAAGCGTCTGATGGACCTTGGCTGCTATCGCGGCCTGCGTCACCGCAAGGGCCTGCCGGTCCGCGGTCAGCGCACCCATACCAACGCCCGCACCCGCAAGGGCCCGGCCAAGCCGATCGCCGGCAAGAAGAAGTAAGGGAGGGCATCAGATATGGCACGCGATACCAAAGTCCGCGCTAAGCGGAAAGAACGCAAGAACATCGCCACCGGTGTGGCGCATGTGAACTCGTCGTTCAACAACACCAAGATCCTGATTTCTGACGTGCAGGGCAATGCGATCTCGTGGTCGTCGGCTGGCACGATGGGCTTCAAGGGGTCGCGGAAATCGACCCCCTATGCCGCCCAGATGGCTGCCGAGGATGCTGGTCGCAAGGCGCAAGATCACGGCGTGAAAACGCTGGAAGTCGAAGTGCAGGGTCCGGGTTCGGGCCGTGAATCGGCTTTGCGCGCTTTGGCCGCTGTTGGCTTCGTGATCACGTCGATCCGCGATGTCACGCCGCTGGCCCACAACGGTTGCCGGCCGCCCAAGCGTCGCCGCGTCTAATTCGTTCAAGATAGGTCGGGCCGTGCGAAGTCGCGCGGCCCGATTTCGGTATTCAAGGACCCTCGGGCGTCTTTCGGCTTTCTGGACATGGGCCAAAAGACAAGAATGGAGGCGACAGCATGATCCATAAGAACTGGCAAGAACTGATCAAACCGACGCAACTGGTTGTCAAACCAGGTGCTGATCCGTCGCGCGTGGCGACCGTGATCGCAGAACCGCTGGAGCGCGGCTTTGGTCTGACGCTGGGCAACGCATTGCGCCGCGTGCTGATGAGCAGCCTGCAAGGCGGGGCCATCACCAGCGTGCAGATCGACAACGTGCTGCACGAGTTTTCGTCGGTGGCGGGTGTGCGTGAAGACGTGACCGACATCGTTCTGAACCTGAAAGGCGTGTCGCTGAAGATGGAAGTCGAAGGGCCGAAGCGCTTGTCGATTTCGGCCAAGGGCCCGGGCGTCGTGACCGCTGGCGACATTTCGGAATCGAACGGGATCGAGGTTCTGAACAAGGACCATGTGATCTGCCACCTTGATGATGGCGCCGATGTTTTCATGGAACTGACGGTGAACACCGGCAAGGGCTATGTCTCGGCCGACAAGAACCGCCCCGAAGATGCGCCGATCGGTCTGATCCCGATTGATGCGATCTATTCGCCGGTCAAGAAAGTCAGCTACGAAGTGCAGCCGACCCGTGAAGGTCAGGTGCTGGACTATGACAAGCTGACGATGAAAATCGAAACCGATGGCAGCCTGACACCGGATGATGCCGTGGCCTATGCTGCGCGCATTCTGCAAGACCAGCTGTCGATCTTCGTCAACTTCGACGAACCGGAATCGGCCAAGGCGGGTGAAATTGACACCGGCCTCGAATTCAACCCGCTGCTGCTCAAGAAAGTGGACGAGTTGGAACTTTCGGTGCGTTCGGCCAACTGCCTGAAGAACGACAACATCGTTTACATCGGCGATCTGATCCAGAAGACCGAAGCCGAGATGCTGCGCACTCCGAACTTCGGCCGCAAGTCCTTGAACGAGATCAAGGAAGTGCTGTCGGGTATGGGTCTGCACCTTGGCATGGAAGTCGAAGATTGGCCGCCAGAAAACATCGAAGATCTGGCCAAGCGTTTCGAAGACCAGTTCTGATGGATGCAGCCGATGCCGGCCTGTAAGGGTCGGGGTTGGGTTGCACAAAGGCTTCGGGTGGCGATCATCGCCCCCCGGCAAATGCCCGGTCAGCCGGGGAAAACATGGGTCGCATGACCCCAAGGTGAGCGGGACCAAACGTAGGTCCGCCGGACAAAGTAAAACGCGAAAAGGAGAGTTCCATGCGTCACTCAAACGGCTATCGCAAGCTGAACCGCACCCACGAACACCGCAAGGCAATGTTTGCCAACATGGCGGGTTCGCTGATCGAGCACGAGCAGATCAAGACCACCTTGCCCAAGGCCAAGGAATTGCGTCCGATCATCGAAAAGCTGATCACGCTGGCCAAGCGCGGCGATCTGCATGCTCGCCGTCAGGCTGCTGCCCAGCTGAAGCAAGATCAGTATGTGGCCCGTCTGTTCGAAATCCTTGGCCCGCGTTACAAAGACCGCGCCGGTGGTTATGTGCGCGTGCTGAAAGCGGGCTTCCGCTATGGCGATATGGCCCCGATGGCGATCATCGAATTCGTTGATCGTGACACTTCGGCCAAAGGCGCTGCCGACAAGGCCCGCGAAGAAGCTGCCAACGACGCCGAGTGATTTGATCACCCGTCGCTAGGTTCAGAAAGCCCCGTCATCCGACGGGGCTTTTTCTTTCGGGGCACGATGCCGTGCGCGGCAGTTGTTTTCTGGCCTGACGGGTGCAATATCCGCCCCAAAGCCATGAAACCCTGAGGTTTGTGATGCGTCGTCTTTTGCCTATCGTCTTGATTGCCCCGCTTTTGGCGCTGCCCGCTGTGGCCGAAGTGGCCGTGCCCACGACTGCGGCGGATGTCACGCTAAGTTTTGCGCCAGTGGTCAAGGCGGCTGCACCTGCTGTTGTGAACATCTACGCCACCCAGATCGTGGAAGAGCGTGTCAGCCCCTTTGCGGGTGATCCGTTCTTTGACCAGTTCTTTCAAGGATACGGCGAAGTGCAGCAGCGCGCGCAAAATTCGCTGGGGTCGGGCGTGATCTTGTCGTCGGACGGCATCGTGGTGTCGAATTATCATGTGGTCGGGCAGGCCACTGACATTCGCGTGGTGCTGTCAGACCGCCGCGAATTTGAGGCAACGGTGATGCTGGCCGATGAGGAAGCCGATCTGGCAATCCTGCGGCTGACCGGGGCTGCGGATTTGCCCTCGCTCGATTTTCGCGATTCTGATCAGGTAGAGGTGGGGGATCTGGTCCTGGCCATCGGCAACCCGTTTGGAATCGGGCAAACCGTCAGTTCTGGCATCATTTCGGGCCTGGCGCGCAGCACGGCAGATTTGGGGCGTGGCTACTTCGTGCAGACGGATGCGGCGATCAACCCCGGAAACTCGGGCGGTGCGCTGGTGGATATGCAGGGCCGTCTGGTGGGGATCAACACGGCGATTCTGACCCGCTCGGGCGGGTCGAACGGCATTGGCTTTGCGATTCCGGCCAATCTGGTGAAAACGGTGGTCGAGCAGGCCAAGACCGGGGCCACGCGGTTCATGCGCCCTTGGGCCGGGGTGACGGGGCAGGCTGTCGATGCGGCCCTGGCAGATGCCTTGGGCCTGCCGCGACCAGATGGGGTGGTGCTGTCAGAGATTCACCCCGACAGCCCCTTTGCCAAGGCAGGTCTGCGTCCTGGCGATGTGGTGCTAAGCCTGGATGGCGCGGCGACCAACACGCCGCAAGAGGTTATCTTCAGGCTGGCGGCTTTGGGCATCGGCGCCACCACCACGGTGCGCTATCTGTCAGAGACGGGCGAAGCCGAAGCCGAGGTGAGCCTGATCGCGCCCCCCGACACGCCCCCCCGCAACCCGGTGACAGTGACGGGGGATGTGGCGCTGCGGGGCCTGACGGTGGTGCAAATCAACCCGGCCGTTGCGGCGGAACTGGGCCTGCCGCTGGCAGCAGAAGGCGTTGTGGTGACCGAGGCAAGCGACCTTGCCGCCCGGATCGGCTTTCGCCCCGGTGATATTGTTCTGGGGGTGAATGGCACGGCCATCACCACGACCGAGGCCGTGGCGCGCGCCGCAGCGCAAGACATTCGCCGCTGGTCGGTTGATCTGTTGCGCGGGGGCCAAACGGTGCGGCTGCGCTTTCGTCTGTAACCCTTTCCCTTGGCCCAAGGGGCGCGTAACCTGCTGCCATGGCTGATCTGTTCGACTCTGCCCCTGATGCGCCACCCCCGCCCCAAGGCCCCCGGCCCTTGGCCGACCGGCTGCGCCCCAAAGCCCTGTCCGAGGTGATTGGTCAGGCGCATGTTCTGGGGCCAGAGGGGCCATTGGGGGCGATGCTGGCGGCTGGCAGCCTGTCCTCTTTGATCTTGTGGGGGCCGCCGGGGGTGGGCAAGACCACGATCGCCCGGCTGCTGGCCCGCGAAACGGATCTGACCTTTGTGCAGATCAGCGCCATTTTCACCGGCGTGCCCGATCTGAAAAAGGTGTTCGAGGCCGCACGAATGCGACGGCAAAACGGGCAAGGCACGCTGCTGTTTGTCGATGAGATCCACCGTTTCAACAAAGCCCAGCAAGACAGCTTTCTGCCGCATATGGAGGATGGGACGATTCTGCTGGTGGGGGCGACCACGGAAAACCCAAGCTTTGAGTTGAACGCGGCCGTGTTGTCGCGGTCGCAGGTGATCGTGCTGGAGCGGTTGTCGTTGGCCGATCTGGAGCGCTTGATCCAGCGGGCCGAGCAAGAGTTGGGCCGCACCCTGCCGTTGACGGGCGAGGCGCGCGAGGCGCTGACCGAAATGGCGGATGGCGATGGCCGCGCCTTGCTGAACCTGATCGAGCAGGTGGCCGCCTGGCGGCTGGCGCGCCCGATCAGCCGCGAGGAGCTGGCCACACGCTTGATGCGGCGGGCGGCGAAATACGACAAATCGGGCGAAGAGCATTACAACCTGATCTCTGCCTTGCACAAATCGGTGCGTGGGTCAGACCCGGATGCGGCGCTTTACTGGTTTGCACGCATGCTGGAAGGCGGCGAAGACCCCCGCTTTCTGGCCCGTCGCCTGACCCGGATGGCGGTCGAGGACATTTGTCTGGCTGACCCACAGGCGCAGGCGGTTTGTCTGGATGCGTGGAACAGCTATGAACGCCTGGGATCGCCCGAAGGCGAGTTGGCCTTGGCCAATGCGGTGGTCTATCTGGCCTTGGCACCGAAATCGAATGCTGTCTATGCGGCCTATAAGGCGGCCCGTGCGGCCGCCCGCGACACGGGCAGTCTGATGCCGCCCAAGCATATTCTGAACGCCCCGACCAAGATGATGAAAGAGATCGGTTACGGGGCCGGCTATGCCTATGACCACGATGCCGAAGATGGCTTTTCGGGGCAAAGTTACTTCCCCGAGGGCATGAAACGACCTGTCTATTACATGCCACCCGAGCGCGGATTTGAGCGGGAGTTGAAAAAGCGGGTCGAGTATTTTGCCAAGTTGCGGGAAAAGCGGCGCAGCTGACGCCGCCGCCGCTGCGGGGAATTTCGGGAAGACGAAGGGCAAAGCGGGGGAAGACCTCTGATTTGGCCCTGCTGTGGTTGACAAACAGGCTGGCGGAGCACACAGAGCGGCAGATGATCCAGACCCTTTCCCTTGTTGCCCTTGGCGGAGCCCTCGGCTCGGTTTTGCGCTATGTCGCGCTGCTGGCGCTGCCTGCGCCTTGGGGGGTGATGGCGGTGAATGTGCTGGGAAGTTTTCTGATCGGGCTGCTTTTCGTGCCGGTGGGACGCTTGGGTTTGTCCCCGCTGGTGATGACTGGGCTGTTGGGCGGCTTTACCACGTTTTCAGCCTTTTCGCTGGATGCGCTGCGGTTGTGGACGGCGGGTGCTGTCGGGCAAGCGGCGATTTATGTGGCAGGGTCGGTTCTGGTGTCGTTGGCGGCGGTGGCGGCTGGTGGCTGGCTGTTTCAATTTCTTCAAGATAGGTGGGCATTGTCATGAGCGGTGTGAAACTTTTGACGGTGTCCGAGGATGAGGGCGAACAGCGGCTGGACAAATGGTTCAAGCGCCGCTTTCCGCAGGTGACGCAAGGCGCGGTCGAGAAAATGTGCCGCACCGGGCAGGTGCGTGTGGATGGGGCGCGGGCCAAAGCGTCGGATCGTGTGGTGCCGGGGCAGGCCATTCGCGTGCCGCCCTTGCCCGACAGCGAGGCCCCAAGCCGCCCAGGCGTGGATGGCGTGAATGTGGCCGATGCCAAGATGATTCAGAATGCTGTCCTGTTCAAGGATGAGCATATGATCGTGCTGAACAAGCCTGCGGGCCTGCCAAGCCAAGGCGGATCGGGGCAGGGGGATCGGCATGTCGATGGATTGGCCGAGGCGCTGAAGTTTGGCTACAAGGATCGGCCAAAGCTGGTGCATCGGTTGGACAAGGACACCTCGGGCGTGTTGATGCTGGCGCGGACAGACCGGGTGGCCCGTGCTTTGTCCGAGGCGTTGCGCCACCGGGCGGCGCGCAAGATTTACTGGGCTGTGGTGGCGGGCGTTCCGCATCCGCGGCAGGGCAGTATCAAATATGCCTTGATGAAGGCGCCGGGGCGTGGGCGCGGTGGCGAAGGCGAAAAGATGGTCTGTGTCCATCCGGCCAAACTGGCTGAATTCCCCGATGCCAAGCGCGCCCAGACCGACTTTTTCACCCTTTGGTTTCTGGGCAATCGTCTGTCGTGGATGGCGCTGGAGCCGGTGACGGGCCGCACCCATCAGTTGCGCGCCCATATGGCCGAATTGGGCCATCCGATTTTGGGGGATGGCAAATATGGCGGGGGCGAGCAGGACAACAAGGGCGATGGTTGGGGCGCAGGCATCGGGGGCGATCTGTCGCGCAAGCTGCATCTGCATGCGCGCAGCCTGACGATCGAGCATCCGATCACCAAGAAGATCATGACCTTTACGGCGCCTTTGCCCGATCACATGGTCAAGACATGGAAACTGCTGGACTGGAACGAGAAAGACGTGCCGGCCGATCCGTTTGAGGGTTCCAAATGAGTGCATGGGCTGCCAAGCGATTTTGGACGGCCGCACGGGCCTTGCCGACTGAGCGCGGCTTTACGGTGGTTCTGGATGACAGGCCGGTCAAAACGCCGGCCAAAGCGCCCCTGATCGTGCCGACCGAGGCGATGGCCGAGGCGATTGCAGCGGAATGGGACGCCCAAAGCGGCGTCATCCGGCCCGAGTCGATGCCTGTGACGCGCGCGGCGAATTCGGCCATCGACAAGGTTGGGCCGTTGTTTGACGCGGTGGTGGATGAGATTTCGGGGTTCGGGGCCACAGATCTGCTGTGCTATCGTGCCGAGGCCCCGATCGAGCTGGTCGCTCGGCAAGCGGCGGAATGGGACCCGCTGCTGGATTGGCTGCATGCGGCCTTTGACGCCCGGCTTTTGGTGACGGCCGGGGTGATACCGATTGACCAGCCAGACCAAAGCCTGGCGCGTTTGCGGGCGGCTGTTGCTGCGCAGGATGCCTTTCGATTGGCAGCGTTGCATGACCTTGTGGCCATCACGGGGTCGCTGTGTCTGGGGTTGGCTGTGGCCAAGGGCAGACTGACGCCCGAGCAGGCGTTTCTGATCAGTCGAATCGACGAACATTGGCAGATCGAACTCTGGGGCGCGGATGATGAAGCCACCCAAATCGAGGCGCTGAAGCAAGCCGCGATTCAAGACGCCGGGCGATTCTATGGATTGTGTGGGTAACAATCCTCAAGAATTGCGGCGGCCTGTGGACAGAAATTACGCATCCTTGGCTGTAAACGTAAGTTTTGCATGGAAATTCGGCATTTTTGTCAGATCGTCTTGACCTTTCAAACCGCTTCGGAGGAAACTGCACCTACTGGGGAGAGGTTCGCCTCCTGCAGACCCGTCCCTGTCGCTTGTCGAAAAGCGGTTGGGAACAAAAATCGCCGGTCCCAAGACTGGCAACTCAGGATGAGGTAAGAATGAAGAAAACCGTATTTCTCGGCACCCTCGCAGCCACCGCGCTGATCGCAGGGGCCGCTGCCGCTCAGACCACGCTTGAAACCGTCAAGGCTCGCGGGGAACTGAACTGTGGCGTGAACACCGGTCTGGTCGGCTTTGCTGCGCCAGATGCGAATGGCAACTGGCAGGGCTTTGACGTTGCAATCTGCAAAGCCGTCGCCGCGGCTGTTCTGGGTGATGCGTCGAAAGTCGTCTATATCCCGACCACCAGCTCGGACCGTTTCGAGCAGCTGACGTCGGGCAAGATTGACCTGCTGTCGCGGAACACCACCTGGACGTTCTCACGCGATAACGACCTGAAAATGGATTTCGTTGGCGTGAACTACTATGACGGCCAAGGCTTTATGGTTCGCAAGGACCTGGGCGTGTCTTCGGCCAAGGAACTTGACGGCGCAACCGTCTGCATCCAGACCGGCACCACCACCGAGCTTAACCTCGCCGACTACTTCAAGGCGAACAACATGAGCTATACGGCGGTTCCGGTTGAAACCAACGCCGAAGGCGAACAGCAGTATATTGCTGGCGCTTGCGACGCTTACACCACCGACGCCTCTGGCCTCGCGGCAACCCGCGCAGCCTTTGCTGATTCGGAAAACCACATCATTCTGCCCGAGATCATCTCGAAAGAGCCGCTTGGGCCGTCGGTGCGTCACGGCGACAGCCAGTGGGGCGACGTGGTGCGCTGGACTTTGAACGCGCTGATCGCTGCTGAAGAATTCGGCATCACCTCGGCCAATATCGATGAACTGGCGACCTCGTCCCAGAACCCGGAAGTCCAGCGCCTGCTGGGGTCTTCGGATGATCTGGGCGCGATGATGGGCCTGGACAAAGAATGGGCCAAGCGCGCCATCAAGGCTTCGGGCAACTATGGCGAGATCTTTGAGGCAACCATCGGTTCGGCAACCCCGATCGGTCTGGCTCGTGGTCTGAACGCCCAGTGGACCCAGGGTGGCCTGCTGTACACCCCGCCCTTCCGCTAAGGGCCATGACATTGGGGCGCGCCCGTCAACGGCGCGCCCCTCCTTGCTACTTTGAACAGGGTGCCGCAACGAACAGAGCACCAGTCTCTGGCTGACAAGGGCAAAGCCCGGCAGCACGCGGAAATCAGGGGAAAATCAATGGCCGTCATTACGGAAGAACCGAAAGCGGGCTTTCGGCTCTCGATGCTTATCTATGATACGCGGTATCGATCCATCACCATTCAGATTGTGGTTCTGTTGCTGGTTATGGCCGGTGCGGCATGGTTGATCGACAACCTGCTGCGCAATCTTGACGCCCTTGGTCGGGGTGTGGATTTCAGCTTCCTCTCGGCGCGGGCGGGCTATGATATCAACCAGACGCTGGTTGAATATACCAACGACTCGACCCATGCACGGGCTTGGCTGGTTGGTCTGCTGAACACCATTCTGGTCGCCGTTCTGGGCTGCATTGCGGCCACTGTGGTCGGCGTCATGGCGGGCGTTCTGCGCCTGTCGAACAACTGGGTGGTGGCCCGGTTGATGACAGCTTATGTCGAGATTTTCCGCAATATCCCGCTGCTGCTGTGGATTCTGATCATCTATGCAGTGTTTACCGAGGTGTTGCCGGCCCCCAATGCATTCCGCGGCGAGGATGCCACATCGACCATGTCGCTGTTTGGCACCACGGCCTTCACCAACCGCTATACGGCGATTCCTTGGGTGTTGTTCGACAACTCGCTGGGGTGGCTGAACCTTGGTTTCATTCAGATCAGTGTGGATCTGACGCTGGTCGTGGGGGCTGTGGTCGGCGGGTTTCTGGTCAATCGGGCGCTGATCGCCCGGGCCAACCGCATTCAAAGCGAAACGGGTCTGCGTCCGACGACTTGGTGGCAGTCGCTTTTGGCGCTGTTTGCACCGATCATTGCCGTGTTTTTGCTGCTTGGGGGCCATTTTGAAGTGCCTGCCCTGCGCGGGTTCAACTTTACGGGCGGCCTTCAGGTGTCGAACTCGTTGGTTGCGCTGTGGCTGGCCTTGACGCTTTATACCGGGGCTTTCGTGGCCGAGATCGTGCGGGCGGGTATCAACGCCATCAGCCGGGGCCAGACTGAGGCTGCCTTTGCCCTGGGTCTGCGGCCGAACCGCACGATGAACCTGGTGATCCTGCCGCAGGCGCTGCGGGTGATCATTCCGCCGCTGATTTCGCAATATCTGAACCTGACCAAGAACTCGTCTCTGGCGATTGCGGTTGGGTATATGGATGTGCGCGGCACGCTGGGGGGGATTACCCTGAACCAGACGGGGCGCGGTCTGGAGGCCATGCTGCTGTTGATGCTGACGTATCTGTTGATCAGTCTGACCATCTCGGGCGGCATGAATATCTACAACCGTAGCGTCAAACTGAAGGAGCGCTGAGATGAGCCAATCCCCTGCCTTCTTCGTTCGCAAGGATATCTTGCCGCAACTGCCCCCACCGGCGGGTGAAACCGGGCCGGTGAAATGGGCGCGTGAAAACCTGTTTTCCAGCCCGCTGAACATCTTCCTGACCCTGTTGGGCTTTGCCGCGGCGTTCTTCCTGATCTATGAATTCTCGCCCTGGTTCTTGCACTCGGTCTGGAATGCCAGTTCGCTGGCGGAATGTCGGCAGATCGTCACAGCCACCTGGGGCGAAGGCGCCAACGGGGCCTGCTGGGCGGTGATCAAGGAACGCTGGCCGCAATATCTGTTCGGCTTCTACCCGTCTCATCTCTACTGGCGCCCGGTTCTGGCCTTTGGCTTGCTGTTGGTGGCCATTGCGCCGGTCTTGTTTCCGGCCTTGCCGACCAAGATGCTGTGGTTCTCGCTGCTGTTTCCCGCCGTCGGCTATTGGCTGATCTGGGGCGGTTCGGTCTGGGTGCCGGTCATGGCTGTCATGGGGTTTGTGGTGGGTTATCTGGCCGCAAAGATCATTCAGCCGCTGGCAGGCACGATCGTTGCCACGATTGCAGCCGTTGTGGTGCCAATGGTGTGGTGGATCGTGCTGGCTGGCCCCGTGGCCGATCTGGTGCATGGTGCGGTGCCGATTGGGCTGGAAACTGTCCGCTCACGCGAGTTTGGCGGCTTTCTGCTGGCCTTTACCATCGGCGTCACGGGCATCGTTTTTTCGTTGCCGCTGGGTGTGATGCTGGCGCTTGGTCGTCAGTCTGACATGTTCATCGTGAACAAACTGTCGGTCGGGTTTATCGAATTCATCCGGGGCGTGCCGCTGATCACGCTGTTGTTCACGGCCTCGCTGTTGCTGAACTACTTCCTGCCACCTGGGTCTGATTTCGACATCATCCTGCGCGTCATCATCATGGTCACGCTGTTTGCGGCCGCCTATATCGCCGAGGTGATCCGCGGCGGTTTGGCCGCCCTGCCCAAGGGCCAGTATGAGGCCGCCGACGCCCTTGGCCTTGATTACTGGAAAGCAACGCGGCTGATCATCATGCCGCAGGCGCTGAAAATCTCGATCCCCGGCATCGTGTCTACCTTCATCGGCCTGTTCAAGGACACCACTCTGGTGGTCTTTGTCGGCCTGCTTGACCCGCTGAAGGGCATCACTGACGCCGTCCGCGCCACGACCGACTGGAAGGGGATCTACTGGGAACCCTATATCTTTGTTGGTGCCATCTTCTTCCTCATCTGTTTCGGCATGTCGCGCTACTCGATGTATCTCGAGCGCAAGCTGAAAACCGACCATCGCTAAGGAGCCGGAAAATGTCCGAAGCCGTAACGCGCGAAATCGACCGCAGCCATATGCAAGTCTCTGACGATGTGGCGATTCAGATCACCAGCATGAACAAATGGTATGGCCAGTTCCATGTTCTGCGTGACATCAACCTGACCGTGAACCGTGGTGAGCGGATCGTTATTGCCGGGCCCTCGGGCTCGGGCAAATCGACGATGATCCGCTGCATCAACCGCCTGGAGGAACACCAGTCGGGCCAGATTGTGGTGGACGGGATCGAGCTGACCTCTGACCTGAAGAACATCGACAAGGTGCGGTCCGAGGTTGGCATGGTGTTTCAACACTTTAACCTGTTCCCGCATCTGACCATTCTGGAAAACCTGACCCTTGCGCCGATCTGGGTTCGCAAGACCCCGAAGAAAGAAGCGGAAGAAGTGGCGATGCATTACCTGAACAAGGTGAAGATCCCCGAACAGGCGCTGAAGTACCCCGGCCAGTTGTCAGGTGGGCAGCAGCAGCGTGTGGCGATTGCGCGGTCTTTGTGCATGAAACCGCGGATCATGCTGTTTGATGAACCAACCTCGGCGCTTGACCCTGAGATGATCAAGGAAGTGCTGGATACAATGATTGAACTGGCCGAAGAAGGCATGACCATGCTGTGCGTGACCCATGAAATGGGCTTTGCGCAGGCTGTGGCCAACCGGGTGATCTTTATGGATCAGGGCCAGATCGTTGAACAGAACGAACCCAAAGAGTTCTTCAACAACCCGCAGAGCGAGCGGACCAAACTGTTCCTGAGCCAAATTCTGGGGCACTGACTCTGTGCATAGGACATGAGAAAGGGTGCCTTAGGGCACCCTTTTTTTGTTTTTGCGGATGCAATCAGGCGACGATCTCGCGCGGGATGATGAAATCATCCACCGTGCCCATGCCAAAGCCGACATCAGCCCAAGTGTCGACGGCGAAATCGACCACCAATGTCGCCCCAGTTGGATAGCGGCTGAATTCGGCATTGCGGGGGGCCTGTGCCACAAGGCGCCCGGCGAATTCGGCGATGCCCGGATTATGCCCAATCATCATCACCACATCGCCTTTGGCATGGCGCAGCACGGCCAGCATCACATCTGGTCCGGCGTGATACAGCGTTGGCTTCAGTTCCAGCACCGGGGTGCCCGGCAGGGCAGGGGCGATCCCCGAAAAGGTGCTGCGCGTGCGTTCGGCATCCGAACACAGCACTTCGTCGGGCACATAGCCCCGGCTGGCCAGCCATTGCCCCAGATCGGCGGCTGCGGCTTTGCCCCTGTCGTTCAGGGGGCGGTCATGATCGGGGGTCAGCGGGTCATCCCAGCTTGATTTCGCATGCCGTGTCAGGATCAGCCTTTTCATTCCCACTCCCCGGAATTTCAGGCGGTTACTCCGCCTTGTGGAATCGGCTCATGTGATAGGCCGACTGTTCTGGAAGTCTTGCATAGGCCTGTGACACGGGGCAAGCGCGGCGAACATGGCAGCCAGAACTAAGGCAATCGGCCCCCTGCGGCTGGTTCAGGAAATCATGGCATGATGGCACGTCATAGCCTGCGCCTGTAAGCGCGCCGGCGGGGCAGGCGCTTAGGCAAGGGCGGGCGCAGGTGTCACAGGGCTTGGGGCTGGCGGGCAGGTCGATCTGGCTGCGCAGCGCAAGGGCGCCCCGAAAACTGACCATCAGGCCCTGCGTCGCATGCACCAGCAGGCGAACCGGGCTTTCCCACACCTGCCCGGTGCGCAAGGCCCAGCGGTAATAGGGGTGATAGGGCGGCCCGCCAAAGGGGAACCACGCCTTGCCCCCAAGATCACAGGCCAGCCCGCCGATCACACGGCGCGACCAGCGATCCAGCGGGTCGGGCTGGCCATCGGCCCATTCGCTCTGGCTGGTCAGATGTGGCCAGAACCCCGGCTCGGCGGGGCCCAGCATCACCACCGAGGCCACCCATTCGGGCATGTCATCATTGGCATCGGGCTGAAAACTGCCAAGAACCTGCAAAAAATGGGGCGCAAGTCGGGCCTGCAACCCGGCCAGTGTCAATGTGCGGTGCTGGCTTTGGCTGGGCTTATCGTTTGACATGCGGCCGGACGCGCGGCGCGGTCGAGCGGATCTGACTGCCGGCCCCGTGGTCGGTGAACAATTCCAGCAGGCAGGCATTGGGAATGCGTCCATCCAGAATGGTGACAGCGCGTACGCCTTCGTCAATCGCCTTAAGCGCGGTTTCGGTTTTGGGAATCATGCCGCCGGCAATGACACCATCGGCAATCATCTGGCGCACTTCATCCGGGGTGATCGCCGTCATCACCTCGCCCGCCGCGTTTTTCACGCCCGATACATCGGTCAGCAGCAGCAGGCGGTCGGCTTGCAAGGCACCTGCAATGGCACCGGCGGCGGTATCGCCGTTGACGTTAAAGGTTTCATTATCGGCCATGCCGGTGCCCACGGGGGCAATCACAGGGATGATGCCTGCGGCGTAAAGGTCGCGCAGAACCTGCACGTTCATCTCGATCGGGCGGCCGACAAAGCCCAGTTCCGGGTCGTCAGCCTCACAGACCATCAGATCATCATCCTTGCCCGAAATCCCGACGGCGCGGCCCCCGGCATCCATGATCGCCTGCACGATGCGCTTGTTCACAAGGCCAGACAGGATCATTTCGACCACCTGCACCGTGGCCTTGTCGGTCACCCGCTTGCCGCGCACGAATTCAGACTTGATGCCCAGTTTGTTCAGCATGTCGTTGATCATCGGCCCGCCGCCATGCACGACAACCGGGTTCACCCCGACCTGACGCATCAACACGATATCGCGGGCGAATTCGGCCATGGCGGCATCATCGCCCATGGCGTTGCCCCCGAATTTCACCACCACAACGGCCCCGGAATAGCGTTGCAGGTAGGGCAGGGCTTCGGACAACATCTTGGCAGTGTGAATGGCATCTTGCATGGTAAGGGTCTGCTGTTTCATCTGTGGCCTCCGGATCTGGGGCTTTGGTAGCGCACCTGCCCCCCCATGCCAAGGAAATTGGCCCGGCTTGTCTTTCCTGACCAAAGGCGTAGGGTTTGCCGCAGACCATTGGGGGCCGATATGAACGACCAGAAAACCCTTGTCCTGACCGGTGCCAGCCGAGGGATCGGGCATGCCACCGTCAAGCGCTTTTCGGCCGAAGGCTGGCGGGTGCTGACCTGTTCGCGTCAACCCTTTGATCCGCGCTGCCCTTGGCCCGGAGGAGAGGCGAACCATATCCAGATCGACCTTGCCAGCCCCGACAAAACCATTGCTGCCATCGAAACGATCAAGGCCAAGGTGAATGGCAAGGTTCATGCCCTGGTCAACAATGCGGGCATCAGTCCAAAGGGGCAGGGGGGCAAGCGGCTGAACACGCTGGAAACCGATCTGCGCACCTGGGGGCAGGTGTTTCACGTCAATTTCTTCGCCTCGATCGTGCTGGCCCGTGGTTTGATGGAGGAGTTGTCGGCAGCCAAGGGGGCGGTGGTCAATGTCACCTCGATTGCGGGCAGCCGGGTGCATCCGTTTGCCGGGGCGGCCTATGCCACGTCCAAGGCGGCGCTTGCGGCGCTGACGCGAGAGATGGCGCATGATTTTGGCCCGCTGGGGGTGCGGGTCAATGCGATTGCACCCGGAGAGATCGAAACCTCAATCCTGTCGCCGGGCACCGAAAAGATCGTCGAACAACTGCCGATGCAACGGCTTGGCCAACCGCGAGAGGTGGCCGATGCGATCTGGTTCCTGTGCTCGGATCAGTCCAGCTATATTTCAGGCACAGAGATTCAGGTGAACGGCGCCCAGCATGTTTAGCGATCAGGGCGCAGGTAAAGGCGCCCGTCGCGTCTGATCCGGGTGGGGATGGCGTCGCGGTCAATCTCGCCCAGCAAGGTCAGGTAAACGTCTTTCAGAAACTGTGGTGACTGAAAGTAGAAGTTATGGTCGGGAAAAGCCCCGACGAAATCTGCCCGGAACGTGTCGAAATACAGCCCGACATCCACGTTCACCGCCTTTTGCGGGGCCGAGGGGGGCAGGCCGATCCGCCCGACGCGGGGCGACACACCCACCCGTTTGACGTTTGAAATCGACAGGACAGAGTCAAACGGGTTCTGGTAATTCGTAACCCTGACCGATCTGCGATAAAGCGAAGAGCTTTTCGCAGTGGTCCCCATCGAATCGGCGGATATATCGCCCGAACAGATCATCACCTGATTCAGCGTCCAGCCTGTAGCGGCGATCTCGCGCCGGTCGTCGGCATCATCCAGCGCCTCACGCAAGACATAGGCGCCCATCGAGTGGGCCAATACATGGGTAGAGATCTCGCATCCCTGCTGAATATAGCGCGACAGCGGGGCAATGGCATCGCTGACCAGACGCAGGGCGGTCAGCTTGGCATCGGTCCGGTCATCCAGATAGTTCAGCGCCGAATCTGCGCTTGGCCAGTCAAAGCTGATCACTGCCCCCTTGTAACCCAGCGACTCTAGGCCTGCGCGGATCAGTCGGTGGCGTTCCAGCACCACCGACTGTGCGGTGTTAAAGCCATGAATATAGATCAGGATATCGCCATAAGGCGTGCCTTTGGGGCTGCGCCGCGTTTCAGCCAAAGCCACCACACGATCAAACCAGTCGCGCCGGGGGATGGCCATGGCGGGGGGCAGGGTCATCGCGCCGGGTGGGATTTCAAGAAATTTCGTGGGGCCGGGGCGGGGCACAAAGGCCCCTGCCGAGATGCCCCTTGTGCAAAAGATGTAATCCATCTCGCCCCCTGTGTCTGATCTGGCTGTCAGATTACCCGAAACCGCCCCCAACCTCAGGTCTGGTATTCCGGCCCTGCAATGGCGGCTTTTGCGTCGCGCGCGGTTCTGGCATAAGCGGCCCACGCCAGAGGGATGCCTGATGCTTGATGATGCCGACGATATTCACCCGCTGTTTCACGGTGCCCCCAAGGGGCTGGAGTTTCGCAAGCTGCGCAAGCGGCTGGTGCAGCAGGCGCGCGAGGCGATCGAGACCTATGGCATGGCGGTGCCGGGCGATCGCTGGCTGGTCTGCCTGTCAGGTGGAAAAGACAGCTATACGCTGCTGGCTGTGCTGCATGAACTGAAATGGCGCGGGCTGTTGCCGGTTGACCTGCTGGCCTGCAACCTTGATCAGGGCCAGCCCGGCTTTCCGGCCACGGTTCTGCCCGACTTTCTGTCGCGCATGGGGGTGCCACACCGGATTGACTACCAAGACACCTATTCCGTGGTGATCGACAAGATCAAACCGGGCGGCACGATGTGTTCGCTGTGCTCGCGCCTGCGGCGTGGAAATCTGTATCGCATTGCCCGGGAAGAGGGCTGTTCAACCGTTGTTCTGGGCCATCACCGCGACGATCTGCTGGAAACCTTTTTCATGAACCTGTTTCACGGGGGGCGTCTGGCGACCATGCCGCCGCGCCTGCTGAATGAGGATGGCGATCTGTTCGTTGCCCGCCCCTTGGCTTTTGTTGCCGAGTCCGATTGCGACAAGTTTGCCCGGTCGATGGGGTATCCGATCATTCCGTGCGATTTGTGCGGCAGCCAAGAGGGTTTGCAGCGCGCGCAGGTCAAGAAACTGCTGGACGATTGGGAGGCGCGGACACCGGGGCGGCGGCAGGTGATGTTTCGGTCGCTGATGAACGTGCGGCCCTCGCATCTGGCCGATCCGGCGTTGTTTGACTTTGCCGCCCTGCTGCGGGGATCGTTCGAAACTGCTGAAAATCCTCCACAACTTCGGGATGCAGATTAAGCTTTCGGTCAAGGCTGGCCCCTAGCGTCGTCGCAACTGACGATGGCCTTTGGGGGCGATATGGCACCGATCAAACGGGTCTGGGAAAAAGGGCGCGTGCTTCGTGCGGCGGCTGAGGCGATGGTGCTGTTGCCGGCGCTGTCATTGCTGACGTTCTGGGTTGGCGGGGAAACCGCCCTTGTGGTGCTGGCGGTTCTGGCCCCTGCCGTCTGGCTGGCGCTGTCGTCCAGCCTGCGCCCGTCTGAACCTGTGCCCCCCCCGCGGGGGTTGGGCGGGGCCGAGGATATGGTCGGCTTTCTGGACCCGATCTTGCGTGACATGCCCATCAAGGGCCGAACGACCGCCTGTTTTGTGATCAGCTTTGATGATCCGGCCCGGCAATTTGATCGCCATGGGCAGGCCCTGCGGGATCAGGTGGTGCTTCGCACGGCAGAACGGCTGTCAGCAGCGGTCAGAGAGGGCGACCTGGTGGTGCGGCTGGCAGATGGCAGTCTTGCCGTCGGTTTGTCCGCCGTGCGCCGCTATGATCTGGAGACGGCGGTTCAAATGGCCACACGCCTGCGGTCTGAGGCGATTGTGCCCATCGTCGTCGATGCGCTGACGCTGCATCCATCGGTTTCGGTTGGGTTTTGCCTAGCCGAACGCGCCCCCGCGCCCAAGGGCAGCAGCCTGCTGGATGCGGCCTGCATTGCGGCGGATGAGGCGCTGTTTCACGGCCCCGGCGCGATCCGCGCCTTTCAGCCAGACATGTCACGCCGTCGTGCAGACCGGGTCCTGTTGCGCCAAGGCGTTCAAAAGGCATTGGACGAAGGCCAGATCCGCCCGTGGTTTCAGCCCCAGATCTGCGCCGATACGGGCCGTCTTTCGGGGTTTGAGGCTTTGGCCCGCTGGCACCACCCCGAGCGCGGCATCATCTCGCCCGCCGATTTCCTGCCGGTGATCGAGGAGGCGGGGCTTTCGGAACGCTTGGGCGATGTCATCCTGTATGGGGCCCTTGCCGCGCTGAACCGATGGGATCAGGCGGGGTTCGCCGTGCCGCAGGTTTCCATCAACCTGTCCGCATCAGAACTGCGCGCGCCCGGTCTGGCCAACAAGCTAAGCTGGGAGATGGACCGTTTCGGCCTTGATCGCAGCCGTCTGACGGTAGAGGTGCTGGAAACCGTTACTGCCACGTCAGAGGATGATCAGGTGATCGCCAATCTGGCCGCCATCGCCAAGATGGGCTTTGGCATCGACCTTGATGACTTCGGCACGGGGCAGGCGTCGATCGGCAATATCCGGCGTTTTTCGATTCGCCGGATCAAGATCGACCGCAGTTTCGTCACCCACATCGACACCGATCCTGAACAGAAAAAGGTCGTTGCCGCAATTTTGATGTTGTGTGATCAGTTGGGGCTGCAAACAGTGGCCGAAGGGGTGGAAACCCCCGGAGAACGGGTCGTGCTAGAGCAATTGGGGTGCAGTTTTCTGCAAGGCTTTGGGATTGCGCGCCCGATGGCAATGGAAGAGACGTTTTCCTGGATCGAGCGCGCCGAGGCTGCGTTGCAGGCCAAGCCAGCTCTTGGGCGGATCATTCCCCCACGCCAAGGCTAAGCACGGTGTGGCGACGGCATGACAATGGCCCTTTCCCGTCGATTTCCCCGAAAACCGCTTGACCTTTCCCGCCCCCTTCTGTTGAACCACCGCTGACCTGAACAATGGTGGCGGTAGCCTTCGATGGAAGACCAGAACAAGAACCTTATCCTCGCAACCGTGTTGTCCCTTGTGGTCATCATGGTGTGGTTCGTGCTGTTCCCACCGCCTGAACCGGTGGTTGACCCGAACGCGCCAGCGATCGCAGCGACCGAGGCCCCGGCCACTTTGGCCGCGCCACCCGCCGCAGTGGCCGATCCGGCTGCGACGACCGCAACTGCCGCACCCACGCCTGCGGCCGAAGCCCCGCGCCTGACGATCGACACGCCCGAACTGACCGGGTCGATCTCGCTGCTGGGGGCCCGTCTCGATGATCTGGAGTTGAAGGCCTATACCCAGACGATTGATGACGACTCGGGTATTGTGCGGCTGCTGTCACCGGTGGGGACGGAGAATGCCTATTACGCCCTGTCGGGCTGGGGCCCGGCTGGTGCCTTGGATTATGCGGATGTGCCGGGTGCCAACACCACCTGGCTGCCCGCAGGCGGCGGCACCCTGTCGCCTGGCAACCCGGTCAAGCTGGTCTGGGCGAATGACAAGGGGCTGGAGTTCGTGCGCGAAATCGCGGTGGACGAAGCCTTTATGTTCACCATCACCGATACGGTCACCAATACCGGCACGGCCGAGGCGCGACTGTTCCCCTATGGCATCGTTGCGCAACATGGCATGCCAACCAAACTGGAGAACTTCTTTGTCAGCCACGAAGGCGTCGTGGCCCGCGCCGATGGCACGCTGACCGAAACGAAATACAAAGACGTGGCCGACCTGCCCATGGTCGAGCGTGAAGGGGGGCTGGCCGAAACGGTTGATGCCACCACAGATGGATGGATCGGCTTTGCCAGCAAATACTGGATGACCATCCTGATCCCCGAGCAGGGCAAGCCCTTCACCTCGGTCACCAAATATGTGCCAAGCGCTGATATCTACCAAACCGAGACCCGCCAGCCGGTAGTGGCCGTGGCACCCGGGGCGACGGTCAGCAATGTGTCGCGCATCTTTGCCGGGGCCAAGGAATGGGAAACCATCCGGTCCTATGAAAATGACGGTGCTGTCAGCGGCACGGGCCAGCCGATTGCGGGCTTTATCGATGTGATCGACTGGGGTTGGTTCTTCTTTTTGACCAAGCCGATTTTCTCGGTGCTGCATTGGCTGCATGCGGTGATCGGCAACATGGGTCTGGCCATTATCGCCCTGACCTTCGTGCTGAAGCTGCTGGTTCTGCCTTTGGCCTACAAATCCTATGTCAGCATGGCGCGGATGAAGGAGTTGCAGCCCGAGATGGAGGCGCTGAAAGAGCGCGCGGGCGACGACAAGCAGATGATGCAGCGCGAGATGATGAAGCTGTATAAGGAAAAGAAGGTGAACCCCGCAGCGGGCTGCCTGCCGATCCTGATCCAGATCCCGATCTTCTTCTCGCTGTATAAGGTGATTTTCGTCACCATCGAACTGCGCCACGCGCCGTTCTTTGGCTGGCTGAATGACCTGAGCGCCCCGGACACGTCTTCGTTGTTCAACCTGTTCGGCCTGTTGCCTTGGGCCCCGCCTGAAACGGGCAGTATCCTGGCGCTGATCTTCATTGGCGTGCTGCCGATCCTTTTGGGCATCACCATGTGGTTGCAGCAAAAGCTGAACCCCGCCCCCACCGACCCGGTGCAACAACAGGTCTTCGCCTGGATGCCGTGGATCTTCATGTTCATGCTGGGCGGCTTTGCCAGCGGGCTGGTGCTGTATTGGATCACCAACAACATCATCACCTTTACCCAGCAATATGCGATCATGCGCAGCCATGGCCACAAGCCTGACCTGTTTGGCAACATCAAGTCGGGGTTCAAGAAAAAGCCTGCCGCCGTGGTTGCTGACAAGGGTGCGAAGTCCAAGAAGAAATGATCCGGCTGGCGCATATCGTTCGCCATCCGATCAAGTCCGTGGGCTTTGAGGAACTGGCTGGCGCGTCCCTGACCAAGGGGCGCGCTTTGCCATTCGACCGTGAATGGGCCGTAACGCACGAGGCCGCAAAGTTTGATCGGCTGACCGAGTGGCACCCCAAGATGAACTTTCTGCGCGGTGTCGCAGGGCCCGAGCTGATGGCGATTTCGGCCCAGCTTGATTCGGCGACGCGCCGCGTGACGCTGCGCCACCCCTTTGCGGGCGCGCTGACCGTGGCACCTGATGAAGAAGGCCCGGCACTGGTGGATTGGCTGCGGCCCCTGTGGCCCGCCGAGCGGCCTGCGCCGGCGCGGGTTGACCATTTGCCGGGGCAGGCGATGACCGACTGGCCCGACCCATTCGTGTCGGTGCTGGGTCTGGCTTCGAACAGGGCGCTTGGCCAGGTGATGGGGCAGGATCTGTCGATCCATCGCTGGCGCGGGAACCTGTGGCTGGATGGTCTGGCCGCCTGGGCCGAGTTTGATCTGATCGGCCGGCATTTGCAGATCGGCGATGCAGTGCTGGAGGTGCGGCAACGCATCACGCGTTGCAAGGCCACGACGGTGAACCCCGAAACCGGGCGCAGCGATGCCGATACTTTGGCTGCGTTGCAGCAGCATTTTGGGCATGAAGATTTCGGCACTTATGCCGTCGTCGTGCAATCCGGCGCTGTTGCGCTTGGGGATGAGGTGACCGTGATATGACCCTGAAGTTCCCCTTGGCCGATGAACCCGATGATTTCAGCCGCGAAAAAGGCCGCCTGCTGTTTGCGGGGCCGGTTGATTTCGTCAAGGGCGTGGTCGCCATGTCGGGCCTGCCTGCGGCTGACCGGGTGGAAGTCTGCTTTGCCGGGCGGTCGAATGTGGGCAAGTCCAGTCTGATCAACGCGCTGACCGGGCGCAAGAATCTGGCGCGGGCCTCGAACACGCCGGGGCGCACCCAAGAGATCAACTATTTCACTCTGGGCGAAGATCGCTATCTGGTCGATTTGCCCGGCTATGGCTATGCCGAGGCGCCAGTGGCCGTGGTGGCCAAGTGGCAGGCCTTGCTGAAAAGCTATCTGCAAGGCCGCCAGACCCTGCGCCGCGCCTTTGTGCTGGTTGATATGCGCCATGGCATCAAGTCGGTTGATGACGAGATCCTGACCATGCTTGACCGGGCGGCGGTGACGTTTCAGGTGGTGCTGACCAAGGCTGACAAGGTGAACAAAGCCACAAGGGATGAGACGATCGCCCAAGTGCAGACGGCCTTGGCCAAGCATCCGGCGGCGTTTCCTGAAATCATCGTGACCAGTTCGGAAAAGGGCGAAGGGATCGAGACGCTACGCGCTGTGGTCGCCACGCTGGTCTAGATCGTGCTGGGGGTCTGCCCCCGGCACCGGATCATAGCCGTGCCCGCCCCAAGGATGGCAACGGCACAGCCGGTGCACCATCAGATAGCCGCCCTTGGCGGCGCCATGGCGCTCTAGCGCCTCAAGCGCATAGGCCGAGCAGGTGGGTTGAAACCGACAGCCATGCCCGACCCACGGCGACAGCAGCAGGCGATAGGCGCGCACGGGCAGGGCCACGATGCGGGCAAGCGGGGTCATGGCTGGCCTTTATGGATCTGGCGCAGGGCGCCCTGCAAATCGGCCAACAGATCGGTGTAATTGCGGCTGATGGTGGCGCCGGGGCGGGCGACCAGCACATAATCCCAACCGGGTTGCCCCAACTGCGGCAGGATCGCCCGTGCCACTTCGCGCAGGCGGCGTTTGGCGCGGTTGCGCGCCACGGCATTGCCGATCTTTTTCGACGCGGTAAAGCCAACCTGCATCCGCGCCGTATCATCATTGCGACAGCGTGCCTGCAACAGAAAACCCCCGGTGCCATGACGGCGGGCCGAGGCAGCCCGCAAGAATTCGGGCCGGGTTTTCAGCGTGGACAGGCAAACAGAAACCGCCGAAGGAACAACGGGCGTTTCGGCAGAAATGCCTTTGCCCGTTTCCTTCGGCGGCGTCATGTCATTCAGCATCCGGCAGACCCCAAGGGGCCAGCAGATCAGGCCGACAGGCGCTTGCGGCCCTTGGAGCGGCGGGCAGCCAGCACCAGACGGCCACCTTTGGTCGCCATGCGGGCGCGGAACCCGTGGCGGCGCTTGCGGACCAGGTTCGACGGTTGAAATGTGCGCTTCATAGCGGCTCTCCATCAGACATCTTGCCCGAACCCCAAGGATTCGAGGGCAGGGAACTTGAAGCCCGTCCTTTACGGGGGCTTGGGGGGCAAGTCAACGGCGCAGGGGCGGAATTCCTGCAACATTTCCCGCGAAAACCCGTGAAAGGCCCGCCTAATGTTTCAAAGCCCCCCGTTCTGTACACGCCTGACGGCCCGCTGATCAAGCGGGCGTGAGGCCCCTATCGCCCGTGCTGTCGGCTGGTCCATCTTGGCCGCATGAAAAAGGACGCTGATATGACTGACCGCACTGCCCCCCGCCCGGTTTGGGCCAAACGCCTGCCGTTTCTCTTGATCTTGTTGGCTGCGATTCTGGGGGCCTTTACCCTGCGCGACCAGTTGTCATTTGACGCCCTGGCCCAGCATCGCGAATCGTTGCTGGCGTTTCGAGATGCCAATTTCGGGCTGGCCAGTCTGGCCTTTGTGGCCGCCTATGTGGTGATTGTGGCCTTTAGCTTGCCCGGCGCCACCGTTGCGACGCTGACAGGCGGGTTCTTGTTCGGCCTGTTTCCCGGCACATTGTATAACGTGCTGGCGGCCACTTTGGGGGCTGTGGCGGTGTTTCTGGCGGCCCGTGCGGGCTTTGGTGCCGATGTGGCCGCGAAGATTGAAGAAAAGGGCGGTGCAGCGGCGCGGTTGCAGGCGGCTTTGCGTGAAAACGAATGGTCTGCCCTGCTGATCATGCGGTTGGTTCCGGCTGTGCCGTTCTTTGTCGCCAATTTGCTGCCTGCGTTCGTTGGCACCTCGCTGGCGCGGTTTGCAATCACCACCTTTGTCGGCATCATTCCCGGCGGCCTTGTTTACACATCGGTCGGCGCAGGTTTGGGCGAGGTCTTCGCCAAGGGCGAGACGCCAGATCTGTCGATCATCTTTGCGCCGCATATTCTGGGGCCGCTGCTGGGGTTGGCAGCCCTGTCAACGCTGCCGATCATCCTGAAAAAACTGAAGAAAGAGGCCTGAGATGCAGCAGATTGAAACCGATATTTGTGTGATTGGCGCAGGCTCTGGCGGGTTGTCGGTGGCGGCGGGCGCGGTGCAGATGGGCGCGCGCGTGGTGCTGATCGAGGGCGGCGAGATGGGCGGCGATTGCCTGAATTCGGGCTGCGTGCCCTCTAAGGCGCTGATCGCGGCGGCCAAGGCCGCCCATGCGATGCGCGCCGGTGCGGGCTTTGGCATCACGGCGGTTGAGCCGCAGGTGGATTTTGCGGCTGTGAAAGACCATGTGGCGCAAGTGATTGCCACCATTGCCCCCGTTGACAGCCAAGACCGCTTTGAAGGGCTGGGCTGCACCGTCATCCGCGATTGGGCGCGTTTTACCGGGCCTGACACGGTTGAGGCTGGCCAGACCCGGATCAAGGCCCGGCGCTTTGTGATCGCCACCGGCAGCCGCCCCTTTGTGCCGCCGATTCCAGGGATTGAGACGGTGCCCTATCTGACCAATGAGACGATCTTTGATCTGCGCGAAAAGCCAGACCATCTGATCGTGATCGGGGGCGGCCCCATCGGGATGGAAATGGCGCAGGCCCATCGGCGCCTCGGCTGTGAGGTGACAGTGATTGAGGGCGCCCGCGCCTTTGGCCGCGATGACCCTGAACTGGCGGCTGTGGTGCTGGAAAACCTGCGCCAGGAAGGCGTTTTGGTGCTGGAAGAGGCCCCAGTGACATCAGTGGCTGGCTGGGATGGCACGATTGCCGTCACGCTGAAGGATGGCCGTGTGATCGAGGGCAGCCATCTGCTGCTGGCCGTAGGGCGCAAGGTGCATCTGGACGGGCTGAACCTTGAGGCGGCGGGCGTTGTCTATGATCGCAAGGGCGTGACGGTGGATGCCGCGCTGCGGTCAAGCAACCGGCGCGTTTATGCGGTGGGGGATGTGGCGGGGGGCCTGCAATTCACCCATGTTGCGGGGTATCACGCGGGCGTGGTGATCCGGCAGATCCTGTTTGGCCTGCCGGCCCGTGCCAGCACGCGGCATATCCCCTGGGCCACCTATACCGACCCTGAATTGGCGCAGGTCGGCCTGACCGAGGCCGAGGCCCGCAAGGCCCATGGCGCGGCGCTGACGGTGCTGCGGCAGGAGTTCGGCCATAATGACAGGGCCTTGGCCGAGAACAAGGGCAAGGGCCTGCTGAAAGTGATGGTCGTCAAGGGGCGGCCTGTGGGGGCCAGTATGGCGGGGCCGATGGCGGGCGAGTTGATTGGCCTTTGGGCTTTGGCGATTTCGTCGGGCCTGAAGATGGGGGCGGTGGCCGGGATGGTGGCGCCCTATCCGACGCTGGGGGAAATCAGCAAACGCGCGGCAGGAGCCTATTTTTCCCCGAAACTCTTTGATAATCCTATGGTAAAGCGGGTGGTGGGGCTGGTGCAGCGCTATCTGCCCTAGGGTTTTGCAAGGGTGACACGGTGCCAAAGGACAGCAAGAACAGGGGCGGGTTCCTGAGAACCCTTTCCGGGCGCTTCCTGCTGTTGACCATTGCCTTTGTCATGCTGGCCGAAGTGCTGATCTTTCTGCCCTCGATCGCCCGGTTTCGGGCCGATTATCTGCTGCAACGCCTTGAAAAGGCGCAGATTGCGTCGCTGGCACTGCTGACCACAGATGAGATGATCGCCCCCGATCTTGAGGCGGAATTGCTGGTGAATGCCGGGGTGTTCAACGTGGTCTTGCGCCGCGATGAGGTGCGCCAACTGGTGCTGTCCTCGCCCATTCCGGCCGAGATTTATGAAACCTATGACCTGCGGCTGTCGGGGCCGTGGGAACTGATCCGCAATGCGATTCAGGTGATGATCGACCCGGTAAACCGGGTGATCCGGGTGATTGGCAACCCGGTGCAGCAGGCCGGTTTGCTGATCGAAGTTACCTTGGAAACCGGGCCTTTACGGCAGGCGATGCTGGAATACGGGGCGCGGATTCTGGTGCTTTCGGCGCTGATTTCGGCGGTGACGGCGGTGCTTTTGTTTATCAGCGTGCAGACCATGATCGTGGCCCCGATCCGGCGGGTGGTGCGGCATATGCAGGCCTATGCCGAGGCGCCGGAAGATGCGCGGCGGGTGATTGCGCCGTCGGCTGGGGTGGTTGAATTGCGGTTGGCCGAAGAGGCGCTGGAAAGCCTGCAACGGCAGTTGACGGGGGCGCTGAAGCAAAAAGAGCGTCTGGCGCAACTGGGCGGGGCGGTGGCCAAGATCAGCCACGATCTGCGTAACATATTGACAACGGCCCAACTTTTCGCAGACCGCATCGAAGACAGCGCAGATCCGACGGTGGCGCGGGCGGCGCCGAAACTGGTGAACTCGATCACCAGGGCGGTTAATTTGTGTGAATCGACGCTGGCCTTTGGCAAGGCCGAGGAACCGCCGCCGCGATTGGACAGGTTTGCGATCCGCCCGCTGTTGGAAGATGTCGTTGAAGGAGAAGGCCTTTCCAGTGAAGGAGAGGTTAACTGCCTGATCGATGCGGCCCCCGGCCTGATCTTGCGGGCCGACCGCGAGCAATTGTTGCGGGCCATTGGCAATCTGGTGCGCAATGCCCGTCAGGCGATCGAGGCGACGGGCAAGGGCGGCACCATTGAATTGTCGGCGGGCGAGGATGAGCGTGACTGGTGGATGCGTGTGGGCGACACCGGGCCGGGCCTGCCGACCAAGGCCAAAGAGCATTTGTTTGAGGCTTTTCAAGGCAATGCGCGCAAAGGGGGCACGGGTTTGGGGCTGGTCATCGCCGCCGAACTGGTGCGCGGCCATGGGGGGCGGCTGGAGCTTGCGCGCAGTGATGAGGAGGGAACCGAGTTCATTATTCGCCTTCCCAAGCAGTTGAATGAGATTTCGTGACTTTTGCCCTTGCAAACCCCGGCGGGGGCCGCTAAATCCGCCCACACGACGGACCCGTAGCTCAGCTGGATAGAGCATCAGACTACGAATCTGAGGGTCGGGCGTTCGAATCGCTCCGGGTCCGCCACTTTCCCCTTTTGTTGATCAGATCACCCCTTTGGGGGCAGGCTGTGGTTTTGGCTGTGCCAAGGGCGTGGTTTTGCTGTGGTTTTGGCGTGGTGCATCTGTGGTCACAGGGCGTGCGCCGGGTTTTTTGTTTGGCAAGGGATCTGGGGCAGGGTGGGGCCAGAGCGAAAGGGGCCTGCCATGCCAAACATCACCGCGAGCGAAACCAAGCAACGCGCTGCCTTTCACCATTTGGCCGGGGTGATGCGGGGGCTGGAGGCCGATCTGCGTTGGGGGTTGGTGCAATCTGACCGCATTCCGCAAGCCTGGCACCAGATTGCCGCCGAAGACCCCGTGCCGAAAAAGCGCCATGTCTCGATCCGGTTGGATGAAGATGTGCTGCGGTTCTTTCAGGCGATGGGGGCGGGGCATCTGACACGGATGAATGCGGTGCTGCGGGCCTTTATGCTGGCGCGGCTGGCCGGGGTGGTGAAGGGCGCGGCGGATGTGGATTACGGGCATGATCTGCGCGCGACCTATCTGCGCGAGATGGAGGCCTATATGGCCGAGAAGCCCGAACTGGATCGCCGTATCGCCGCAGGCGGGGCGGCAGCGGACAAGGCCATAGATGCGGCACAGGCGCGGCTGGACCGCATACAGGCGCTGCTGCTGGCGATGCTGGACGGGGTGGCGGAGGGTGTGGCGGAGGGAGGGGGAGAGGCGGGGCGCAGTGGCCCCGCGCAGGTGCGGCCCTAGCGTGGGGCCGCAGTCACCAGATGGTCATGGACAAAGCCTGCCGAGCGGGCGGCCGAGATAAAGGCGCGGCGGGCGGTGCCCACCGAGCCGACGCAATCCATCGCGGCTTCGATCCGGGTCAGCGCGCTTTGGCGGGCGGCATCGGCGACGGGCCATTTGCGGCGCAGCCAGTAGCGGGCCTGTTCCAGCGTGCTGAAGTTTTGCACCTCGCCTTCGGGCGAGATGACGAAGGAGAGAGGTTCCCCCCATTGAATTTCAATCAAGATTGTCTGCTTTCAAAATAAGGCCGGCGCGCGCAGGGCGGCGCCGGTGTCGTCAGGTGGGCGGCCAGGGCGGGCGATCTGCCCAAGGCCCGGCCGCAAGCTGACCTGTCGGGTCAGGCGAGAACGAGGTTCGTCGCCGATTCGCGGCCATCGCGGTCACGCTCGATGTCGAAGCTGACGGCCTGACCATCATCAAGACCGCGGATGCCCGCGCGTTCCAGAGCGGTGACATGAACGAAGACGTCCTTGTTGCCACCTTGCGGAGCGATAAAGCCGAAACCTTTGGTGGAGTTGAACCATTTCACGGTGCCATTGGCCATCGTGGTATTCCTTTAATAATTGCTGCCCGCAGGATTGAGACAGCCCGGCAAAGCTGAAGATCGAAGGCTGAGCCGGAAGGAACAGGTCCGAAAGAGAGAGTTGCCCCTTGGGGATAGCGGGTTTGCCCCCCAATAGCGAGGTTTATTCCGGCCAAGCCGGGGGGCGCCCGGCAAGCCGTTGAAAACACGGGAAAGGATTCCGGCGGCCAAGGCTGGCGCGCCGGATTTTCATGGCCCTAAGCCTCGGGGATCAGGATTTCGCGCTTGCCCACATGGTTGGCCGAGGTGACGACGCCTTGTTCTTCCATCTGTTCCACCAGACGCGCGGCCTTGTTATAGCCGATGCCCAGTTTGCGCTGGATATAGCTGGTCGAGCATTTGCGGTCTTTGGCGACGATGGCCACGGCCTGATCGTAAAGCGCATCTTCGCCATCGCCCCCGCCGAGGCCCAGAACCATGTCGATGTCGCTGGCCGAGTCTTCATCCGGGCCTTCGACGACGCCCGACATGTATTTGGGCGGGCCAAAGGATTTCAGGTGGTTCACGATTTCCTCGACCTCTTCATCTGACACGAAGGGGCCGTGAATCCGGGTGATCTTGGCGCCGTTGCCCATGTAAAGCATGTCGCCCATACCCAAGAGCTGTTCGGCCCCCTGTTCGCCCAAGATGGTGCGGCTGTCGATCTTGGAGGTCACCTGGAACGAGATCCGGGTGGGGAAGTTGGCCTTGATCGTGCCGGTGATGACATCGACCGAGGGGCGCTGGGTGGCCATGATCAGGTGGATGCCGCTGGCGCGAGCCATCTGGGCAAGGCGCTGGATGCAGGCCTCGATTTCCTTGCCGGCCACCATCATCAAGTCGGCCATTTCGTCAACAATGACAACGATATAGGGGAAGACCTGCGGCGCGAATTCTTCGGTTTCAAAGACGGGTTCGCCGGTGTCTTCGTCAAAGCCGGTCTGGATGGTGCGCTTGAACAATTCGCCTTTGGCAAGGGCCTCGCGCACGCGGCCGTTATAGCCTTCGATGTTGCGCACGCCCATCTTGGACAT
This sequence comes from Pseudotabrizicola sp. L79, assembly GCF_036553525.1. Taxonomy (NCBI): domain Bacteria; kingdom Pseudomonadati; phylum Pseudomonadota; class Alphaproteobacteria; order Rhodobacterales; family Paracoccaceae; genus Pseudotabrizicola; species Pseudotabrizicola sp. L79. The sequence goes on along the minus strand of NZ_JAZHDA010000052.1, from coordinate 283,126 downwards.
CTTGCGGTAGCGTTCCTCCATCTCGCCCACCACCCATTTCAGCGCGACGACGGCCTTTTTCGGGTCGGTCACGACGGGCGAGAGGAGATGCGGGATGCCGTCATAGACCGACAGTTCCAGCATTTTCGGGTCGATCATGATCAGGCGGCATTCCTCGGGCGTCAGTTTGTAGAGGAGCGACAGGATCATGGTGTTGATGGCGACCGATTTGCCCGAGCCGGTGGTGCCTGCGATCAGAAGGTGGGGCATCTTGGCAAGGTTGGCCACAATGGCGTCGCCGCCGATGTCTTTGCCAAGCGCAAGGGGCAGGCGCATGTTGCTGTCGCCGAAGTCACGGGCAGCAAGGATTTCACGCAGCACCACCTTTTCGCGGGTGGCATTGGGCAGTTCGATGCCGATGACGCTGCGGCCCGGCACGGTCGAGACGCGGGCAGAGAGGGCCGACATCGAGCGGGCGATGTCATCGGCAAGGCCGATCACGCGGCTGGCTTTCAGGCCGGGGGCGGGTTCCAGTTCATACATGGTGACGACGGGGCCGGGGCGGACAGAGACGATCTCGCCCTTGACGCCGTAATCATCCAGCACCGATTCCAGCATGCGGGCGTTTTCTTCCAGCGCCTCGTCCGACAATTGATGGCGGATGATGGTGGACGGAGAGGCGAGCAGCGAGAGCGGCGGCAGTTCGTAATCCTGAGACACCTGATCTTCAAAGCGCAGGCGGGGCTGGGCCTCGGACACGGCCTGACGTGAGGGGGTAAGCGGTTTTTTCGGGGCGTGCTGGACCACGCCCTTGCGGCTTTCGATCACCGGGGCCACGCGCAACGGGGCCGAAGGGGCGGCAAGCGGTGGGGCAGGGGGGGCGGGATGCAGGTCTGCGTCGCTGTCGAAATCGGTATCAAAATCGGTGTCGAAATCCTGTTGCGGTGCGGGCGCGGTGTCGCGCAGCCAATCGGCATCGGCCTCATAGGCATCAAGCGGGGTTTCGAACAGCGCATCGTGGTCGATGTCGTCTGACGGGGCGAACAGGTTGCCGTGGTCTGGCCAAGGCTGTGCCGTTTCGGTGGGCAACGGCGGCGGTGGTGGCAGGGGGCTGCGGGCGGCAGGCTGCGGTGGCACATGGGCCGAGGTCAGCGGCGGTTCGGCGGGCAGGCCATCGGGCGCGATTGCCGGTGTGGCGCGGCGGGTGTTGGCGATCAGCGGCTGGGGGCCGCGCAGGCGCTGGGTCAGGCTGCGCTGGGCATTGCGGGCCACGGGCGGTTCGCGGCGGGCCTGAACGGCGGCGGTGATCGGGTTGCTGGTGGCAATCGGCTGGCGCACGCGGTTGCGGATGGCATCCGAGATGCGGGCCTTGATGCGGTCATCGCTGGGCGGTTCGGCATCAAAATGCGTCAGCGTTGCGGGTTCGACCAGTTCCGGTTCGGGCACCGGATCGGCCACGCGGCGCATCAGTTGCGGCATCCGCGACAGCAGGCCAGCGCGTTCACGCGGGGGGGCGTAATGGGCGGCCTCGGCCATGGGTTCGGGATAGCGCGGATCGGCGCGCAGCGGGCCGGCAAGCGCGGCGGGGCGGCCCCATGTGGTGGGCGCGTCGGACGCGTCTGGCGCGCGTTGCACGCGGGCCCCGCCACGGGCGGCGGCGGCAGGTGCGGCGGCGGGTGCCATGGCCTCGGGCTGCCAGTCCTGGCTGCGCTGGGCATCGCGCTGGGTGGCGGCCTCGGCGCGGGCGGTGCGGCGGGCTTCCATCGCCTGGGCGGCCTGGGCGGTGCCTTTGCCCATCATCACCAGACAGGAATCATAGGCAAAAATCGCACCGTTCAGCAAAAAGCGGGCAAGGCCCCCCAGTTCGACGATGGTAAAGCCCGTGACCCAAAAGCCCATCACGGCCAACAGCAGGCCCAGCAGCATGGAAAACAGGTTCAGGCCGATGCCCGCACTGACCGGGGCCATGCCCAGAAGGGCGCCAAGGATTGTGTCGCCGAACAACCCGCCAAGGCCAAAGGCATGTGGCCAGTCGGCCCCCGGAACCAGGGTTGAGGCGAAGATCGAGGCAACGGCCACTGCGATGACGGCAAAGACGATGCGCCCCATCGCGCGGTCGGCCCCGCGATGGGTGACAAAGCGCAGGCCCCAGACCGCAAGGATGACCGGGATCATCCACGCGCCCTTGCCGCCGATGATAATCAGCGTGGAAGACAGTGCCGCGCCAAAGCGGCCCAGCAGGTTTTGCGCCGGTTCTTCGTTGGCGACCATCCAGCCCGGATCTTCGGGGGAATAGCTGCCCAACATCAGGGCAAAGGCAAGCGCAAGGGCCAGAAGGGCAATGCCCAAAAGCTCTTTGCCGCGCTTTTCCAGCATGGCTTGGGTGTTCTGATCCAAAAGCGGGTCGCGCTGACGGGCGTGGATGGAAGCCATGACCTTACCTCAACCGTAGAGACAATCGCGCAGCCTGATCAGCCCGCGGTGTGTTTCGTCTTCGGGGGCGACAAGCGCCACCCGGATGTAAGCCTTGCCCGGATTGCCCGTGGCCGTATCACGCGACAGATAGGCCCCCGGCAGCACCCGCACCCCGGTTTCGCGCCACAGGGTCAGGGCTGCGGCCTCTCCGTCGCCGCCGGGCACGGGCAGCCACAGGAAAAAGCCACCCTCGGGCGCGACGCGGTTGTGCAGGCCCGCAAACACCTGATCGGCGATGCGGAACTTTGCCTGATACAGCGCGCGCGAGGCGGTGACATGGGTTTCATCTTCCCACGCCGCTTGCGACACGCGCTGGATGGGCAGCGGCAGGGGCGCACCGGCAAAGGCGCGCAACTGGCGGATGCGGGCCATGCTGGCCGCGCCGGTGGCAACAAAGCCTGACCGCAGGCCGGGCAGGTTTGACCGCTTGGACAGCGAATGAAAGACGGCCACACGCTCGGGGTCGGTCTGGGTGGCATCGGCCACTTGCAGTGCCCCCGGCGGCGGGGCATCGCGCCAGATTTCGGAATAGCATTCATCGGCAAAGATGCGGAAATCATGCTTTTCGGCCAGGGCCATCAGCCGGGCCAGGTAATCGGCGGGGGCAATCGCGCCCTGCGGATTGGCCGGAGAGCAGAGATAGGCCACCGTCACCCGGTCCAGCAGGTCGGGCGGCAGCGCTTCGTAATCGGGCAGATAGCCGGTTTCGGCGGTGGCTGGCACATAAACGGGCTGGGCCCCCACCGTCAGCGCGGCCACGGCATAGACCTGATAGAACGGGTTGGGCATCAGGATGACGGGCTGTTTGCCGCGTTTGGTTTCGGGCGCAAGCGCGATGGCCGCGTTGAACAGGCCTTCGCGGGTGCCATTCAGCACCATCAGCCGATCCGGGCCAAGCGCCACGCCGTAGCGGCGGTGCAGCCAGGTGCCGATGGCCCCCAGCAATTCGGGCGTGCCGTCATTGGGCGGGTAAATGCCAAAGCCCGCCAGATTTTCGGCAAGGATGGGGCCGACGAAATCGGGCATGGCATGGCGCGGCTCGCCAATGGTCATGGCAATGGGCGCATCGCCGGGGGCATGCGCGTCAAGAAGGGTCCGCAAGCGCGGAAATGCGTATTCTGGCAGGTTCGAAAACCGCTCAGGAAATGCCATGACTGCCTCGTGTTTCGGGGTCATTGCGCCCCGTTTCCCATCAGATTAGCGACAGGGGGGCGTAAGGTCCAGAAAAACGGTTGATCCCGAGGGGTTGGGCCCAAGGGATTGTGTCTTTTTCGTCCCGAAGGCGCTGTGCGGCGCTAATGCAGGGCACGTTCGGCCGCCGCAGCCAGCCGCAGCAGGCGCTCTTCGGCGCGGGGCGGTGCCATCAACGAGATCCCGCACGAGGGCTGCATGGTTGGCAGGGTGATGGCGCATTGATCCATCAGATTGCCGATGCGGGTGTTGCGCAGGGCCAGCAGGTTTTCGGTGACATAATAGGCCGGGTCATTCATCAGCCGGTCGGCATGGGGGGGCAGGATCGGCGACGTGGGCACCAGAACGGCATCAAAGGCGGCCATCTGCGCCGCCCATTCGGCGCGGATCTGGGCCAGCCTGCGCCATGCGGCGACGTAATCGGCGGCCATGACCTCGGCCCCTGCGCGAAAGCGTTCGAGAATGCGGGGGAACATCTTGTCGGGTGCGGCCTCGATCGTATTGCGCCAGATGCCATAGGCCTCGGCGGTGAAAACGGTTCCGGTCAGCGCCATGGCCTCGGTCAGGGGGGCAAAGGGCGCGCGGCTGATCTGCGCCCCGGCGCGCGACAGGCGGCTGACGGCATCGTCAAAGCCATTGGCCGGGCGGTCGCGGATGTCGTCAAAGGCCACGGTGTCCAGCACCAACAGCCGCGCCCCCGACAGGCTGGCCCCGCGCAGATCGGGGGCGCTGCTGCCCTGCAAGGCGGCAAACAGCAAGGCGCAGTCTTCCACGGTATGGGCCAAAGGGCCGACGCAATCGAACATCTCGCACAGCGGCACGATGCCGGTGGTGGGCAGACGGTTCAGCGCAGGCTTCAGGCCGACCAGATCGTTCCATGCGGCCGGAATGCGGATCGACCCGCCGGTATCGGTGCCAATGGCGGCCGGGGCCAATCCATGCGCAACCGACGCCGCCGCCCCCGAAGATGATCCGCCCGCCACCGCATCATCATCATTGATACAGGGCGGCGTGGCCGTCACGGGGTTCAGCCCCAACCCGGAAAACGCCAGTTCCGACATATGCGTCTTGCCAAGGCAGACAGTGCCTTGCAACGTGGCCTGCCGCAGCACCGCCGCATCTGCCGTGGGAATGCGCCCCTGCAACAGGGCTGACCCGGCCTCGGTCTGCCGACCGGCGGTGTCGATATTGTCCTTCCAGCTGATCGGCACCCCATCCAGCGGGCTGCGGCGCAGGCCCGCCTTGGCGCGCGCGGCGGCGGCCATCGCCTCGGCCCGGCTGCGGTTGGGCATGACGCGGGCATAGATGCGGTCGCGCAGCGGGTGGCTGTCAATCGCATCCAGCTGCATTTCGCACAAGGTGACCGGGTTGATCCGCCCGGCGCCGATCTCGGCCCCCAATTGCGCTGCCGTCATGTTCGCCCAGGTTTTTGACATGCCATGCTCTCCGTGGTTCGGGCAACGGTAGCGGCACCGCAGCGCATGGACAATCCCGCCCGTTGCGCCATATTCGGCGCCATGGAACATGATGCAGATATTCTGATCGCAGGCGGGGGGTTGAACGGCCCCGCCTTGGCCCTGGCCCTGGCGCAAGGGGGGCTGCGGGTGATCGTGGTCGATGCCCGCCCCGCCCCGGCGCGGGCCGAAGCGGGCTTTGATGGCCGCGCCTATGCGCTGGCGCTGGCGTCGAAACGGCTGCTGACGATGATCGGCCTTTGGGACAGCCTGGCCGACAAGGTGCAGCCGATGCGCCAGATCAAGGCCAGCGACGGCCATGCCGGGCAGGGGGCCTCGCCGCTGTTTCTGCATTTCGACAGCGCCGAGATCGAAGAAGGCCCGATGGGGTTCATGCTGGAAGACCGGCATCTCTACCGTGCCTTCCTGCAGGCGATGCAGACGACACCCGGCATTACGCTGATCTCGGGCGAGACTGTGGTGGCCCAACAGCCGGCGCCAACAGGCGTCAGCGTCACGCTGGCCTCGGGCCGGGTGCTGACGGCGGGGCTGCTGGTCGGCTGCGACGGCCGCGGCTCGGGCGTGGCGGCCCGCGCGGGCATCCGTCGGCAGGGCTGGGGCTATGACCAAACCGCTTTGGTCACGGCGGTCTGGCATGAAAAAGATCACGAGGGCACGGCGCAGCAATTCTTCATGCCCTCGGGCCCGCTGGCCATTCTGCCGCTGCCGGGCGGCCATCATTCCTCGATCGTCTGGAGCGAAAGCACCGCTGCGGCCACGGCCATTCAGGCGCTGGACGATGCGGCCTATCTGGCCGCGCTGCGCCCGCGCTTTGGGGATTTTCTGGGCCAGATCAAGCTTGCGGGCATAAGGTTCACCTATCCGCTCAGCCTGTCCCTGGCCGAGCGTTTCGTGGCCCCGCGGGTGGCTTTGGTGGGCGATGCCGCGCATGGGGTGCATCCGATTGCGGGGCAGGGGCTGAACCTCGGCCTGCGCGATGTCGGCGCGCTGGCCGAAGTGCTGATCGAGGCGATGCGGCGGGGTGAAGATCTCGGGGCGATCGATGTGCTGGAACGCTATCAACGCTGGCGCCGGTTTGATGCCACCGCACTTGCGCTGGGCATGGATACGGTCAACCGCCTGTTCTCGAACGATAATCCCCTGCTACGGCTGGGGCGAGATCTGGGCATGGGCCTCGTCTCTTCCCTTCCGGGCCTGCGGCGCGGCTTCATGCGCCAGGCGGCGGGCCTCAGCGGGGATCTGCCCAAACTGCTGCGGGGGCAACCGATCTGACGGCTTGCCCTTCATCTTGGCCAAAATACTCCGGGGGTCAGCGGGTTTCGCAGAAACCCGCGACAGGGGGCAGCGCCCCCTGACCTTGGGTTGGGCTGCGCCTTACGGTGCCAGATGGGCGCGAAAGGCGGTGACCACCTCTTCATAGACCGCGCGTTTGAAAGGCACGATCGAGGCGATCATCTCCTCGCGGCCAATCCATTTCCACGCGGAAAATTCGGGGTGTTCGCGTTGAATGATGATCTGGTCATCGCGGCCCAGATAGCGGAACAGAAACCATTTCTGCCTTTGCCCGCGATATTTGCCCTTCCAGACCTTGCCCAGCAGATCGGGCGGCAGATCATAGGTGACCCAGCCATGGGTCTTGCCGATGAACTCTACCAGATCGCGGGTGACGCCGGTTTCTTCCCACAATTCGCGATAGGCGGCGTCGCGTGGTTTTTCACCGTCGTCAATGCCGCCTTGCGGCATCTGCCAGGCTGGGCTGGGGCTGTCGATGCGTTGACCGGCCCAGATCTGGCCGGTGGCATTGATCAGCATCACGCCGACGCAGGGGCGGTAGGGCAGGGTGTTGGGGTCGATGGTCATGGCTAAGGTGGTAGGGCCGGGCTTGCGCCCGGCCCCTGTCCTGATCAGGGTTTCACGGCCACGACCGCAAGGCCGTGAATGATATCAACCGCATAGGCGAGTTGGTAATCCTCGTCGCGCAGCTTGGCGGTTTCCTCGGCGCGGGCGCGTTCTTCTTCCAGAAGCTTGCGCTCATCCTCGGTCATCGAGTCGTTCGACAGCACCCCGCGCAGATCGGCTTCCGAGGTCTGGCGGCGCGCGGCGCTGGTTTCATCCTCGGGCTTGGCTTCGGCATTGGGGTCGCGCGGCGGTTGGTTCACCACGATATCGGGCATCACGCCAAGGGCCTGAATCGACCGGCCCGAAGGGGTGTAATAGCGCGCGGTGGTCAGGCGCATGGCGCCATCGCCGCGCAGCGGGATGATGGTCTGGACCGAGCCTTTGCCAAAGGTCTTGGTGCCGACAACGATGGCCCGGCGATGGTCTTGCAGCGCGCCCGACACGATTTCCGAGGCCGAGGCCGAGCCGCCATTGACCAGCACCACGATCGGTTTGCCCTGGGTCAGGTCGCCCGGCGTGGCATTGGTGCGTTCGCCGTCATTGGCGCCGCGGCCCCGCGTTGAAACGATCTCGCCGGTTTCAAGGAAAGCATCCGACACCTTGATCGCCTGCGTCAGCAGCCCGCCGGGGTTGTTGCGCAGATCGACGACAAAGCCATCGACATTGTCGATACCGCCAAGCGCCTCGACCTCTTTCTTCAGGTTTTCTTCCAGCCCGCTGTAGGTCTGGTCGTTGAAAGTGGTGATCCGCAGCACCACGGTCTTGCCCACGGCCCGAGAGCGCACTGCCGTCAGCTTGATCGTGTCGCGGATGATCGACACGTCAAACGGATCGGCGACGCCTTCGCGCACCACGGTGATGATGATTTCTGAACCGACGGGGCCACGCATCTTGTCCACAGCGGCGTCCAGCGTCAGGCCAAGGACGGATTCGCCATCGACATGGGTGATGAAATCGCCGGCTTCGATCCCGGCCTCATCTGCCGGGGTGTCATCCATGGGCGAGACGACCTTGATAAAGCCCTCTTCCTGCGTCACCTCGATGCCAAGGCCGCCGAATTCGCCCCGCGTCTGCACGCGCATGTCGCTGAAATCATCTGCGGCCAGGTAATTCGAATGCGGGTCAAGCGAGGTGAGCATGCCGTTGATCGCGGCTTCGATCAGCTTTTCGCTGTCCACTTCCTCGACATATTGGGCGCGGACGCGTTCAAAAATGTCGCCGAACAGGTCAAGCTGTTCATAGACATTGGCGTTGCGGGCGTTTTCTTGCGCGATCAGCGGGCCTGCGACCTGTGTGGTCAGCAAAGCGCCTGCTATGGTGCCGCCCAAGACGGCCATTGCGACTTTCTTCATTCCGTCGTCCTATTCCCTGAGGTCTGCGAACCATTCGGTTGGGTCAACCGGGTCTGCACCCTTTCTGAGTTCCATATAAAGCGTTTCTGTGCCCGTCACGCCACCACCTTCTTGCGCACTGGCCAGAAAGTCGGCCACGCCGGGTTCGCCGCCGCCCATCAGCCCCAGTGGTGCCCCGGCTGCCAGCACTTCGCCCACTTCGCCATAGACAATGTCTAGCCCTGCGAGGATCAGAAGATAGCCCCCGCCGGGTTCAAGCACGATCACATTTCCGTAGTCAAGCAGCGGGCCAAGATAGCGCAGGGTGGCGGGCCAGGGGGTGGTGACAAGGGCCCGCGGCCGTGTGGCCAGCGTGACACCGGGGCGGCGGACGCCGGCGGCATCGGCCTCATCCGGGCGGCGCAGCAAGGTGGCCAGCACGGGCAGGGGCAAGGCACCCTTGGCATCCAGAAATTCTTGCGGCTGGTAATCATCCAGCGTGAGGCCCGCGGCAAAGGCTTGCAGCGTATCGGCGCTTTCCAGCAGGCCGCGCAGCGTTTCGGGATCTTCGGTAAAGCGTTTGGGCAGCTGCGTGCGATCGGAAATCGCCTGACTAAGGGCGGTGCGTGCCTGTTGTGCCGTGGCAAGGCCCGCGGCCAGCGTTTCGCCCGCCGCCTGTTGCAGGGTGCGCAGCTCTTGCAGCTCGGTCAGTTCGGCGCGCAACTGGTTGGCCTCGGCCTGAAGGGCGGGGGTGACATCGGCCAGCATCATGGCCGACCGCACCGTGCCCAAGGGCCCCGAAGGGTGCAGCAAGAGCAAGGGGCCGGGGCGCGATTCAAGTTGGCTGAGCACGCCCAGAAGCTGGGCCACCTTGTCGCGCTTGGCCTGAAATTGCAGATCCAGCGTGGCTTCGCGCAGATGGGCCTGACGCAGGGCTTCGCGCAAGGCGGCAAGGCCGTCTTCATAGGCGCGGATGGTCTGCGTCAGGGCCGCAACACGGTCGCGGGCGTTTTCGGCGCTTTGCAGTTCGGTCACCGCCTGTTGCAGATCTGCGGCGGCCTGTTCGGCCTGATCTGTCACGCTTTGCGCCTGGGCCGCCAGCGGGCCAAGGCAAAACAGGGCAAGGGCGGCGGCGCGCATCATTTCAGCAGCGAAACCCCGGTCATTTCGGCCGGTTGCGGCAGGCCCATCAGATCAAGCAAGGTGGGGGCAAGATCGGCCAGACGCCCGCCCGCGCGCAGACCTGCACCCTGGGGGCCGCCAAACAGGATCACCGGCACCGGGTTGACGGTATGGGCGGTGTGCGGGCCGTTGGTCACCGGATCCCACATCTGTTCGCAATTGCCATGGTCTGCGGTGACGATCATCGCCCCCCCGGCCTGTTTCAGCGCGGCGATGGCGCGGCCAAGGCCATCATCCACAGCCTCACAGGCCTTGATGGCGGCCTGAAGATCGCCGGTATGCCCGACCATGTCGGGATTGGCAAAGTTGACCACGATCAGATCATAGCCGCGCTCGATGGCCTGAACCAGTTGGTCGGCCACCTCGGGTTCCGACATTTCGGGTTGCAGATCATAGGTCGCCACCTTGGGCGATTGCGGCATGAAGCGGTCTTCGCCGTCAAAGGCCACCTCGCGTCCGCCATTCAGGAAAAAGGTGACATGGGGGTATTTTTCCGTTTCGGCCAGACGAAACTGGCTGCGGCCATGTTTGGCCACCCATTCGCCCAGCCCGTTGACGATGCTGCGCTTGGGGAAGGCGGTGGCCATATAGCCGTTATGGGCATCGGAATATTCGACCATACCCAGCAGGGCCGACCATTTGGGGCGTGGGCCGGTGTCAAATTCGGCAAAATCGGGCGCACCTATGGCGGCAAGGATTTCGCGCGCGCGGTCGGCGCGGAAATTCAGGCAGAACAGCCCGTCACCATCGCGCGCCCCCGCATAGCCGCCGATCACGGTGGGTTCGATGAATTCGTCGGTTTTGCCAGCCGCGTAATTGTCGGCCACAGCCTGTTCGGGGCTGTCGGCGCGGGCGCCCTTGGCGTTGATCATGGCGTCATAGGCACGGCTGACCCGTTCCCAGCGGTTGTCACGGTCCATCGCCCAATAGCGGCCGATCAGGCTGGCCACGCGGGCACCATCGGGCAGGGCCTTGGTCAGCGCCTGCACGAAGCCGGCTGCCGAGGACGGGGCCACATCGCGCCCGTCGGTGATGGCATGCAGGGCCACCGGAACGCCCTGGGCCGTGATCGCCTTGCAGGCGGCAATGATGTGGCTGATATGCCCGTGCACCCCGCCATCGGAAATCACGCCCATCAGATGCGCCGTGCCCCCCTTGGCCTTGACCGCAGCGACAAAGGCTAAAAGCGCGTCATTGGTGGCAAAGCTGCCATCTTCGATCGCAAGATCGATGGCCCCCAGATCCATCGCCACCACACGGCCTGCGCCGATATTGGTGTGGCCCACCTCGGAATTGCCCATCTGGCCCTTGGGCAGGCCCACGTCGGGGCCAAAGGTGGTCAGGGTAGCATGGGGGCAAGTGGCCATCAGCGCATCGAAATTCGGGGTCTGGGCCAAGGCGGGGGCGTTGTAATCGGCGGTTGGGCCAATGCCCCAGCCGTCAAGGATGCACAGGACGACAGGTTTGGGAACAGGGGTCATCAGAGCCTCATGTCATGCTTTGCGCCGTTGATAGCCTTTGGGCGGCAGCGGGGCAACCTTGGCTTGTGGCGGCGGAGGCGCGATCTTGCGTAAAGGGGGTGTTTGCCAGCGTGGGTGTGGGCTGGTATGTCGCAGGGCAGAAGCGTGCAACACAGGTGACGAAATGGCGTTGGAAACAGCCGCAGGAACAATCGGGTTGATCCCTGCCGTGGCGGCCGTGGGGCTGTTGGGCGTGGGGTCGCAATGGCTGGCCTGGCGGTTGCAACTGCCCGCCATCGTGCTGATGCTGGTGGCGGGTATTCTGGTGGGGCCGGTTTTCGGCCTGTTGCAGCCCGCTGCCGAGTTCGGCCCGATGTTGTCGCCCCTGATCGGGCTGGCTGTGGCGATCATTCTGTTTGAGGGCGGGTTGACGCTGAACCTGCATGAATTGGGCGATGCCAAGGCCGGGGTCTGGCGGCTGGTGATCATCGGCGCGCCCTTGGGCTGGTTGCTGTCGGCGTTGGCGCTGCATTTTGGGGCAGGTCTGGGCTGGGAGGCGAGCGCCGTTTTCGGGGGCATCATGATCGTCACCGGGCCCACGGTGATTGCGCCCCTGCTGCGGCAGGCGCGGTTGCAAAAGCGCCCCGCGGCGCTGCTGCAATGGGAAGCGATTGTGAACGACCCGATTGGCGCCATGGCGGCAGTGGCCGCGTTCTATGTGGTGCTGGGCCATTCCGGCCTTGAAACGGGCGGGGCCTTTGATCTGCTGTGGCGGATGGGCTTTGCCGGGCTGCTGGGGTTTGGGGCCGGGATCGGTGTGGTCAAGCTGTTCCGCGAGGGCCGGATTCCCGAATATATGAAAGTGCCGGTGCTGTTTGCGGCGGTGTTGGTGGCCTTTGCGCTGTCGGATACAGTGCTGCACGAAAGCGGGTTGCTGGCCGTGACGGTGATGGGCCTTGTGATCGCGAATGCGGACCTGCCCTCGTATGAGGAACTGCGCCGGTTCAAGGAACATGCCACGGTGCTGCTGGTGTCGGGTGTGTTCATCCTGCTGGCGGCCTCGTTGGATTTTGGCGCCTTGGGGCAGTTGACCTGGCGGGCGGTGATCTTTGTGGCGCTGGTTGTGCTGGTGGCACGCCCGCTGACGGTGCTGGTGTCGCTGATTGGCACCTCTATTCCGCGCAATGAACGGCTGCTGATTGCCTTTACCGGGCCGCGTGGGGTGGTGCTGGTCGCGGTGGCGGGGCTGTTCGGGCAGCGGCTTGAGGAGTTGGGCGTGCAGGATGGCGCGTTGGTCGGGCCGCTGGCCTTTGTTCTGGTGGCGGTGACGGTGGTGTTGCACGGCTTTACGCTGACGCCGATTGCCCGGATGCTGGGCCTTGCCGGGGGCGATGCGCCGGGGGTTTTGTTGGTGGGGGGCTCGCGCGCCTCGACCGCTTTTGCCGAAGTGCTGAAAAAGGCGGAAATTCCGGTGCTGATCACCGATCCTAACCATCAGCATCTGGTGCGGGCGCGCAGTGCGGGTTTGCCGACCTATTACGGGGATATTCTGGCCGAGGCGGCAGAAAACTCGGTCGAGTTTCTGACCTATCGGGTGATCGTCGCGATGACGGACAATGATGCCTATAACACGCTGGTGACCACCGATCTTGCGCCGGAATTTGGCCGCGACAATGTCTGGCAGCTTGAACGTGCCCGCGACAAAGAGGCCCGCCATGCGATCCGCACCCAATTGGGGGCGCAGCGGATTGGTCAGGGGCGCAGTTTTGCTGCGCTGGAACAGCTGATGGTTGAAGGCTGGGTGTTTGGCATTACCAAGCTGACCGAGGAATTCGGGTTCGACCAGTGGCGCGAGAAAAACCCCGATGCACAGGTCTTTGCCCGGATTTCGCGCGCGGGCGTTCTGTCATTCCCCAATGAGGATACCAAGACCTTTGCGGCAGGCAGCCGTCTGATCACACTGCGGCGCAAAGAGCAGGTGGCAGCAGGCCAGGCGTAAGGCCCAGCCTGCCGTTTCAGGTGGGCGATCAGCGCAGTGCGGTGGCGATCTGGCCCGAAAGCTCGGCCAGAGCCGCGCCGGTTGCGGTGGCGATGGTGGCAGGGCTGCTGTCGGCCAGAGGCTGCAAGATGCTGAAGCGGCGCAGGCGATCCCGCCCGTTGAAGGACGAGGTGGCGAACTGGCCCGAAAGCTCAAATTGCCCATCGGCGCGGGCAACCATGCGGTCGATGCGGACAGTGACCGTGGTGTCGGGGCCATCCAGCAGCGGCCAGGGTTCGGCGGCGGCATTGGCGGTGGTTCCGGTATCCAGCCGTTCAGCGATGATCCGCGTGACGGCCGCACGCGGTTCTTCGGCCCATAGCACACCCTTGGCCGTTTTCAGCGCGCCTTCGGGGGTTTGATACGCGATCTCGGATGCGGCGGCATAGGCCGGAAGGGTGACTTCCTTGACCTCGATCGAGCGGGTGCTGACGCGGGTTTCGCCCGCGCTGGTGTTGGTTCCGATCAGATAAAGATCCTCATTCCCACCGCAGGCGGCAAGCAGGGACACGAGGCAGAGTGTGAAGGCAGCAGATTTCATTTTAGCGTCCCATGATAAGGGAATTTGGATTGCGTTCGATGGTGCGGGCCAGTTGGCCCACCATCTTGGCGGCGGCACGCACTTCGCGCAGCATCGACAGGGTTTCAGAGTTGAAGTCTGACCGGGCCCCATAGGCCGCAACAAGGCCGTCAGCACGGGCCAGAACCGAATCCAGCCGGTCGATGACCGAGGGCAGGTCGGCGGTGGCGGTTTCGACCGCACCGGCGGCCTTGCGGGCCGATTCCATGGTGGCATTCACGTTTTCGACCACGCCACCATCGCGCAGTTCCGACAGCATCAAGCGCACTTCGTCCAGCGCGCCGGTCAGGGCCGGGGGCAGTTTCTTGGCCTCTTCGGTGCCGATCAGGCCATCAACGCTGTTCAGAACCTTGGTGGCCGAGGCCAGCAGTTGCTCGGCCTCCAGCGAATTGGCCTTGGCGGCCAGATCGCGCAGGTCTTGCATCAGCTTGGGGAAGTCTTCCGAGGCGGTGCTGACATTGGCCAACGTATCATCCAGCTTTTTGATCGAGGCGCTGAGGGCATCAATCGTGCCTTGTTCGCGCAGTTCGCTGACGACGCTGCGCAAATCGGCCACGGCCCCGCGCAATTCGCCCGGCAGGGCCTGGATATCTTCATCCGCCATCAGGCTGCGGGCATCCGAGATCAGGCCCGTTGCCTCGCCCGGCATGGCCAACAGATCCTGATTGCTGAGCAAGGTTTCAACCGATGCCATGGTGCGGATCGCCTGATTCAGCGTGTCTTCCACCGGCAAGCGGTTGATCCGTTCCAGCACGCCTTCGACGGTCGAGGTGAAATCGGGCAGGTCAGAGGTGACGGCCGGCACCGTGGGGAAGGGCTCTTCGTTTCGGTTGAAGGCCAGTTTCGGTTGGTCGGGCAGATTGACCAGTTCGACGATCAGAGACGATGAGAACAGGCCCGACGTGCCCAGCCGGGCCCGCAGGCCCTCGGCCACTTGACGGTCAAGGAAATTGAACACCTCGTCTGCGCCAGCCTCGGCCCCAAGGCCCAGCTTTTGCGGATCAAGCCCCAGATTGGCGATCAGGCGCACTTCGGGGCCATCGGCGGTTTCGACGATGCGCGCGGCAATCGCGGTCACTTCGCCCACGTTCAGGCCGCCCAATTGCACCGGTGCCCCGGCGGTCAGGCCACTGATCGATTCGGTAAAGGCAACCGAAACGGTGATGGCGGTGCCAAGGGTGGGGGCAAAGACGCTGGCACGGGCTTCAGCCTCGTCATAGAAAATGTCATAGACATAGCCCGCCTCGACGCTGTTGCCGCCTTCGTAGATGTTGTCAAACGCCACCCCGCCCGCGATCAGCGATGAGATCGAGTCGACATTCAGCGCAAAGCCGCTGGCCCCAAAGCTGACCGAAAACCCTGATGTATCCCAAAAGCGCGAGGCGCTGTTCAAACGCTCGTCATGCGGGGCCTCGATAAAGGCATCGACGACCACGGTCTTGTCATCTTCGGCAAGGCGTGGCTTTTCCAGTCGCCCGACCTCAAGCCCGCGATACAGCACCGGGCCACCTTCGCTGACGCCAACGCCCGGCGTTGTGCGCAGGGTGATGCGCTTGCCCGCACGGCCCGCTTGGACCAGTGGTGGCGTTTCCAGACCGGTAAAGCGTGTCAGTGCCCCGGTGGATGTCGCATCCCATGCGGCCTCGATATAGACGCCGGACAGAACGGTGGACAGGCCCGAGATGCCGCGTGTGGTGACCTGTGGGGTCACAACCCAGAACTGGGCTTCGGCATCGAGAAAGGGCAGAATTTCCTGATCAATCCGGGCATGAACGACAACCTGCGTCAGATCATCGGTAAAGCCGACGGTTTCCACGGTGCCGATCACCACTTCGCGAAAGCGGATCGTGGTTTCACCCGGTGTCACCCCGGCGGCGGTGGTAAAGGTGATCTCGATCAGCCCCCCGCGCTCGGAATAGGTTTTCCAGGCCACACCCAGCGATACGATCAGCGCCAGGATCGGCACCAGCCAGACGAATGACAGGTTGCGCCAGCCCGAGCGACCGGGGGTGACGATGTCCATTTCTGCGGGTTCAGGGGCGGAAGTCATGTATCGTCTGCCTCATATGCGTCCCAGATCATTTTCGGATCGAAGCTTTGGGCCGACAGCATGGTAAAGGCCACCGAAAGCGCAAAGCTGACAGCCGCAATCCCGGGATTGATGGTGGCTGCGAAGTCGAATTGCACGAGTGCGGCCAGAATGGCCACAACAAAGACGTCGATCATCGACCAGCGGCCGACGAATTCGACCACTTCGTAAAGATGTTGGCGGCCATGCCCGCGGATCACCACCGCGGACTGGATCGAGATGGCCAGATAGGCAATGGCCAGAAACTTGCCGATCGGGATCACGACCGAGGCAAAGAACACGATCAGCGCCACGGCATAAGAGCCATGGCCCATCAACTCGATCACGCCGCCGATGATCGTGCTTTGGTATTCCTTGCCGAAATTCTGGGTGATCAGCATCGGATACAGGTTTGCCGGAATATAGGCCAGCAAGCCCGCCACCAGCCAGGCCCAGACATTCTGAAGGCTGTTCGGTTTGCGGGCATGCAGCGGCCGCGCACAGCGCAGGCAATGCGAAACCGGACGGTCGTGAACCCGCCCACAGCCAGAGCAACCGATCAGACCTGCGCGTTGCGCGGTAAGGATCAGGCCCGTTCTTCGAGCGTTTTCCATATCGTCAACTCGCACATCATTGTATCTTTAAGCGTGTTTACCAGAACCAGCGCCACAAAGGCCCAAAAGGCAGGCCCAAAGGTGATGGTCGCAAGGCCGGCCACCTTGACCAGGGCCACCGCAACGCCAACGATGAAAATCTCGGCCATGGCCCAGGGTTTCAGGTTTTGGGCAAAGCGAAAGGCAGGCACGGCATAGCGGGCGCGGTGGTGGCCAAGTGCCATCGGCGCAAGCGCATAGATGATGGCCAGAAAGCGCAAGAACGGCAGCAGCACGATCAGCGCTGCCGTGGCAAAAGACAGGGGCAACAGCAGACCGCTGGAAAAGGCCATCACCGCATCATAAAGCGAGCTGTGCGTGGCCATGCCTGCGGCCGTCAGGTCAAGGAACGGAAAGAACACCGCCGCCACCATCAGCACCGACGACGTGGCTGCCAGCATCACGATCTGGGTCATCGCGCCTTTGCGCGGCGCCATCAGCACCGAATGGCACCGGATGCAGCGCGCCTTTGCCCCCATGGGAATCGACATCTCGTGATGCAGGGCATCGCAGACCGGGCAAGCGATCAACCCTGTCGGGTCAACCTTTGGCCGGTCTGGAGAAGGGGGGGCAAGGGCATTCATGCGCCGCTTAGTAGCCGAAGGTAAAGCGGCGGGTCAGCATCAACGACACCGATCCCTGATCGCGTGAGCCGAGGGCCGTGATCGGGCTGTCGGCGGCATCACCTTGCAGGCGGTCATAGTTGATCGTGCCTTCCAACGCCCAGGCATTGCCAAGGTCGTAGGTGGCCGCAATCTCGATTCCGGCCGAAACAAGCCCGGCACCGGGGGTATAGGTGGCAAGGCCGCTGGTCAGGGTTTCGGCAGCGGTCACGCCGAAATAGGTGCGGGTATAGCGGCTGGAACCATACAGAAGGCGCGGGCCGACGCTGAGTTTGAACTCAGGCGTTGAAACGGCCTTCCAGTCGGCGCCCAATTCGGCAACCATGCTTTCATGGCCGATCACGCCATAGCGCAGATCGGCAAAGGCGCGCCAATCGGTGGCCTCATAGCCAAGGCCAAAGCCGATTTCGACCGAGGTTTTCAGATCGGTCAGGCCGGTCAGTTCCGGGTTGTCTTTGGCCTTGCGGTCGCCGATCACGCGAAACGCGCCGCGCAGACCAAAGCCCAGCTTTTCAGCGTTCGGATCGGGCGAGCCGAATTGCAGGGGCCCGAACGACAGGCCATTGACCGAAAGCTTGCCAGTCGGGCCAAGCCCATAGCTGTCGGCCCCGAAATACGACGGAGCGTAGGTTCCGCCAAAGCCCAGCGTCACACTCAGGCCATCTTGCGCCGTGGCCGGAAGCGCCACGAAGGCAGTCGAGGCGGCACAAGCGAGGGTGGCGGCCAGTCGTTTCGGTGTCAGCATCATCAGCCACTCCATCACATTACAAATTCCAGACGCCTGTGTGTCAAACTTGGCGCAAATTTACAAGGCGGCATTACGACAGGGCCGGCACTGGAAGGCTGTTTTGCCACCCAAACCACCGCCCCGACCAAGGGCGCGCGGCCAAAGGGCGCTGCTTTGCGCCCGATGCTGAAACATGCTGAAACTATTCGTTCAGGGCACGCCGTTCTGCCCAGACGTGCGGGCCATGCGGTGTTTCGGTGGCGGGGGTAAGGTAAAGGGTGAGAGGCTGGACAACGACCCAAGCGGGGCTCGTTACGGCTGCTTCCTTCCGGACCTGACCGGGTTGGCGAGGTGCCTGCCCGCGCCAACCTCTCACGCGGTGAAATAGGCGAGGGCCAAGCGATTTGCAAGCCCCGCGATGGCGCTTAGGGCAGCAAACCCGCCCAGGCCGCGCCATCTTGCAGGTTGGATGCAATGAAATGTGCGAATTTGCCCGAAGGCGGGTGGATATCTGGCACCTGCACCACCCGCATTCCGGCCAGATGGGCCGATTCTGCACCCGGTTCGCTGTCTTCGAACACAAGACAACGCGCCGGATCGGCCTGCATCTGGGTGGCGGCCAGCAGATAGGGCTCGGGCGCGGGTTTCGGGTGGGTGACATCCTCGCGCACGATAACGGTGTGAAAAGCGGGCAGCAGGCCCGACCGCGTCAGCTTGTCCATCGCCGTTGCGCGCCCGGATGACGTGACAAGCGCCAGACGGTGCCGGGTGGCAAGGCTGTGCACCAATTCGGTGGCACCGGGTTTCAGCGGCACGGCGCTGGACATTGCATCATGAAACCGCTGGTTCCAATCGGCCTGCAATGCGGGCAGATCGACCTGCGGATACCATTCGCGGATCTTGCGGGCCACGGTGGGTTGATCGACACCAACCAGATCATGCAGCCGCGCCAAGGCATCATCATGGCCAAAGGCCGCAAACGTGGCGGCCCCGGTGGTCAGGGCAAGGCTTTCTGTATCCAGCAGCGTGCCGTCCAGATCAAACAGAATGGCGTCATACATCGGGCGGCCCTTTCGCGGTTGCGCGGCCTGCCTATCAAAGCTGCTCGCGGGGCGAAAGAAGGCATGGTCAGGGTTTGCGGTTTGCAAGGCCGCGTGCCATGAAGCCAGCGAACAGGGCAGGGGTGGCAACATGCTGCATGCGGAAACGGTGGTCTTTGGCGGGTCGGGGTTGGACCGGGCCGCGCAGTTGCGGGGCGACGGGGTGGCGCAGGCGCGCTTGCTGGCATCGGGCAAGGTGTTGCCGGTGTGGCGCGGCAAGCCGCTGATTGCCGGGGGCGGCGCCCTGGCCTGGGTTGCGGCGGGCCATCCGGTGCTGGAAACGGCGGCGCCCGTGATTTTTCTGGGGATGGACGGGGGCACCGCCTGTTTCGCCGCCGATCTTTCGAACTGGCAACCGGCCCATGTGGTTCTGCCCGAGCCGCCGCTGTTTCTGGACCCGACGGATCAGCAACACCCGTTGCTGCCCGAAGGTCAGGTGTTCAGCGAATTGCGCGCGGTGATGACCCGTCTGACCCCGCGGGAGGCCGAGTTGGCCGCAACGGCGCGGGCTGTGCTGCAATGGCACAAGACGCATGGCTTTTGCGCGGCCTGTGGGCAGCCATCGGTTGTGGTTCAGGCAGGGTGGCAGCGGTCTTGCCCGGCCTGCGGCGCGCATCACTTTCCGCGCACCGACCCGGTGGTGATCATGTTGGTGCAGCGTGGCAATGCGGTGCTGATCGGGCGCAGTCCCGGCTGGCCCGAGGGCATGTATTCCTGCCTTGCCGGATTTGTCGAGCCGGGCGAGACGGTCGAAGCGGCCGTGCGCCGTGAGGTGTTCGAGGAAACCGGGGTGAAGATCGGGCCGGTGCGGTATCTTGCCAGCCAGCCTTGGCCCTTTCCGGCCAGCCTGATGATCGGCTGCCATGGCGAGGCGCTGACAGATGCGATCATCCTTGATCCGGCAGAGCTGGAAGATGCGATCTGGGTCAGCCGTGAGGACATGGTCACCATCATGGCCGGGGCGCATCCGCGCATAAAACCGGCCCGCAAGGGGGCAATTGCGCATTTTCTGATCGAGAACTGGCTTGCAGACCGGCTGGTTTAGCCCCACCTTGCGCACAACCGGAAAACCGGATCCAGACCAGCAACAGACGGGCAGTTTATGCAGCTTTCTTCACGCACCGATATCGAGGCCCCGCTGGATTACGTCTATGTGGCGCTGACCGATTTCGAAGGGTGGGAGCGCGCGGCGATGCGGCGTGGGGCAGATGTGGCGCGCACCGATAATCTGCGCACGCCCGGCCCCGGCATGGCATGGAAGCTGGATTTCCGCTTTCGCGGCAAAGACCGCAGCCTGACCCTGCGCCTGACGGATCTGGAGCCTGACACCCGGCTGGCCTTTGCCGGCGGCGGGCGGATGTTTGAAGGCGACGGCAAGCTTGAGGTCGTCAGCCTTGCCCCGAACCGCACAAGGCTGACCCTGAAACTGGAGATGCGCCCCCTGACATTGGGGGCGCGGCTGGTGATGCAGTCGGTGAAACTGGCCAAAGGCAAGGTGCAAGACCGCCTGAACAAACGGATGGCGGGCTTGGCGCTGGAATTGGAACAGCGCTACGCCTCGACCCGGCGGCGTTAAGGCGCGCGGTCAGCCGCGCAACCTGTCAGACGGATAGACACCCAGGATGGTGACGTTCTTGGTGAAATACGCCAGTTCTTCCAGCGCAAGGGCCACATTCTGATCCTCGGGGTGGCCTTCGATATCGGCGTAGAATTCGGTCGCCATGAAACTGCCGCCCACCATATAGCTTTCCAGCTTGGTCATGTTGATGCCATTGGTCGCAAAGCCACCCAGCGCCTTATACAGCGCCGCCGGAATGTTGCGGACGCGGAAGGTGAAGGTGGTGATCATGTGATCTGACCGGCGGCTGTGATCGGCGGTGCGCGACATCACCAGAAAGCGTGTGGTGTTGTTCTTGTGATCTTCGATATGGCGGGCCAGCACATCAAGGCCATAGATCGACGCGGCCAGTTCGCTGGCAAGGGCGGCGCGGGTGGTGTCACCGGCTTCGGCCACTTCCCGCGCGGCGCGGGCATTGTCAGAACTGACGCGCCCGCGAATCCCGTGGCGTTTCAGAAAGCCCGCGCATTGCGGCAAGATCACCACATGGCCATGCGCCTCGCGCACATCCTCTAGCCTGGCGCCGGGAACGCCCAACAGATTGACATGCACGCGCACAAAGGCCTCGTCCACGATGTGCAGCCCGGCCTTGGGAAGCAGGCTGTGCACATCGGCCACCCGGCCATAGGTGGAATTTTCCACCGCCAGCATGCCCAGATCGACCTCGCCTGACCGAGTCATCTCGATCACATCTTCGAATGTCTGGCAGGGCACAGCCTCCATTTCTGGTCTGGATTGCTGGCAGGCCTGATGGGAATAAGCCCCCAATTCACCCTGAAATGCGATGCGACCGGTCATCCAAAGGCTCCGTCTTGCGAAAAACCCTGCGAAAAGGGCGATTGGTCGCGGTCCTACACCTTGAAACCGACCGGGGGAAGCGGTTAGAAGCCACGCCAGACCTATGCCAAGGGAAGGCGCGACATGTTCGACACGATGACGATGACCAAGGTGACGGGCGCTCTGTGTGGATCGCTTCTCGTTTACATGCTGGGGGGCTGGGCCGCCGAGACGCTGTATACCACCCATGCCGGTGGCCACGGCGAAGACGGCGAAATCCAGCAAGCCTATGTGATTGATACCGGCGCGGGTGAAGAAACCGCCGCCGCCGAAGAAGGCCCCGATTTCGCCACGCTGTATGCGTCGGCGGATGCGGCGGCGGGCGAGAAGGTGTTTGCCAAGTGCAAAGCCTGCCACAAGCTGGACGGATCGAACGGCACCGGGCCGCATCTGGATGGCGTGGTTGACCGCGCCAAGGCCTCTGTCGCGGGCTTTGGCTATTCTGATACCCTGATCGGCATGTCGGCCGAGGCATGGACGCCGGAAAACCTGGACGGCTTCTTGCACAACCCCAAGGGCTATGCGCCCGGCACCAAGATGTCTTTCGCGGGTCTGCCCAAGGCACAAGACCGCGTCGATGTGATCGCCTATCTGGCGACCGTCAACTGATCTGGGCCAGATGGCCCCGGAATGGCCGCCCGATTGGGCGGCCTTTTCATTTGTTGCGCCCTGCTCACGCAATCGCAACTTGAGCCATCGACATTCCGCGCTTTACTTCCCTAAATGGATGCAAGTCGCATCAAAGCGGCACAGACAGGGGAAAGACCGGATGACAAAGCACTGGATGGGATTGGCCGCCGGACTGATCGCCGCCGTTTCTGCGGCCCATGCCCAAGACGGGGTGACCGTTTCGCATGGCATATCGACCTTTGGCGAGTTGCGCCTGCCTGCCGATTTCACCCATCTGCCCTATGTGAACCCCGACGCGCCCAAAGGCGGCGAGATGAGCCAGTGGGCCTTTGGCGGCTTTGACAGCATGAACCCCTATTCGGTCAAGGGCCGTGCGGCGGGCCTGTCGTCGATCATGTATGAATCGATCCTGCAGGGCACGTCGGATGAAATCGGCGCCGCCTATTGCCTGCTGTGCACCACGCTGGAATATCCTGCCGACCGGTCTTGGGTGATTTTCAACCTGCGCGACGATGTCACCTTTTCCGACGGCACGCCGATGACGGCTGACGATGTGCTGTTTTCCTATGAAACCTTTTTGTCCAAGGGCCTGACCGATTTTCGCACCGTTCTGGCGACGCAGGTTGAAAAGGTAGAAGTGCTGGGCCCCCACCAGATCAAGTTCAGCTTCAAGCCGGGGTTCCCCACCCGCGATCTGCCCGCCGATATGGGCGGCTTGCCGGTGCTGTCCAAGGCCCATTATCAGGCCAATGCGCTGGATCTGGAGGAAAGCAGCCTGACGCCGTTTCTGGGCACGGGCCAATATGTGCCCGACCGCGTGGATGTGGGCAAATCCGTGTCTTACAAGCGCAACCCAGACTATTGGGGCAACACGCATCCGCTGAACATCGGGCGCGGCAATTTCGACAGCATTCGCCTTGAATATTATGGCGATTATGATGCCGCCTTTGAAGGTTTTAAGGCCGGGAATTACATGTTCCGCAACGAGGCCAGTTCGATCAAATGGGCGACGGGCTATGATTTTCCCGAAGTGGCTGGCGGTCAGGTGATCAAGGCCGAGCTTGACGATGGCAACAAGGCAAATGGCCAAGCCTTTGTCTTCAACCTGCGGCGCGAGAAGTTTCAAGATCCGCGCGTGCGCGAAGCCATTGGCCTGATGTTCAACTTTGAATGGTCAAACGCCACGCTGTTCTACGGCATCTATGCCCGCATCAACTCGGTCTGGGAAAACTCTTGGCTGGCGGCCGAAGGTGTGCCCAGCCCGGAAGAAGTGGCCATTCTGCAGCCGCTGGTCGATCAGGGGCTGCTGCCTGCTGACATCCTGACGGATGAGGCTGTGATGGCCCCGGTTTCGGGCGATCGCCAGTTGGATCGCGGCAATCTGCGCCGCGCCAGCGCCCTGCTGGAGGAGGCCGGGTGGATCGTGGGCAATGACGGCATTCGCCGCAATGCCAAGGGCGAAACGCTGGTGGTCGAGTTCCTGAATGACAGCCCCAGCTTTGATCGGGTGATCAACCCCTATGTCGAAAACCTGAAAACCCTTGGCGTCGATGCCCGCCTGACCCGGGTGGACAATGCCCAGATGGAAAGCCGCACGCGCAACCCCAGCTATGATTTTGACGTCATCGTGGGCAATGCGCGGTCGGGTTACATCTCGGGGTCCGAGTTGAAGCAGTATTACGGATCCGAAACGGCGGATGTGTCGGTGTTCAACGTGATGGGGCTGAAGTCGCCGGGGATCGACCGGTTGATTGATGTGGTGATGGGCGCGCAATCGCTGGACGAACTGACGGTGGCCACCAAGGCGCTGGACCGCGCCCTGCGGGCCGAAAGGTTCTGGGTGCCGCAATGGTTCAAGAACAAGCACACGGTTGCCTATTACGACATTTACGACCATCCCGAAACACTGCCGCCCTATGCTCTGGGCGAGTTGGACTTCTGGTGGTACAACGCAGAAAAAGCGGCGGCTCTGAAAGCCTCGGGTCTGCTGCGCTAACGACAAGAACGGGCAGAACAGGCTTATGGGCGCCTATATCCTTCGGCGAGTGTTGCTGATCATCCCGACCTTGTTCGGGATCATGCTGATCAACTTTGCCCTGACGCAATTCGTGCCGGGCGGGCCGATCGAGCAGGTCTTGTCCCGGATCGAGGGCGGTGGCGACAGTTTGCAGGCGATTTCTGGCGGGGCTGATGCTGGTGCCCAGCAACAGGGCGCCGACAGCAACTATGTGGGCGCGCGCGGTCTGGATCCGGCCTTTCTGGCTGAGCTAGAGGTGCAGTTCGGCTTTGCCCGCTTTGTCTGCGAGCCCGGCTTTACCGGCAAGCCCGGCCTGAATACCCCCGAATGCGTGAAAGAGGCCATCCCGGCATGGGAGCGGTTCTTCATCATGATGTGGAACTACATCCAGTTCGACTTTGGCGAGAGCCACTTTCGGTCGATCGGGGTGATGGAACTGGTGCTGGAAAAGATGCCGGTTTCGATCACGCTGGGCCTTTGGTCCACGCTGATCGCCTATCTGATCTCGATCCCCCTGGGCATCCGCAAGGCGGTGCGCGACGGATCGCCCTTTGACACCTGGACCAGCGGCGCAATCATCGTCGGCTATGCCATTCCGGGATTTCTGTTTGCCATCCTGTTGCTGGTTCTGTTCGCAGGCGGCAGCTATTTCCGCTGGTTCCCGCTGCGCGGCTTGACCAGCGACAATTGGGAAGACCTTAGCCTGTTGGGAAAGATCGGCGATTATTTCTGGCACATCACCTTGCCGGTGCTGGCCTCGACGATTTCCAGCTTTGCCACGCTGACGCTGCTGACCAAGAACAGCTTTCTGGACGAGATCAAGAAGCAATATGTGATGACCGCCCGCGCCAAGGGGCTGGCCGAAAGCCGGGTGCTGTATGGCCATGTCTTTCGCAATGCCATGCTGATCGTGATTGCGGGCTTTCCGGCCTTGTTCATCAGCGTGTTCTTCGGCGGCAGCTTGCTGATTGAATATATCTTCTCGCTCGATGGCTTGGGGCAGTTGTTCTACCGGTCGGCGGTCGAGCGTGACTATCCGGTGATCTTTGGCACGCTGTATTTCTTTGGCCTGATGGGTCTTTTGGTCGGTATCCTGTCTGATCTGATGTATGTCTGGATCGACCCCCGCATTGATTTTGAGCGGAGGGGCTGACATGGCACTTTCCCCGCTGAATCAACGCCGCTGGCGGAATTTTAAGGCCAATCGCCGGGCCTTTTGGTCGCTGATCATTTTCAGCATCCTTTACGGCATCTCGCTTTGCGCGGAACTGGTGGCCAATGACAAGCCGCTGCTGGTGTCTTATCGCGGCGAATTGCACGCGCCTTTCCTGCGCTTTTATCCCGAAACTGCCTTTGGGGGCGATTTCAGGACCGAGGCGAAATACCGCGATATCGAGGTGCAGTGCCTGATCATCGCGGGGGGGACCGAAACCTGTTTCGACGACCCCGAAGGCGTGATCGTGGCCGCCGAAAACGGCGCGCTTGCAGACAGCACCGAGGATTTCGTCAAAGGCTGGATCGTCTGGGCGCCGATCCCCTACAGCTTTACCACCATCAATGACATCGGCACGGCGGCGCCTTCGGCCCCTGATTCCCGTCACTGGCTGGGCACTGACGATACTGCCCGCGACGTGCTTGCCCGCGTGATCTATGGGTTTCGCCTGTCGGTCAGCTTTGCGCTGATCGTGACGGCGCTGACATCGATCATCGGCATCGCCGCCGGGGCGGTGCAGGGCTATTTCGGCGGGCTGACCGACCTGATCTTGCAGCGCATCATCGAAATCTGGGGCGCGATGCCGATGCTGTATGTGATCATCATCGTGTCGGCCGTGTTCACCATGAACTTCTGGCTTTTGGTGTTTCTGATGGTGTTGTTTGGCTGGACCAGCCTGATTGGCGTGGTGCGGGCTGAATTCCTGCGGGCACGCAACTTTGAATATGTGCGCGCGGCCAAGGCCCTTGGCGTGCCCGACCGGGTGATCATGTTCCGCCATGTGCTGCCCAATGCCATGGTGGCCACGCTGACCATGTTGCCCTTTATCATCACCGGCACCATCGGCGCCCTGACCAGCCTTGATTTTCTGGGCTTTGGCCTGCCTGCCAGCGCGCCGTCACTGGGCGAGATGACCCAGCAGGCCAAGCAGAACCTGCAGGCGCCGTGGCTGGGCTTTACCGCCTTTTTCACCTTTGCCATCATGCTCAGCCTTCTGGTCTTCATCTTCGAAGGCGTGCGTGATGCCTTTGATCCGCGAAAGACCTTTCAATGACCGTGCTTGACGTCAAAGACCTGAAGATCAGCTTCCGCCAAGACGGTCGGCTGGTGCAGGCCGTGCGCGGTGTCAGCTTTTCGGTGGCCAAGGGCGAAACGGTGGCACTCGTCGGCGAAAGCGGCTCGGGCAAGTCGGTGACAGCGCTTTCTACCGTGTCTTTGCTGGGCGACAACGCGCTGGTTGAAGGGTCGGTCACCTATAACGGCACCCAGATGATCGGCGCCGCCGAAAACGATCTGCGCCGGGTGCGGGGCAATGACATCAGCTTTATCTTCCAAGAGCCGATGACCAGCCTGAACCCGCTGCACACGATTGAAAAGCAACTGGGCGAAAGCCTGGCCCTGCATCAGGCGCTGACAGGCGCGGCGGCGCGGGCGCGTATTCTTGATCTGCTGAACAAGGTTGGCATCCGCGATGCGGAAAGCCGTCTTGGGTCTTATCCGCATCAACTCTCGGGCGGGCAGCGCCAGCGTGTGATGATCGCCATGGCCCTGGCCAACGGCCCCGAACTTCTGATCGCCGATGAACCGACAACGGCACTGGATGTGACCATTCAGGCCCAGATCCTTGATCTGCTGGCCGAACTCAAGGCGACCGAAGGGTTAAGCCTGTTGTTCATCACCCATGACCTTGGCATCGTGCGGCGCATTGCCGACAGGGTTTGCGTGATGCAGGCCGGCGAGATTGTCGAGCAAGGCCCGACCGCCGAAATCTTTGCCAACCCGCAGCACCCCTATACGCAAAAGCTGTTGGCAGCTGAACCCAAGGGCCAGCCCGACCCGGTGCCCGCGGGCGCGACAGAGGTGGTCAGCACCCAAGGTCTGCGCGTGTGGTTTCCCATCACGGCGGGCCTGCTGCGCCGCACGGTGGGCCATGTAAAGGCCGTGAACGCCGCCACCCTGTCGGTGCGCGAAGGCGAGACGCTGGGGGTGGTGGGCGAGTCTGGCTCGGGCAAGACCACTCTGGCCTTGGCTATTCTGCGGCTGGTGCCCTCGACCGGGCCGATTGTGGTGCTGGGGCGGGATATTTCGGGCCTTGGCACGGCCCAATTGCGCCCGGTGCGGCGCGATATGCAGATCGTGTTTCAAGACCCCTATGGCAGCCTGAGCCCGCGCATGACGGTGGCCGAGATCATCGCCGAAGGGCTTGGCATCCACGCTGGCGGCGTGTCGGGTGACCGGCAACAGATGGTGGCCGAGATCATGGCCGAGGTCGGCCTGGACCCGGCCACGATGGGGCGCTATCCGCATGAATTCTCGGGCGGGCAGCGACAACGCATCGCGATTGCGCGCGCTATGATCTTGCGGCCCAAACTGGTGGTGCTGGACGAACCGACCAGCGCGCTGGACATGACGGTGCAGGTGCAGATCGTCGATCTGCTGCGCAAGTTGCAGGCCAAATGGGGGCTGGCCTATATCTTTATCAGTCATGACCTGCGCGTGGTCCGAGCGCTGGCGCATAAGGTGATGGTGATGCGGGCCGGTGATGTGGTTGAATCCGGCGAAAGCCGCTTGATTTTCGACGCACCGCAGACCGAATATACCAAAGCGCTGATGGCTGCGGCTTTCGGCGTCTCCAAAGTGAAAGAGTTTGTGTGAAGATCCTTTTTCTGCATCAGAATTTTCCGGGTCAATTCTTACATCTTGCACCGGAACTGGCCCGGCGAGGCCATGATGTGATGGCGCTGACCGATGCGGTGAACAACCGTCAGTCCACGGTCAAGACCGCCCGCTACAAGCATGAGGGCATGAAGGTTGATCCGGCGCAGACCCGCTTGGGCCGAAACTATACCACGATGAGTGACCGTGGCGTCACCGTGGCCCGTGCCTGCCAGCGCCTGCGGGATGAACAGGGCTATCGGCCTGATGTGATCTTTGGCCATTCGGGCTGGGGCGAGACGCTGTTTCTGGATGAGATCTGGCCCGAGGCCAAGCTGCTGGTCTATGCCGAGTTCTATTACAAAGGGGCGGGGGCGGATGTCGGGTTTGATACCGAGTTCACGCCCTATGGGCTGGATCAGGTTCTGATTGCACGGGGGCGTGCCGCGCATCTGGGGCAGGCGGTGCTGCATGCCGATGCGGCGCTGTCGCCGACGGTCTGGCAGGCCAGCACCTATCCGGCCAGTATCCGGCCGCGCATTCGCGTCATTCATGACGGGGTCAATACATCGGTGATGCAGCCCAACCCCGAGGCCAAGGTGCGCTTGCCGAACGGGGCGACGGTGGCGGCAGGGGATGAGGTGCTGACCTTTGTGAACCGTAACCTCGAGCCTTATCGCGGCTATCATATCTTCATGCGAGCGTTGCCCGAAATTCTGGCAGCCCGGCCGCAGGCGCAGGTGATCATCGTGGGGGGGGATGAGGTCAGCTATGGGGCGGCGCCGAAA
The DNA here is from genome assembly GCF_036553525.1 of Pseudotabrizicola sp. L79. Classification (NCBI taxonomy): domain Bacteria; kingdom Pseudomonadati; phylum Pseudomonadota; class Alphaproteobacteria; order Rhodobacterales; family Paracoccaceae; genus Pseudotabrizicola; species Pseudotabrizicola sp. L79. The sequence goes on along the minus strand of NZ_JAZHDA010000052.1, from coordinate 254,587 downwards.
GGGGCGAAGGGCTGGAAAGAGCTGATCCTGAGTGAGGTGCGCGACAAGATCGATCTGAACCGCGTTCACTTCATGGGGAAGGTGCCTTACCCGGTCTTTGTGAATGTCATGCAGGTCAGCCGGGCCCATGCCTATCTGACCTACCCGTTCGTTCTGTCGTGGTCGATGCTGGAGGCGATGGCGGCGGGGTGTCTGGTGGTGGGGTCGAAGACGGCCCCGGTGGAAGAAGTGCTGACCCATGAAAAGACCGGGTTGCTGGTTGATTTCTTTGATGTAAAGGGCTGGTCTGAGACGCTGATTGATGCGCTGGCCAAGCCCGAGAAATATCAGCCGCTGCGGGTGGCGGCGCGGGAATTTGCGGTGCAGAATTACGATCTGAAAACCGTTTGCCTGCCCAAGATGGTTGAATTCATCGAGAGTCTGGGGCCGCAAGGGCAGTGATGTGTTTGGGGGTGTCTGTGGCAGAGACGCCCGCCGGGCCCTGAAAAATCAAGGGCTTGTCTACCCGAATTCATACCCTGTTCAGAATTGGCCCGACAGCATTGGCCCCGGTGAGGGGGAACAGACCCCACCGGGTGCCGCTTAGAACACATCCACCAGATACAGGATGATGATGATCGGGATCGGGATGCCGATCAGCCAAGCGAAGATGCCTTTCATGGGAAAACTCCTTTTGCCCGTCACTGCGATCAGAACGCCGCAGGCAGGGTTTGGGTTCCCGTTGGCAAAACCGGGGGCACAGGGCCGGGGGCGCCCCCGCCCGAGTTGGGGCGGGGGGCTGTGGTGGATCAGCGCGAGAACTTTTTGTGCTTCACGCGCTTGGGTTCGACGGAATCGGCGCCAAGGCGGCGGATCTTGTCTTTTTCATATTCGTCGAAATTGCCTTCGAAGAATTCCACATGCGCATCGCCTTCGAAGGCGAGGATATGGGTGCAGAGGCGGTCGAGGAAGAAGCGGTCGTGAGAGATGATCACGGCGCAGCCCGCGAATTCTTCGATCGCGGCTTCCAGGGCTTGCAGGGTTTCGACGTCAAGATCGTTGGTCGGTTCGTCCAACAGCAGCACATTGCCGCCGGATTTCAGCAGTTTGGCCATGTGAACGCGGTTGCGTTCCCCACCCGACAGGATGCCGACCTTTTTCTGTTGGTCCGAGCCTTTGAAGTTGAACGACGAGCAATAGGCGCGGCTGTTCACCTCGGCATCGCCCAGAACCACGATATCAAGCCCATCCGAGATTTCTTCCCAGACGTTCTTGTTCGGATCAAGGCTGTCGCGCGACTGATCGACATAAGACAGTTGCACGGTTTCCCCCAGGGTGATGGTGCCGCTGTCAGGCTGTTCCTGCCCGGTAATCATCTTCATCAGCGTCGATTTGCCGGCCCCGTTCGGGCCGATCACGCCGATGATGCCGCCGGGGGGCAGCATGAATGTCAGGTTTTCGATCAGCTGCTTGTCACCCATCGCCTTTGACACGTTTTCAAATTCGATGACCTTAGAGCCAAGCCGCGGCCCGTGCGGAATGATGATCTGGGCGCGGCCAACAAGTTCCTTGACCGATTCATCGGCCATTTTTTCATAGGCGCTGATCCGGGCCTTGGATTTGGCCTGACGGGCCTTGGCCCCGGCGCGAATCCATTCCAGTTCCTTTTCCAGAACCTTTTGCTTGGCCTTGTCTTCGCGGGCCTCTTGCGCCAGGCGCTTGGCCTTGGCGTCAAGCCACGAGGAATAGTTGCCTTCGTGCGGCAGACCGCGGCCCCGTTCCAGTTCCAGAATCCAGGTGGTGATGTCATCCAGAAAATAGCGGTCGTGGGTGACGGTCAGGATGGTGCCCTTATACTCGATCAGGTGCTTTTGCAGCCACGCGATGGTTTCGGCATCAAGGTGGTTGGTCGGTTCGTCGAGCAAGAGCATATCTGGGGCTTCGAGCAGCAGTTTGCACAGGGCCACGCGGCGACGTTCGCCCCCGGACAGGGTGCTGACATTGGCATCATCGGGCGGGCAGCGCAGGGCCTCCATCGCGATATCGACCTGATTGTCGAGTTCCCACAGGTTCTCGGCGTCGATCTCATCTTGCAGGCGGGCCATTTCTTCGGCCGTCTCGTCGGAATAGTTCATTGCCAGTTCGTTATAGCGGTCAAGCTTGGCCTGCTTTTCCGCCACGCCCAGCATGACGTTGCCGCGCACATCCAGCGACTCGTCCAGTTTGGGTTCCTGCGGCAGATAGCCAACCTTGGCGCCCTTGGCGGCCCAGGCTTCGCCCTGAAAATCCTTGTCCCAGCCGGCCATGACGCGCAGCAGGGTGGATTTACCGGCACCGTTGACGCCGACGACGCCGATCTTAACGCCGGGCAGGAAGTTGAGGCGGATGTTCTCGAACACTTTCTTGCCGCCGGGATAGGTCTTGGAGACGCCATCCATGTGATAGACATACTGATAGGAAGCCATGGCCTGTGATCCCGTGTGATGATCTGAATTGCCCCCCAGATAGGCGAAACACGGCCAAGGAGCAATGCACGGGCGCGGCGGTTGGGGGACTGGCGGGAAAAAAAGCGGGGAAAGGGGCGGGTGCCGGGTGGGTCTGCGCTGTGGCCGGCATTGACTTTGCCGTGCCAGACCGATGAAACGGGGGCGACGGCACGCGGGAGGGCGGCGATGCGGGCGGGGTTTCCCCATGCGGAAAAGGGGCAGGTGATTGGCCTGTTGGGCGGGTCGTTCGACCCCGCGCATGACGGGCATGCCCATATCACGCGTGAGGCGATCAAGCGGCTGCATCTGGATCAGGTCTGGTGGCTGGTCACGCCCGGCAACCCGCTGAAGGCCCGCCAGCCTGCACCGATGGCGCAGCGGATGGCGCGGGCGCGAGCGGTGATGCAGCACCCCAGGGTGCGGATCACCGATCTGGAGGTGCATCTGGGCACGCGCTATACCTATGCCACGATCCGGCGGTTGCAGGCGATGTATCCGGGGGTGACGTTTGTCTGGCTGATGGGGGCCGACAATCTGGCGCAGTTGCACCGCTGGGACCGGTGGCAAGATATTCTACGGGCCTTGCCGGTGGCGGTGCTGGCGCGGCCGGGCAAGGGGCTGCGGGCGCGGCTGAGCCATGCCGCGCAGGTGTTTGGCCAAGCGCGGTTAAAGCGGGGCGAGGCGCTAGAGTTTCGTGCCCCCCCGGTCTGGGCCTTTCTGAACCTGCCGATGCACAAGGCCTCGTCCAGCGATATCAGGGCGCGGGGGGAATGGCGCAGTTGAAAAGCGGCGGGCCCGTGGCGTAGGCTGCGGACGGGTTGAGGGATTTTGTCGGTGATGTTTTCAAGACGCGGGTTTGTGCAGGCGGCGCTTGCGGGGCTGATGGTGCCGGTGGGGCAGGCTTGGGCCGAGGCGCCCGACCGCTCGCCCCGGCCTGTGCCGCGTGGGGGCATGGCCTCGGCCGATGGGTTGGTGGCGGCGGCCAAGCTGACCGGGGTGGTCAGTTTCGTGGTGATGGATGCCGACAGCGGCGCGGTGCTGGAGGCTCGGGCGCCAGATCAGCCGGTGCCGCCCGCCAGTGTCGCCAAAGCGGTGACGGCGCTTTACGCGCTGGAGCGGTTGGGGCCGGAGTTTCGCTTTGCCACGCGGGTGCTGGCGACCGGGCCGGTTGTGGGCGGTGTGGTGCAGGGGGATCTGGTGCTGGCAGGGGGCGGAGATCCGACCTTGCAGACCGATCAGTTGGGCGATCTGGTGGCGGCCTTGGCGCAGCGCGGGATCACCGGGCTGTCGGGCCGGTTTCTGATCTGGGACGGGGCCTTGCCGACGGTGACGCAGATTGCCGACGATCAGCCGGTGCAGGTGGGATATAATGCCAGCCTGAGCGGGCTGAACCTGAATTTCAACCGGGTCTATTTCGAATGGAAGCGGCAGGGCGCCGGGTGGGGCCTGACGATGGATGCCCGGGGCGAGCGGTTTGTGCCTGCGGTGACGATGGCGCGGATGAAGGTGGTGGGGCGCGATGCGCCGCTGTTCACCTATGCGCGGAACGGTGTGGCCGAGGATTGGACCGTGGCCGAAAGCGGTCTGGGCAAGGGCGGGGGCCGCTGGTTGCCGGTGCGGCTGCCCGGTCTTTATCTGGCCGAGGTGTTCCAGACGCTGGCCCGCGCCCAAGGCATCGCGCTGGGCCAGCCCGAGCGGCTGGAGGCCGAGCCGGTGGGGCAAGAGCTGGCCCGGGTCGAAAGCGAACCGCTGACCGAGGTGTTGCGCGATATGCTGCGGTTTTCCACCAATATCACGGCGGAATGCGTGGGGTTGCGGGCCTCGGGCGCGGGCAGTCTGGCAGAGTCGGGGGCGGCGATGACCGACTGGGTGCGGGCGCGCTATGGCGTGGGAAATCTGCATGTCGATCATTCGGGCCTTGGCGCGGCCAGCCGGGTGACGGCGGGCGATCTGGCGCGGTTGCTGCGCGGGGCGCGGGGCACGGCACTGGCCGGGATCTTGCGCGATGTCGGGATGAAGGATGCGCAGGGCAAGGTGATCAAGGATCACCCCGTCAAGGTGCTGGCCAAGAGCGGGACGCTGAATTTCGTCTCGGGGCTGGCGGGGCATATCCGGCCAGCGCAGGGGCGCGATCTGGTGTTTGCCATCTTTGCCGCCGATGTGCCCCGGCGTGAGGCCCTGGCCGAAGCGGACCGCGAGGTGCCGCCGGGGGGCGAGGCCTGGACACGGCGGGCGCGGGCGCTGCAGGCGCAACTGATTTCTCGCTGGGCCGAGGCGTTCAGCTGAGGCAGGTGCAGCCGGGGCCAGTCGGGGCAGGCCAAGGGCCCGCCCCGGCCGCAATCAGAATGCGCAGCCGGGCTTGATGCCCAGTTTCTTGAAGATCATCGCAGCCGGGCAAAAGCCGGTGAAGGCCGATTGCAGCATGTTCACGCCGATAAAGGCGGTGAACCAGATGAACAGCGGCGACACCCACAGGGTCAGCGCGACCGAGAGCAGGGTCATGATGCCAGCAAAGGCAAGAACGGAACGATCAAGGGTCATGGGCTTGGGCCTTTTCATAAAGCGACCCGCCCGATATAACCCGGCCCTGATATAAATTCAAGAACGTGAATGTTACGGCTTCATATGCCGCACCCGCGCGCCCCATTCGATGGCGGCGGCATGCAGGCGGTCGATCGCCAGTTCTTCGCGCACCTCCTCCAGCATGCGCAGTTCCATGTCGCGCAGCTTGCCATCGGCCGAGACGATGTCGCAGGCCAGCGCATAGGCTGTTTCATGCAGGCGTTCGGGCAGCGCATCGCGGATCAGGCCAAACAGGGCCTCTAGCCCGTCTTCTTCTTCAAACAGGTCAAAGACGATCTGGCTGACGCCGGTGATGCGATCAAGATCATAGGCGGCAAAGACCGGCATATGGTTGACCATGCGCTGAATGGCGACCAGTTCCGAGGTGCGCATTTGTTCATCGGCGGCCGAGACTGCCACCATGACGGCGATCAGCGCATCTTGCGCAGACATTGATGAGGGCGAATCCAGCATGGGTTTTCCTTTGACGATTGCGTCAAACCTAAGGGCTGCGCCGCATTGCGGCAAGGGGCGGTGGGTCGCAGGCCCGCAAGCGGCAGCGGCTTTGCCGATGCTAGGCGTTGACCCTTGCGGCGTTGCACTCTAGGAGGTTCGGGCCGGATGCACGGGGCAAACGGCAGCGATGGAGACAGCAATGACGACTTTGCGCGATGCCGCGATGAAATCGAAGGCCTGGCCGTTCGAAGAGGCCCGCGCAATTCTGAAACGCTTTGAGAAGAAGGCGCCGGAAAAGGGCTATGTGCTGTTCGAAACCGGCTATGGCCCCAGCGGTCTGCCGCATATCGGCACCTTTGGTGAGGTGGCGCGCACGACGATGATCCGCCGTGCGTTCGAGGTGATTTCGGACATTCCGACCCGGTTGATCTGTTTTTCCGACGATGTCGATGGCATGCGCAAGGTGCCCGACAATGTGCCCAACCCCGAGATGCTGCGCGAGCATTTGCAGCGCCCGCTGACCAGCGTGCCCGATCCGTTCGGCGAATATGACAGCTTTGGCGCGCATAACAACGCCATGCTGCGCCGGTTTCTGGATACATTCGGCTTTGAATATGAATTCATCAGCGCGACCGAGTTTTACAAATCGGGCCGCTTTGACGAGACGCTGTTGCGCTGCGCGGAACGCTATGACCGGATCATGGCGATCATGCTGAAATCGCTGCGCGAAGAGCGTCAGCAGACCTATTCGGCCTTTTTGCCCATTCACCCTGAAACGGGGCGGGTGCTGTATGTGCCGATGAAAGAGGTGAATGCCAAGGATGGCACCATCACCTTTGATGACGAGACGGGCCGCGAATGGACGCTGCCGGTGACGGGCGGCAATGTGAAATTGCAGTGGAAGCCTGATTTCGGCGCACGCTGGGCCGCGCTGGATGTTGATTTCGAGATGTATGGCAAGGACCATTCCACCAACACCCCGATCTATGACGGCATCTGCGAGGTTCTGGGCGGGCGCAAGCCGAACCACATGACCTATGAGCTGTTTCTGGACGATCAGGGTCAGAAGATCAGCAAATCCAAGGGCAACGGCCTGACGATCGACGAATGGCTGACCTATGCGGCGACGGAATCGCTGTCGTATTTCATGTATCAAAAGCCCAAGACGGCCAAGCGGATGCATTTTGATGTGATCCCGCGGGCTGTGGATGAATATCACCAGCAACTGCGCGCCTATCCTGATCAGGATATTGACGCGCAGGTGAACAACCCGGTCTGGCATATTCACGGCGGCAACCCGCCAGACTCGAAGATGGTGGTGCCGTTCAGCATGCTGTTGAACCTGGCCAGCGTGGCCGGGGCGACCGATGCCAAGGGGCTGTGGGGCTATATCCGCGCCTATGCGCCCGATGCCTCGCCCGAAACGCATCCCGATCTGGACGCCGCCGCCGGCTTTGCCGTGCGCTATTTTGCTGACAAGATCGCGCCGACGCGGGTGTTCCGCCTGCCCGATGCCAAGGAACGCGCGGCCATCGAGGATTTGCGCAGCCGTCTGCTGGCCTGGGAGGGCGGGGCAGATGCCGATGCGCTGCAATCCATGGTCTTTGCCGTTGGCAAGGATCACGGGTTCGAGCCGCTGCGCGACTGGTTCAAGGCGCTGTATGAGGTGCTGCTGGGGGCCAGCGAAGGGCCGCGCTTTGGCGGGTTTGTTGCACTTTACGGCATCAAGGAAAGTGTCGCCCTGATCGACAAGGGCCTGTCGGGCGCCTTGGTCGCCTGACCCATCGGCAACGGGCGGCCCGTTTGACGCCGGGCCCGCCCGCACTATGCTTTCGCTGGGGACTACGTCTGCGAAAGGAAATCTGCCATGCGGGTTACTGCTTTTGTCACTGCCCTGTTTCTGGCCACGGCGGCCACGGCACAGGAAGGCCCGATCCGAAACACCATACAAAGCCAGATTGATGCGTTTCTGGCCGATGATTTTGCGACGGCTTTCAGCTTTGCCTCGCCCACGATCAAGGGCCTGTTTGGTTCAGCGGATCGCTTTGGCCAGATGGTGCAGCAGGGCTATCCGATGGTGCACCGCCCGCAGACCGTGCGGATGCTGGACCTGCGCGAGGTGAATGGGCGGCTGTGGCAAAAGGTGATGATCACCGATCAGCAAGGCCGCACCCATGTGCTGGACTACCAAATGATCGAGACGCCAGAGGGCTGGCAGATCAACGGGGTGCAGCTTTTGCCTGATGTGGGCGTGGGGGCGTGATGCCCAACACGGCCGGGGGTTCGGTCAGGACAGGCCGCGGGTGATACGGTTCACATGGCCCATCTTGCGGCCGGGCTTGACCTCGGCCTTGCCGTAAAGGTGCAGAGCGGTGTTCTTTTCGCGGGCAAGGGCGGGCACACGGGCCATATCGTCGCCGATCAGATTTTCCATCGTGACATCGGCAAAGCGGGTGCCATCGCCCAAAGGCCAGCCCGCAATGGCGCGGATGTGCTGTTCAAACTGGTCAACCGTGCAGCCCTGTTGGGTCCAATGGCCTGAATTGTGCACGCGTGGGGCGATTTCGTTGACGATCAGGCCCGTGTCGGTGACGAAGAGTTCGACCCCCATCACGCCAACATAATCCAGTGCATTCAGGATGCGTGCGGCCAGCAGCACGGCATCGGTGCGCTGGGATGGCGACAGGCGGGCGGGGACTGTGGTGCTGTGCAGGATGCCATCTCTGTGCACATTCTCGCCCGGATCGAAACAGGCGACGGATGCATCCAGCCCGCGTGCGGCGATCACGCTGACTTCAAACCGAAAGGCGACAAAGCCTTCGAGCACGGCCTCGGCCCCGGCCATGGCGGCAAGGGCTGCGGGCGCGTCGGCGGCGGTCATGATCCGGGCCTGACCTTTGCCATCATAGCCCAGACGTGTGGTTTTCAGAATGGCGGGCAGGCCGATCTTGGCGATGGCTGCCTCAAGGCTGGCGGCATCGGTGACGCGGGCATAGGGCGCGGTTTGCAGGCCAAGGCGGGTCAGAAAGTCTTTTTCGGGAATCCTGTCCTGGCTGATGGCCAGCGCGCGGCGGTTGGGCCGTATGGGCCGGATCGCCTCAAGCGCGTCAAGCGAGGCGGTGGGGACGTTTTCGAATTCATAGGTGATGACATCAACGCTTTGCGCAAAGGCGCTGAGGGCCGCGAGGTCTTCGTAGGGGGCGGTGGTCACGCGGTCGGCGACCTGCCCTGCGGGCGGATTGGCGCCGGGTTCATAGATATGCGTCTTGAAGCCCAGACGGCTGGCAGCGACCGAAAGCATGCGCCCCAATTGGCCGCCGCCCAGAATGCCGATGGTTGCGCCGGGGGAGAGGGCATCAGTCATCTTGCGGCTCCTCGGGGATAGAGGCGGACAGAGCGTCGCGCCAGGCATCAAGCCTTGCGCCAAGGGCAGGGTCTGACACCGCCAGAATGCCCGCGGCCATCAGCCCGGCATTGGCGGCACCGGCCGCGCCGATGGCCATGGTGGCAACGGGAAAGCCCTTGGGCATCTGGACGATGGAATAAAGGCTGTCAACGCCCGACAGGGCCCGCGTCTGCACCGGCACGCCGATCACCGGCACCCGCGTTTTCGAGGCCATCATGCCCGGCAGATGGGCCGCCCCGCCCGCCCCGGCGATGATCACCTTCAGCCCGCGGCTGACGGCGGATTTGCCGTAAGACCACAGCCGATCGGGCGTGCGATGGGCGCTGACGATTTTCGTTTCATACGAAATCCCCAGCTCGTCCAGGATCAGGGCGGCTTCCTTCATCGTGGCCCAGTCAGACTGCGACCCCATGATGATTCCCACGTCAACGGCCATTCGTGCCTCCGGCATTGCTGCCTTGGGCGATTACAGCTTGTGCGCCTTGGGGGCAAGCGTTGGGGGCGGTCAGGCGATGATATCGGGGATCATGTCATCTTCGATGCGCACGATCTGGTCTTTCAGGGCCAGTTTCTGCTTTTTCAGCCGGCGCAGCGTCAGTTGGTCGGGGCGACCGGTTTCTTCCAGCGCATGGATGGCTGCGTCAAGATCGCGGTGTTCGCGCCGCAGAACCTCAAGCCGGATGCTGAGCATTTCGTCAAAATTGAGTTCGCTGGGGGCGTTCATGGCGGGGCTCAGTCTCTGAGTCGTTTCTGGTTGTTTGATCATAATATAGCGATTTTCTGGGCCAGCGGGAAGGAATCTGCACCTGTTTTGCCAGAAGTCACAGAGAGTTGCCGGTGGGGCTGCCCTTGCAGTTGGCGCAAGGTGGCCCCATATTTATGACAACCGGGCGCCCTGCGGGGGTCTGGGAACACGATGTCGCTTTTATCAAGGGCACGGGGATCAAGATGACCAAACTCAGCTTCGGCGCGCATCCGTTCCTTTTGGGGTTCGAGCAGCTGGAACGGCTGGTGGAGCGCACCGCCAAGACGACCGAGGGCTATCCGCCCTTTAACATCGAAGCCACGTCAGAAAACGCCTATCGCATCACGCTGGCCGTTGCCGGTTTTTGCGAGGAAGATCTGGCGATCACGGTCGAGGACCGCCAGTTGGTGGTGCGCGGCAAGCAGGGCGATGATGGGCAAGAGCGTGTGTTCTTGCACCGGGGCATTGCGAGCCGCGCCTTTCAGCGCAGTTTTGTCTTGGCCGATGGGGTCGAGGTTGCAGGCGCCAGCATGGAGCATGGTTTGCTGCACATTGATCTGCGGCGGTCGGTGCCCGAAACCGTGGTGCAGACCATTCGCATTGGCAGCAAGTGAGGGGATCAGAATGAACGTGAAATTCAACGCACTGCCCGAGGCAGAACGCCAGATTGTCTATATCCGGCCCGTCACCGTGGCCGAGTTGCCCGAGGCGCTGCAAGAGCAGATTGGTGGGGTAGAGACCGTGTATTCGGTGCATCGCCCTGATGGCGAACGGGTGGCGCTGGTCAAGGACCGGGCCTTGGCCTTTGCCCTTGCGCGCCAGAACGACCTGGCCCCGGTGAATGTGCACTGAGCCTGTGGCGTGACCCATGAAAAAAAGGCCCCGCTGTGCGGGGCCTTTTGTTTTGGCGCGCAAGGGGGCCGGATCAGTGGCCCGAAAGCCAGCGTTCGGCATCCAGTGCGGCCATGCAGCCCATGCCGGCGCTGGTGACGGCCTGGCGATACACATGATCGGTCAGGTCGCCAGCGGCAAAGACGCCGGGGATTGAGGTCTGGGTGGTGCCGGGGGTGACTTTGACATAGCCGCCGTGGTGCAGTTCAAGCTGGTCTTTGACCAGTTCGCTGGCTGGGGCATGGCCGATGGCCACGAAAAAGCCCGCGCAGGGCACGTCTTGGGTTTCGCCCGTTTCCACATTGCGCGCACGCACGGCGGTGACGCCCAAGGGCGCCTCGGTGCCCAGAACCTCGGTCACTTCATGGTTCCACAACAGCGCAACCTTGGGGTTCTTGAACAGCCGGTCTTGCATGATCTTTTCGGCGCGCAACGTGTCGCGGCGGTGGATCAGCGTGACCTTGGTGGCGAAATTGGTCAGGAACAGGGCCTCTTCCACAGCCGTATTACCGCCGCCGATCACCACAACCTCTTTGCCGCGATAGAAGAACCCGTCGCAGGTGGCGCAGGCCGATACGCCAAAGCCCTTGAACTTTTCCTCGGACGGCAGGCCCAGCCATTTGGCCTGGGCACCGGTGGCCAGAATGACGGCATCGGCGGTAAAGGTGGTGCCGCTGTCGGCGCGGGCCACAAAGGGGCGCTGCGACAGATCAAGCGACGAGATGTAATCCGAGATGACTTCCGCCCCCATGGCGGCGGCGTGGTCTTGCATCCGCACCATCAGATCGGGGCCCTGCACATGGGTGTCACCGGGCCAGTTCTCGACCTCGGTGGTGATGGTCAACTGGCCGCCCGGTTGCAGGCCCTGCACCAGAATGGGGTTCAGCATGGCCCTTGCAGAATAGACCGCCGCGGTGTAACCCGCCGGCCCGGAGCCGATGATGAGTACGCGTGTATGTCTTGTCTCGCTCATGATGCCCTCTTGTCTTGTCCCGCCCCATATAGGCAGGTCTGGCGAGGGCGAAAAGGCCCTGTATGGTTGTGACGAAGCGTTGCGAAAACGGGCAGCCAAACGAAATATGGGCGAAATATTCTGCCGTGTTGTTGAAATATAATTGCGCAAGGCCGGGTGAGGCCCTAGATACAGGCGTGATTGAGGAGACGTGAATGGCCGGATCGAAGCTGGACCCGATCGATCGCCAGATTCTGGCGGAATTGCAGGCTGACGGGCGGATGACCAATGTGGAATTGGCCAAACGCGTCGGCATTTCTGCGCCCCCCTGCCTGCGCCGCGTGCGCACGCTGGAGGAGGCGGGCTATGTCAAAGGCTATCACGCCGATATTGATGCGCGCGAACTGGGTTTTGAGGTGCAGGTTTTTGCCATGGTGCGGCTGCAAAGTCAGGCCGAGGCGGATCTGTCGGCCTTTGAGGCGCGCTGCCGGGCTTGGCCCTTGGTGCGGGAATGCCACATGCTGAACGGTGAGATCGATTTCATCCTGAAATGCGTGGCGCCTGATCTGTCCAGCTTTCAGGCCTTTTTGACGGGTGATCTGCTGAAAGCCGAGAATGTGGCCAATGTGAAGACCAGCCTTGTGATCCGCTGTGCCAAGGATGAACCGGGCGTTCCTTTTGACGTGCTGGAAGATCGGCTGGCCAAGTCAGCCTGACGCGGGGGGGGGGCGGTCAGCGGCTGTGCGCGCTGAACTGGGCCCTGTCAACGATCGTGCCGATGAACGATGGCCCCAATGCAAAAAGCGGCCCCGTTAACGTGCCAGAGGAGCACCGGAGCCGCCTTTGCCAAAGCAACGATCGTGCTGGATAACGCTGCCCTGTCAGGGGTCTTACACCGGTGTCCAGACCACCCGGGGGTGGAAGATCGTCATGTGGCAAAGATGGCTGAATTGCGGCACCCTGTCAAAAGAGTTTTGCGATTGCTGACCGGATCGTGAAGGATCTGGCTTAGGCTGTGATCATTGTTGCCAGTGGCCGAACGATTGGCTGGCGCAGGCCCGTGTCATGGCGCGAAAGCGCCCGAATCAAAGCGCTCGAATCGCTGGGCTGCCCCATCAATGGGCGGCGATGGCGCGCGGGGCAGGCGTGGCCACGGGTGTTTTCAGGGCAACAGGCTTGCGACGGGCGCCGCGCTGCCAAGGAAGCGCCGGTTGCGGTTGCAGGCTTGCTGCGATCACCGATTTCAGCCAGCGACGTTCTTTTTTCATGAACCCTCTCCTTTGCATTCCGGCGACCTTGTGTTGCGCCGTTTGTGCAGAATGACCGGGCATTGGGGCAGCGATCTGGCCCGAATTGTGAGGAATTAAGGAAAATGCAATTCAGCCGATGCCGGATTGTGGCAGGGGCCGCGCCGGGTGGAAACGCGGTTTGGCTGCCGTTTTGGGGCCGAATGTTGATGATCTAGCAAAAAACACGGGGGATTGTTCAGGCAGAATATGGCGGCCTTTGGCCCAATCCTGCCTTAATCCTGCGCCGTTTCACAGCCGGATGGCCGAAATCAGCCTGCCATAGTCGGCTTCGCGGGCATGGGTGGTGCGGCGGTAGGAATAAAAACGATCCGGGTCGTGATAGGTGCAGTGGCGCGTCCATTCGGCATGGCCGACACCGGCGCTGCGCAGGCGGTGCAAGCCAAAGGCGGGCAGGTCGAACAGCAGCCGGTCGCCGGTGCCATTGGCAAAAAAGCGGGCATATCCGGGGTCTTCGGCGGTGAAGGTGTCAAAGAATTCGGGCCCGACCTCATAGGCGCGTTGGCTGATGCAGGGGCCGATCACGGCGGTGATGTCGGAACGGCTGGCCCCCAGCGTCTCCATCGCGGTCAGCGTTGCCTCTAGCACACCATCGACGCTGCCGCGCCAACCGGCATGGGCCGCGCCAATCACGCCGGCCTTGGGATCGGCGAACAGCACTGGCTGGCAATCGGCGGTCAGGATCGACAGGGCGATACCGGGGGTGGCGGTGACCAGTGCATCGGCGCGGGGTCTGGCATCGGTGGCGTCGGTCACGGTGACCACATCGGCCGAATGCACCTGATGAACGCCCAGCAAATGCGTCGCAGGCAGTCCCATCGCCTCGGCCACGCGGGCGCGGTTGATTTCGACCACTTCGGCAAGGTCACTGGACCCGGCACCGCAGTTCAGCCCGGCAAAAATGCCCGATGAAGCCCCGCCTTTACGGGTGAAGAACCCGTGCTGCAGGGGCAGGCTGTCTGAGGTGATGATTTCCAGTGTGGTGGCCATCAGACGAATCCGGGTGGTGGTGGGGTACCGGGGCCATGCAGCGCCAGCACTTTGAACAGCGAACCCATTTCTGACGCATCGGTCAAGCGCCGATGCGCGGCCAGATGAGATTGCAGGCGATCCGCGGGCATGTTTTGGGCAAGTCTTTGCGCGCGGGCGTCGATCCCCAGCCGCCGCAGCACGGCGCCTTGTTCGTCATAGCGCATCGGCAGCGCGGCAAGATCGGCCAAGGCCTCAAAATCGACATGGGCGGTCAGATCGGCGCGGCCCGGTTCGGCCAGGGGGTCGGCAAAGGCGTGGCGGCGCAGCGCCTGAAACGTATCGCCCGAAGATCGCCAGCCGCCGTAATCGACAATCAGCGCCACCCCGCCGTGGCGGCGGATGCGGGTGGCGATGGCCTGCATCACCGGGCCTGCGGCCAGGCACAGTTCGACCACTTGGCCGGGCGCGGGATCGGCAAAGGCGGGGGTGGCGGGTGGTGTGGGCAGCGGGTCTGACAGGCCCAGGGCCAGCTTGCCGTCGCGCAGGCCCACCAACCTCTCACGCCAGTGGCGGCCATCGAAATGGAATTGGTGGATGGGCAGGGCGTCAAAGAATTCATTGGCCAACAGGAACAGGGGTTGGTCGGGCAAGCCATCGGCCACATCCAGATGGTGCAACGGGCAAGGGTGCAACCGTTGTGTCTGCGCGGCCCGCAGGGCGGGCGAGGCTTCGACCAGGGTGATCTGGGCGGCGTCATGAAAGCCCGGCACGCTGCGGGTGGCGCGCAGCACATCGGCCATCAGCGTGCCCCGCCCCGGCCCAAGTTCGGCCAGCGTAAAGGGCGCGGGAGCGCCTTGGTCAAGCCAGCTTTGGGCCAAGGCAAGCCCCAGCAGTTCGCCGAACATCTGGCTGATTTCGGGTGCGGTGGTGAAATCGCCCTCGGCCCCAAAGGGCGGGCGGGTGGTATAATAGCCATGCGCGGGGTGCAGCAGGCATTGCGACATGTAATCGGCCAGCGTGATCGGCCCGGTGGCCGCAATCTGGCGGATCAGCAGATCGGCCAGCACCGTCATGCCGGGCGGGCCCGCAGCACCAGCACAAGGCCCACGGCGATCATCGGCAGCGACAGCGCCTGCCCCATGGTCAACCCCACACCGTTCAGATGAAAGGCAAGGCCCAGGGGGTTGCCTTGGGTGACGAACTGGGCATCGGGCTGGCGGAAGAATTCAACCACAAAGCGGGCCAGACCATAGCCTGCAAAGAACAGCCCCGCGATGCGGCCCGGATATTTCAGCCAGCCGCGCCGCCATGCCAGCCACAGCAACAGCCCGCCCAACAGCAGGCCCTCTAGCGCTGCTTCGTAAAGCTGGCTGGGGTGGCGGGCGCAGATGCCGACCACACCGGGGCAGGTTTGCGCGGCTTCGCCCGGGAAGGCCACGCCCCAGGGCATGGTGGTGGCGCGGCCCCACAATTCGGCATTGATGAAATTGGCCAGCCGCCCCAGCAACAGCCCCGGCGGGGTGGCCAGCGCCATCAGATCGGCGGCTTTGCGCATGGGAATGGCCTCGCTGCGGAAAAACAGGAAGGCCGCCGTGACGACGCCCAGAAAGCCGCCGTGAAACGACATGCCGCCTTCCCAGACGCGCAGAATGTGGCTGGGGTTTTCCAGATAATAGCCGGGCTGGTAAAACAGCACAAACCCCAGCCGCCCCCCCAGGATGACCCCCAGAATGACCCAGGTTAGAAATCGCTCGATCTGATCGGCATTCATCGGCGGCGCGCCTGTCCACAGATCAAGCCGCCGCACCGTGACCAGCGCGATGCGCCACGCCAGCAGGATGCCGACGATATAGGCCAGTGCATACCAGCGCAGGGCAAGCGTCACCCCAAAGACCTCGATCGCAAAGATCTCGGGCGAGACAGAGGGGAAGGGGATGTAGGACATACGCACCTCGGACCGGGTTTTCAGCCTTGTCGGCAAGGGGGGCGGGGATGTCAATCTGTCACGCCGACTTGTGATCGCGGCCAGACCGCGCCATATAAGGGAGGATCGGTAAAAGGACCACGGCCATGCAGACCCGCAACAAGTTTTTCGACGACATGAGCCAGCTGATGACCAATGCCATGGGCGTGGCGCAGGGGGCAAAGACCGAAGCCGAGACGGCGATGAAAAGCCTGATGGACCGCTGGCTGGCCGACCGTGATTTCGTGACGCGCGAAGAATTTGATGCCGTGCGCGCCATGGCCGTGAAAGCGCGCGAGGAAAACGCCGCCCTTGAGGCCCGCATCGCCGCGCTGGAGGCCACCCCGGCCAAAAAGAAGTAACGTATTTCAGCCCTGTCTGGCTGTCAGCGGCACCCGATGGGTGCCGTTTTGCTTTGGGGTTGTGACTTGTCCACAAGAGATTTCGCAAGAAATCGCTTTACAGGGTTTCGCTTCTGGCACACCATATCTAGTAAGGGCTTTGTCGGGCATACGCAGCGCCTTGCCGGGCACCCAGCATCCTGTGGGTCATTGGCTTGCGGGGGCATGATAAAGAGGCCGGGCAATGTCACTAGCAGAAGACTTTTTTTCGACCGACGACGCTCATCCGATCGACATCGTCGAAACGCTGGCCGCCCATCATGCCTGGGAATTCGACCGGGTCACGGATGACCAGATCGCCATGGCGGTCGAAGGCCAGTGGCGCACCTATTCGCTGACCCTTGCCTGGTCGGCGCAGGATGAAACGCTGCGGCTGATTTGCACGTTTGAACTGGAACCACCAGAGGGGCGGATTTCGGCGCTGTATGATGTGCTGAACCGATGCAATGACATGGTCTGGACCGGGGCTTTTACCTATTGGGCCGACCAGAAGCTGATGGTTTGGCGCTATGGTCTGGTGCTGGCCGGTGGGCAGCCTGTCGGGCCCGAGCAGATTGACCGGCTGATTTCCAGTGCGGTTCTGGCGGCCGAGCGGTTTTACCCCGCGTTTCAATTGGTGGGCTGGGGGGACAAATCCCCCGAGGCTGCAATGCAGGTAGCCATTGCCGAGGCCTACGGTCGGGCCTAACCTCTGCCTCGTGAAAACGGGGAAGACCATGACTTTGGACAAGATCAACCGCAACGGAATAGTCATTCTGGGCTGCGGCAAGATGGGATCGGCCATGCTGGAAGGCTGGCTGGGCCGAGGGCTTGCCTTGACGTCGATCTGGGTGATCGACCCGCATCCGTCAGATTGGGTCAGGAACCTTGCGCGCAAGGGCCTGCATGTGAACAAGGGCATGCCCGAGGCGCCTGCCGTGGTGCTGATCGCGGTCAAGCCGCAGATGATGGGCGAGGCCCTGCCGCAGATCGCCGGATTTGCGGGCAAGGATGTGCTGGTGCTGACGGTTGCGGCAGGCACGACGATTGCCAGCTATGAAGCGGTCTTTGGCAGCGACACGCGGTTGGTGCGCGCCATGCCCAACACGCCTGCTGCCGTGGGTCGTGGGATCACGGCGATCATCGGCAATGCGGCGGCCACCCAGGGCGATCTGGCCCTGGCCGAAGAGTTGTTGTCGGCCGTGGGGCAGGTGGTGCGTTTGCAGGGCGAAGACCAGATGGATGCGGTGACGGCTGTTTCCGGGTCTGGCCCGGCCTATGTGTTTCATCTGATCGAGGCGATGGCCGCAGCCGGAGAGGCCGAGGGGCTGCCGGCCGATCTGGCCATGCAACTGGCCCGTGCGACGGTGACCGGCGCTGGTGAACTGGCGCATCGGGTGCCAGAGACGGCGGCGCAATTGCGCATCAACGTCACCTCGCCGGGGGGCACGACGGCGGCGGCCCTGGGGGTGCTGATGGATGCGGAAACGGGATTTCCGCCGCTGTTGCGGCGCGCGGTTAAGGCGGCGGCAGATCGGGGGCGCGCGTTGGGGAAATGACAATCAGCTATGATGATTTCGCGCGGGTCGATATTCGCGTGGGCCGGATCACCCGGGCCGAACCTTACCCCGAGGCGCGCAAGCCCGCCTATAAGCTGTGGGTCGATTTCGGGCCAGAGATCGGGGAAAAACGGTCAAGCGCGCAGATCACCCGGCACTACAGTGTCGAGGAATTGCCGGGCCGTCTGGTGATGGGGGTTGTCAACTTCCCGCCGCGCCAGATTGGCAAAGTGATGTCCGAGGTTTTGATCCTGGGTGTTCCAGATGCAGAGGGCGAGGTTGTTCTGCTTTGCCCCGATAAAGATGTGCCACTTGGCGGAAGGATGTTTTGATGAAACTGCTGATCACCCGGCCCTTGCCGGAAACTGTCATGGCTGCGGCCCGCAACCATTTTGATGTGACCGCGCGGGAAAGCACGCTGCCGTTGACGCCTGATGAATTGCGTGCCTCGCTGCGGGACTACGATCTGGTGTTGCCAACCTTGGGCGATCTGTACAAGGCCGATGTCTTTGCTGATGTGCCCAAGCCCCGTGCGCGGATGCTGGCGAATTTCGGGGTGGGCTATAACCACATTGATGTGGCGGCGGCCCGTGCGGCAGGGCTGGAGGTCAGCAATACCCCCGGTGCCGTGACCGATGCCACAGCCGACATCGCGCTGATGCTGATGTTGATGACCGCCCGCCGCGCCGGAGAGGGAGAGCGGATGGTGCGCGCAGGGGCATGGCAGGGCTGGCATCCGACGCAGATGCTGGGGATGCATCTGTCGGGCAAACGGCTGGGGATCATTGGCATGGGGCGGATTGGCAAGGCCATTGCGCGCCGCTGTCAGGCCGGTTTCGGGATGGAGGTGACGTTCTTCAACCGCTCGCCCGTGGCCGATGCGGGTGTGCCGGCCCGGCAAGTTTCGATGGCCGAGGTTTTGGCCGCCGATGTGGTGGTGGTTGCGGTGCCGGGTGGGGCCGCAACGCATCATCTGATCAATGCACAGGCGCTGTCGCAGATGCAGTCGCATGCGATTTTCGTCAACATCAGCCGTGGCGATGTGGTGGATGAGGCAGCCCTGATCGCGGCCCTGTCGGCGGGTCAGATCGCCGGGGCGGGCCTTGATGTCTATGAGCATGAGCCCAAGGTGCCTGCCGCCCTGCTGGCGATGGAGAATGTCACGTTGCTGCCGCATCTGGGCACTGCCGCGCTAGAGGTGCGGGCGGATATGGGCCGTATGGCGGTTGACAATCTGGTGGCCTTTGCGGCGGGCAAACCACTGCCCAACCCGGTCTGACAAGGGCATGACCGGCCCTGTCCATCTTCCCCGGCAGGGCCGGCCAAGGGGGCTCGATGCCCCCGCGGCCGGCCCCCCTGTATGGGGTTGGCCATGATCATTTCCCGTGGGCGCCGGTTCATCTTTGTGCATATCCCCAAGACCGGGGGCACCGCCTTGTCGCTGGCGCTGGAGGCGCGGGCGATGAAGGATGATATCCTGATCGGTGACACGCCCAAGGCCCGCGCCCGCAAGGGGCGGCTGCATGGCGTCAGAACAGCGGGGCGATTGTGGAAACATTCGACGCTGAGTGATGTTCTGGGGCTGGTGACAGAGGATGAGATCGCCCGGTTCTACACCTTTGCCCTTGTGCGCAATCCTTGGGATCGGGCGGTCAGCTATTACCACTGGCTGCGCGGACAGGCCTTTGCCCATCCGGCGGTGGGGCTGGCCAAGGCGCATGATTTTTCGGGCTTTCTGCACCATCCCCATACCCAGACCAGCCTGCGGCTGTGGCCCTATGGCGCCTATCTGCGCGACGGTCATGGGGTCGAGCGGGCCAGCCACTTTATCCGGCTGGAATGGCTGGCCGAAGATCTGGCCCCGCTTGAGGCGCATCTGGGCTTTCGGCTGGTCTTGGAAAAGATCAACGCCTCGGACCGAGACCCGGACTGGCGGCCCTATTTCGCGCCGCGCGATGTTGATCTGATCGCCGGGCTTTGTGCCGAAGATATTGACCGTTTTGGCTATACCTTTGACGGATTTCGCTAAAGCCACGGCAATTGCCATTTTTCTGCCATGCCCCTGCGACAGGCTTGCCCCAGATGTCTGCAACGCTGATGCGGTGCAATCGCAGCGCCATGTCAAAGGGATGCAACCATGGTCTGGATGGGGCCACAAAGACCTGTGCCAAGTGGGCCGCCGGTGATTGCCGACGGTCTGTTTGGCACGACCCCAGTGGCCACGCCTGGTGGTTGGTTGCCCGCGGCAGAATTGGTGCCGGGCGATACCGTGCTGACCTTTGATGGTGGGGTGCAGCAGGTCACCGCGCTGTTCCGCGCGCCGTTCCTTGAAGGGCCGGCGGATCTTTGGCCGCTGCGCGTGCCCGTCTGGGCCTTGGACAACCGCGATGAAATGATCTTGTTGCCGCAGCAAAAGGTGCTGATCGAAAGCGATCAGGCCGAGTTGTTGTTTGGCGATCCGTTCGCGCTGATCCCGGCTGACGCGCTTGAGCATTGGCGGGGGATTGCGCGGTTTCGCCCCTCGGCCCCGGCCGAGGTGGTGCAACTGCGGTTTGACCGGCCGCAGGTGATTTATGCCAGTCGTGGCGTCTTGCTGTCTTGTGCCGGAGAGGCATGGGAAGCCGAGGATTGGACGGCCCCGGCGCATACCGTCTGCAGCCAGTCACAGGCGCGGCATCTGGTGGCCTGCCTGATGGCCGAAGAGGCAGGCGCCGCCATCGGGCAGCAGCGCCTGCAAGGCGATTAGGCGGCTTTGCTGGCCTTGGGGCCGTAAAAACTGTCGCCTGCGGCGGCCATGTCTTTCAGCATTTTCGGCGTGGTAAAGCGCGCACCAAAGCGGGCCGTCAGGCTGTCGCAGATTTCAACCGCGCGGGCCGCGCCGATGATGTCCAGCCAGCCAAACGGGCCACCCGACCACGGCGCAAAGCCCCAGCCCAGAATGGCACCCACATCGCCTTCACGGATGTCCATCAGCACCCCTTCTTCCAGTGCGCGCACGGCCTCGAGTGTCTGAGCCATCAGCAGGCGCTGTTGCACTTCGCTCAGGTCTGGTTGGTCGTCGCGCACCTGGTAGTGTGCCGCCAGCCCCTGCCACAGGCCCTGACGTTTGCCAGCCTCGTCATAGGCATAGAAACCGGCGTTCGATTTCTTGCCCATCCGGCCCTGATCGGCCATCCAGAACAGAACCTCATCCACTGCGCCATCGGGATAGGCATCGCCCATGGCCGCGCGGGTGGCCTTGGCGATCTTGACGCCCAGATCAATCGACGTCTCATCCACCAGTTGCAGCGGGCCCAGGGGCATGCCGACCAGTTTCGCCGCATTCTCGATCAGCGCCGGTTCCACCCCTTCGGCCACCATGCGGATGCCTTCGTTGATATAGGGGATGATGCAGCGGTTGGCATAGAAGAAGCGGGCATCGTTCACCACGATCGGCGTCTTGCGGATCTGGCGCACATAATCCAGCGCCTTGGCCACAGCCACATCGCCGGTCTGCTTGCCCTTGATGATTTCCACCAGCATCATCTTGTCAACGGGGCTGAAGAAATGGATGCCGATGAACTGTTCGGGCCGTTTAGAGGCCTTGGCCAGCATCGAAATCGGCAAGGTAGAGGTGTTGGTGGCAAAGATGCAGTCTGCACCGATCACCGCCTCGACCTTTTGGGTCATCTCGGCCTTGACAGCGGGGTCTTCGAACACCGCCTCGACAATCAGATCGCAGCCTTTCAGCGCGGCCAGATCGGTGGTGGCGGTGATGCGCGACAGCACCTGCTCTTTCTTGTCCGCCGTCACTTTCTTGCGGGCCACGCCCTTGTCCAGAATGGCCTCGGAATAGCCGCGCCCCTTGTCGGCGGCGGCTTGGGTCTGGTCGATCAGCACCACCTCGATCCCGGCCTGGGCCGAGACATAGGCAATGCCTGCGCCCATCATGCCTGCGCCCAGGATGCCCACCTTGCGCACCGTCTGGTCTGGTGCAGTCGGGCGGTTCGCGCCCTTTTCCAAAGCTTCCTTGTTGATGAACAGGCTGCGGATCATCGCGGTGGATGACGGGTTCATCAGCACGCTGGTAAAGTGCCGGGCCTCGATCTTGATGGCGGTGTCAAAGGGCACCAGCGCACCTTCGTAAACAGCCGAGAGCAGCGCCTTGGCCGCCGGGTAAACGCCCATGGTCTTGCCATGCACCATGGCACTGGCGCCCACAAAGGTCATGAAGCCCGCCGGATGATAGGGCGCACCGCCCGGCATCTTGTAGCCCTTGGCATCCCAGGGCTTGACCAGATCGGCATCCTTGGCTGACAGCACCCATTCCTTGGCGCGGGCCAGCAGGTCGGCCGGGGCCACCACTTCGTCGATCAGACCCGCGGCCTTGGCCCCCTTGGGGTCTGACAGCTTGCCTTCCAGCAGGAAGGGCGCGGCCATCATGGCCCCCATCTTGCGCACAAGGCGCGTGGTGCCGCCCATGCCGGGGAAAATGCCAACCATGATCTCGGGCAAGCCGATCTTGGCCTTGGGGTTGTCAGCGGCAATGATGCGGTGACAGGACAGCGGAATTTCCAGGCCAATGCCAAGGGCGGTGCCCGGCAGGGCCGCGACAATCGGTTTGCCGCCCTTCAGCGTCTTGGGGTCCATCCCGGCGCGCTCGATCTTGCGCAGGATCGCATGGCTGCGCATCAGCCCATCCATCAGCCCCTTGGCGGGGTTGTCGCCCGCCTCGGCCTTCATCCGGGCAATCACGTTCAGATCCATCCCGCCGGCAAAGCTGTCGGGCTTGCCGCTGGTGATGATGACGCCCTTGATGGCGCTGTCGGCAAGTGCTTGATCAATCAGCGCCTCCAACTGGCCCCAGCCTTCAAGGCTAAGCACGTTCATCGACTTGGATTTGACATCCCAGACGAGGGTGGCGACGCCGTCGGCATCGGTGGTCATGGTGAAATCGGTCATCATTTGTCCTCTCGCAATCTGCGGTGGAAGGTCGTTCAGGGCCGGGTCAGGGAAACGCCAAGTTTTGCCAGGGCTTGCTTTTGGCATTCCACCAGATCGGGGCTCAGGATGGTCAGGTCAGTGTTCTTGATGCTGGTTTCCAGCAAGACAGCTTGCCAGCGACCCTGCCGGTGCAGCAGGGTCATGCGGTTCAGGAAAGGCTGGCCGAAAGGGCGGTCACCCGCCCGAAGACGGGTTTCATGCATCCCGACAATCAGATCCTTGCGCAGGCTGACATAGCGGGCCGAAATGCAGGTGCGGCGATAGCCATCCGCCCCAACCGAAATCATGTGATCACGAAAGTCATTGGCCACGATCACCATCTCATCCGACGAATTGATGATGAAAGAGGCATCTTCGGTCAGCATGGAATTGGGCAGGGCAATGTGATGCAGAATGCCCGGCACGTCGCCACGCCACAGCGCCTCTGACACCTGGTCAAGATTGCTTTGGTAAATGGCAACGGCCGAGGGCATGTCACACCCGCTCGATGATTGTGGCCGCGCCCATGCCACTGGCGATGCACAAGGTGGCAAGGCCGGTGCTCTTGCCGGTGCGCTCCAACTCATCCAGCAAAGTGCCGATGATGATCGCCCCCGTCGCACCCAAGGGGTGGCCCATGGCGATAGATCCGCCATTGGGGTTCACCAGCGCAGGGTCCACATCAAAGGCCTGCATAAAGCGCAGCACGACCGAGGCGAAGGCCTCGTTCACCTCAAACAGGTCAATGTCCTTGATCGACATGCCTGCGTCGCGCAGGATTTTCTCGGTCACCGGAACCGGGCCGGTCAGCATGATCGTCGGGTCGGTGCCGATCTTGGCTGTGGCACGAATACGGGCGCGGGGTTTCAGGCCATGGGCCTCGCCAAACGCCTTGCTGCCGATCAGAACGGCCGCTGCGCCATCGACGATACCGCTGGAATTGCCGGCATGGTGGATGTGATTGATCCGCTCGAGATGCGGGTATTTCATCAGGGCGATCTTGTCAAAACCGGGCATCACTTCGCCCATATCCTTGAAGCTGGCCTTTAGCGCGCCCAACGATTGCATATCGGTGCCGGGGCGCATGTATTCGTCGCGGTCAAGAATGGTCAGACCATTCTGATCGGTAACCGGGATGACCGACTTGGCAAAGCGGTTGTCGGCCCAGGCCGCTGCGGCACGGCGCTGCGATTCAACGGCCAAGGCATCAGCCTGATCGCGGGTAAAGCCATATTCCGTGGCAATGATATCGGCTGAAATGCCCTGCGGCACGAAATAGGTTTTCATCGCCAGCGACGGATCAACGGCAATGGCGGCCCCGTCCGACCCCATCGCGACGCGGCCCATCATCTCGACCCCGCCCGCGATATAGGCTTGGCCCGCACCGCCCCTGACCTGATTGGCGGCCAGGTTCACCGCCTCCATCCCACTGGCGCAAAAGCGGTTGATCGCAAGGCCAGGGATCGACTGATCAAGGTCGGACAACAAGACCGCCGACCGGGCAAGACAGCCGCCCTGTTCGCCCACTTGGGTGACATTGCCCCAGATCACATCCTCTACCGCATGGCCCTCTAGCCCGTTGCGTTCCTTGACCGCATTCAGAACCTTGGCCGACAAGGCGGTCGAGGTGACTTCGTGCAAAGACCCATCGGCGCGGCCCTTGCCACGCGGGGTGCGAATGGCGTCGTAAATATAAGCTTCGGTCATCATCGTCTCCTTCACGCCCGGTCCGAGGGGTTGCCGGGCATCAGCTCATAGGGATGTTTCCAGCCAGGCAGGGCCGCGATGCGGTTCAGCCAGGCGTCGATATGGGGCCAGTCCTTGCGGTCGAACCCAAAGGGTTCGGGATAGTAAAAATACCCGCAGCAAGACAGATCGGCGATCGTGGGGCCCTGCCCAACAATCCAGTCATGCGCCGCAAGATGATCGTCCAAAACCTTGTAGGCGGCTTTCAGGCGGCCCTGCAAAAAGGGAATGACCCCTGCGGGGCGCTTGTCTTCGGGCAGAAAGTTCATCAGGAACCGGGTCGTGCCGATCTGGGTGGACAGCTTGTGATTGTCCCACAAGATCCAGCGCAGGATCTCACGCTGCTCGGCCTCATCACGCCCCCCCAACTGGCCAGAGACCGCAGCGATATGGGTCAGGATCACGCCCGATTGCGTCAACGTCAGGTCGCCATCGACCAGAACCGGCACCTCACCCATGTCATTCAGCGCGCGGAACTCTGGGTTGCGGGCACCACCGTTGAAGAAATCAACAAAAACGGCCTCCCAATCCATGCCGCTCAGGGCAAGAGCAAGGGCGCATTTATAAGCATTTCCGCTTTCGCCAAAGCAGTAGAGTTTCATCGCCATTCCAAAGGCCCTCCCAGACCTGCCGTAGGCTGCGGGGGTTTCACACCCCCGCACCCCCGTGGAGTATTTTGGCCAAGATGAAGCAAGGTTTTGTTAACCCTGTCATCCTAGGCTGATCAGTGCGGTACAGGCTGGAGAGCCGATGACCGCCCAAGGTGAAGCCCCGTTCCGAAGCCCCGGATAGCCAAAACGGACAGTCGGGACGGGGTGGACCTGATTTCATCTTGGCCCTAAATACTCCCCCGCCGGAGGCGCCCGCAGGTGCGGTCTTGCCTCGCCGCTACCTTTTTCGTGCATCCAGTTCCGAATTAAACAGCCTGAGCCTGTGGGTCAGATTGTCCGTGTTCATCACGCTGTCGAAGTGTTCAAACAGAAAGGACAGCGCCTCTCCTTCGTCCAGACCCGCCTCTTGGGCGAACCGCTTGAGACGGCGATAGCCGTCTTCGGTCATGGCGACCGGAAAGCGACGGGTCAGGCGAAAGCGTTTTGGCATGGTCATTTCTCCGGCAGGGTCGGGGCACAGCTTGTGCTGTGGCCCCCTCTCTTGCCCAAAGCTTAGAACGCTTCGGCCGACAGTGCCATGACCGTCTCGGACCCGGTTTCGATCCGGGCCAGATGCATGGCGCAGGCGGGCAGTTGGCGGGCCATGTAGTAGCGGCCGGTGGCGATTTTTGACTCGTAAAAGTCCTTGTCGCCGGCCCCTGCGTCCAGGGCTGCATAGGCGGCTTTTGCCATTCGCGTCCACATCAGGCCAAGGCAGACATGGCCCATCAGGTGCATGAAGTCATAGCTGCCCGACAGTGCGGCATTGGGGTTTTTCATCCCCTGCTGCATGAAGAACATGCCGGCTTGTTGCAGTTGCTTTGACGCCACTTTCAGCGCGTCGGTAAAGCCCTTCATACGCGCATCTTCGTCATGCGCCTTGCACTCGGCCTTGACCATGTCGAAGAAGGCCATGACGTGTTTGCCGCCATCCTGTGTCAGTTTGCGGCCGACCAGATCAAGGGCCTGCACCCCGTTGGCGCCTTCGTAGATCATGGCGATGCGGGCGTCGCGGGCGAATTGCGACATGCCCCATTCCTCGATATATCCGTGTCCGCCATAAACCTGTTGGGCGGCTACGGCCATGTCAAAGCCCTTGTCGGTCTGGAAGCCCTTGATGACCGGGATCATCAGGCTGACCAGGCCTTCGGCGGCGGCATCGCCCTGACGCACTGACCGGTCGATCAGATGGGCCGCCCAGAAGGTAAGGGCCCGCGCGCCTTCGACAAAGCTTTTCTGATCCATCAGGTTGCGGCGGATATCGGGGTGCACGATCAGCGGATCGGCGGGGCCGTCCGGGTTTTCGGTGCCGGTCACGGCGCGGCCTTGCAGGCGGTCCTTGGCATAGGCCAGTGCGTTCTGATAGGCGGCCTCGGCCTGGGCATAGCCTTGGAGGCCAACACCCAGGCGCGCTTCGTTCATCATGGTGAACATGGCGCGCATGCCTTTGTGCAGATCGCCCAGCAGCCAGCCCGTTGCGCCGTCATAGTTCATGACGCAGGTGGCATTGCCGTGAATGCCCATCTTTTCTTCGATCTTGCCGCAGGACAGGCTGTTGCGGGCCCCAAGCGAGCCGTCGTCGTTCACAAGGAACTTCGGCACGATGAACAGCGAGATACCTTTGGTGCCCTCACCCCCCCCCGGTGCCTTGGCCAGCACAAGGTGGATGATGTTTTCGGCCAGATCATGCTCGCCCGCCGAAATGAAGATCTTTTGGCCGGTGATCTTGTAGCTGCCATCTGCCTGCGGTTCGGCCTTGGTGCGCATCAGGCCCAGATCGGTGCCGCAATGCGGCTCGGTCAGGTTCATCGTGCCGGTCCAGTCGCAGGACACCATCTTGGGCAGATACTTGGCCTTTTGCTCGGCCGTGCCATGGGTGTGGATCGCGGAATAGGCGCCGTGGGTCAGGCCCTGATACATGTTGAAGGCCATGTTGGCCGACACGAAGATCTCACCCACCGCGGTGCCCATCAGATAGGGCAGGCCTTGGCCGCCATATTCGGGGTCGCAATCCAGCGCGGTCCAGCCGCCCTCTTTCATTGCCTTGAAGGCCGCGTCAAACCCCTTGGGGGTGCGCACCACGCCGTTTTCCAGAACACAGCCTTCGCGGTCGCCCACGGCGTTCAGCGGGGCCAGCACATCGGATGCCACCTTGCCGGCTTCTTCCAGCACGGCCGAGGTGAAGCCTTGGTCCAGATCGGCATAGCCCGGCACATCGGCATCTGAAACCATCAGCACATCATGCAACAGAAACTGCATGTCTTTGACGGGGGCGGTATAGCTTGGCATCGTCTCTCTCCCTTCGGAAACGGTCTTATTCGGCGGCCTGACGCAGGGTGGCGATCATGCGCTCGCCCTCGGCCAGTTCGGCTTTCAATTCCTTGATCGCCACATCCAGTTCGGCGCGCTGCGCCTCCATCTGGGCCAGGCGGTCTTGGGCCAGTTCATAGGTGCGGATCGCCTGTGCGGCGTTCGATCCGTCACGTTCATACAGATCAAGCACTTGCCGGATGTCTTCCAGGCTGAAGCCAAAGCGCTTGCCGCGCAGGATCAGCTTAAGCCGCGCGCGGTCGCTTTTGGTGAACAGGCGGCGCGATCCTTCGCGGATGGGCGACAGCAATTCTTTCGATTCGTAGAATCGCAGCGTGCGCGGGGTGACATCATAGGCGTCACACATCTGGCGAATGGTCATCGTATCGGTCGGCATCGGCTCACTCTCACAGCACAAACATCATGTGCATCTAGACATGGGTGCTTTGAGAGAGTCTTACCAGATTGCTTTACGTTTACGTCAGCGTAACGTGACGTCACGGGAAAGCGTGACGTGGTGGAACCCTAGTCGAGTTTTGACAGCTCGGTTTCCGTGGTGGCACGCAGGGCGCGCAGGTCATCAATCGTGCCGTCCAGTTCAGCGCGCTGTTTTTCCAGTTCGGCCAGTTGACGGTCGGCAAGGCTGAGAAAGGTTTGCAACTGCGGGCGGGTGCCCTTTTGGCGATACATCAGCAGCCATTGCCGAATTTCCTCAAGCGAAAAGCCAAACCGGCGTCCGCGCAAAATCAGCGTCATCCGCGCCACCTCGCGAGAGCCGTAGAACCGTGACCGGCCTTCCTTTTCTGGCGACAGCAGTTCGATATATTCGTAATAGCGCAGCGTGCGCGGCGTCACATCGAATTTGACGCACATTTCCTTAAAGCTGAGGCGGCTGGTTTCGGGCATGTCGGTCCTCCGACGACCAGCCTATGCAAGCTTGACTTGGCGTGCAACGGGTCTGCCCCCTTGCGGCTGCGGCCGAAGGCAGGAATATGGAGGTGGAAGGATTCCCATGACCGACCTGATCCGCATTGCACGCCAGTTCATCGAAGCCATTCCCCATGCGCGGGCCCTTGGCATGACGTTTGAAAGCCTTGGGGATGGCAAGGCTGCCATTTCCATGCCCTATGATCCGCGCTTTGTTGGCGACCCCGGCACCGGGGTCATTCATGGCGGTGCGGTTTCGGCCCTGATGGATACCGCGTCGGGGGCGGCGGTGATGTGCCACCCCGCTGCGCCCGGATCGACAGCCACCTTAGATTTGCGGATTGATTACTTTCGGGCGGCGACCCCGGGCCAGACCATCACGGCGCGGGCGGAATGCTATCATGTTACCCGTTCGGTCGCCTTTGTGCGCGTGACGGCCACGGATGAGGATGAAAGCCGCCCTGTGGCCGCAGCCACGGGGGCCTTTACGGTGAACACAAAGGCCGAGGCCCCCAAATGAAGAAACGTCCGGAACCGGTTCAGGTGGTCAAGCAGCGGCGGGATGCGGCCCTGAAGGCGCTGGTCACCGGGGTGCCCTATATCGCCTATCTGGGCATTCAGTTTGAACGTCGGGGGGATGAACTGACGGCCATCCTGCCCTTTGACGACAAGCTGATCGGCAATCCCTTGCTGCCTGCCCTGCATGGCGGTGTGACAGCGGCCTTTCTAGAGGTGGCGGCCGTGATCGAACTGGCTTGGTCGGGCCTGTGGGAAGATATGGAAACCGGGCGTGTGGATCCGGGTGAAGGGCTGGCTTTGGTGCGGTTTCCCAAGACCATCGACTTTACGGTTGATTACCTGCGATCGGGCCTGCCGCGCGATGCCTATGCGCGGGCGCGGATCAACCGGTCGGGGCGGCGCTATGCCTCGGTGCATGTCGAGGCGTGGCAGGACAACCGGGCGCGCCTGTTTGCCCAAGCCACGGGCCATTTCCTGATGCCCCCGCCACCCGGCTCTCCTGCCGAATGACGACGATCACCAACGCCCGCATCTGGGCGATTTCCTGGCCGATCATTCTGTCAAATGCCACCGTGCCGATCCTTGGGGCGGTCGATACCGCCGTGGTCGGCCAGATCGGACAGGCGGCGCCGATTGGGGCGGTGGGGCTGGGGGCTGTGATTCTTGCCTCGGTTTACTGGATTTTCGGATTTCTGCGGATGGGGACAAGCGGCCTTGCCGCCCAGGCCCATGGCGCCGGCGATCAGGTCGAGAGGGCGGCCATCCTGTATCGTGCCTTGGTGATCGGTCTTGGCTTTGGACTGATCATCGTGGTGGCGCAGGCGGGGTTGTTCTGGGCCGCCTTTCGTCTGGCCCCGGCCTCGGATCAGATTGAGTCTCTGGCGCAGGAATACCTTTCGATCCGTATCTGGGGGGCACCTGCCACCATCGCGCTTTATGCCGTGAATGGCTGGCTGATCGCGGTCGAGCGCACAAGGTCGGTGCTGATCTTGCAGATCTGGATCAATGGTGTGAATGCGGTTCTTGACCTGTGGTTCGTGCTGGGGTTGGGCTGGGGCGTGCAGGGGGTGGCACTGGCCACCCTGACCGCCGAGGTGACAGGCCTGTGCCTTGGCCTTTGGCTGTGCCGTGCGGCCTTTGGCCCGATCTGGCAATCTGCCCTTGCGGCCCTGCGCAATGCGGTGGCCCTGCGGCGGATGCTGTCGGTGAATGGCGCAATCATGCTGCGCACCGTTTTGTTGCAAGGGGCCTTTACGTCCTTTCTGTTCTTGTCGGCGGGGCAGGGCGACCAAAGTCTGGCGGCCAATCAGGTGCTGATGCAATTTCTGTCGATCACGGCCTATGCGCTGGATGGCTTTGCCTTTGCCGCGGAAACGCTGGTGGGCCAAGCGGTCGGGGCGCGGGCGCGCGACGATCTGCAGCGCGCCGCGCGGCTGTCGTTTCGCTGGGGCATTGCGGGCAGCCTGCTGTTGGGGCTGGCCTTTGGTCTGGGCGGGCCGGTCTTGATTGATCTGATGACCACAGCCCCCGATGTCAGGGCCGAGGCGCGAAGCCTGCTGATCTGGGTGGCGCTTGCCCCGGTCATCGGCATTGCAAGCTGGATGTATGACGGCATCTTCATTGGCGCGACGTTGACCCGCGCCATGGTGATCAGCGTGGCGGTTGCCGTGGTTGCCTATGGCGCGGCCGTGGCCCTGCTGCCCCCGATCTTTGGCAATCACGGCCTGTGGGCCGCGTTGATGGTTCTGAATGCCATGCGGGGCATTACGGCGGGCCTGATGTGGCCGGGCCTGCGCCGGGGGCTTATGACTTAAGCAGGCGGAACGCGGTCGAGGCACCGTATCCGGCGGCCACCGCAATCAGCAGCGACAGCAGGCCATAGATCAACGGCTGTTCGCGTGAGAGATTGGTCAGGAATCGCTCCAGCCCCTCTTTGCGGACGTTGATCTGGCGTTCCAGATGGTCAACCACCACACCGTCGCGCGTCAGAAAGATGCGCACCCGAAACATGCCTTCTGTCAGGTTGGCTGGCAAAACCACATCTGTGCGGAACAACGTGGCTTCGGTCAGTTGCACGCTGCGCTCATCAAGGCGGTATTGACCCTCTTCTTTGCGGATGCGCACCAAGGCATCAATAAAGCCCGGCGAATCCTTGGCCTGAGAGCTGATGCCGACAGAGCGAATGGCGCGTGGAATGGTGATCTGATGGCGCAGATTTTCGGTTTCGCTGAGCACGTCATCCAGAAAGCCAGTGGTCGCCACCGCGTAAAACGACGGTGCCCGCCCGATCTGAACGGCCTCGGTATTCACCCAGATACCAAAGCGCCGCTCTTTCTTGCGCACGATCAATGGGGTTGATGGCCCCTCGACCGTGACGATCACATGCAGCGGCGGGGTTTTGATTGCCGGCTCGTCGCGCTTGACCGCGCCATAAATCAGGATTTCCGATCCGTCAAAGTCAGCCGTGATCGACACCCGGTTCTGGCTTAGGCCCGCCACGATCTGTTCATTCGCCAAAGCGGGCCACGCAAGGCAAAGCCACAAGACCAGCAGCCGGATCATGGCAATACCCCCGGTGCCAAGGAATAAAGTTCGGTCGGGCGCAGCAACAGATCCAGCCCGATCTTGGCGGCAACGGCGATCACCAGCAGCGACAAAAGAATGCGCAATTGTTCGGCCTTAAGCCGCCCTGACAGCATGGCCCCGAATTGCGCCCCGACCACCCCGCCAAGGATCAGCAGGATGGCCAGCATCATATCAACCGTATTCGCGGTGACCGCATGCATGATGGTGGTAAAGGCGGTCACAAAGATGATCTGGAACAGCGACGTGCCGATCACAACCTTGGTGGGCATGCCCAGCAGATAGATCATGGCCGGCACCATGATAAAGCCGCCGCCCACACCCATGATGGCGGCCAGAAACCCGACCAGCGCCCCCACAGCCAAAGGGGGCAGAACCGAGATATAAAGGCCCGAGGCGCGGAACTTGACCTTGAAGGGCAGGCCGTGCACCCAATTATGTGTATGGGCCCGACGGATCGGGGCCCCCGGCTTTTTAGACCGCAGGATGGCGCGGGCGCTTTCGGCGAACATGGTGATGCCGATAAAGCCCAGAAAAAAGACGTAAGACAGCTGCACCAGCAGATCGACCTGCCCCCGCGCCGTCAGCACTGCAAAGACCCAGACCCCAACGGTCGAGCCCATCAGACCCCCGACCAGCAGCACCACGCCCATGCGCAGATCCACCGCCTTGCGCTTAAGCTGTGCCAGCACACCCGAAATCGACGACGCCACAACCTGATTTGCCCCGGTCGCCACGGCAATGGCGGGGGGGATTCCGATGAAGAACAGCAAGGGCGTAATCAGAAAGCCGCCCCCCACACCAAACAGGCCGGACAAGAACCCGACGATTCCCCCGATACCAAGAAGAAGAAAGGCGTTCACCGATACTTCGGCGATGGGAAGATAAAGTTGCATGTGCAGGCCCAAAGGGCAAAGGGGCGATCAGATCAAAGCGTTGCGCAGCTTTGACCACGAAGTCAAACGCCGAACACCCTCATCGGAGGGTGTTTAAGTAATGTCGAAGGATGCGTTCCAGTTTTGTCGCACCCAGCGGGGCCATCGCCTTGGTGTGGTCATGGCTGATCTGTTCATCCGACAGGCCGGCCGCCATATTGGTGATGGTCGAGATCGCCGCAACCTTCAGGCCCAGAAACCGGGCAAGGATGACCTCGGGCACGGTAGACATGCCAACCGCATCGGCCCCCAGCAGTTTCAGCATGCGAATTTCGGCCGGGGTTTCAAAGCTGGGGCCGGAATACCAGGCGTAAACGCCCTCTTTCAGATCAATCCCCTCGGCCTTGGCGCTGGCCCGCAGGGCGGCGCGCAGGGCAGGGTCATGCGCGTCGGCCATCGGCACAAAACGGCCATCGGTTGGTTCACCGATCAATGGGTTACGCCCGTTGTAATTGATGTGATCCGACAACAGCATCAGATCGCCCGGCGGAATATCGGGGCGCATCGACCCCGCGGCATTGGTCAACAGCAAACTGCCTGCGCCAAGGTCTTTCAACACCTCAAGCGCCGGGCGCATGGCGGCGGCATTGCCGTTTTCGTAAAAATGCTCCCGCGCGCCAAAGACGGCCACGCGCACCCCCTGCAACATGCCAATGTGCAGATGCGGGTTGTGGCCTGAAACGCTGACATGCGGAAAGCCGGGCAGATCGGCATAGGGAATGGCCACCCCGTCAACCGCATGGGCCAGGTGGCCCAGCCCCGAGCCAAGGATCAGCCCCAGCGCCACGGGCGCATCGCCCGCCCTTGCGCGGATGGTGGCCAGCGCCTCAGCGTTCCTTGACATAGGGCTCTCCTCCGGCGCGGGGTGGAATGGCCTTGCCGACAAAACCGGCCAGAACCAGAACGGTCAGAATATAGGGCAGGGCGTCAAGGAATGGCACCGGCACCTTGACCTGCACCACGGCCTGAACCACATCCGGCCGCAGCGCCAGCGCCTGAAAAAAGCCGAACAGCAGGCAGGCCCACATGGCCGCCACGGGCCGCCACTTGGCAAAGATCAGGGCGGCAAGGGCAATGTAACCGCGCCCTGCCGTCATTTCGCGCCCAAAGCCTGCTTGCAGGGCCGTGGCCATATAGGCCCCCGCCAAGCCGCACAGAACGCCAGTGATCGCCACCGCTGCAAAGCGCAGACCCACCACCGAAACGCCAGCCGTATCAACGGCAGCCGGGTTTTCCCCCACGGCGCGCAACCGCAGGCCAAAGCGGGTGCGAAACAGCACCCACCATGTCAGCGGCACAATCAGAAACGCCATGTAAACCAGCACCGAATGGCCCGAGATCACCTCGTAATACAGCGGGCCCACAAAGGGGATGTCGCGCATCGCCTCGGCCCCCGGCAGGATCACCGGATTAAAGCGGGCGTCGCCCGTCAGTGGCGGGGTGCGCCCCCCTTGGCGAAACAGCGCCTGCGCAATCAGCACCGTCATGCCGCTGGCCAGAAAGTTCAGCGCCACACCGGAAATCAACTGATTGCCGCGAAAGGTGATCGAGGCGATGCCGTGGATCGCCGCAAAGATCAGCGAGGCGCCAATGCCCGCCAAAAGCCCGGCCCAAGCCGACCCTGTCAGCGCGGCCACGGCCCCGGCGGCCATTGCGGCGGCCAGCATCTTGCCTTCAAGCCCGATGTCAAAGATCCCCGCGCGTTCGGAATAAAGCCCCGCCAGACAGGCCAGCAGCAAGGGCGTGGCCAGACGCAGCGTTGTATCCAGCATCTGCAACAATGTTGCGTAATCCATCACGCGGCCCCCCCGGCGGACCGGATCGCCTTGGCCGACCGGAACAGGCCAAAGATGCGGCCCAACAGCATGCGCACCATCATATCCAGCGCGCCGGTGAACAGAATGACCAGCCCCTGCACCACGATGCGCATTTCAATCGGAATACTGGTCCACAGGCCCAACTCGGCCCCACCCTGATAAAGAAAGCCAAACAGCAGCGCGGCCAGCACCACCCCGAACGGGTGGTTGCGGCCCATCAGCGCGACCGCAATGCCGATGAACCCCGCCCCTTCGGACGAATTCTGCAGCAACCGCTCGGCCTCGCCCATCACGTTGTTGATGCTCATCATGCCGGCCAGTGCGCCGGAAATCAGCATGGCGATGATGGTGATGCGCACCGGGTTGATGCCAGCGTATTTGGCCGCCGATTCCGATTTGCCAAAGGCGCGGATCTGATAGCCCAGCCGCGTGCGCCACAGCAAAGCCCAGACGACCACCGCCATCGCCAAGGCAATGAACAGTGTCACATTCGCTGGAACAGCCTTGGTAAAGACCAGATTGAACAGTGGAATATCGTTCAGCGCGGGCAGTTTGGCGCCTTCGGGAAAGCGGGCCGAGGCCGGGTCCATCTGGCCCGCCGGGCGCAGCACATCGACCAGCAGATAGACCAGCAGGGCGGCGGCGATATAGTTGAACATGATCGTGGTGATCACGATATGGCTGCCGCGTTTGGCCTGCAGATAGGCCGGAATGGCCGCCCATGCCGCCCCGAACACAGCCGCCCCGGCTGTGGCGGCAAGCAATGCCACCGTCCAATGCGGCCAGGGAAAGGCCAGACAGACCAAGGCCACGCCCAGGCCACCCAATTGCGCTTGCCCCTCTCCGCCGATGTTGAACAGGCTGGCGTGAAAGGCCACGGTGACGGCAAGGCCGGTAAAGATAAAGCTGGTGGCGTAATACAGCGTATACCCCCAGCCATAGGGCGACCCAAGCGCCCCATCGACCATCACCTTGAAGGCCTCGACCGGGCTTTGCCCAATGGCCAGCAACACCAGCGCCGAAATCACCGCCGCCAGCAGCAGGGAAATCAGGGGCACAAGGGCCACATCGGCCCATTTCGGCAAACGGTCCATCAGGCGGCCTCTCCCTTGCCGGTCATCCCGGCCATCATCAGGCCAAGTTCGCGTTCATTGGTCTGGTCAGGGTCACGCAGGCCCATGATCTTGCCATCAAACATCACGGCGATGCGGTCAGACAGGCTCATTATCTCGTCCAGCTCCACACTGACCAGCAAGATTGCCTTGCCCTGATCCCGCAGCGCGATGATCTGTTTGTGGATGAACTCGATCGCCCCGATATCAACCCCGCGCGTGGGTTGACCGATCAACAGCAGATCGGGGTTGCGCTCAATCTCGCGCGCGACGACGATTTTCTGCTGGTTGCCGCCCGAGAAACTTTTGGCCGCCAGGGTGGGAATGGGCGGGCGCACATCAAAGGTGGCCATCTTCTTTTCGGTATCGGCCCTGATCGCGTCGTTATCCATGAACAGGGCCGACTTTTGGTATTTCGGATCGTTGAAATAGCCAAAAGCCACGTTTTCCCAAGCGGTGAAATCAAGGATCAGCCCGTGGTGGTGCCGGTCTTCGGGCACATGGGCGATGCCAGCCGCGCGGCGGCTTTGGCCATCTGACCCGGCCCCCGACAGCGGCAGATCGGTGTCGTTCAGGGTGGCCCGCCCGGTCGAACGGATCATCCCGCCCAAGACTTCCAGCAACTCGGTCTGTCCATTGCCTGAAACCCCGGCAATGCCCAGAATTTCGCCCGCCCGAATTTCAAGGTTGATGCCCTTAAGCCGTTCAACACCGTGTTCATCGCGCACCTTCAGGTTTTCAACCTTCAGCACTGTGGCCCCCGGCTTTGCCGGGCCTTTTTCAACCTCTAGCAGGACTTTGCGGCCCACCATCAACTCGGCCAATTGCTCGGCGCTGGTTTCGGCGGTCTTGACAGTGGCAACCATGGTCCCGCGCCGCATCACGCTGACATTGTCGGTGGCTTCCATGATTTCGCGCAGCTTGTGGGTGATCAGGATCACGGTCTTGCCCTGATCCTTTAACCCCCTCAGGATACGGAACAAATGGTCAGCCTCATCTGGCGTCAGCACGCCGGTGGGTTCGTCCAGAATCAGGATATCAGCCTGCCGATACAGCGCCTTCAGGATCTCGACCCGCTGTTGATGCCCAACCGACAGATCCTCGATCAGCGCATCGGGATCAACATCCAGTTCGTAGTCTTCGGCCAGTTGCTTCAGCACCTTGCGTGCCTTGGTCAGCGAGGTGTTCAGCAATTGCCCGTCTTCGGCGCCAAGGATGATGTTTTCCAGCACCGTGAAATTCTGCACCAGCTTGAAATGCTGGAACACCATGCCGATACCGGCGCGAATGGCGCTCTGGCTGTCGGGAATGGGGGTCAGCTTGCCGCTGATGTAAATCTGCCCGGCATCGGCTTTGTAAAAGCCATAAAGGATCGACATCAGCGTGGATTTCCCCGCGCCGTTTTCGCCGATGATGCCGTGAATCGTGCCGCGTGGGACGGCAATGTTGATGTCTTTATTGGCCTGAACCGGACCAAAGGCCTTGGAAATGCCTTTCAGTTCGATGGCAAAGGGGGCGGCCGTTGCCGGCCGCCCCGTGTTTTGCGCCGTGTCGACCATCAGAAGGTCGCAGCCGGGCAGGTGTTGTCAGCCATGTAGTCGTGAACCACGACTTCGCCCGACTTGATCTTTTCAGCCGCCGCATCGACAGCGGCCTGCATTTCCGGGGTGACCAGCGCGGCGTTGTTTTCATCCATCGCATAGCCAACGCCATCATTGGCCAGACCCATCACATTGATGCCGGGGGTCAGGTTCTCACCTTCGACAAAGGCGGCGTAAACGGCATTGTCCACGCGCTTCATCATCGAGGTCAGAACCGAGCCGGGGTGCATGTAGTTCTGGTTGGAATCGACACCGATCGACAGGATGCCCTCGTCCGCGGCGGCTTGCAGAATGCCCACGCCCGTGCCGCCTGCTGCCGCGTAAATCACGTCAGCGCCTTGCGATTTCTGACCCTTGGCCAGTTCCGCGCCCTTGACCGGATCGTTCCATGCCGCCGGGGTGGTGCCGGTCATGTTCAGGATGATCGTCGCATCGGGATTGGCGGCCTTGACGCCCTGCGCATAGCCGCAGCCGAATTTGCGGATCAGCGGAATATCCATGCCACCGATAAAGCCGACTGTGCCGGTTTTCGACGCCATCGCCGCCATCATGCCGACCAGATAGCTGCCTTCATGTTCGTTGAAGACCACCGATTTCACGTTGGGCTGATCGACGACCATATCGACGATGGCGAATTTCGTATCGGGGAAATCCGGGGCGACGGTGTTCAGCACATCGCCAAAGGCAAAGCCGGTCATGACGACGGGGTTGGCGCCGGCCTCGGCCAGACGACGCAGGGCCTGCTCACGCTGGGCCTCGTTCTGCATTTCCAGCTCTTTATAGGTGCCGCCGGTTTCCTTGGCCCATTTCTCGGCGCCGTTAAAGGCAGCCTCGTTGAAGGATTTGTCGAATTTGCCGCCCAGATCGAAGATGATCGCAGGTTCAGCCGCGGCAACGCCAGCGGTCAGGGCCAGCGCGCCGGCTGCGCCCATCAGTTGCTTGATCATGGTCATCGAATGTCTCCCGGTTGTCGTTGTGACGAATGCTTTTTCTTGCCCGAACCCATCCAAAGGCTGCGGGCGCAGCCTGCGGGGGATTTGGTCGATTGCCAATTTAGGGCAGGACAGATGCAAAGGGTCAAGGGCCATTCGGAAGGGACTGCTACTGATTTGACTTTTCGATCAAAAAGCAAGCGCTGATCGAACCGGTTCCCTGGCGTCAGTCGGGCAGGGTCAGGCTGCGGGACAAGATCAGCGCATCAACCGGTTGCCCCTGCGGCGCGTGATAATAGGCCTTTCGGCGGCCGTTTTGGGCGAATCCCTGCGATTCATACAGGGCAATCGCGGCGGCATTGTCGGCGGCCACTTCCAGAAAGGCTGTGGCGGCCCCGCGATCTTGGGCTGTGGTGACAAAGCCGTGCAGCAGCCTTGTGCCAATCCCTTGCCGTTGGAGGGCAGGGTCAACGGCGATGGTCAGCAACTCGGCCTCATCCGCGATGACGCGGCCCAGCAGAAAGCCGCCTGATTCGATCAGTGCAAAGGTCAGCGGGCTGTCGAGGAGGGATGCGATTTCAGCCGCGCTCCAGGGCCTTGGGGTGATAAAGCAGGCCGCGTGCAGGCGGGCCAGGGCGGCGCAGTCAGGCATCAAGAATAACCGGAGGCAGATCGCTTGGCGGGGCGGCATCGGCGCTGCGCAGATAAAAGGGCGCAGGCCGGGGATGGGTGGTGCCAAGCCGCGCTTGGGCCACCTGCGCAATCGCCTGAACCAGCGGCATGGCTGGGTGCAACGGATTGATTTTGTTCAACATTTCAGTGGCAGAGCCGACCGTGGGCAATGCCCCGATGGCTTGGCGCGCCTGATCGACGGTCAGCAATTGGGCGGGGTGGTCGGTGGCATTGAAGAGTTGCAGATACACCTCATCCCGGCGGGCATCTTGCGCGACGGCAAGGGGGCGGGGCAGGCCTTGGGCCAGCGCGTCAAACACGGTGACGCCGATGGCCGGAATGCCCAGCGCGAGGGATAGGCCCCGGGCGGTGGCCACGCTGATGCGGACGCCCGTGAAATTGCCGGGGCCAGTGCCGACGCCAATGGCGGCCAGATCAGGCCAGCCAAGCCCCGCCTTTGCCAGCAGATCCTGCACCAAGGGCAGCAGGCGTTCGGCTTGGCCTTTGGCCATTTCCTCTTGCATGATCAGACAGTTGCCATCAGGCAAAAGCAAAGCGGCGGCGCAATGCGCCGCCGATGTATCGAAAGCCAGAACCGTCTCAGGCCGCAACAGGACGAACCTCGGTCACCTCGGGGATATAGTGGCGCAGCAGGTTTTCGATGCCCATCTTCAGCGTCAGCGTGCTGGACGGGCAACCGGCGCAGGCGCCCTGCATATGCAGATAGACGACGCCGCGATCAAAGCCGTGAAAGGTGATGTCGCCCCCATCCTGCGCCACGGCCGGGCGCACGCGCGTATCAAGCAACTCTTTGATTTGATTAACAATTTCGGCATCTTCGCCGGAATGTTCGGCATGCCCCCCTGCGGCCTTTGCCTCGCCCTCCAGCACCGGGGCGCCGGATTGGTAATGTTCCATGATCGCGCCAAGGATGGCCGGTTTGATGTGTTGCCAATCGGCAGAGTCGGCTTTGGTGACGGTCACGAAATCATTGCCGAAAAACACGCCCGTCACACCGCCGGCGGCGAAGATGCGTTTGGCCAGAGGCGATTTGTCGGCGGCCTCGACGCTGGGGAAGTCGGCTGTGCCGATCTCAAGCACGGTTTGGCCGGGCAGGAATTTCAGCGTGGCGGGGTTCGGGGTAGACTCGGTCTGGATGAACATCTGCAATCTCCGACTGTTCCTCTCGGATATGCGCCCTTGGCCCCGGCAAGTCAAGTTTAGAGCGGTTCTAAACGCTAGAGAAACAGCGCCCAAAGCAGATAAAGCCCGTTTGCCGTGATCAGGCACGATACGGCAAAAGACCCCAAGTCCTTGGCTTGTTTGGCAAATTCTGACCAGTCTGGCGACAGGTGATCCACAAGAACCTCAATCGCGGTGTTAAGCGATTCGACGGCGATCAGCACCAGCATCAAGATGGCAAAGCCGATGATCTTGGGCAGGCCCACGTTCAGGGCCGCCAAAAGGGCCAGTCCGGCGGCAAGGGCGAGCAGTTCCTGACGAAAGGCGGATTCCCGCAGCAGGCGCTGAAACCCCATGAAGGAATACTGCGCGGCGGCGAAGAAATGGGCGATGCCGGTTTTGCGCGGCGGTTTTGTCTTGGGGGAAAGCGAAGCCATGGGGGGCCTGTCGGGGCTGGGGCCAGCCCCTTGGGGTGGCGTGGTTTAAGCGTGGGATATCCGTGGTTTTTGCGTGGTGCATCTGTATATACAGCCGTCACCACGCCCTTGGGGCCGTCAGGTGATGCTTTCCAGACGCTCTTTCGACATGTCACCCGGCACGATGGTCAGCGGCACGGGCAGGCTGCCCGAGTTTTTCGACATCTGGGTGACCAGCGGGCCGGGGCCCGATTTATCAGTGCCCGCACCCAGCACCAGAACGCCAATCCGGGTGTCTTCGTTGACCAGTGCCAGTATCTCGGTCACCGGATCACCTTCGCGGATCACCAGATCGGGGTTCACCCCCTGCTTGTCGCGCATCCATTTGGCAAAGACCTCGAAATGCGCCTCGATCCGTTCGCGCGCCTCGGCCCGCATCAGATCGGCCACGCCCATCCAGTCTTGAAACTCCTCTGGCGGGATGACCGACAAGATGGTGACCCCGGCCCCGGTATGGGCCGCGCGCAGGGCGGCAAAGCGCATCGCGTTCAAGCATTCGCGGCTGTCATCCAGCACGACTAGAAATTTCCGCATGTCACGTCTCCGTTGCGGGGGCATATTGGGCGGGTGGTGCGGGCTTGTCCAGCCTTGGCCGCCCTAGCCCTGCGACGCCGCCCAATCCCAATAGAGCCTGCGGGCACGTTCTGTCATCTGCCGGGTCTTGTATTCGGTGTCGTCAAAGGCGCGAACCGATGTGACCTTGGCAAAGTTGCCAGACAGAAACACCTCGTCTGCGGCATGGACATCGTCAAAGGTCAGGACGGTTTCGATCACCTGCACCCCATCGGCGCGCAGATTGGCGATGTGGCGGGCGCGGGTGATGCCGGCCAGAAAGGTGCCGTTCGGAATCGGGGTAAAGACGACGCCATCTTTCACCAGAAACACATTGGCCGTGGCGCTTTCGGCCAGATTGCCCATGGCATCGGCGGCCAGCGCATTGCCAAAGCCTTTTTGCCGTGCCTCGACCAGCATGCGGGCGTTGTTGGGGTAGAGACAGCCTGCCTTGGCGTTGCAGACGTTGTCTTCCAGCACCGGGCGACGAAAGCGGGTGCGGGTGACGGTGGTCTGAAAGTCGGCCGGGGGCATGGCGACCTGTTCAAGGCAGATGGCAAAGCCGGTCGAACCGGGTTTCGGGTTTACCCCCAGATCGCCGCCATCAATGGCCCAATACATCGGGCGGATATAGACGGCCTGATCGGGGCCATAGGCGCGCAGGCCTTCGCGCGTGATCTCTTCGATCTCGCCCGCCTGCATCGTGGGGGTGATCATCAGCGCCTCGGCGCTGCGGTTGACCCGGTCGCAATGCAGGGCAAGATCGGGGACCAGCCCATGGGCATAGCGCGCGCCATCAAAGACCGACGAGCCCTGCCACAGGCCATGATCGGCGGCGCGCATCACGGGAATGTCGCCATCGTGCCATTTGCCGTCAAACCAGGTGCGGATGTTGGTGCCAAAGGACATGGGGGCCTCATTTGTCTGGATCAGTTGGTCTGGGTCGGAGTTCGCGCGACTAGACCAGTCGGGGCGGCAGAGGGCAAGGGGGGCGACAAAAAGGCCCCCGGCGCCGTGGGGACAACGGGCCGGGGGCATGGGGCGGGTTGCCGGGAAGGGCAACAGTTGGGGACAGACCCCGCCCGATTCGTCTGCGCCCAGTCTGGCGGGGGGATGAAACGGTTTCGTGACGGGGGAAAGGCTGAGGGGGGCGGCGATCAGGCCAGCAGGCGGCGGCTGGCCCGCAGGCCGCGATGCGACAGGGCCGAGGCAAGGGCAGAGGCAAGGCTGGCGCCAAAGGCGGCAAGGCCGGCCAGCAGTTCGGTGGCAAGGTTGGTGGCGCGCAGGGTGGCGCGAAACAGCCGCGATTTGCCCAAAAGCTCGGCCGCGGCAAGGCTGCGCGGGCCAAGTGCGGTGGTGACGCGCGACAGGCGGGCGGCATCGGCGGCATCATCGACCAGCGGCAAAAGATGCAGGGTGGCGCTGGGGCCGATGGTGTCGGATATGCGGCCAAGGTCGGTCAGGGTGGCCGTCAACGGGGCCAGCGCATCGGCGCGCAGCAGGGCCGTCAGATCATCGGCTGACCGGGCGG
This sequence comes from Pseudotabrizicola sp. L79, assembly GCF_036553525.1. Classification (NCBI taxonomy): domain Bacteria; kingdom Pseudomonadati; phylum Pseudomonadota; class Alphaproteobacteria; order Rhodobacterales; family Paracoccaceae; genus Pseudotabrizicola; species Pseudotabrizicola sp. L79. The sequence continues at coordinate 212,422 of NZ_JAZHDA010000052.1, read as the reverse complement.
CGGGCAGGGCGGCCCAGTCCAGGCCGTTGCGCAGGGCGGTGCTGGCGGTGGCGGTCAGGCGCGGGGACAATAGGCGCAGGCCGCGGGCCAGTTTGGCGGTGGCGGCCCCGGCCTTGACGGTCAGCGACGTGCCGCCCGACGTGATGGCAAGGGCGGTGGCCGAGAGGCCGATGATCGACAGGCCCAGGTCGATCTGGTCGATCTGGGTGCCGCTGGCATAATCAACCCCGGCCTGCGCGATGCCGCGGATGTCTTCGATCGGGGTCAGCAGGATCGGGGCCTTGCAGACCATGGCGGTGGTCAGGCTGCATTGGGTGATGTCGATCACGCAGGCGGCGCAATTCTGGGCCAGGTGCAGGGGGCTGAAATCGGCGTCGCGGGCGGTGGTCAGGCGTTGGGTCAGATCGGGGGGCAGGGTCAGGCCGCGCTGTGCGGCCAGGTCTGTCAGCGCATCCAGCGCCAGCCAGTTGCGGGGCTGTTCCGACAGCCGCACCCCGATCTGCGCGGCCAACCGCTCGGCGGTGGCCTCGGCCGCCAGTTGGCGGTCGATACTGGCGGTGATTTCGGCAAGCGTCGCCTCGCGCAGGGGGCGCAGGGTGGGGTCGGCCCAGATGGCAAGGCCCGCGTGCAGAGTGACAAAGCCTGACGCCAGCAGGGCCAGCGTCAGCAGGGCGCGGGTGAGGCGCAGGACCATGCCCGCCTAGACCGCGCGGCGCGAGCGGACCATGCCGGTGATGTCATAGACCTGATCGACGATCGGGCGGGCAATCGCCTCGGCCCGGTCGGCACCCTGACCAAGGATGCGGTCGATTTCGGCCGGGTCTTGCATCAGGCGGTTCATCTCGGTCGTGATCGGGGCCAGTTTCGCCACGGCCAGTTCCGCCAGCTTTGGCTTGAAGCTGCCAAATTGCGCCCCCGCATGTTCGGCAATGACCTGCGCCGTGGTCAGGCCCGCAAGCGCGGCATAGATGTTCACCAGATTGCGGGCCTCGGGCCGGTCTTTCAGCCCGTCAAGCGTGTCGGGCAGGGGTTCGGGATCGGTCTTGGCCTTGCGGATTTTCGCAGCGATGGCATCGGCATCATCGGTCAGGTTGATGCGCGACTGATCGGAGGGATCGGATTTCGACATCTTCTTGCTGCCGTCGCGCAGGCTCATGACGCGGGTGGCGGCGCCTTCGATGATGGGTTCGACCACGGGGAAGAAATTCACGCCGTAATCATTGTTGAACTTGATCGCGATGTCGCGTGTCAGTTCCAGATGCTGTTTCTGATCATCGCCCACGGGCACCATGGTGGCGTGATAGGCCAGAATATCGGCGGCCATCAGCGCGGGATAGGCAAAGAGGCCAAGGCTTGCGGCCTCGGCATTCTTGCCGGCGGTCTTGTCTTTCCACTGGGTCATCCGACTCATCCAGCCCATGCGGGCGACGCAGTTGAAGATCCAGGCCAGTTCGGCATGGGCCGAGACCTGGCTTTGGTTGAACAGGATCGACCGCGCGGGGTCGATGCCGGCGGCGATGAAGGCGGCGGCCCCTTCGCGGGTTTGCTGGCGCAGCTTGGCCGGATCTTGCCAGACGGTGATCGCATGCATGTCGACGAGGCAGTAGATCGTCTCGATGCCTTCGTCCTGCTTTTCGACAAACCGCTTGAGCGCCCCAAGGTAATTGCCAAGGGTCAGCCCGCCCGAGGGTTGGATGCCCGAGAAGATGCGCGGCTTGAAAGGCGATGTGATGGGCGACTGAGGCGTTTGGACCGGCTCGGTCATGATGTGCTCCACTGGAAATTTCTGTCTCTGTGGCGTAATCCAAGGGGCAGGGGGCGTCAATTGCGGCCAGGCCTGCGCGATGCGCCCCGCCACGCATGAGCAGAAAGAAGCACAGATGCAGGATCATAACGCGCCGCCCTTGAACCCCTTGCCGTGGGTGGTCTGGGCGATTGCCTTGCCGATCATCGCGATGGAGGCGGTGGTGTCGCTGGCCGCGGCGGGTTTGGTGGGCGGGCCAGAGGGGATTGGCTGGCGCATTCAGGCGGTGGAGCGCTTTGCCTTTTCGCCCGATTACATGCGCTATCTGATGGAAGTGGGCGATTATTCGGCCGAAGGGATGCTGCGGCTGCTGACCTATCCGCTGGTGCATCTGTCGGTGATGCATACGGTGTTCGTGGTCGTGATCTTGCTGGCCTTGGGCAAGATGGTGGGCGAGGTGTTTCGCTGGTGGGCGGTGCTGGCGGTGTTCTTTGGCTCGGCCGCTGTGGCGGCGCTGGTGTATACGCTGGTCTTGCCAGGCGTTAGCCAGCCCCTGATCGGGGGCTATCCGGCGGTCTATGGCATGATCGGCGGGTTCACCTTTTTGCTGTGGGTCAATCTGGCGGCGGTGGGGGCGAACAAATACCGCGCCTTTACGATGATCGGCTTTTTGCTGGGCATTCAGCTGGTGTTTGGCCTGCTGTTTGGCGGCGGCTGGGAATGGGTGGCCGATGTGGCGGGGTTTGTGACCGGCTTTGTGCTGTCGTTTCTGGTCAGCCCCGGGGGCTGGGGCCGGGTGGTGCAGAAATTGCGCCAGCGCTGAGATCGGGGCGGGGAAAGGCAGGGGGCGCTGCCCCCTGTCGCGGGTTTCTGCGAACCCCGCTGACCCCCGGAGTATTTTGGCCAAGATGAAGGGGCGGCCGCAGGTCAGGGGTTTGGGCCCGCTGTGTTGGGCGCGTCAGGGTTTCTTGCGGCGCAGGGCGGATTTCAGATCGGCCAGTTTGAAGGCGCCGATGGCGGTGCCGAAGCCGAAATAGGCGATGATCCCGGCGCTGATGAGGAGGGCAAGGCCCGCCACCCGCAGGCGCGGGGCGCCGAGCAGGGGGCCGAGGAGGATCATGCCGAGCCACAGGACGACGCCCATGACCAGCGCCGCCAGAACGATGCGCCAGAGGCGGGTTTTCATGCGGCTGTCGAAGGCCGCTTCGGGGCCCATGGCGCGGCTGCCGCGCCAGAGTTGGGCGGCCATGATCCAGCCCGAGGCGGTGGTGGCGATGGCGGCGGCGGTGAAGCCGATCAGCGGCATCAGGCCGATGGCCAGCGCGGCATTCACCACCATCGAGGTCAGCGCATAGTGGAAGGGGCGGCGGGTGTCTTCGCGGGCGTAGAACAGCGGTTGCAGCACCTTTTGCAGCACGAAGGCGGGCAGGCCGAGGCCATAGGCGGCCAGAGCCAGTGCGGTATTGGCGGTGTCGTCCGGGCCAAAGGCGCCGCGTTGGTAGAGCACCTCGCACAGCGGGAGGGCGATGACCACGAGGGCCACGGCGGCGGGGATGGTGAGGGCAAGGGCGAATTCGGTGCCGCGGTTGAAGGCATCCTGGCCATCTTGCGCGTCGCCTGCGCGCAGGGCGCGGGAGAGGGCGGGCAGCAGGGCGGTGCCGATGGCGATGCCGACGACGCCGAGGGGCAGTTGGTAAAGCCGGTCGGCATAGGCGAGCCAGGCGACGGCGCCTTCGGTTTGTGAGGCGACCTGTCGGCCGACGATCAGGTTGATCTGCACCACGCCGCCCGCCAGCAGGGCGGGGCCTGCGATGATAAACAGGCGTTTGAGATCGGGTGTCCAGCGTGGCAGGCCGAGGCGGAAGGTTTGCCCGAGGCGGCGAGCGGAAAACCAGGTATAGGCGAATTGCAGAACCCCGGTCAGCGGCAGGGTCCAGGCCAGTGTCATGCCCATATCCCAGCCAAAGCGGCCCGCCAGCAGCATGGCGGCGATGAAGGCGAGGTTCATCAGGACGGGGACGAAGCCGGCCTCGGTAAAGCGGCCGCGGGTGACCAGAACGCCCGAGATCAGCGCCACCAGGCTGACGAAGAGGATGTAGGAAAAGCCGACCTGACCATAGGCCACGGCCAGATCAAAGCGCGCATCCCCCGCAAAGCCCGAGGCCATGGCATAGACCAGCGCGGGCATGGCAAGGGTGCCGACCACCGAAAACAGCACCAGAAACCATGCCATCACATTGAAGGCGTCTTGCGCGAACTGGCCCGCGTCTTCGCCGGCTTCGAGCTTTTTGGAATAGAGCGGGACGAAGGCGGTGTTGAAGGCGCCTTCGGCAAAGAAGCGGCGGAACATGTTGGGCAGCGATTGCGCCACCAGCAGCGCATCGGCGGCGGCGCCTGCGCCAAGGTAATTGGCCATCAGCACATCGCGGGCAAAGCCTGCGCCGCGCGAGACGAGCGTCCAGCCGCCGAGGGTAAGGACGTTGCGGATCAGGCCTTTGGAACTGGTCATCGGGGATGGGTCATGTTGCGGCGCGCGCGGCGCCTTCGGTGACGGCTTGGCGCAGTTTCTTTTCCAGCGCCTCTTGTTTCGGTTTGGCGTGAAGTTTCAGGCCGAACATATCCTTGACATAGAAGGTATCGACGACCTGTGCGCCATAGGTGGCGATCACGGCACTGGCAATATAGATGTTGTTGGCCGCAAGGGTGCGGGTCAGATCATAGAGCAGGCCGGGGCGGTCGCGGGTATCGACCTCGATGATCGTGTAGATGTCGGACCCTTCGTTGTCGAAGGTGATATGAGTGGGAAAGCGGAATTCGCGTTCGCGTTTCTTGACCTTGTCGCGGTCTTTCAGCGCCTCACGCGCGACGACTTCGCCCCTGAGCGTCTTGTCGATCATGGCGCGCAGGCGGGGCAGGCGGGCCTCGTCATAGGGGTGGCCATCGGCATCCTGCACCCAGAAGACGGCGGTGGCATAGCCATCCTTGGACGTATAGGTGCGGGCATCGACGACATTGGCGCCGACAAGGGCCAAGGCCCCCGCAAGACGCGAGAAGATGCCGGGGTGATCGGCCAGCGCAAAGGCGGCGCGGGTGGCGTCGCGATCGGGTTCGGGGTGCAGGTCGATGCGGATTTCATCGGCACCAAGGCCGCGCAGAAGGCGGGCGAAGACGGCTTGGGTTTCGGTGGTCAGGCCCTGCCAATAGGGGGGGTAGTGCCGGGCCAGTTCGGCGCGCAGATCGGCGGCGGGCCAGTCGGACAGAGTTTCGCGCAGTTCGCGCTTTGATTCATTCTCGCGCTTGTCGCGGTTGACGTTTTCCAGCCCGTTTTCCAGCGCCTCGGCGGTCAGGGCGTAAAGCCTGCGCAAGAGCATGGCTTTCCAGTTGTTCCAGGTGCCGGGGCCGACGCCGCGGATGTCGCAGACGGTCAGCACGGTCAAGAGATCAAGCCGTTTCTTGGTTTTCACCGCCTTGGCAAAGTCGCGCACGGTGCGCGGGTCGCCGATATCGCGCTTTTGCGCCATGTCGGACATCAAGAGGTGATAGCGCACCAGCCATTCGGCGGTATCACATTCCTCGGCTGTCAGGCCAAGGCGGGGGGCGATGCGGCGGGTCATCTGGGCGCCAAGGATCGAGTGATCTTCGGGGCGGCCCTTGCCGATGTCATGCAACAGGGTGGCCAGATAGAGCACCTTGCGGTTCACGCCTTCTTTCAGGATGCCGCTGGCGACGGGCAGTTCTTCGACCAGTTCGCCGCGTTCGATCTGGGCCAGAATCGAGACGCATTGGATGATGTGTTCATCGACGGTGTAGTGATGATAGACGTTGAATTGCATCATCGCCACGATGGCTTCGAATTCGGGGATGAAGGCCCCCAGCACGCCCAATTCGTTCATCCGCCGCAGGGCGCGTTCGGGGTTGCCGTGTTTGAGCAACAGATCAAGGAAGATGCGCACGGCTTCGGGGTTGGTGCGCATGTCATCATCGATCAGGTCAAGATTGGCCGCGATCAGGCGCATCACATTGGGATGCAAGAGATAGCCGGTGCGCAGGCCCTCTTCAAAGATGCGCAGCAGGTTCAGCTTGTCTTGCAAAAAGCTGTTGGCATCGCTGATGTCGATGCGGCCCTGAACAACGGTATAGCCCGGTTTCACCCGCTTGCGGCGTTTGAAAAAGCCCAACAGATTGGCCTCGGGCTTGGCGTGGCGGGCTTCAAGCTCGGTCAGGAAGATGCGGGTCAGTTCGCCGACGCGGGTGGCATGGCGGAAATAATCCTGCATGAAGATTTCCACGCCCCGGCGGCCGCCGGCATCGATATAGCCCATGCGGGCGGCGACCTCGACTTGCAGGTCAAAGGTCAGCTGGTCGATCGGACGGCCGGTGATGTAATGCAGGTGGCAGCGCACGGCCCAGAGGAAATCTTCGGCGCGGCGGAAGGTTTCATATTCTTCGGGCCGGAACAGGCCGACCTGCACCAATTCGCGGGCGGCCCCGACGCGGTGCAGATATTTGCCGATCCAATACAGGGTTTGCAGGTCGCGCAGACCGCCCTTGCCCTCTTTGACGTTGGGTTCCAGCACATAGCGCTGGCCGCCTTGGCGTTTGTGCCGCTCGGCCCGCTCGGCCAGCTTGGCCTCGATGAATTGGGGGCCGGTGTTCTTGAACAGCTCGGCCCACAGTTTGTCGCCCAGTTCGGTGGCCAGCGGTTCATGTCCGGTGACAAAGCGGTGTTCCAGCAGGGCGGTGCGGATGGTGATGTCTTCGCGGCCCAGACGCAGGCAGTCTTTGACCGTGCGGGTGGAATGGCCGACCTTCAGTTTCAGATCCCACAGCATATACAGCATCGATTCGACGACGCTTTCGGCCCAGGGGGTGGTTTTCCACGGGGTCAGGAACAGCAGATCGACATCAGAGGCCGGGGCCATTTCGGCGCGGCCATAGCCGCCAACGGCCAGAACGGCGATGCGTTCGGATTCGGTGGGGTTGGGCAGCGGGTGCAGGTGTTGGGTGGCGACGTCAAGCGCCACGGTCACAAGGCCATCGGTCAGGAAGGATTGCGCGCTGACAAGGGCGCGGGCAGCCAGGGGGGCGCGGGAAAAGGCCTCGGCCAGGGCGGCATTGGCGCTGCTGCGCGCCTGCGCCATGTGGCGCACGGCAATGGTGCGGATGTCTTTGGCGGCCTCGGGGCCAGAGTCGGTGGTGGCGATTTCGCTGCTGATGGCCTGCAAGATCCTGCCCGCGTCGATGATGGATGCGGCGGGCAGGATCGTTTCGGTCGGGTCCGACAGCGGTGCAAGAACGGTGGCGGTGCCCCTCATGGCTGGATCAGAACCCCGCGCCGCCAAAGCTGCGGGGCGCCGGATCGATGATGACAACCTGATTGTTCCGGATTTGCGCCACGGCGAGGCCGCGGTCGTTCAGCCCGTCGCTGCGCAGACGGAAGATGCCATTCACGCCGACAAAGCCTGCGCCCGTGGTCAGCGCCGCCCCGGTCAGCGCGTTGGCCTTGCCCTGTTTGACCAAAGCCCCAATCGCGGCGATGCCATCATAGGCAAGGCCGGAAATCGGATGCGGGGCCTCGCCAAAGGCGGTTTGATAGCGGCTTTGATATTGCTGGTAGAGGTTGGGATCGGGCAGGGCGAACCAACCGCCCTGCACACCCGGAAGGGCCAGCGTGGCCGAGGGGATATCCCAGCGGGTGAGGCCGATGAACTGGGTGGCGGCAGGGCCCATGCCGTTGTCCGCCAGCAACTGGCTGATCAAGGGCAACGCACCCGCGGTGTCGGCTGTCATGAACAGGGCCTGGGCATTGTTGGCCCGCGCCGCGGCGGCGATTTGCGGGGCGGCCTGCACCACGCCGTTTTGCGAAAAGGCATAAGATCCGACGGCCACGACCGAGCCCCCGGCCCGGGCCACGCCCTGTTCGATCGCGGCGCGGCCGATCTGGCCTGCCTGATTCTGATCATGCACGATCATGATCCGCGACTTGCCCTGACGCACGGCAAAGCTGGCCAGCCGGACGGCGGTGTTCTGAAAGGTGGGGCCAAGGATGAAGACATTGCCGCCGGCGATGTCTGGGTTGTTGGAAAACGCCAGCACATTCACACCGCGCGAGGCTGCCGCCACACCGGCGGCATTCGCCTCTTGCGCAAAGACCGGGCCAAGAATGATCTTGGCGCCGTCATCAATCGCCTTGGTGGCCATGGCCTGCGCCTGGCCGGGCTGCCCTGCGGTGTTGTAAACGCGCAGGTCGATCTTGATCGAACCAAGGTCGGAAATCGCCAGACGGGCCGCGTTCTGCAACGACCGGGCCAGCAATTCATCGCTGGCCTGACCCGAGCCTGACGGCACCAGAAGCGCGACGGGAATCGGGGCCGACGGGTCCACTGCCGGGCCGCCACGGGTGGCGGTGGTGGGTTGGCAGGCAGCAAGGGCCATGGTGGTCACGACAATGGCTACTCGGCCCATCGACTTGCGGGCACGGTTTAAAAGCGACAACATGGAAACTCCCTTCCCAACGGCCTTGGTCACACTTGGCCGAACTTACGGGCAACGCGGGGGGAAGTAAACTTGCGAGGCGTATCATCCATGAGCTCTGGCACCCTATCGCCCGGACCGGTTTCCTATACGCAGTCAGAGGCGCGCACCATCGCGCCGGGGCTGCATTTCGTCTCGACCCCCATCGGGGCGGCGCGCGACATCACCCTGCGGGCGCTGGACCTGCTGGCGGGGGCCGATGTGCTGGCCGCCGAAGATACCCGCAGCCTGCGGCATCTGATGGAAATACACGGCCTGTCCTTGGGCGGTCGCCCCTTGATTGCCTATCATGAACATAACGAGGGACAGGCCCTGCCACGCCTGCTGCGCGCGCTGGAGGAGGGCAAGTCGGTGGTCTATGCCTCGGAAGCCGGGACGCCGCTGGTGTCAGACCCCGGTTTCGGCCTGGCCCGGGCGGTGATCGCCGCCGGATTGCCGTTGACAGCAGCGCCCGGCCCTTCGGCGGTGCTGTGCGCCCTGACAGTCTCTGGCCTGCCATCAGACCGGTTCCTGTTTGCCGGATTCGTCCCCAGTGCCGCAGGGGCGCGGCGAAGCTTTCTGCAAGACCTGGCCAACAGCTCGGCGACCCTGATCCTGTATGACTCGCCAAAACGCGTTAGGGAAACATTAGCGGAAATGGTGTCATGCTTTGGAAAAGAGAGGGAAGCGGCGCTGTGCCGCGAACTGACCAAACGATTTGAAGAAGTCTGTCGTGGGCGACTGGAAGATCTGGCCGCCGAATTCGCGGATCGGGATGTGAAGGGCGAAATCGTCTTGGTGATCGACAGGGCCCCGGCACAAGAGGCGGCCGCGGAAACGGTTGAGGCTGCGTTGGAGATGGCGATGGCAACGATGTCGATGAAAGATGCCGCTGCGGCCGTTGCCGAAGCCTATGGCCTGCCCCGGCGGCAGGTCTATCAGATGGCACTGGGGAAGGGGTCAAGATGAGTGGTCAGAGATCCTATCACGCGGGGCGCGTCGCGGAAGATCAGGTGGCGGCACGCTATGCCCATCTGGGCGCAGATGTGTGCGCGCGGCGCTGGCGGGGCCGGTCTGGCGAGATTGATCTGATTGCCCGCGACGGGGCGCAGGTGATTTTCATCGAGGTCAAGCAAAGCCGCAGCCATGCCCGCGCGGCAGAAAGCCTGTCTGCCCGCCAGATGGCCCGCATCTGTGCCTCGGCCAGTGAGTTTCTGGGGGGGGAGCCTGCGGGGCAGAACACGGAGTGTCGCTTTGATCTGGCGTTGGTGGATGCGATGGGGCGGATCGAGATCATGGAAAACGCTTTCGCCGCCTGATTGTTTGCATCTTTCCTGCGAATAGGCCAATGCTTGGGGCCGTTTCAGGAGGGTGACAGATGCCTTTGAAGGTTGCTTTGCAGATGGACCCGATCGGGTCGGTCAACATAGAGGCGGACAGCACGTTCCGCATTGCGCTGGAGGCGCAGGCGCGCGGTCATAGCCTGTTCTTTTACACGCCTGATCGGCTGGCCTTTGTCGAAGGGCGGGTGATGGCGCGGGGCTGGCCGATCGAGCTGCGGCGCGAGATTGGCAACCATGTCACCCTTGGCACCGAAACAGAGGCTGATCTGGCCGAATTCGACGTGGTCTGGCTGCGGCAGGATCCGCCGTTTGACATGGGCTATATCACGACAACGCATCTGTTGGAGATGATCCACCCCAAGACCCTGGTGGTGAATGACCCGTTCTGGGTGCGCAACAGCCCTGAAAAGCTGCTGGTCCTGCGGTTTGCCGATTTGACGCCGCCTACGGCGATTGCGCGGGATCTGGCGACGATTCGGGCGTTCAAGGCGCGCCATGGCGATATCATTCTGAAGCCGCTGTATGGGAATGGCGGGGCTGGCGTGTTCCGGTTGGATCAGAATGATCGCAACCTGTCGTCGCTTTATGAGTTGTTCACCGGGATGAGCCGGGAGCCGATGATCGTGCAGAAGTTTTTGCCTGCCGTCGCCCAAGGGGACAAGCGGGTGATTCTGGTTGATGGCGCGCCGGTTGGCGCGATCAACCGCGTGCCACAAGCGGGCGAAACCCGGTCAAACATGCATGTGGGGGGGCGGCCCGAAAAGATTGGCCTGACCGAGCGCGATCTGGAGATCTGCCGCCGCATTGGTCCGGTTCTGAAAGAGAAGGGGCAGGTTTTCGTCGGCATTGACGTCATCGGTGACTGGCTGACCGAAATCAACGTGACTTCGCCCACGGGTCTGCAAGAGTTGGAGCGGTTTGACGGCACCAATGCGGCTGAGAAGATCTGGCAGGTGATCGAGGCAAAGCGGGGTCTGTAAGATCCCCGTGCTTCGGATGAAGACGGCCCGCACGGCGACGCGCGGGCCAAATTTTTTGGAAAAAATTTGACCGGACCGTGGAACGGTCCGGCGGCCCCAGATCAGCCGGCGACCTTGGCGATGGCGGCGGCCAGCACCGGCACGGTTTGGGCGTTCAGCCCGGCGATGTTGATCCGCGAATCACCCACCATGTAGATCGCATGTTCTTCGCGCAGGCGGATCACCTGATCCTCGGTCAGGCCAAGGCGGCTGAACATGCCGCGGTGATCGGCCACGAAATCGAAGCGGTCGGAATTGGTGGCCTTGCGCAATTCTGCGGCCAGCTGGGTGCGCAGGCCCAGCATGTTCTGCCGCACCTCCTCCAGTTCGGCCTTCCAGTCGGCGGTCAGGGCCGCATCCTCCAGGATCATCGTCACAAGCCGGGCGCCGTGATCGGGGGGGAAGCTGTAGTTCTGGCGGTTCAGGAAGTTCAGGTTGCCTTGCACCACTGCCTTGCGGTCTACCGAGGTCAGCGCGATCAGGATACCTGTCCGTTCACGGTAGATGCCGAAGTTCTTGGAGCATGAGGCGGCGATCAGCACCTCGGGGAAGCCGTTGGCGACCAGCCGGGTGGCGGCGGCGTCTTCTTCCAGCCCGTCGCCAAAGCCCTGATAGGCCAGATCGACCATCGGCACCGCCCCCTTGGCGGCCAAGAGGGTGACCACCTGTTGCCATTGGTCGGTGTTCAGGTTGGCGCCGGTCGGGTTGTGGCAGCAGCCGTGCAGCAGAACCACATCCCCCTTGGCCACCTTGGCCAGATCTTCCATCACGCCTGCAAAATCGACACCGCGGGTTTCAGCGTCGAAATAGCGGTATTCGGCCATTTTCATGCCGAGGTATTTGATGATGGACGGATGGTTTGGCCAGGTTGGCGCGGAAATCCAGACGGTGGCATTCGGGGTGGCCAGTTTGATCAGTTCCAGCGCCTGACGGATGGCGCCGGTGCCCCCCGGTGTGGCAACCGAGGCGGCACGGTCGGCCCAGCCTTCGCCCAAGATCATCCCGACCATGGCGGCGTTATAGGCAGGCTCGCCCGCCAGGCCCGTGTAGGTCTTGGTCTTTTCCGTGTCCCACAGCTTTTTCTCGGCCGCCTTGACGGCGCGCATGACGGGGGTCAGGCCGGTGGCATCCTTATAGACGCCGACGCCAAGGTCGATCTTTCCATCGCGCGGATCGTCGCGATACAGGGCGATCAGTTGCAGGATCTTGTCCTGCGGCTGGGGATTCAGGGCTTCGAGCATCTGGCTTATCCTTTGGCGACGGCAAGGTCTTCGTACATGCCCCATTCGGCCCAAGAACCGTCATAGAGCCCGTGGTTGCGGTGCCCGACCCGTTCAAGGGCAAGGCTGATGATCGCGGCCGTGACACCTGAGCCGCAAGAGGTGATCGCCGGTTTCGACAGATCGACCGCTGCTGCGGCAAAGACCTGCATCAACTGATCGGCGGGTTTCATCGTGCCGTCGGCGTCCAACAGCGTGGCAAAGGGAATGTTCTTTGACCCCGGAATATGACCCGAGCGCAGGCCGGGCCGGGGTTCGGGCACATCGCCCCGAAAACGCGGGGCCGCGCGGGCATCAAGGATTTCGGCCTGTGCCAGTTTGGCGGCGTGCGCTACTTGGGTTACGTCCTTGACCAGATGGTTCTGGCGGCTGACCGTCATATGCCGGTCTTTGACGATGGGCGGCATATCCTCGGTCTCGCGCCCTTCGGCCCGCCATTTGGGCAGGCCACCGTCCAGCACGGCCACATCCATCTTGCCCATCAGGCGGAACAGCCACCAGACACGGGCTGCCGAAAACAGGCCCGCACCATCGTAAACCACCACCTGATGGCCGTCGCCAATGCCCATGGCGCGCAGGCGGCTCATGAATTTTTCGGTGGGCGGGGCCATGTGCGGCAGGTTTGACCGCTGGTCGCTGATGTCGTCGATGTCAAAGAAGCGTGCGCCGGGGATATGGGCGGCGTCATATTCGGCGCGCGCATTGCGGCCGGCATCGGGCAGATACCAGCTGGCATCGACAACCCGCAGATCGGGGTCTTTCAGATGGGCGGCAAGCCAGTCTGTCGACACAAGCGTTTTCGGATCGTCCGGGGGGGACGGTGCGACGAGGTTTGTCATGGGCCATTCTCCTCTGCGCGGGTCTGTGCGGGGATATATCGCCTGAAATTGCAGGGCAAGGCCGCAATCAGGGCCCGGCCCGATGCTTAGTCGCGGAAGCTGTGTTTCAGCAGGCGGCTCTTTTCGCGGTCCCAGTCGCGCTTGGCGCTGGTTTCGCGTTTGTCGGCCAGTTTCTTGCCCTTGGCGACGCCCAGCTTGATCTTTACCATGCCGCGATCATTGAAATACATCGTAATCGGCACGATGGTCATGCCTTCGCGGGCCGTGGCGTTCCACAGGCGTGACAATTCTTTCTTTGACACCAACAGCTTGCGGCGTCGGCGTTCTTCGTGGCCCCAGGTTTTGGCCTGACCATACGGGGCGATATAGCCGTTGATCAGCCACAATTCCCCGCCTTCGACCGAGGCATAGCTTTCTCCGATATTGGCCCCGCCCTGGCGCAAGGACTTGACCTCTGAGCCTTGAAGGATGATGCCAGCCTCAAGATCGGATTCGATATGATAGTCGAACCGCGCCCGGCGGTTTTCGGCGATCAGTTTGGAATTTGGGTCAGATTTTGTGGCCATGATCGCCTCCAGATAGGCGAGACTTGGCGCCAAGTCCAGATCGGGGTGGGGAATGATCCTTCAGATTGTCATCGGTTCGGGCCTGTTGCTGTTGTCGATCGTGATTGCGGCAAGCTCGGCTTTGGTGCTGGAATGGCTGTTTCAGGCGGCCAATCCGTGGTTGATGCGCGAACCGCACCGGCCCAAGCTGGTGTTGCTGCTGATCGGGGTTTCGGTCTGGGTGTTGGGGGTGATCACCGCTGGGGTCTGGCTGTGGGCCTTTGTGTTTCTGGCGGTGGGGGCGCTGCCCACGCTGGAAGAGGCCGTCTATTTCTCGCTGGTGTCCTATACCACGCTTGGGTTTGGCGATGTGCTGTTGCCACGCGAATGGCGCATCCTGTCGGGTATGGCGGGGGCCAACGGGTTCTTGAACTTTGGCCTGCTGACCGCCCTGATGGTCGAGGCGTTGCGCCATGTGCGCGTCGGCCAGCATGAGGTGCGGCGGCAGAAACGCTAGGCGCGGCGTCGGTTGCTGCGCGCCAGCGTGTAGATGCCCGAGGCCACGATCAGCGCCGAGCCCAGCAGTGTGGGCAGATCAGGGCGTTCGCCAAAAACCAGCACGGCAAGGATCAGCGCAAAGATCAGGCGGGTATAGCGAAAGGGCGTGACGAAAGAGATTTCGCCCGTGCGCATCGCCGAGGTCAGCGCGTGATAGGCCAGTATGGCAAAGGTGGCGGTGCCTGCCAGCAGGCCCAGACCGCGCAGATCGGGCAGGGTGGCCCCACCGCTGATGGCCAGCAGGGTGGCCCCCGCCAGTGCCAGCATGGCAAAGCCCGCCAGCCCCAACTGGCGGTTCGACAGCACCTTGGGGGCCGCGCGGGTGGCCAGATCGCGCCCGGCAAAGCCGATCATCCCGGCCACTGCCAAAAGCGACATCAGCGAAAAGCCCTGAAGCCCCGGGCGCAGGATGATCAGCACACCGGCAAAGCCCACCATCACCGCCGACCAACGCCGCCAGCCGACCTTTTCGCCAAAAAGAACGGCGGCACTGGCGACCACCAGCAGGGGGGTGGCCTGCAAGATGGCCGAGGTGGTGGACAAAGGCGTCAGCGCGATGGCCAGCGAATAGAACAGCCGGCCCGCCACCTCAAAGCCTGAGCGGATGATCAGCGCGGGGTGTAGAAAGGCGCGGGGCAACGGGGCCTCGCCGCGCCGGGCGGCCATCAGGCCAAAGGTCACGATACCGCACAGGCCCACGATCAGGATCACTTGCCCCAGCGGCATTTGCCGGGCCGCGGCTTTCAGGAACATATCTTCAACCGCAAAGCCCGCCATGGCGGCCACCATAAAGGCCGCGCCGCGCAAGTTGTCATTCAGGGGCATGGGTCTGGTCCTTGATTTGGCGCATCTGGCGGTGCGGCCCACGAAAGGTCAAGGCCAAGGCGGCACAATTGTAAACGCAAAAGAAAACGCCGCCAATCCGGGTGGGATCAGCGGCGCAATGTTGGAATTTGGCACAGGATCAGTTCAGGATGCCTGCGTGGCGCATCGCGGCCTTGATCTTGTCTTTGGTGCCATCGGTCAGGCCGACCAGCGGCAGGCGCACATCTTCGGTGCACAGGCCCAACAGCGACAGGCCGTATTTTGCCCCGACAAGGCCCGGTTCGATAAAGATCGCCTCGTGCAGCGGCATCAACCGGTCCTGATACTCCAGCGCCTTGGCGAAATCGCCGGCCAGCGTGGCCTCTTGGAATTCGGCGCACAGGCGCGGGGCGACATTGGCGGTGACCGAGATGCAGCCGGTGCCGCCATGGGCGTTAAAGCCAAGCGCCGTGGCGTCTTCGCCCGACAGCTGGATGAAATCCTTGCCGCAGCTGGCGCGCTGCATGCTGACCCGTTCGATCTTGCCCGTGGCATCCTTGACGCCAATGATGCGCGGCAGTTGCGCCAGCCGGCCCATGGTTTCGGGCGACATATCCACGACCGACCGGCCGGGGATGTTGTAGATCACGATGGGCAGGGTGCAGCAGTCATGCAGCGCCTTGAAATGTTCAAAAAGGCCCGCTTGCGTGGGTTTGTTGTAATAGGGGGTCACCACCAGCGCGGCATCGGCCCCCACCTTTTCGGCGTGGCGGATCAGGCGGATGCCTTCGACCGTGTAGTTCGAACCCGCACCCGCCACCACCGGCACCCGGCCTGCGGCGAATTTCACCACGGCCTCTACCACGGCTTCATGCTCTTCATGGCTCAGCGTGGGGCTTTCGCCCGTGGTGCCAACGGGCACCAGGGCATGCGAGCCTTCGGCGATATGCCAGTCGACAAGTTTTTTCAGCGCATCCATATCAACGTCGCCGTTCTTGAACGGCGTCACCAGGGCAGGCATGGACCCCTTGAGCATGGCACGCGTCTCCTCTTCGTCGGCATCAGCCCTGTGGCTGAGTCGCCTGTTGCAAACCGGCCTTTCCCTTAAAGCGCGCAGGGGCAATTGCCAAGCGGGGGCTTGCCGGGGGCGTTTGCGATGACAGGATCGTGGCTTGTCGGCCATGGGCGCATTTGGCAGAGTCGCGGCATGAGCAGAACAAGACCGCAAAAGATGGCGGGGCTGATGGCCCCTTTTGCGCTGACGATGACCATCGTCGCGCCAGTGCAGGCTGATGAAGTGCAGGCGATGAAAACCGCGCTGCAACTGGTGGCGGGCCGGGATTGGGATGGCGCCTTGCGCGTGGCCCCGTCGGGCGTAGCGCGCGATGTCATCGAATGGCAGCGCCTGCGTGCGGGTGAGGGGCTGCTGGGCGATTATGAGGCCTTTTTGCAGCGTCGCGCCGATTGGCCGGGCCTGCCCTATCTGAAAGAGCAGGGCGAGGTCGCGGTGGCGCGGTCGAGCACGCCCGAGCGGGTGATAGGTTATTTCACCACCCATGCCCCCGAAACCGGTGCGGGGGCGGTGGCCCTGGTGCGGGCCTTGCAGGCGGCGGGGCGGGTGGCCGAGGCCGAGGATGCGGCGATGAAGGCCTGGGCCAGCCTGCCGTTTTCGGCCGAGGATGAAGCCGATCTGCTGGCGCTGGCGGGTGAGAGTCTGGCGCTTGTGCATGAGGTGCGGCTGGATCGTCTGCTGTGGGAAGGCCGCAGTGCCGAGGCGAACCGGATGCTGCCGCGGGTGGATGGCGGATGGCAGGCGCTGGCACGGGCGCGGCTGGCGTTGCAGAGCGATGCCAAGGGGGTGAACGCGCTGATTGATGCCGTGCCTGCGGCGCGCGCCGGGGATGCCGGGCTGGCCTATGACCGGTTCATCTGGCGCATGAAGCGTGATCTTTACGATGGTGCCCTGCCGCTGATCCTTGATCGCAGCAGTTCGGCCAGTGCCTTGGGCATGCCCGAAGAATGGGCGCCGCGCCGGGCCATTCTGACGCGCTGGCTGATGCGGCAAGACCGCCCGGCCGAGGCGTATCGCGTGGCGTCCCAGCATCACCTGACCAGTGGCGGGGCCTATGCCGATCTGGAATTTCTGTCGGGCTTTATCGCGCTGCGGCGGTTGAAGGATCCGGCCAAGGCGCTGACCCATTTTCAGCATCTTGAGGCCGGTGTTTCGACGCCGATTTCGCTGGCGCGTGCCTTTTATTGGCAGGGCCGCGCGCATCAGGCCGCGGGGGCTGTCGAGGCGGCCAATGCCGCCTATGCCAAGGCCGCGCAGCACCAGACGGCCTATTACGGTTTGCTGGCAGCGGAACGGCTGGGGCGCGATCTGGACCCGGCGCTGCTGTCTGACGCCCGGCCTGCCGATTGGCGGCAAGCGGGCTGGACACGGTCTTCGGTGCATCAGGCGGCGCTGGTGCTGTTGCAGGCGGGTGATCTGACACAGGCCAAGCGGTTCTGGCTGCATCTGGCCGAAAGCCAGGATGCCACGGGGCTGGCGCAGATGGGCGAGATGGCGCTGGCGCTGAACCAGCCGCATGTGGCGGTGCTGATCGGCAAGGCTGCGGCGGAACGGGGGGTCATTCTGACCCGCCCCTATTTCCCGGTGCCAGACCTTGTGCCCGATGGGCTGGCGGTCAGCCGGGCCTTTGCCTTGGCGATTGCGCGGCGCGAAAGCGAATTTGACCCTGCGGCGCGCAGCCATGCCGATGCGCGTGGGCTGATGCAGCTTTTGCCGGGCACGGCAAAACTGGTCGCGCCCAAAGCCGGTTTGCCGTTTGAACCATCGCGCCTGACGACCGACCCACGCTATAACGCGATTTTGGGCAGCCACTATCTGGCAGGGCTGGTCGAGGAATTCGGACCGTCGATCGCGCTTGTCGCCTCGGGCTATAATGCGGGGCCGGGGCGGCCCCGGCGCTGGATCGCGGAATATGGCGACCCGCGTCAGCCCGATGTGGATGTGGTGGATTGGGTCGAATCCATTCCGTTCAACGAAACCCGCACCTATGTGATGCGCGTGGTGGAAGGCATCGTGATCTACCGGGCCAAGTTGCGCGGCACGGCGGGGCCGGTGAATGTGACGGGCGAGTTGAAGGGCTGAGCCATGCTTAGCCCTGTTCGCGGATGCGTTGGCGCCACAGGGTGAACAGGCCCGCCGCCACCACGATGGCCGCGCCGATCACCACGTTGATGCGCAAAGCCTCGGCAAAGATCAGCACGCCAAGGGCCGAGGCAAAGACCAGTTGCAGATAGGCAAAGGGTTGAATGGCCGAGGCTTCGGCGACCTCATAGGCGCGGATCAACAGCCAGTGCGACAGCGCCGCACAGCAGCACAGCGCCAGCATCCAGCCCCAATCGGCGGGAAGCATCGGTTGCCAATGCCAGATGCCCACCAGTGTCATCAGCACCGCGCCAATCGTGCCCGTGTAAAAGAACGAAACCGATGCCGTGTCATAGCGCCCGACATAGCGCGTCAGCAGGCCATAGAGCGCAAACATCGTGGCCGCGGCCAGTGGGAACAAAGCGCCGGGGTCAAAGACGCCAACGCCGGGTTGCAGGATGATCAGCACGCCGACAAAGCCGATGCCAATGGCAGCCCAACGCCGCCAGCCCACCTTTTCGCCCAGCACCGGGCCGGACAGGGCGGCAATTAGCAGCGGATAGGTGGCAAAGACTGCATGGCTTTCGACAAGGCCGATATAGACAAACCCGGTGACCATCACGCAGATTTCCATGGCCAGCAGCAGGCTGCGAAAGATCTGCACCTTGGGGCGGGCTGACCGTGTGGCCGCGCGCAGCCCGCCCTTTGACCGGGCGGCAAGCGCGATCACAAAGGCCGCAAAGAACCAATAGCGGATCATCACGACCATCCAGACATTATAGCTGCTGGCCAGATGGCGCGACAGGGCGTCTTGCGTGGCAAAGACCACGGTGACGGCGATCATCAGGCCGATGCCCAGTCTGGTGTTTTGCTCAATGCTCATTCGGATGTTCCGGGGGGTGGGTCTTTTGCCCGCGTGTCATGTGGCGCTTGCGGCCATGGCCGGGCAGGCGTTCGACGGCAAAGCCCGCTTCGGCCAGCGCGCGGCGCACATGGCCTGCGGCGGTATAGGTGGCAAAGGTGCCGCCCGGTGCCGTATGGGCGCCAACGGCGGCCATCAGGTCAGGCGACCAAAGCTCGGGGTTCTTGGCGGGGGAAAAGCCATCCAGAAACCAGGCATCGGCCTGCCCCTGCCATTCGGGCAGGGTGCTGCGGGCATCGCCGCAGATCACGGTCAGATCCAGGCCCGGAAGGGCGATCTGCCGCGCGCCCGCCGCCCATTGCGTCAGGAAATCATCCGCCATGGCCCGCGCCTCGGGAAAGGCGTCCAGCGCGCGTGCGATCTCGGGCGCGGTCAGGGGGAAGGCTTCAAAGCTGGTGAAACGGATCGTGCCGGGGCGACCTGTGCCCGCCCAAGCCAGCCGTGTGGCCAGCATGTTCAGCCCGGTGCCAAAGCCCAGTTCGGCAATGTGAAAGCCGTCTTGCAGGCGACCTGGAAGGGCGTTGCCGGCCAGAAACACATGGCGGGTTTCGGCCAGCCCATCGGCCAGCGAAAAATACGGGTCGTCAAACCGGAGAGACACCGGAACGATGCCGTCTTTCCAGTCAAGCCCGCTGGGCGGGGTGGGGGGCTGTTCGTCTGGCGGCATTTCCACTACATCCTTGGCGGCTTTCATGGGCATGGGACAGGCAAATGGCAAGGGTCGATCTGACAGTGATGGGGGCGGGGATCTTTGGCCTTGCCTGCGCATGGGAGGCGTTGCGGCGCGGGGCGCGGGTGCGGGTGATCGAGTCTGTGGCGATTGGTGCAGGGTCTTCGGGGGGGCTGGTGGGGGCCTTGGCGCCGCATGTGCCGGAAAACTGGAACCCCAAAAAGCAGTTCCAACTGGAAAGCCTGCTGATGGCGCAGGGCTTTTGGCAGGGGGTGGCGGCGGCCTCGGGCCTCTCGCCCGGCTATGCGCGGCTGGGGCGCTGGCAGGTTTTGGCCGATGCCGAGGCGGTGGCCCGCGCCCAGGCCCGCGCCGATGAGGCCGCCGTGCTGTGGCGCGGGCAGGCCCTGTGGCGCGTTGTGCCCCTGAAAGGTGCGGCATGGGAGCCGGTCAGCCCCGCCGGTTTTCTGATCGAAGACACGCTGACCGCCCGGCTGCATCCGCGCATGGCGGCGGCGGCGCTGGTGGCGGCGATCCGCGCGCGGGGGGGCGAGGTGGTGCTGGGCGAGGCCGCGCCCGAGGGGGCGGTGATCTGGGCCACGGGCCATGCCGGTCTGGTCGATCTGAACGCGGCCTTGGGCAAGCGGGTTGGGTCGGGTGTCAAGGGCCAGTCGGCTTTGCTGCGTCTGGCCGTGCCTGACCAGCCGCAGATCTATGCCCCCGGCCTGCATGTCGTCCCGCATGAGGATGGCACCGTGGCCATCGGCTCAACCTCTGAAAACGAATGGGATGACGCCCGTTCGGTGGACGGGCAACTGGAGGAACTGCTGGCCAAGGCCGAGCAGGTTTGCCCGGCGCTGCACGGGGCCGAGGTGGTCGAGCGCTGGGCTGGTGTGCGCCCCCGCGCCCGCAGCCGCGCCCCGATGCTGGGCGCATGGCCGGGGCGGGCAGGGCAGTTCATTGCCAATGGTGGCTTCAAGATCGGCTTTGGCATGGCCCCCAAAGTGGCCGCCGTGATGGCCGATCTGGTGCTGGAAGGGCGCGATACCATTCCACAGGGGTTTCGCGTGGAAGACTGCCTTTAGGCGCTTACCCTGGCCGTTCGGCCTCGTGCCGCAGCACCTGCATCAATTCGGTCAGCACGGCGACGGATCGTGGGTCTTTCAACTGGCCCGCATCGTCAAAGGCATTCGCGCTGTCCGCGATCATCACCTCGGGTCCGGTGATCAGGCGGGGGCGAAACGGCGTCAGGCAGTGGCGCAGCGAAAACTGCGATCTCTCGCCCCCGGCCCGGCCTGCGGCGGCGGAAACGATGGCCACCGGCTTGTCAGCCCAAGGCCCGCCCTTGGTGCGGCTGACCCAATCCAGCGCATTTTTCAGAACGCCGGGCAGGTTCTTGTTGTATTCGGGCGTTGAAATCACGATTGCATCGGCCGCCTTGATCTGATCGGCCAGCTGCTGCACCGCCGGGGGAATGCCCTCGGCCTCTTCCAGATCGCCATCATAAAGCGGCAGGCGCAGATCCCCTTCGGCAAAGCGGGCAGGGGCGAACAGGCGCTTGGCTTCGTGCATCAGCTTGCGGTTGGTCGAGCCCGCGCGCAAGGCGCCACACAGGCCCAAAAGGGTAAGGTCGGTCATGGTCTCTCCTGCACTATTGCCCCCAAAGGGTAAGGGCGACTGGCCCGGTGGCAAGGTGGGTCAGCGAAACAGCGACAGGATCAGCGGCGCGATCATGGCTGTGGCAACGGCGTTCAGCGCCATGCCAAGGCCCGCAAAGGCCCCGGCGGTGGGGTTCACCTGAAAGGCCCGCGCCGTGCCGATGCCATGGCTGGTCACGCCCACGGCAAAGCCCCGCGCCCGCCAGTCGCGGATGCGCAAAAGGTTCAGCAAGGGCGTGGCCACAACGGCCCCGGTGATGCCCGTCAGGATCACCAAAACCGCCGTCAGCGTGGGCGAGCCGCCAAGCCCTTCGGAAATGCCGATTGCCACCGGGGCCGTGGCTGATTTCGGTGCCAGTGAGGCCAGGATCTGCCCATCAACCCCAAAGGCTGCGGCGATGGCCAGGGCCGACCCCGCCGCCGTGACCGAGGCGGTCAGCAGCGCGGCCAGCACCGGCAGCGCGGCCCTGCGCAGGCGCGACAGGTTATCAAGCAGCGGCAGGGCCAGCGCCACCGTGGCCGGGCCCAGCAGAAAATGCACGAACTGCGCGCCCTGAAAATAGGTGGCATAGGGGGTGGCGGTCAGATGCAGCAGAACGGCCAGCAGCGCCACGGCCAAAAGCACCGGATTGACCCAAGGCTTGCGCCCGGCGGCGCGAAAGGCGGCATCGCCCAAGGTATAGGCCGCCAGCGTTGCGGTCAGCCACAGCAGCGGGCCTTGGGACAGATAGCTCCAGATATCGGCAAAATCAGTCATTCTGCGCCTCTGCATCGCCCGCACCAGCGCCATCGGTCAGCCGGGCCACGGCCACAAAGGTCAGCGCGCCCACGCCAATGGCCAGCACGGTTGACACCAGAATGGCGGTCAGAATGGCCAGCGTCTGGCTGCCCAAGGTGGCAAGGTGGCCCACCACCCCCACCCCGGCAGGCACGAAAAGCAGCGACAAATGGGCCAGAATGCCTTGTGCAACAGGGCGCACCAGCGCCGTGATCCGGGCCGAGGCCAGCATCAGCCCCAAAAGCACGATCATGCCCAGCACGGGGCCGGGCAAGGGCAGGCCAGCGGCGCGGGCCAGCGCCTCGCCCGCCAATTGGCATGACAGGATCAACAACAGGGCGTGAAGCATGGATCTGGTCCTTTTCGCGCAGCCTAACCAGATGGGCGCAAAAGGAAAGGCCGCCGTCAGATTGTGCGGCGCATCGTGATGCTGGTGGGCCGGTCAAAGCCCGCATGGGCGGTGCGTCCGGTTTCGGTAAAGCCCATGGCCGCAAAGGCGCGCTGATTTTCCACCAGTTCGACGCGCACCTGCAATTCCAGCACCGGCAGCCCCAGGGCCTGCGCCCGGCGCGCCGCCGTGTCGATCAGCCGCCGCGCAAGCCCCTTGCCCCTGTGGGCCGCCGCCACCGCCAGCTTGCCGATATACAGCGCATCGGGTTTGGGCGTCAGAAACATGCAGGCGTCCGGGGGCAGGCCGATCCCCCAGACCTCGCCGCTGGCGGCCTGACGGGCGATGTCATCGGCGGTCAGGCGCAGCATTGACGAGGGCGGGTCGATCCGCCCCTCCATAGAGGCGAATTCCGTCTGGATCAGGTGCAGCAGTACCGACCAGTCGAACGGCTCGGTCGCTTGATAGGGGATCGGGCTGGGGGTTGGGGTCACTTGTGCCATCCGTGCAAAGCCGCCGCTGATCTTGAACCCACCCGCCGCCCGCAACAAGCCCCCACAGGATAGGCCCGCTACGGCCTTGCGCCTTGGTCCGGGCCGCGCCCAAAGGCAGGATGCGTCAATATCTTGGGGATAAGCTGCCGATCTGGTCCAGATGCGGGGGGCTGCGGTTGACTCGGGGCGGCTTGCTGCCGACCATAGCGCCCTTGCTGCGACTCATGAGGGACAGGTTGCGTTTTTCCAAGCTTCGGCTGAACGGCTTCAAAAGCTTTGTCGACCCCACGGATCTGGTGATCCATGAGGGGCTGACAGGCGTGGTCGGTCCGAATGGCTGCGGCAAATCGAACCTGCTGGAGGCGATGCGCTGGGTGATGGGCGAAAACCGCCCCACGGCGATGCGCGGCGGCGGGATGGAAGATGTGATCTTTGCCGGCTCTGGCAGCCGGGGCGCGCGGCATTTCGCCGAAGTCAGCCTGATCATCGACAATCAGGACCGGCTGGCCCCCAGCGGGTTTAACGACGCCGATCAGATCGAGATCACGCGGCGCATCACCCGCGATGCGGGCAGCGCCTACAAGGCGAATTCCAAGGATGTGCGCGCCCGCGATGTGCAGATGCTGTTTGCCGATGCCTCGACCGGCTCGGCCTCTCCGGCGCTGGTGCGGCAGGGGCAGATTTCGGAACTGATCAACGCCAAGCCCAAGGCGCGGCGGCGCATTCTGGAAGAGGCGGCCGGGATCTCGGGCCTTTATGCGCGGCGGCACGAGGCCGAGTTGAAGCTGAACGGGGCCGAGCAGAACCTGTTGCGCGTTGATGATGTGCTGGAAGGTCTGGCCGCGCAACTTGCAACGCTGACACGGCAGGCCCGACAGGCCGCGCGCTATCGCGAGATCGGCGAGGAGTTGCGCCGGTCGGAAGGTATGTTGCTGTTTCGCCGTTGGCGCGAGGCTGAACTGGCGCGGATGGAGGCAGAGGCCTCCCTGCGCGACCGCCTGATTGCGGCGGGCAAAGCCGATGCCGCCGCCCGCGCCGCAGCCAAGGTGCGCGAGGGGCGCGAAGACGCGCTGCCCCCGCGGCGCGAAGAAGAGGCGGTGGCCTCGGCCATTCTGCAACGTCTGGTCTTGCAGCGTGATGCCTTGGGTGATCAAGAGGCCCGCGCCATGCAGTTGATCGAGACGCTGCGGGGGCGCATCGCGCAACTGGGCCGCGATATGGAGCGCGAGGCCGGTCTGAACCGCGATGCAGGCGAAACCATCAGTCGGCTTGACTGGGAAATTGCACAGCTTCAGCGCGCGCATGACGGCCATGAGGACCGGCTGACCGAAGCCGCCGAGGCCGCGCGCGAGGCCGGGGCGCTGCTGTCGGACCGTGAGGCGATGCTGAGCGAAGCCACCGAGGATGCGGCGCGTCTGGCGGCGCGGCACCAATCGGCGCAGCGCTTGCTGTCGGACACCCGCGCCGTGCTGGACCGGGCCGAAGGCGAGGCCATCAAGGCCCGCGATACGGTGGAAACGGCGGGCGAGGCTTTGGCCCTTGCCACCGAGGCGCATGAGGCCGCGCGCGAGGCGCAGGATGAAGCGATGGCGCTGGCCGAAGCCGCCGAAGAGGCGCTGGAGGCGGCCGAAGAGGCCCGCGCCGAGGTGCAGGGCCGCGAGGCCGAGGCACGGGCCGCGCGCGGCGAGGCCGAGGGCGAGGCCAATGCCCTGCGGGCGGAAGTGGCGGCACTGGCACGGCTGGTGGCGCGCGAATCCCAGGCCGGAAACCAGTTGCTTGACCGCCTGACGGTCGAGTCGGGCTATGAAAAGGCACTGGGGGCGGCGCTGTCGGATGATCTGCGCGCGCCAGAGGTGGGCGATGACGCAGGCTCAGGCTGGGCCTTGCTGCCCGGCTATGATCAGGCGGCCGCCCTGCCTGCGGGGGCAGCACCCCTGGCCAGCCATGTCGGCGCCCCGGCGGTTTTGGCGCGGCGGTTGTCGCAGATCGGGCTGGTGGCGCGTGATCAGGGCGCTGCCTTGCAGGCGGATTTGCGCCCCGGTCAGCGTCTGGTCAGCCTTGAGGGCGATTTGTGGCGCTGGGATGGTTTTCGCGCCAGTGCCGAAGATGCCCCCAGCGCCGCCGCCGCCCGCTTGCAACAGTTGAACCGGCTGGTGCAGCTGAAGCGCGATCTGGAAGAGGTGGCCGCCCGTGCCGAAGGCGCAAAACGCGCGCATGAGGCCTTGCAGGCCCGTCTGGCCGATCTGGGCCGGGCCGATCAGATGGCCCGCGATGCGCGCCGCGCCGCTGATCAGCGGGTGGCCGATGCCAACCGTGCCAGCAGCCGGGCCGAGGCGGAAATGTCGATTGCCGGGGGCAAGCTGGAATCTGCCCGTCTTGCCGTGGCGCGGTTCGAAGAAGAGGCGATGTCGGCGCGGTTGCGGATGCGCGAAGCCGAGGCCAGCCGTGCCGAACTGCCCGATCTGGAGGCCGCGCGCGACAAGGTTGAAGCCGCGAAAGTGGTGGTCGAGGCAGCGCGCCTGACCATGCTGACCCGCCGGTCTGCGCATGATGAATTGAAGCGGGAGGGCGAGGCGCGGGTGCGCCGCCGCCAAGAGGCGCAAAAAGAGTTGTCGGGTTGGCGGCACCGTCTGGAAACGGCGGAAAAGCGCACGGCCGAACTGGCCGAACGTCGGGCCGAGACAGAGGAGGAACTGGAAGAGGCCAGCGCCGCCCCCGAAGAAATCGCCGCCAAGCGCGAAGAACTGGGCGAGGCCATCGACGCGGCCGAAGCGCGCCGCCGCAAGGCCGCCGATGCGCTGGCCGAGGCTGAAGCCGCCCTGCGCGATGCGCAACTGGCCGAGCGGGAGGCCGAGCGTCTGTCAGGCGAGGCGCGCGAAGCGCGAGCGCGGGCCGAGGCGCGCAATGATGCAGCCCGCGAAACCGTTGCCTATGCCGCCGAGCGCATCGCCGAAGAGGCCGAGTGCAAGCCCGCCGAACTGCTGGCCAAGCTGGCCGTTGACCCCGATGCCATGCCCGATGCCGAGGCGCTGGATATCGAAGTGCAACGGCTCAAGCGCCAGCGTGACTCGTTGGGGGCGGTGAACCTGCGCGCCGAGGAAGACCTGAAAACGGTGGGCGAAGAACATGGCACGCTGTTGCAGGAAAAGACCGATCTGGAAGAGGCGATCAAGAAACTGCGCGCTGGAATCTCGGGCCTGAACAAAGAGGGGCGCGAACGCCTGCTGACCGCCTTTGAACAGGTGAACGCCAATTTCGCCACGCTGTTCACCCACCTGTTTGGTGGGGGCGAAGCGCGTTTGGTGCTGGTCGAAAGCGATGATCCGCTTGAGGCTGGTCTGGAAATCATGTGCCAGCCGCCGGGCAAGAAACTGGCCGTTTTGTCGCTGTTGTCGGGGGGCGAGCAGACGCTGACGGCGCTGGCACTGATCTTTGGGGTGTTTCTGGCCAATCCCGCCCCGATTTGCGTGCTGGATGAGGTGGACGCGCCCCTGGATGACGCCAATGTGACGCGGTTTTGTGACCTGCTGGATGAAATGACCCGCCGCACCGAGACGCGGTTCCTGATCATCACCCACCATGCCGTGACCATGGCACGGATGGACCGGCTGTTTGGTGTGACCATGGCCGAACAGGGCGTCAGCCAGTTGGTCAGCGTCGATCTGAAAAAGGCCGAGGCGCTGGTGGCATGATCGCGGCGTTGCAAGCGGCGGGCTTTCCTGGGGTCGAGGCCGAGGGCGAAGTGATCCACGCCCGGCTCTGGTCTGCTTCGGTCGAATTTTCCGCAACGCCCGAAGCGGGGGGCTGGCGGCTGGCTGTGCAATGGCCGGTCAGGGCCAGCGCCGCGCAGGTCGACGGATGGAACGCTGCGAACCCGACGGCCCGGATGGATGTGCATCAGGGCGAGACGCGGGTTTCGATGTGGCTGGCAGAGGGTGATGCGGCTGCGGTGCAGCACTGGGCGGCGGTGGCCGAAGCCGCAGTGGCCACGCTGATCGGCTGGCGCCGCAATCAGCGCGCACCGGGCGAAGGGATGTAAAGCCCCCGTCAGCCAAGGCGCCCCAGATGTCGGAAC
Source organism: Pseudotabrizicola sp. L79 (assembly GCF_036553525.1). NCBI lineage: Bacteria > Pseudomonadati > Pseudomonadota > Alphaproteobacteria > Rhodobacterales > Paracoccaceae > Pseudotabrizicola > Pseudotabrizicola sp. L79. The sequence continues at coordinate 185,641 of NZ_JAZHDA010000052.1, read as the reverse complement.
CCATGAGGCTGGCCTTTTGAATCGACCGGTTTGGATCGCCAGGGGCCGCTTACAATTTGCGCAGGCGATCCCCCAGACGGACGATGCCGTCTTGCTCGACCGAACACAGCACGCCGCGCAATCGAAGCGGTGGATGGCCGGGGGCCTTGACCCAGTCTTTGGCATCTTTGCCGTAGCGGACCTTCCATTTCACGCAAGCGTCGTTAAAGGCATCTGACACCCGCACCACCGCCGTTCCGGCCTGCAACAGCGTGCCCGCAGGCAGGTTGGCCTCGGACATGTCCAGATCGGCCACGATCGTATCGCCCGGATGGGGCTGCCCCTCGCGGTCGCGCCAGACCAGATCCATCACCCGCAACGGCAGGATCGACACCTGAATGCGTGGGTCCGGGCTGCCATCAGGCAGCTTCATCCATGGGGCGGTCAGCCACCGCTCTCCGGGCACGCCCTGATCACGGGTCAGGGTCAGGCTGTCTGGAAACTGGCGCTGATTAAAGGCCGGGCGAAAGCACAGGCCGTCAATCCGGGCATCGGTCTTGGGCGCCGCCAGCACCTGTGGCAGCGCCGCCATCAGTTCGGCCATGGTCACGGGATCAGAGGGCATTCAACAACTCCACGGTTGGCCAGGCATCAGCGGGAAGGCCCAGCCTGATCTGTTCCTTTTGCACGGCCGCCCGCGTGCCGGCCCCCAAAATCCCGTCGATCTTGCCAACGTCATGGCCCAGGGCTGCCAGCTTTTCTTGCAGGCGCATCATCTGCTGGTCATCCAGCCCGGGGTCTGGGTTGCCCGCATCATAGGGGCTGGCCCCTTGCAGGCGCGTGGCGAAATAGGCCCCGGTCAGCACATAGGTAAAGCTTTGGTTCCAGTCGAACAACGTGCGGAAATTCTGATAGGCCAGAAAGGCAGGCCCATTGCGACCCTGCGGCAAGATCAGGCTGGCATTGCCTTGTGGCAGGTCTGCCTTGCCTGTCACCCCCATGGCCTGCCAGTCAGACAGCGGCTTTTGCACATCCAGCCCGGTCTGCGCCCAATCCATCCGGGCGGGAACGGTAACTTCGGCCAGCCAGGGTTGCCCGGCCTGCCAGCCGTGGTGCTGCAACAACCGCGCGCCCGACATCAGCGCATCAGCAACCGAGGTTTTCAACGTGACATGCCCGTCACCATCGCCATCGACGCCGCGTTCCAGAATGTCATAGGGCAGCATCTGCACCATGCCGATTTCGCCAGCCCAGGCCCCGGTGGTATCGGTTGGAAAATCGCCGCGTGCATGCAGGGCGATGGCCGCCAGAATTTGCGGCTGAAACAACTCGGGGCGGCGGCAATCATGGCCCAGGGTGACCAGCGCGTCACGGGTGTTGAAATCGCCCTGCACCTGCCCGTAATCCGTCTCAAAGGCCCAAAAGGCCAGCAGAATGCCGCGTGGCACGCCAAATTCGGCCTCGGCCCGGTCAAAGATCGCAGCATGACGCTGGGCCAATGCGCGGCCCGTGTCGATGCGGTTCTGGCTGATCAGGCGGCGCGAAAAGTCGATGAAATTCATCCGAAACACGCCTTGGCTGCGGTCGCGGGCCAACACCCGGTCGTCGATCCGCGCGCCGCGCAGGTAACTGCGGGCGGCCTCTTCGGGCAGGCCTTGGGCCACGGCCTCGGCCGTGATGGCGGCGGTGAAATCAGACAGGGGGCCACCACAGGGGGCGGCAAGGGCGGGGCTGGCCAGCAGCAACAGGGGAATGATCAAGCGCATGGGCCCGACGTTAGACAAGTGCCGTGATCGCCACAATCCCCAGCATCATCGCCCAGGCCCGCCAAAGTGCGGCGCAGGCCGCATCAATCTGGTCGGGGCCGGGCTGTCGGTTGCCTTCGGGGTGGACCCATGGGAAATCCGTGGTTTTTCCGTGATACGCGCGTGGTCCGGACAAAGCCACATCCAGCACCACGGCCATGGCCGCCTCGGGCCAGCCGGCATTGGGGCTGCGGTGCAGGGGGGCGTCGCGCAGAATGGGGGCCGGGTCGGTATGACCATGCGACAGCGCGATCAGGGCAGCGGTCAGCCGCGCCGGGATCAGGTTCAACAGATCGTCAAACCGCGCGGCGGCCCAGCCGAACTCCTCGTGCCGTGGGGTGCGGTGGCCGATCATGCTGTCGGCGGTATTGGTGATCTTATACAGCATCAGCCCCGGCAGGCCCGCGATCAGAAACCAGAAGGCGGGGGCAATCACCCCGTCTGACAGGTTTTCAGCCGCGCTTTCGATCGCGGCGCGCGACACGGCGGCCTGATCCAGTGCCGCCGTATCGCGGCCCACGATCATCGACACGGCAAACCGGCCCCCCGGCAACGACAGCCGCAGCGCATCGGCGACGGCGCGCACATGCTGCACCAAGGATTTCTGCGCCAGCAGGATGGCTGTCACGATCACCTCTAGCACCCCGAAATCAGGCACCAGCGCGATCAGTTGGCCCAAGGCCAGCGCGGCCAGCCCCAGCGCCCCCATCGCCGCCGCACCCTTGGCCCGGCGGTAGGGGCCTGCGTTGAACCGCTTGTCCATATAGCCCACGGCGCGGCCCATCAGAACCGCCGGATGCGGCCAGCGGTTCCACAGCGCCTTGGGTTCCCCCAGCAGCGCGTCCAGCAGCATGGCCAGGATCAGCGTCATGCGAGGGCCGCCGTCAGCCGTGCCCAGTCGGCCTGCGGGCCGGGCAGGCCCAGCCGCAGCCAACGCGACGAATAGGGGAAAATGCGGGTCCAGATCTGGTGGCGGGCCAGACGGTCTTGCCACTGTGCGGCATCTTCGGTGTCATACAGGCGGAACAGCGTTGTGCCGCCCACCAGCGACACGCCCGCCCCGGCCATCAGCGCATCCAGCCGCGCGGCATCCGCCGCCAGCCGCGACCGGGTGGCCGCAGCCCAGGCCGTGTCATTCAGCGCCTGTGCGCCGATGTGCAGCGCGGGGCCGGACACGGGCCAAGGCCCCATCATCTGCGCCAAGGGGCCGATCAGGGCAGGGTCGCCAATGGCAAAACCAAGCCGCAGCCCGGCAAGGCCCCAGAATTTGCCAAAGCTTTTCAGAACGATCACACCGGGGCGGGTGGCATGGCTGATCAGGCTGGCCTCCGGGGCGACATCACAAAAGCTTTCGTCGATCACGGTCAGGGCGGCTTGGGGGGCGTCAAAGAACCGCCCGTCGGGATTGTTGGGGTGCACGATCACGGCCGCCTCGATGGCCGCCGCCCCTGCCACCTTGGCCGGGCCGGAAACCGCCTGCCAGCCGGCTGCGGCAAAGGCGCGGCCATGTTCGTTATAGGTGGGCCCCGCAATGCTGACCCGCGCGGCCGGGGCCAGGGCGGGAATGCGCGCGATCAGCGCCGAACAGCCCGGCGCCGCCAGAACCGCCGCATCCGCAGGCACCTGCCAGAACTGGCGGGCCGCTGTCACCAGCGCCGTTTGCGCGGCCTGATCTGGCAGGGCCGCCCAGGCCTGCGCGGGCAGGGCCAGCACCGGATAGGGCAGCGGGTTGATGCCGGTTGACAGGTCGATCCACGAGGCGCGCGGGCCACCCCAGCGCGCCGCAGCGGCATCGACGCCCCCGCCATGATCTGGCTGCTGATTGGCCTGTGCCACGCGACTCACCCTGTGCCTTTGCCCCTTGCGGTGCCGATTGATCTGATTTTTCAGGCCGATACAACGCCTTCGCACCGGCCAACGGCGGCCTGAATGCGACAAATTCGGCACGAACCGTGCAGAAACGGGCTACCCGCAGGGGCTGTTACATGGTTGACTTGATTTTAACCAATGCTGGCGCAGAGTTACGATGGGAGCGGCTGGAGGCGAAGATGTTGGAATTTCTGCCAAGCGAAATCAGCGAGGGGCTGGACAAGGCCCGCAAGGCCCAGGCCAAACGCAAATCGCGCCTGCGGGTCCAGGTGGGCGAGGCGGTTTTTCCAGTGCTGCGCCTGTGGCAGAATGGCCTTGCCCTTGATGCTGATCTGACACCGCATCTGCGTGGGCTGGTCGATGTCTATGATGGCAGCCGCCATGTGCTGGAATGCCTGATCGTGGCCTCGGCGGTGGAAAACGGCGAATTGGTCTGCGACTTCAAACGCTCGACCGCGGTCCTGGACAAGGCCCCGCTGGATTTCTGGCGTGAAGAAAACGCGCCCATCGCCCTGTTGCCCAAGGCCTGATCTGGCGCGGGCCAGCCATTGGCCCCAAGGGGTGATTGACCTTTGCGTCTGCGCTTTCTAAGCCCTCAGGCGACAGGAGAGACAATGACCCAAAACCTTGCGCCCAAACTTTTCGCCTATACCGATGGTGCCTGTTCCGGAAACCCCGGCCCGGGTGGCTGGGGGGCCTTGCTGATTGCACGGGATGGCGACCGGGTTCTGAAAGAGCGTGAGCTTTCGGGCGGTGAGGCCGATACCACCAACAACCGGATGGAATTGATGGCTGCGATCTCGGCGCTGGAATCCTTGTCGCGCGCCAGCGAAATCACCGTGGTCACGGACAGCGCCTATGTGAAAAACGGTGTGACGGGCTGGATTCATGGCTGGAAGCGCAATGGCTGGCGCACGGCAGACAAGAAACCGGTCAAGAATGTCGAATTGTGGCAGCGGCTGGATGAGGCACAGGCCCGCCACAAGGTGGAGTGGCGCTGGATCAAGGGCCATGCCGGCCATGAGGAAAACGAACGTGCCGATGCGCTGGCCCGCGCCGGGATGGCGCCGTTCAAGCCCGCAAAGGCCGCCCCATGACGGCCGCCGAGGGGCTGCGCGCCCTGTTGCCCTTTCTGGATTATGCCAGTGTGGCGATCTTTGCCCTGACGGGGGCCTTGGTGGCCAGTCGGGCGCAGTTGGATGTGGTGGGCTTTATCTTCATTGCCTGCCTGACGGCGACGGGGGGCGGCACCTTGCGCGATGTGATGCTGGACCGCCCGGTGTTCTGGATCGTTGATCCGGTGATGCTGGCCGTGGCCAGTGCGGCGGCGGTGATCGTGTTTCTGACGGCGCATCGGCTGGAAAGCCGCTATCGCGCCATTCTGTGGCTGGATGCCTTTGCGCTGGCCGTGGCGGTGCCGGCCGGTGTGGCGGCGGCACTGGCCCAAGGGGCGGGCTGGCCGGTCATTCTGGTGATGGGCATGATCACCGGTTGCATGGGCGGGCTGATGCGCGATGTCGTTTGCAACGAAGTGCCCCTGGTGCTGAAGCAGGGAGAGCTTTATGTAACCTGTGCCTTTGCCGGGGCCTTGGCTGTTGTGCTGCTGGCCCTGATTGGGGTGCAGGGGGGCACGGCGCTGCTGGCCTGTGCGGCGGTGACGCTGTGTCTGCGGGCGGGCAGTCTGGCCCTGGGCTGGAAGCTGCCGGTCTATAAATCGCACCCGCCGCGCACCAATCCGCCCAAGCGATAAGGCCACGGGGGCCTATCTGAAATAGCTGCGCCACAGCCAGATCAGGATCATCGCCCCCAGGACGGCCCCGATAAAACCCGCGGCCCAGCCTGTCAGCATCATCACAAAGCGCAACGTCATGCCGCCGATCAGCGCCCCGCCGATGCCGATGGCAATCGTGGTGGGCACATCGGTGGTCACCTTCATGATCCGCGTCGCCAGAAACCCGGCAGCGGCCCCGATGATGATCAGAGCAAGGATCGGCATGGCACGGCCTTTCGCTGGGCCGGGGGCCTGTGCCCCCGGCGCTTGGTTCTCAATAGCAGTAATTGCCGCCATAGGTATAGTTCGAACAGATCTGCATCCGCCGCGTGCCTTCGGTGGCGGCATCTTCGACCAGTGCCAGCAGGGCGGCATCATCGCCCGCGGCATCGCGCGCAGCGGCCAAAGCCGCCTCTTTCGACGTGACCTCGCCCCCCGGTGTTCCCATATCGCCCCCCAGATCGGCCCGCAGGCGGATGGCGGCAAGGATCAGAACCGGGTCTTTGCGCGCGATACCGGCGGCGATCAACTGTTCGCTGAGCACGATCTGTTCCAGAACGGCGGCGGTGGGGGCGGCATCTTCGGCAAAGCTGGGGAAAGCTGTTGCCAGGGCAAGGGTGGCGGTCAGGAAAAAGGATTTCATGGTATCTCCCAAGGCTGGATTGCCCGGTGATGTTCGCGCCCAAACTGCAAACCGTCAACCATAAGGGCCCGCATGACGGGATTTGTCACCCGATGCAGTCGGGCAGCGACAGGCCCTTCAACACCTCGGCGGCGGGCATGGGGCGCTTGCCCTGCCGCTGCGCCTCGGTCACCTCGATCGCGCCTGTGCCGCAGGCGATGGTAAAGCCGCGCAACACCGTGCCGGGCAGCCCCGCGCCACTGGCCAGACGCGAGCGCAGCAGTTTGATCCGTTCGCCCTGCACCTCGACCCATGCGCCGGGAAAGGGCGACAGGCCCCGGATCAGCCGATCAACCGTTTCGGCAGATTGGGTGAAATCGACCCGCGCCTCGGCCTTGTCGATCTTGGCGGCATAGGTCACGCCCTGATCAGGCTGGGGCACGGGCTGCAAATCAGGCAACTGCGCCAGCGCTTGCACGATCAGCCCGGCCCCCATCGCCGACAAACGGTCATGCAGATCGGCGGTGGTTTCCTCGGGGCCGATGGCCGTGGCCGCGCGCAGCAGCACCGGGCCAGTGTCCAGCCCTGCCTCCATCTGCATGATGCAGATGCCGGTTTCCGCATCCCCCGCCATGATCGCGCGGTGAATGGGCGCCGCCCCGCGCCAGCGCGGCAGCAGGCTGGCGTGAATGTTCAGGCAGCCATGGCGCGGCGCATCCAGCACCGCCTGTGGCAGGATCAGCCCATAGGCCACCACCACCGCCACATCGGCCCCCAGGGCGGCAAAGTCGGCCTGATCCTGGGCCGAGGTCAGCCGCTGCGGGTGGCGCACCGGCAGGCCCAAGGCCAGCGCGCGGGCATGAACCGCAGTCGGGCGGTCGGCCTTGCCGCGCCCGGCGGGGCGGGGGGGCTGGGTGTAAACCGCCACCACATCATGCTGGGCCGCCAGCGCCTCAAGCACCGGCACCGAAAACTCGGGCGTTCCCATGAAAACGATTTTCATCCGCGCTTCCTGTATTTTTCGGCCCGCGCCACCAGCATCTTGCGTTTCAGCGGCGACAGATGGTCAAAATACATCTTGCCCGCCAGATGGTCGATCTGATGCTGCACGCTGGTGGCCCACAGGCCGACAAAATCGCGCTCCTCCACCTCTCCGGCCGCGTTCAGGAACTGCACCGTCACGGCGCGGGGCCGCCGGATCACGGCCGAGACGCCGGGCAGGTTGGGGCTGGCTTCCTCATGTTCGCGCAATTGCCCGCTGGCATGCAGCACAATCGGGTTGGCCATGCGCACCGCTTGCCCCCGCTGGGTCGAGCAATCGACAACGGCAAGGCGCAGCGGCACCCCGATCTGCACCGCCGCCAGACCATAGCCCGGCATCGCCTCCATTGTGTCGATCATATCGGCCCAGATGGCGCGCACATCATCGGTGATGGCGTCAACATCGCTGGCTGGGGTTTTCAGCACCGGATGGGGCCAGGGCAGGCAGGGGCGGGCGGTCATGCTTGGGTCCGATCGGCATAAACGGCTTCGGCCACGCGCCGCGCCGCGGGGGACAGGCGGTCAAAGGTGACGATGCCCTGAAGATGGTCATATTCATGTTGGGCGCAGATCGCGGCAAAGCCGGTCAGATGCTGATCATGGCGCTGCCCGTCCAGCCCTGTCCAGCCCAGCCGGATCTCGGTGGCGCGGGCCACCTCGGTGGTGACACCGGGAATGGAAAGACACCCCTCGGGGCCGGGTTGCAGCGTATCAGACCGCCACAAGATGTCTGGGTTGATGCAGACAAGGGGTGCGCGGGTGCCCTCTTTCCATGTGGTGTCCATCACGAACAGGCGCCGCAAAACCCCCACCTGAGGCGCGGCAAGGCCACGGCCGGGGGCGGCATACATGGTGTCCAGCATATCCTGCGCCAACTGCTGCACCTGCGCATCAATCGCCTTGATCGCGGTGCAAACGCTGGCAAGGCGGGCGTCGGGCCACAGCACAAGGGGCAGAACGGCCATATCAGACCGAGGCCTGACGCGCCCGTTCGCGCTTTAGCTTTTCCATCTTGCGGGTGATCATCTGCCGCTTCAGCGGGCCCAGATAGTCGATGAACAGCTTGCCATCCAAATGGTCGATCTCGTGCTGCACGCATGTGGCCCACAGGCCGTCGAACTGTTCTTCCTGCGGGGCCCCGGTGGCATCCTGCCATGTCACGCGCACAGTCTCGGGGCGCTTGACCTCGGCATATTGATCGGGGATCGACAGGCATCCTTCCTCATAGACGGACTGGTCTTCTGACGACCAGACGATCTGCGGGTTGATCAGAACCATCGGGCGCGGCGGGCCGTCCTTGATGCAATCCATCACCAGAACGCGCTTCATCACGCCGATCTGCGGCGCGGCAAGGCCAATGCCCGGCGCATCATACATGGTTTCCAGCATATCCTGCGCCAATTCGGCCAAATCCGGGGTGAATTCGGCCACTGGATCACAGGGCTTCTTGAGGCGCGAGTCGGGATGGATCAAGATGGGGCGGATCATGCGCCAGAAATACGGCGCAGCCCCCGGTTTCGCAAGAGTGCAGCGGGTTGGGAAATTTGTTCGCATATTTTTGATATATTTGGAATATTATACCGTAAAAATTGGTTGAAATGGAAGTCTGTTCCGATTAATTTGCAAAACTTGGAAATATAAACTCTTACCGCCTTGGGGCCCAGCATGAGCTTTGACGACCAGATCGACCGTTTTGGAACCCATTCCGTAAAATGGGACATGATGAGCCGCCTCTACAGCGTGCCCGCCGACAAGGGGCTGGCGATGTGGGTGGCCGATATGGACTTTCGCCCCCCCCATGCGGTGCAGGCCGCGGTCGAGAAAATGGCCGCGCATGGCGTTTACGGCTATTACGGCGACGATGCCAGCTATCTGGATGCGATCCGCTGGTGGATGGACACGCGCCACGGTTGGGCGGTTGACCCCAAGCATATCTTCACCACCCATGGGTTGGTGAACGGCACGGGCCTTGTGGTGCAAAGCTTTACCCAGCCGGGTGACGGTGTGGTGCTGATGACGCCTGTTTATCACGCCTTTGCCCGCACGATCAAAGCGGCGGGCCGTCGGGTGGTGGAATGTAACCTGGCGCTGGTCGATGGGCGTTATCAGATGGATTTCGCGGCTTGGGATGCCCAAATGACCGGGGCCGAAAAGATGCTGATCCTGTGTTCACCCCATAACCCCGGTGGTCGGGTCTGGACACAAGAGGAGTTGCGCGCCACGGCCGATTTCTGCAAGCGCCATGACCTGATCCTGGTGTCGGATGAGATTCACCATGATCTGCTGATGCCGGGCCATCAGCACCACGTCATGCCCAATGTTGCGCCCGATATTGCCGATCGTCTGGTGATGATGACGGCAGCCACCAAAACCTTCAACATCGCAGGCAGCCACACGGGCAATGTCATCATCGCGGATGATGCCTTGCGGGCGCGCTTTGCCGCCACGATGATGGCGCTTGGCATTTCGCCGAACTCTTTTGGGCTGAACATGGTCGAGGCCGCCTATTCGCCCGAAGGTGCGGCCTGGGTTGATGATTTGACCCAGTATCTGGATGGCAACCGCAAGATCTTTGACGCCGGCATTGCCGCCATTCCGGGCCTGAAATCCATGCCGCTTGAGGCCACCTATCTGTCATGGGTGAATTTTGCCGATACCGGCATGGCCCCGGCGGAATTCAAGGCACGGGTTGAACAGGGCGCGATGATCGCCGCCAACCATGGCGAAACCTTTGGCTCGGGCGGGGAAAGCTATCTGCGGTTCAACATCGCCACGCCGCGCGCCAATGTGGAACAGGCCGTGGCGCGGTTGCAAAAGGCCTTTGCTGATCTGCAATAGGCACATCGGGGTGCGTCAAGCGCCCCGTTCCTACCGCCCGGTTAAGATTGGCACGGCAAGGCAGATCAGCACCACCGCCGTCAGCCCGGCGCGCATCCGCAGCCACCAGTTAGGGGCGGTGCCCTGCTTCCAGAAATGCCAATCCAGCAGCAACAGCCCGGCAAAGCCCGCAGCAAGGTTGACAGCGGCATCGGCGGGGTCGCCGTTCACCATGAAAAACGCCCACAGCGCCGGGATCACCGACAGCACATAGCTGATCGCGGCATCCTCGTCTTCGGCCTTGGTGGCAAACCCCCACAGCACGCCCGACATGAACGACAAGATCACCGTGCCGTATGTCAGGCTAAGGTAAGTGCCGGTGAACAGCGGGCCGAACTGATTGGCGCCAAAGCCCGCCAAAGCCGGTGACAACACCGAAAGCGCGCCCCAGACAAACGGGATCAGCCCTGCCAACCCAAGGGCCAGCGCCGATTTCGGAATGGGTTCCAACGCATCTCCCCCGAGTTGCTGCCTCTGGGGGCGACATTAGCCTTGGGCGAGCCTTGGTCCAGTGCCGAGCGGCAAATCAGTGCCGGTGTTGCGCCCCTGCCGCGTGCAGGCCGTGCCTAGGCCGGTTCGCGCAAGATGCGGGGCACCTTGAATTCCACGTTCTCGACCGCGGTTTCCACCCGCTCGACCTGCAGGTCAAATCGTTGGGCAAAGGCGTCGATCACCTCATTCACCAGCACTTCGGGCGCGCTGGCCCCGGCCGTGATGCCGATCGCGGTGATGCCATCCAGCGCGCGCCAGTCGATCTCGGCGGCCCGTTGGATCAGCTGGGCATAAGTGCACCCGGCCGTGCGCCCGACCTCGACCAGACGTTTCGAGTTGGACGAATTCGGCGCCCCGATCACCAGCAGCGCGTCAATCCGGGGGGCCATCGCCTTGACCGCCATCTGCCGATTGGTGGTGGCATAGCAGATATCGTCATGTGCAGGCACCAGAATGGCCGGGAACCGCGCCACCAGCGCCGCCGCAATATCTGCCGTGTCATCCACCGACAGCGTGGTTTGCGTGATATAGGCCAGCTTTTGCGGATCGCGCACCTGCAACCGCGCCACATCCTGCACCGTTTCCACCAGCAAAACCTCGCCGGGGGGCAGCTGGCCCATGGTGCCCACGGTTTCGGGGTGGCCTTCGTGCCCGATCATGATCAGTTGCAGGCCGTTTTCATGGTGCCGCGCGGCCTCGTTATGCACCTTGGTGACCAGCGGGCAGGTCGCATCCACAGCAATCATCTCGCGCCGCGCGGCCTCGGCGGGCACGGCCTTGGGCACGCCATGGGCCGAAAACACCACCGGGCGGTCTGGTGGGCAATCGTCCAGCTCCTCGACAAAAACCGCCCCTTTGGCGCGCAGACCATCGACCACGAATTTGTTGTGCACGATTTCATGGCGCACGTAGACGGGCGCGCCCCATTTCTCGATCGCCAGTTCCACGATGCGGATGGCGCGGTCAACGCCTGCGCAAAAGCCACGGGGCGCGGCCAGATACAGGGTCAGCGGGGGGCGGGGCGGCATGGCATGTCTCCGTCGTCTGATGGGCATCAGTTAGCGCATTCTGATGGCCACGGCAAAGCGCTTTACCAGATCCACAGCCGTGCCAGCAGGGTGGCCGCCCCATCGCCCAGCAGCGCCACGGCGATGTAACGCAGCGTCTTGGCCAGGGCCACCAGCGCCAGAAAGCGGCCAAAGGGCACGCGCAGCACCCCCGCCAGCGCCACGATCAGATCCCCGCCGGGTGCCCAACTGACCAACAGCGCCCACAGGCCCCAGCGTTGAAACCACCGCTCGGCCCGGCCCAGTTGATCGGGGCGCACCGGAAACCATCTGGCCCCCCGTGCCCCGCCAAGGCCCCGGCCCGCCGCATAGGTGACGCATGACCCCAGCGTATTGCCGACCGAGGCCACGATCACCAACAGCCAGACGGCAATGCTGCCGCCCGCCATCAGGCCCAGAAACACGATTTCAGATTGAAAGGGCAGGGGGGTGGCGGCCAGAAACGCCGCCATGAACAGCCCGAACAGCGATGCAGCAACCATAGTGACCCCGATCTGATCGCCCGGCCATAGCTGCCCCCAACGGGTGCTGCAATGAAAAGGGGCACCAACGGCGCCCCTTTCTGATCACTTTACGTCAACCATCCGCTCTTCGCTGTCGGCGGGGCGCGGATCACGCGGTGGACGCCCGATCACATCGCGCAATTCATCCAGTTCGATGAAATTGTCGGCCTGGCGGCGCAGTTCATCGGCGATCATCGGCGGCTGGCTGCGGATGGTCGAGACGACCGAAACGCGCACGCCCTGCCGTTGCAGGCTTTCGACCAGCGGGCGGAAATCCCCATCGCCCGAGAACAACACGATGTGATCGACGCGGGGGGCAAGTTCCATGGCATCGACGGTCAGTTCGATGTCCATGTTCCCCTTCACCTTCCGGCGGCCTTGGCTGTCGGTATATTCCTTGGCGGGCTTCGTCACCATGTTAAAGCCGTTGTAGTGCAGCCAATCAACCAGAGGTCGAATCGGGGAATATTCGTCATTCTCCAGCAAGGCGGTGTAGTAGAAGGCGCGCAGCAACTTGCCGCGGCGCATGAATTCCTGCCGAAGAAGTTTGTAGTCGATGTCAAACCCAAGCGACTTGGCTGCCGCATAAAGGTTTGATCCGTCTATGAACAGGGCAAGCCGTTCGTCCTTGTAAAACATCTAAATTTCCCCTCAAAAATGCTGCCCAAAAGGCGATGGCCTGCGAAAACGGTGGTGTTATTTCGACAAGCCGGCCAAACAGGCCTGCGTGTCTTAGGGTGCGCCCAGTGTAGCCACAAGCCAGTCTATACATAAGAGTAATAAAGTTGACGTTACGGACCATACACAGTTTCGTTGCCCTTGGGGCCAATACACCTTTGGGCGAGTTGTCGCCCGATCAGGTGATCCAGCAGGCGCTTTTGCGTCTGACGGATGAGGGCCTGCCCGTTGTGCAGCAAAGCCCGCTGTACCGCACGCCCTGTTTTCCGGCGGGCGCGGGGCCTGACTATGTGAACGCCGCCGCCGCCGTGTCGGTTCCCGATGGCATGACACCCGATCATGTGCTGGCCGCGCTGCACCGGGTTGAGGCCGCCTTTGGCCGTGTGCGCAGCTTGCGCTGGGGGCAGCGCACCCTGGACATCGATCTTCTGGCAATGGCGGATCTGGTGCTGCCTGACGCGGCCGAACAGGCGCGGTGGCGCGGCCTTTCCGCTGCTGATCAGGCCCGTCTTGCGCCTGACCGGCTGATCCTGCCGCACCCCCGTCTGCAAGATCGTGCCTTTGTTCTAGTGCCCTTGGCCGATATCGCGCCCGACTGGGTGCATCCGGCGCTGGGCCTGTCGGTTCGGCAGATGCTGGCGGCCCTTTCGCAGCAAGATCGCGCAGATGTGCGGCTTTTTCGCTGACAGCGGGGTTGTCAAGCCCCGCCATCACGCGTAGTAAAGCCCTTTACATGCCCCCAAAAGCGACTGGAGCAGATCATGGCCCGCGTGACGGTTGAAGATTGCGTTGACAAGGTTCCGAACCGGTTCGAACTGGTGATGCTTGCCGCCCATCGGGCGCGTGAGATTCAGTCCGGCTCGCCGCTGACGATCGAACGTGACAATGACAAGAACCCCGTTGTCGCCCTGCGCGAAATCGCCGACGAAACCCAATCGGCCGAGGTTCTGCGCGAGCGCATGATCGAAAGCTATCAAACCCAGATTGAGGTTGATGAGCCTGAAGACGATCAGATGGCTTTGTTGATGTCGGGTGAGATCGACCGCCCGATGCAGGATGACATGTCGGAAGAAAAGCTGTTGCGCGCCCTGATGGAAGCGCAAGGCGAGAACTGAGAACAGAGGTCGGCCAAGCGCGAATATGATCGACGTCGAAGACCTGGTCGCCCTTGTCCACAACTACAATCCGCGCAGCAATGCCGATCTGATTCGCAAGGCCTATGCCTATGGCATGGCCATGCACGAAGGCCAGATGCGCAAATCGGGTGAACCCTATTTCACCCATCCGGTCGCCGTGGCCGCGATCCTGACAGAACAGCGGTTGGATGATGCGACCATCATCACCGCCCTGTTGCATGACACGATCGAAGACACCCGATCCACCTATACCGATATTGTCGATAAATTCGGCACCGAGGTGGCGGAACTGGTCGATGGCGTCACCAAGCTGACCAACCTGCAACTTTCCAGCACCGAAAGCCAGCAGGCCGAGAATTTCCGCAAGCTGTTCATGGCCATGTCCAAGGATCTGCGGGTGATTCTGGTCAAGCTGGCCGACCGCCTGCACAACATGCGCACGATCAAGTCGATGCGTCTGGAAAAGCAGGCGCAAAAGGCGCGTGAGACGATGGAAATCTATGCCCCGCTAGCCGGGCGCATGGGTATGCAGTGGATGCGCGAAGAACTGGAAGACCTTGCCTTCAAGGTTCTGAACGCCGATGCGCGCAATTCGATCATCCGCCGGTTTCTGACCTTGCAGCGCGAATCGGGCGATGTGGTGCACAAGATCACCGCCGACATCCGGTCTGAACTGGATCGGGTCGATATTGATGCCACCGTCTATGGCCGCGCGAAAAAGCCCTATTCGATCTGGCGCAAGATGCAGGAAAAGGATCTGGCCTTTTCGCGTCTGTCCGACATTTACGGGTTTCGCGTGATCTGCGAATCCGTGGCCGATTGTTACCGCATTCTGGGCGTGATCCACCAACGCTGGCGCGCTGTGCCGGGCCGGTTCAAGGATTACATCAGCCAGCCCAAATCGAACGGCTATCGGTCGATTCACACCACTGTGTCGGGCCGCGATGGCAAGCGGGTCGAGGTGCAGATCCGCACCCGCCAGATGCACGAAGTGGCCGAGGCCGGTGTGGCGGCGCATTGGTCCTATCGCGAAGGCGTGCGCGCGCAAAACCCCTTTGCCGTCGATCCCGCCCGCTGGATCGCGGGTCTGACCGAACGGTTCGACGAAGGCGACCACGACGAGTTTCTTGAGCACGTCAAGCTTGAGATGTATTCCGATCAGGTCTTTTGCTTTACCCCCAAGGGCGATGTGATCCAGCTTCCGCGCGGTGCGACACCCCTTGATTTCGCCTATGCCATCCACACCCGCATCGGCAATTCCACGGTTTCGGCCAAGGTGGATGGCATCCGCGTGCCGCTGTGGACGCGGCTGAAAAACGGCCAGTCGATCGAGATCATCACCGCCGAAGGCCAATTGCCGCAATCCAGCTGGATCGACATCGTAACGACGGGCCGCGCCAAGGCGGCCATCCGCAAATCGCTGCGCGACGAAGATCGCGGCCGGTTTATCAAGCTGGGCAATGAACTGGCCCGCGCGGCCTTTGACCACATCGGCAAAAAGGCCAGCGACAAGGCCCTTCGCACCGCCGCCAAGATGCTGGGCCTGAACGACGAGATGGATCTGCTGGCCCGGCTTGGCTCTGCCGAACTGACGGCGCGGCGGGTGGTCGAGACGCTGTATCCCGAACTTGCCCGCGCCGACCTGCCCGAGGTGGACAGCGCCCGCCCGGTTCTGGGCCTGTCGGACGATCAGGTGTTCCGCCGCGCCCCGTGCTGCCAGCCGTTGCCGGGTGAACGCATCGTCGGCATCACCTATCGCGGCAAGGGCATCGTGGCCCATTCCATTGATTGCCCGGCTTTGGCCGAATTTGAGGATCAGACCGAACGCTGGGTCGATCTGTCCTGGCATGCGGGCCGACATGCGGCGGTGAATACGGTAACGGTGGAACTGACCATCGCCAATGATGCCGGGGTCTTGGGGCGGATCTGCACCCTGATCGGCGAACAAAAGGCCAATATCTCGGATCTGACCTTTGTTGATCGCAAGCCTGACTTCTATCGGCTTTACATTGACGTTGACCTGCGGGATGTCGAACACCTGCACATGGTCATGACGGCGCTTGAGGCCGAGACCGACGTCGCGCAGGTGTCGCGCCACCGCGACATGACACGCAAACCCTGACAAGGTCACAAGACCGCAGGGAACCGGGGGGAGGGGCCAAAGTGGTCTTCAGGCGGCGCAAAAAGCGCACGATCCTTGAATGGCTTTATCCGCGCGGCGGCTGGTTCCGCGCCGGAAGTTACATTTGGCACCGCCTGACCCGGCTGCCAGACCCGCCGCACCGCATCGCGCGGGGCGTCTGGGCGGGGGTCTTCATCTCGTTCACCCCTTTGTTCGGCTTTCATTTCTTTGGCGCGGCCCTGTTGGCCTGGATCATGCGGGGGAATTTTCTGGCCGCCATCCTTGCCACCTTCTTTGGCAACCCGATCACCTTTCCGCTGATCGCCTTTGGCTCGGTCAAGCTGGGCCACCTGCTTTTGGGCACCGGGCGCGAGGCCGTGCCCCCCAGCGAAATCCTGTCTGCCTTTGCCTTTGCCGGGGGCGAGGTCTGGAACAACATCCTTGCCATTTTCACCAGCGATGTCGCCAAGTGGTCGCATCTTGCGCATTTCTACTATGGCCTGTTCAAACCCTATCTGGTGGGCGGCCTCTTGCCCGGCATCGTTGCGGCGACGCTGTGCTATTACATCAGCCTGCCGATGATCGCGGCCTATCAGGCCCTGCGGCAAAAGCGCCGCCGGGCGCGGGCCGAAAAGCTGCGCAGCCTTGCCGCACAACGCCTGCGGGCCAAGGCGGCGGCTGATGATGACAGGGCAGATGACGACAGGGCCGGGGAAACCTAGGGCCGGGCAAAGCGAGGCGCGGGCTGTATCGGGCACAAATCTGGGCTGGTGCGCCGCGTCATTTGTCCTAAAGTTTGGCACAAGGCAAAACTTGGGGGCCAAGAGAAAACTTGGGGGAATTGAGATGACCATGGGCAAGCTGCGGTTGGGCGTCAACATCGACCATGTGGCCACCTTGCGCAACGCGCGGGGCAGCGCCTGGCCTGATCCGCTGCGCGCGGCCCTTCTGGCCGAGGCGGCGGGGGCCGATGGCATCACCGCCCATCTGCGCGAAGACCGCCGCCATATCCGCGATGCCGATATCGTGGCGCTTCGGGCCGGGATCGGCATTCCGTTGAACTTTGAATGCGCCGCCACCGATGAAATGCAGGCCATTGCGCTGCAAACCCGGCCCCATGCGGTTTGCCTTGTGCCCGAACGCCGCGAGGAGCGCACCACCGAAGGCGGGCTGGATGTGGCGGGCGATCAGGCCCGGCTGACCGAATATCTGAAACCGCTGCGCGATGCGGGCTGTCGGGTCAGCATGTTCATCGGCCACGATCCCCGCCAGATCGAGGCCAGCGCGCGCATCGGTGCCGCCGTGGTGGAACTGCATACCGGCCATTACAGTGACCTGCACGCCGAGGGCCGCGAGGACGAGGCCGAGGCCGAACTGGAGGCGCTGCGCAAAGCGGCGGCCATGGCCCATGGGCTGGGCCTTGAGGTGCATGCCGGCCACGGCCTGACCTTTGCCAATGTCGCCCCCATCGCTGCCATGCCCGAGGTGATGGAGCTGAACATCGGCCATTTCCTGATCGGAGAATCCGTCTATATCGGCCTTGGCCGCGCCATCGAGGAGATGCGCCACCGGATGGACGCCGCCCGTGGGTGACGCGTGCTGAAACCTGCCCCCGCAAGGGCCGCCCCGCCCGCCGCTTTGTTGCCTTTGGGGGCCGGGCTGCGTGTCGTGGCGCGGGGGACGGCGGCGCTGCTGGCGCTGTGGTGGCCCATGGGGGCCGTGGCCCAGGTTGTCACGCCCTGTGATTGGCAGGTTTCGGCTGAAAATCTGGCCGAACCGTGGGAAGACAACACCCGCACCTTTGCCAATGGCGCGATCCGGCTTGCCGTGCTTGATACCGCCGAACCTGCCGCCGCAGCGTTTCATCTGTTGGTGCTGTCGCCGCCGGTTGATATGTTGGGCCTGCGCCAGTGCCGGGTGGTTGCGATGCCCGGCCCCACCGGCTTTGGCTTTCTGACGTTGCAGGGGGCCACCGCCGCCTATGATCCGGCGCGCGGTCTGACGGTCACGCTGTCTGGCGGCACCTATGATGATCGCGGCCAACCGGTTGCGGGCACAGTGCGCGTCACCATCAATCAGGCCACGGGCCAGATCACCGCCAATCTGGACCAGCGCCAATGATTCTGGGCATCGGCAGCGATCTTGCCAATATCGACCGGATCGAGGCGGTTCTTGCCCGCCACGGCCAGCGCTTCAAGGATCGGGTGTTCACCGACCGCGAACAGGCCAAGGCCGAAAGCCGCCCGCGCGCCATCGCCGCCACCTATGCCAAACGCTGGGCCGCCAAAGAGGCCTGCTCCAAGGCGCTGGGCACGGGGCTGCGCATGGGCATTTCGTGGAAGGACATGGCCGTGTCAAACCTGCCCACCGGCCAGCCCGTGATGGCCGTCAGCGGCTGGGCCGCGCTGCGCTTGCGCGAGATGACGCCCGAGGGCCATGAGGCGGTGATCCATGTCACCCTGACCGATGATCACCCTTGGGCACAGGCCTTTGTGGTGATCGAAGCCCGGCCAATCCCGAAAGGGTGAGGCCGCTTCGCTTGACTCACAAGGCAAGGGGGCGCATGTAGCGGCGCGATCCCAAAAGACGAGTATAAGGGCAGACCATGGCAAGCAAGGCAAAGACCGATGGCGGTATTGTCGAAACGATCAAGACAGTTGTCTATGCGCTGCTGATTGCGGGCGCTTTTCGCACCTTGTTCTTCCAGCCCTTCTGGATTCCGTCGGGCAGCATGAAAGACACGCTGCTGATCGGCGATTTCCTGTTCGTCAACAAGATGGCTTACGGCTATTCGCAATATTCCTGCCCCTTCGGCATCTGCCCCTTTTCGGGCCGCATCCTGTTTTCCGAGCCCGAGCGCGGCGATGTGGTGGTGTTCCGCCATCCGGTCAACGGGTCGGATTTCATCAAGCGCCTGATCGGCCTGCCGGGCGATACCGTGCAGATGAAAAACGGTGTGCTGTTCCTGAACGGCCAAGAGGTGACGCCGCAGCCTGCTGGGGTGTTTGAAGAGGTCTATGACCAGCAAGGCCCGATGCGCAACCTGCCGCGCTGTGAAAACGGCCCCATCGGCCAAGGCGAGATCTGCAAGAAAAGCCGTTACACCGAAACCCTTCCCGGTGGCCGCACCCATGATATCCTGAACATCGACACCAATGGGTCGGGCGACAATACCGATGTCTTCACCGTGCCCGAGGGGCATTACTTCTTCATGGGCGACAACCGCGATAATTCGATGGACAGCCGCTTTGCGCAGGCCGCCGGGGGCGTGGGCTTTGTGCCCGCCGACCACCTGATCGGCCGCGCCGACCGGATCATGTTCTCCTCTGCGGGGCGGTCGATGCTGTTCTTCTGGACATGGCGCTCGGATCGTTTCTTCAAGGCGGTGGATTGAACTCGGCATGCGGCTCTCGGCGGATCTGAAGGCATTTGAAACGCGCATCGGTTACAGCTTCCGGCGCAGCGAATTGCTGATCCGCGCGGTCACCCATTCCTCGATCGGTTCGGCCACACGGCCCGACAACCAGCGGCTGGAATTTCTGGGCGACCGCGTTCTGGGCCTTGTGATGGCCGAGGCAATGCTGGCTGCCGACAAATCGGCCAGCGAGGGCCAGTTGGCCCCGCGCTTCAACGCCCTGGTGCGCAAGGAAACCTGCGCCGAGGTTGCCCGTGACATCGGTCTGGGCGAGGTGCTGAAACTGGGCCGGTCGGAAATGCTGACCGGGGGGCGCCGCAAGGAAACCCTGCTGGGCGACGCGATGGAGGCACTGATTGCCGCCGTCTATCTGGACGGGGGCTTTGACGCGGCCAAGGCACTGGTCCTGCGGCTGTGGGGCGCCCGCGTGCATGAGGCCGAGGCGCGGATCTACAACCCCAAATCGGCGCTGCAAGAACGCTCGCAAGCGCAGGGGCTGGGCCTGCCGGTCTATACCGAAACCGCCCGCAGTGGCCCCGATCATCAACCGATGTTCACAATCGAAGTCCGGCTGGACAATGGCCTGTCGGCCCGCGCCACGGCCGCCGGCAAACGGGTGGCCGAAGCCGCCGCCGCAGAGGCGCTGTTGGCGCAGATGGAGAATGACCAATGACCGAGACCACCCGCGCGGGCTTTGTCGCCCTGATCGGCGAACCGAATGCCGGCAAATCGACGCTGCTGAACCGCATGGTGGGGGCCAAGGTCAGCATCGTGACCCATAAGGTGCAAACCACCCGCGCCCGCATTCGCGGTGTGGCGATGGAAGGCCAAAGCCAGATCGTCTTTGTCGATACACCCGGCCTGTTCCGCCCGCGCCGCCGTCTGGACCGCGCCATGGTCAAGGCCGCCTGGGGTGGGGCAGCCGATGCCGATATCGTCGTTCTGCTGATCGAGGCGCATCGCGGCCTGACCGAAGGCGTGCAGGCCATCATCAACCGCATCGCCGAGGAAATGCCCAAGGGCAAGCCGGTGGCGCTGGCCATCAACAAGATCGACCGCGTCAAGGCCGAGGTGCTGCTGGCGCTGACGCAAAAGATGAACGACGCCTTTCCCTTTGCCAAAACCTTTCTGATCAGCGCCGAACGCGGCCATGGGGTGCAAGATCTGCGCGAATGGCTGGCCGCCGAAGTGCCCTCTGGCCCGTGGTTCTACCCCGAAGACCAGATCGCCGATCTGCCGATGCGGATGATCGCGGCCGAAATGACGCGCGAAAAGCTGACCCTGCGCCTGCATGAGGAAATTCCCTATCAGCTGACCGTCGAGACCGAGAAATGGGAAGACCGCCCCGATGGCTCGACCCGGATCGACCAGATCGTCTATGTCGCGCGGGATGGGCACAAGGGCATCGTGCTGGGCCACAAGGGCGAGACGATCAAGCAGGTGGGCCAGCAGGCCCGCGCCGAGATTGCCACTTTTCTTGACCGCCCCGTGCATCTGTTCCTGACCGTCAAGGTGCGTGAAAACTGGCTGGATGAGGCCGAGCGCTATTCGGAAATGGGGCTTGATTTCAAGGATGGCGATGCCTGATCGGGGGGGCGCATGTCCCCGCGCCTGACCACCCGGTTCTGGATCGATGCCTATCTGGCCCGGCTGCGGCTGGCCGATATTGCGGCCTTTGTCGTGGCCCATGGCGATGATACGGCGGGCGCGGTGCTGGTGAAACTGGCCACGCTGGACGGGCAGGCCCAGCTTTTTCAGCGCAGCTTTGATCTGACCAGCGGCGCGCGGGTCTGGGTCACGCTGACCAAAGGGGGCGAGCGCGATGTAGATGCCGCCATACAGCGCCAGCGCGGTTTTGACCCAGATCTTTGGGTGATCGAGGTGGAAGATCGCCAGGGCCGCAGCCTGCTGGATCAAGACGGGCTGTCAGCCTGACCGCCGCAGCCCGCGCGACAGGGCCAGAAACAGCAGCCCAAACACCCCGAACACCGCCACCAGTCCCAGAATGTTCAGCGCAATCTGGCCCGCGCCAAACCGTGCGACATCCAGAAAGAAATAGGGATAGCGCCCCTCAACCGCGCCGCGCATCAGCGCGTAAAGGCAATAGCCAAACGGCCAGATCAGCCACAGCGGCACCTGGGCCAGCCGCAACTGGCGCGGCCCGAAGGCCACCCACCACAGCACCATGCCCACCGGCACCGCCGCATGCATCAGGAAATCGGTCAGCCAGTTCCACCCCTGAAACGGCACCTCGGGGGCCAGCAAGGTTTGGTAGATCAGCCCCACCATGGCAATGTTCAGCGCCGCCGTGGTCAGCCAGTTGCCCCCCGGCCTGCGCTCTGCCGCCTCGGCCAGCATCAGCGCCGCCACCAGACCGTTGGTCAGAATGGTGAAATAGCGCAGCAAATCCCAAGCCCGCGGCCCCCAGGCCATCAGCTCTGGTTTGCTGCCATTCAGGGCAAACTGGCCCAGCACCCCGGCAAGGGCGGCAAGGGCCAGCAAAAGGGCAAGGCTGCGACGCATCATCATGGGGCAATCAGGCATGAACACCACTGTCAGCGCAAGTGCGCCCTTGCGTCACCGGCCCCGGAATTGCATCGTCCGCCGATGGATTGGACAGATGACGCCGTGGTGCTTTCTTCTCGCCCGCATGGCGAGGCTTCGGCGATTGTCGAGGTCTATGCCGCCGTGCATGGCCGCCATCTTGGCGTGGTGCGCGGCGGGGCCTCGCGCAAGCTGGCGGCGCATCTGCAACCTGGCACCCAGCTTGCAGTCACCTGGCGGGCGCGGCTGTCAGACCAACTGGGCAGCTTTACCATCGAGCCGGTGAAATCCCGCGCCGCTGTTCTAGAGGATCCGCTGGCGCTGGCGGGGCTGGCCTCGGCCTGCGCGCTGCTGCATCTGGCCCTGCCCGAACGTGACCCCCATGCCGGCCTTTACGCCAAGACCATCCGCCTGCTGGATGATCAGGCCAGCGGCGGCGATTGGCTGGCGCCCTATCTGCGCTGGGAACTGACCTTGCTTGAAGAGATCGGCTTTGGCCTTGATCTTGGGTCTTGCGCGGTGACGGGGGCGCGCGACGATCTGGCCTTTGTCAGCCCGCGCACGGGCCGCGCGGTCAGCCGCGCCGGGGCGGGCGATTGGGCACCCAAGCTGCTGCCACTGCCGTCAGCTTTGATGGGCCAAGGCCCCGTCACCCGCCCCGAGGCCGCGCAGGCCCTGGATCTGACGGGCCATTTCCTGACCCGTGCGCTGGCCGACCGCCTGCCGGGCGGCCAATTGCCCGAAGCGCGCGCCCGCCTGCTGGCCCGTCTGTTGCGCGGTTGAATGCCCCTTTGCGACGCGCTTTTGTCGCAGTCAGCCCAGACCCGCAGCGGGGGGCGGGTGCAGAAAGACCTATGGCGACGCGTTACATCCCGATCTTCCTTAAGCATTCCCCCACCCCCAAGGTGCAGAACTTCGCGCTGCTTTCGGGGATGGAGGCCACGGTGCGCGGCACCCTGATCTCGGCCATGCCGCTGGCGGTCTATGACGCGCTTGGCAGCGCCGAGGCCACTTCGGCCGCCTATTTCGCCGCGGGCCTTGTGTCGCTGATCTGGGGGCTGTTCGTGCCTTGGGGCACGCGGTTCATTCCGCGCCGCTGGATGTATTCGCTGGGCTGCGGGCTGTATCTGCTGGGCATGGCGCTGGCGATGCTGGGCCAAAGCTGGTCGCTGGCGCTGGCCCTGATGACGCTGGCCATGGCCACGGCCACCACCTTTGTCTGCCTCAATGCCTATATCCTCGATTACATCGACCGCCAGAGCCTTGGCCGCAGCCAGTCGCTGCAAATGGTCTTTGCCGCCGGGCCTTGGGCCATTGGCCCGCTGCTGGGGGTCTGGCTGCGCTCGATCTGGGCGCCCTTGCCCTTTATCGTCGCGGGCAGCTTTGCCGTCGCGCTGTTGACCGTGTTCTGGATCCTGCGGCTGGGCAATGGCAAGCAGATTGCCCGCGCCAAAGGCCCGGCTGCCAACCCGCTGGCCTATCTGGGCCGGTTCTTCGCGCAACCCCGGCTGATCGCGGGCTGGCTGTTTGCCGTGGTGCGGTCTTGTGGCTGGTGGGTCTATGTCGTTTACCTGCCCATCTTCTGCGTCGAGGCGGGACTGGGCGACAAGGTGGGCGGCATGGCGCTGTCGCTGTCGAACACCATGCTCTTTGCCTCGCCCTTCATCCTGAAACTGGTGCGCGGCGCCTCGGTGCGGGCGGGCGTGCGGCTGGCCTTTGCACTTTGTGCGGTGGCGTTCTTCTCGGCGGCCCTGCTCTCGCCGCTGCCGTGGCTGGCCGTGCTGGCCTGCATGGCGGCGTCGGTCTTTCTGGTCACCCTTGATGTCGTCGGCGGGCTGCCCTTCCTGATGGCCGTCAAACCCAGCGAGCGGACCGAGATGTCGGCCGTCTATTCCAGTTTCCGCGATGTCTCGGGCATTCTGACCCCCGGTGCCGCATGGCTGGTGCTGCTGATCGCGCCCTTGCCTGGCATCTTTGTCGCCGCTGGGGCCGCACTGGCGGGATGCTGGGTCATCGCGGGGCGTCTGCATCCCCGGCTTGGCATCATGCGCCCGTCGCGGGGCCGGGCCGACAGCCCAATAAATTGACAGCCGCGCGGCGATCTGGTCCAAGGCAGCAGCCCTTGCCAGACCGGAGTCCGCCATGACCACCCGCCGCATCGTCCTTTCCAGCGATCACGCCGCCATTCCCCTGCGCCAGTCCATTGCCGCCCATCTGGCCGCCAAGGGCTGGCAGGTGCAGGATATCGGCCCCACCACAACCGAAAGCACCCATTACCCCAAACACGGGCAGGCCGCGGCCCAGATCGTGGCGGCCGGTCAGGCCGACCTGGGCATCATCGTCTGCGGCACCGGCCAGGGCATCATGATGGCCGCCAACAAGGTCAAGGGCATCCGCTGCGGTGTCTGCTCTGACACCTTCTCGGCCCGGATGATCCGCCAGCACAACAATGCAAATATGCTGGCGCTGGGGGCCCGCGTCGTGGCCGAAGGCCTTGCGCTTGATATCGTCGATGCCTTCACCAGCGCCGAATTCGAAGGCGGGCGGCACGCCGACCGTGTGGCCATGATCACCGCCATCGAAGGCTGACCGGGGCAGGGCGCCCGCGCCCTGTCAGCCTGTGGGGCCAGACCCGCCACTGCGCCAGGCGCTGGGGGTCTGCCCCACCACGCGCAGGAATTCGCGGTTGAAATTCGATTTCGACGCAAAGCCCACCGCCAGCGCGATCTGCAAGATGCTCTGATCGGTTTCACGCAGCAGGCCACAGGCTTCGCGCACGCGGTATTCGTTCACGAACTGCGACAGGTTCAGCCCGCGCAACCGGTTGACCGCCTCGGAAACCCGGCGATCCGGCAGACCCAGCCGCCGCGACAGGCGGCGCAGGCTCAGGTCTTCCGCGCGGTGCAATCCCTCTTGCTGAAACAGCGCCTCCAGCCGTTCCAGAACCCGCGCATGATCGGCCAGATCCGCCGGATCGACGGCCTTTTCCGGTTCGGCCCCATCATCGCGGGCAGAACGGCCAAAGCCCGCCGCCACCCCCACCACGACCACAAAGGCGGTCTGCACGAATGATACGACATGGCCACTGCTCTGGCCCGCATTGCGCAGGAAATCGTAAAAGATAAAGGCATCGGTTAAGGCCGAGGCGATCAGCGTGCCCCCGATCAACCCCATCGCCAAGCGGGTCTGACGGCCATCGCCAATCGGGCTTAGCGCCGGGGCCTCGCGGTCGTGCAGCACCGGCAGCAAGATCAGCAGCCCAAACCCCAGATAGGCCAGCGGAATCATCAGATCGGCCGCATCGGGCAGGGCCAGCAGCGCCCCCCAGATCAACGCCACGGGCAGCGCCGCCCATATCTGCCCCCAGCCAGCCCGTCCTGCCCGGCCCACCTTGCCCGACAGCGCGCGATAGGCCAGCCAGGCGCAGGCCGGGATCAACGCCGCAATCAGCCCGACAGGCAGGCGCAGCGCATCGACCCCATAGCCCCAGCGCAGCGCGACAAGAAAGGATTGCACCAGATACAGCGCCACCAAGGCCACGAACAACCGGTTCGCGGCAAGCTGCATGTCGCGCGTCATCAAAAGATGGGCAAGGATCAGGCCAAGGGCGGCAGTGGCAAACAGGCTGACAGGAACCAAAAGCATCGCAGAACACCAAGTCGGGGCTGGCCTTGGTGTATCCCAGATCGTGATCCGGCACGACCTTGAACGCGATCAAGGACGCCGCATGGCTGCCGATTTGCCACGTTTGGCCCCATACCGCCCCCCCATTCCGCCCCCCATGCCGCCAAAGAAAGGGCCAGTCATGCATATCTTCTTCAAGGCCATCAGTGCCGCCACCCTTACGCTTGGTCTGATCTGGGCCACCAGCGCCATCACCCGCCCGCCCTATGACGGTCGGGCTGGCATTGCCTATGCCAAGGCCACCGCCCCCCTGCGCGGGCAAAGCCTTGATGTCCACCTTTGGTATCCGACTGAACCGGGGGGGCGGGCCGTCACGGTGGGCGGCAATGGCGTCTTTCACGGCACCCCGGCAGGGCGGGGTGCGCCGCCTGCCCCCGGTCGCCATCCGCTGATCGTCATGTCGCACGGGGCAGGGGGCAATGCTGGCCAGTTTGGCTGGATCGCCTCGAAACTGGCAGCGGCGGGCTATGTCGTGGCCTTGCCCAACCATCCCGGCAGCACTTCGGGCAATGCCTCTGCGATCGAGGCCGCGCGCATCTGGCAGCGCCCGCAAGATGTGACGGCGGTGTTGGATGAAATCACGTCGCACCCGCAGGATTACCCCTTTGTCGCTCCGGCGCGGATCGGGGTTCTGGGCTTTTCGGCGGGGGGCTATACGGCCTTGGCGCTGTCGGGCGCGCGGGTTGATCCGGCCCGGCTGGCCGCCTTTTGCGATGCGGGCGGGCGTGGCATGTCGGATTGCGATTTCTTCGCGCGGTTCGGGGTTGATCTGCATGCCATTGATCTGACGCCTGCGGCGCAGGATTTGCGCGATGATCGCATCGGCTTTGCCGTGGTCGTCGATCCGGGAATTGTCGAAACCCTGACCTCTGACAGCTTGGGCCGCATTGATCTGCCGATGCTGGTGATCAATCTGGGGGCCGAGGCGCATGTTCCGGCCCCTGTCCATGCGCGCGCGCTGTCCGAGACGGTGCCCGGCGCGCAGTATCGCCTTGTGGCCGATGCCACCCATTTCAGCTTTCTGGCCGAATGCACGCCAAAGGGGCCTGCCATCCTGGTGGCCGAGGGCGAAGCCGACCCGCTGTGCACCGATGCGGGCGGGCGGTCACGGGGGGATATTCATGCCGAACTGGCAGACACGATTCTGCAGTTTCTGGGGACGGCTGCGGCGGCAGGGTCCGGCGCAGGGGCAGGGGCAGTGGTTAACGGATCGTAAATCCCGTCAGCCAAGCTGTTGATTTTGCGTCATGGCAAGGGTGTCTCTGGCAGAGACACCCCTTTTGTGACCTTAGTCCAGCAACCGCCGCGCGATCACCTGCGCCTGAATTTCAGCCGCCCCTTCAAAGATATTCAGAATGCGGGCATCACACAGAACCCGGCTGATCTGATATTCCAGCGCGAACCCGTTGCCGCCATGAATTTGCAAGGCATTGTCCGCGCAAGCCCAAGCCACCCGCGCGCCCAACAGCTTGGCCATCCCGGCCTCCAGATCGCAGCGCTTGTCATGATCTTTCTGCCAGGCACTGAAATAGGTCAGCTGCCGCGCCACCATGATTTCAACCGCCATCATCGCCAGCTTGCCCGCCACTCGGGGAAACTCGATCAGTGACTTGCCGAACTGTTTGCGATCCGTCGCATAATCCATCCCCAACTCCAGCGCCGACTGGGCCACCCCGATGGCGCGGGCTGCGGTCTGGATGCGGGCGGATTCAAAGGTCTGCATCAACTGCTTGAAGCCCTGCCCTTCAACCCCGCCCAGCAGGTTCTCGGCCTTGACCTTGAAGTCGTCGAAATTGACCGTGTATTCCTTCATGCCGCGATACCCCAGCACTTCGATCTCGCCACCCGACAGGCCGGGATCGACAAAGGGGGTCTCATCGGTGCCGGGGGTCTTCTCGGCCAGAAACATCGACAGGCCCCGGTAATCGGTGGTGTCGGGCAGGCTGCGGGCCAGCACCGTCATCACATGGGTGCGGGCCGCGTGGGTGATCCAGGTCTTGTTGCCCGAGATGATCCACTCATCCCCCTCTTTGCGCGCCCGCGTCCGCAGGCTGCCCAGATCAGACCCGGTGTTCGGCTCGGTGAACACGGCGGTTGGCAGGATCTCGCCACTTGCCAGCTTGGGCAGCCACTGCGCCTTTTGTTCAGGCGTGCCACCGCAGAGGATCAGCTCGGCTGCGATTTCCGTGCGCGTGCCCAACGAACCCACGCCGATATAGCCGCGCGACAACTCTTCGCTGACCACCACCATGCTGGCCTTTGACAGGCCAAAGCCGCCGAATTCTTCGGGAATGGTCAGGCCGAACACGCCCATTTCGGCAAGCTGATCGATGATCTCCATCGGGATCAGCTCATCCTTCAGGTGCCATTCATGCGCGTAGGGTTTGACCTGTTCATCGGCAAAGCGGCGGAACTGGTCGCGGATCATCTCCAGTTCGTCTTCCAACCCCGATGCGCCAAAGGTGGCATTGGCGCGGCTGTCGCGCATCAGGGCCACAAGGCGGGCGCGGGCGGCGGCGGTGTTCCCATGGGCCATCAGGGTTTGCGCCGCCGCACCGCAGGTGCCAGAGGCAAGGCCAAGGTCCTGCAAGCGCGCGACCTCGCCCTGGCTCATGGAGATGCCCCCATGAATCTGGTTCAGATATTCGCCAAAAGCGATTTGCAGGATCAGCGCCTCGGTCTCGGCAAACTTGCCTTCGTTGGTCAGGCGATCTGCCCAAGCCTGCATCTGGCGCAGGGCCTCGGTATAGGTGGCCAGCCACGAAAGGGCATGGGCGGCATGCTGGTGTTCATCCATGGCGGCCGCCGAAACCTTGCCACCGACGGTGACCGCGGCGCGCAGGTTTTCGCGGGCCTGATCAAAGATGGCCTCAACCTCGGGCACGATTTGCGCGGTCAGCGCGGTCAGATCCGCCAGCAGCGGGGTGGCAAGCGATTGTCCATCATGGGCCATGGCGCGATTCCTGTCCTTGGATTCTGCGAGTGCATTGTAGCTAACCGTTTTGCAGTCGCAGCGCAACTTAATTTCAATCTGCGTCACGACAAGGACTTAAAATGTCGCAGCGAAAAATCATTGGTTTTCCGGGCTGCTGCGGCTTTCCCTGCGTGCCAAGTTACGCGAAAAGGCACCATGATAGATGCCGTAACCACCTTTTTCGAACTTGAAACCGGGCCGCTGCTGTTGGCCTGTGCGGTCACGCTTTTTGCGGGCTTTGTCAAAGGCGCGGTGGGTTTTGCCATGCCTTTGATCATGATTTCGGCTTTTTCCAGCTTTTTGCCCCCGGATGTCGCCCTTGCCGGGCTGATCTTGCCCACCTTGATCACCAATGTCAGCCAAGCGTTCCGCCAAGGCCCGGCGCTGGCCCTGGACTCGGCGCTGGAGTATCGGCGGTTCATCATCGGAACCATCATCTTTATCGCCATTTCGGCGCAACTGTTCCATTCCATCCCGCGCATGGCCTATCTGCTGATCCTTGGGGTACCGGTGACCGCCTTTGCTGCGCTGCAACTGGCGGGTCTGCCGCTGGCCCTAAAGCTGGAACATCGCAGCCGCGCCGAATGGGCCTTGGGGGTGATGGGGGGCATTTACGGCGGTGTGTCGGGCATCTGGGGGCCGCCCTTTTTGATCTATCTTTTGTCTGTCGGGGTGGAAAAGCAAAAGATGATCCGGGCGCAGGGGGTTGTCTTTCTGATTGGTGCCATCGTCTTGCTGGCCGCGCATTTGGGCACGGGGTTGATGGCAGGGGGGCGTCTGGCCTTTTCGGCACTGCTGATCGTGCCTGCGCAATTGGGCATGATGGCGGGGTATCGGTTGCAAGACCGCCTGCCGCAACAGCAGTTTCGTAAACTGACCCAAGCCTTGCTGGTTCTGTCGGGGCTGAACTTGGTGCGGCAAGCCTTTTTCGGCTAGGGCGGGCGCGATGAAAAAAGGCCCCGGTGCAGTTGCGCCGGGGCCTTTCATCAAAGGGGGCAAGCCTTAGCCGAGGGCGGCAGCCTTGATGTCGTCGTCAATGAACGGGACGTATTGGCCAAAGTTTTCGGCAAACATCGACACCAGCTTGGCGGCCTGCGCATCATAGGCGGCCTTGTCGGCCCAGGTGTCGCGCGGGTTAAGCAACTGGCTGTCAACGCCATGCGCCGCAACCGGAACGTCAAAGCCAAAGTTCGGATCCTTGCGGAATTCGGCCGAGTTCAGCGACCCGTCCAGTGCCGCTGTCAGCAGGGCGCGGGTGGCCTTGATCGGCATCCGCTTGCCCGTGCCATAGGCCCCGCCGGTCCAGCCGGTGTTGACCAACCAGCAGGTGGCCCCGGTTTTCAGGATCTTTTCCTGCAACAGCTTGCCGTAAACCTCGGGGCGGCGCGGCATGAAGGGCGCGCCAAAGCAGGTGCTGAAGGTCGGGGTGGGTTCGGTGATCCCACGCTCGGTTCCGGCGACTTTCGAGGTGAAGCCCGACAGGAAGTGATACATGGCCTGCGCCGGCGACAGGCGCGCGATCGGCGGCAGCACACCAAAGGCATCACAGGTCAGCATGACGACATGCTTTGGATGCCCCCCCAAAGCGGTGGCCGAGGCGTTGGAAATTGCCTCCAGCGGATAGGCGCAGCGGGTGTTGTCGGTCAGGCTGTTGTCGGTGAAGTCAAGCTCAAGCGTTTCCGGGTCAAAGACCATATTCTCGACGACTGTGCCAAAACGGCTGGTCGTGGCGTAGATTTCCGGCTCGGCCTCGGGGTTCAGGTTGATGGTCTTGGCATAGCAGCCGCCTTCAAAGTTGAAGATGCCGCGATCAGACCAGCCATGTTCATCATCACCGATCAGGGTGCGGTCGGGGCTGGCTGACAGGGTGGTTTTGCCCGTGCCCGACAGGCCAAAGAACACGGCCGCATCGACCGGATTGCCGATGGCGTGGTTGGCGCTGCAATGCATGGCCATCACACCCTTGCCGGGCAGAAGGTAGTTCAGAATGGTGAAGACCGATTTCTTGTTTTCGCCGGCATAGGCAGTGTTGCCGATCAGGACGGTCTTTTCGTCAAAGTTCAGCGCAATCACCGTATCGGTGCGGCAGCCGTGCTTGGCCGGATCGGCCTTGAACGACGGGCAGTTGATGATCGTCCATTCGGGAACAAAGCCATCCAGTTCGTCGCGCGACGGGCGGCGCAACAGGTGCCGGATGAACAGGCCGTGCCATGCCAGTTCCGTCACCACGCGCACATCGACGCGATGCACCGGATCGGCGCCGGCATAGAGATCCTGCACATGGTAATCACGGCCCTTCATATGGGCCAGCATATCGGCCTTGAGCCGGGCGAACGCCTCGGGCGCCATGGGGGCGTTGTTTTCCCACCAGATCGTATCTTCGACCGCCTTGGTGCGGACCACGAATTTGTCTTTGGGCGAGCGGCCGGTGAATTGGCCGGTGGTGCACAGGAAGGCACCGCCCTTGCCCAGTCGGCCTTCCCCGCGCGCGACGGCGGCTTCGACCAGTGCAGGCTCGATATAGTTGTAATAGACGTTGCCCAGTCCGGTAATGCCTTGAGTTTCGAGGGTGCGGTTTGGGTTCACGCGTCCGTTGTTCATCCTGCAAGCTCCCGATGCCACGCCTTGATGCGCGGGTGTTGTCGGTCAGAATTCGGCATACCCCTCAAAGAGATGCCGGAGCCAGCCCCTGGCCAAAGGGGATGCCTCATGCGCCCTATAACACAGGGATGACAAAG
The DNA here is from genome assembly GCF_036553525.1 of Pseudotabrizicola sp. L79. Classification (NCBI taxonomy): domain Bacteria; kingdom Pseudomonadati; phylum Pseudomonadota; class Alphaproteobacteria; order Rhodobacterales; family Paracoccaceae; genus Pseudotabrizicola; species Pseudotabrizicola sp. L79. Next base: position 154,324 of record NZ_JAZHDA010000052.1, on the reverse strand, counting down.
CAGAACAGGACGGTTTGGCACAGTTAGCGCAACCAAGTGCAGGTTAGCGCAACCAAAGTTCGTCAGGGCACGAATGTGAGGCATATTAGCCATTCATTCGTATTTTTCTTGCGACAATCCAAGCCGAGAGGCGGTGATTCGCACTTATTGGTTGATTCTTCGGATGGGAAACCAGAGAATTGTGGAAAAATCGTGAGTACGAGCAGTCATAAGGAAACTCACCATGGCAAGGATCGCCCTTGTAGACGACGACAGGAATATTCTGACGTCTGTTTCGATGACTCTTGAGGCCGAAGGCTTTGAAGTCGAGACCTATAACGACGGGCAATCGGCCTATGACGCGTTTACGCGCCGTATGCCCGATATGGCCGTGCTTGATATCAAGATGCCCCGCATGGATGGGATGGATCTGTTGCAGCGGATCCGTCAGAAAACCTCGATGCCAGTCATTTTCCTGACCTCGAAAGATGATGAGATTGATGAGGTTCTGGGCCTGCGCATGGGGGCCGATGATTATGTGAAAAAGCCGTTCAGCCAAAGGCTGCTGGTGGAACGGATCCGGGCACTGCTGCGCCGCCAGGATGCGATTTCCACCGGCGAAGTGGCGGTCACCGAAGAAACCAAGATCATGGAGCGCGGCCACCTGCGGATGGACCCGCTGCGCCATTCGGTGACCTGGAAGGGGCAGGATGTGTCCCTGACCGTTACCGAGTTCATGCTGTTGCAGGCCCTTGCGCAACGCCCCGGGTTTGTCAAAAGCCGCGATCAGTTGATGGATGTGGCCTATGATGATCAGGTCTATGTCGATGATCGCACGATCGACAGCCATATCAAACGGTTGCGCAAGAAGATGCGCTCGGCTGATGAAGAATTCTCGGCCATCGAGACGCTGTATGGCATCGGCTATCGTTACAACGAAACATGACAACCATGCCCCAGATTGGCTCGCATGATCGCCGCGCATCTGCCGGTGGCAGGGTGCTGCTTGGCGAAGATTGGGTGACGCCGGATGATGCGGCGGACAAGGCGCTGAACGACAGCCGCCGACGCCGTGGTATTGTAGCGCTGAAGCAATCGCCTTTGGCGCGCAAAATTATTGTCTTCAATCTTATGGCGCTGGTGGTTCTGGTGGCTGGGGTGCTTTTCCTGAACCCCTTCCGCGACAGCCTTGTCACGCAGCGCGAGCAGGGCTTTGTGACCGAAGCCCGTTTGCTGGCGGGCATTGTCGAGGCGCGGTTGCCCGATGATGGCCCGGCTGATCTGCGCGCTGTTGATCTGTTGCCGAACGTAGAGATCAGCCCCGGGGCACAGGCGATCATCTTTGATGCCCAGGGCCGCGTTCTGGATACGGTCTTGGGCGGGGTAACGCCCGCGCCCGAGGCGGGTGGATCGACCTTGATCACGGATATTCTGAACAGCATCTGGTCGGCGACGGCGCGGCTGTTGTCTGGCCAGCAAAGCGGAAATTCCGCTGTCGAACCCGAAGCACTGGCCCGCAGCCTGATGCAGCGGGCCTTGGCGGGGGAAACGGTCGTGAACCTTGAGAACGGCCCTTCGGGTGGGGCGATCTTTTCGGTTGCGACGCCCGTTGTTCAGGCGGGGCAAACGGTTGCGGTGATCGCGCTGATCAGCGCCGAGGGTGAAATTGATGAGCTGGTCGGGAATGAACGTGAGCAGATCTTGCAGATGTTCATTCTGGCGCTGCTCGTCTCGATCGGCCTAAGCCTTGTTCTGGCCTCGACCATCGCGAACCCCTTGTCTGATCTGGCGGCCGCAGCCGAGGCGGGGCAAGACCCCGACACGCGCAAGATGCAGCCGTCGCGCGTGCGTATCCCTGATCTGACGGCCCGCCCGGATGAAATCGGGCGGCTGTCGGTTGCGCTGCGCGGTATGGTGGCGGCACTGTATGACCGCATTGACGCCAACGAACAATTCGCCGCCGATGTTGCCCATGAAATCAAGAATCCGCTGGCCAGCCTGCGCTCGGCTGTGGCGTCGATGCATGTGGCCAAACGCGATGATCAGCGCAACCGCCTGCTGGAAGTGATCGAGCATGACGTGCGCCGGCTTGATCGGCTGGTCAGCGACATCTCGAATGCCTCGCGGCTGGACAGTGAACTGGTCAAGGAGCAGGAAGAAGAGTTCAACCTGACCAAGACCCTGAGCAACCTGTGCGAATACCTTGGGCAACAGGCCGGTGAAAAAGGGGTGGAACTGATCACCGACTTCCCGACTGAGCCGATCCGCGTCAACGGGCTTGAGGCGCGTTTGGCTCAGGTATTTGTGAACCTGATCACCAATGCGGTGTCATTCTGCGAAGATGGCGATGCCGTGCGGGTCTGGACGCGCAAGCGCGACAACCGGGTGCTGGTGGTGGTCGAGGATACGGGGCCGGGCATTCCCGAACAGGCGTTGACCAAGATCTTCAAGCGGTTTTATTCGGAACGCCCGAAGAATGACTTTGGCAACAACTCAGGTCTTGGGCTGTCGATCTCCAAGCAGATTGTAGAGGCGCATGGCGGTGTGATCTGGGCCGAGAATATCCGCCCCACCCATGCCGATGCCTCGTCTGAGCCTTTGGGCGCGCGGTTTGTCGTTGGCCTGCCGGTCTGACGTGACCTGATGGGCACTGCTCTGCACGCCACTACTGTCGCGATTGCGGGGCAGGGGGTGCTGATCCGGGGGGCTTCGGGGGCAGGGAAATCCTCGTTGGCGCTGCGGCTGATCGGGCTGGGGGCGGTGCTGGTGGCGGATGATCAAACCTGGCTTGAACGACAGGGCGACAGTCTGGTCGCCAGTTGCCCGCCAACCTTGCGGGGCTTGATCGAGGCCCGCGGCCTTGGCCTTTTGAATGCCCCGTTTTGCGACACAGCGCGCTTGGGCCTTGTCGTGGATCTGGATCTGCACGAACCAGACCGCCTGCCCCCCTGGCGAACCACGATGGTCGAAGGCGTCACTCTGCCCCTTGTGCTGGCGCAGCGAACAGACCATTTTGCTTGGGGTTTGATGCATCTGGCAAGGCATGGGCGGCGTGAGTGATGGGGCAATGACATCCGAAGACGACACCGGGCGCAGCGATGCCATTCGGTTGGTCTTGGTCACAGGGCCGTCGGGGGCCGGGCGATCAACGGCGATCAAGGCCTTTGAAGACATCGGCTATGAGGTGATCGACAATCTGCCCTTCAGTCTGGTGACACGTCTGATCGACGGCCCGCCCTCGGTGCGGCCGATTGCCTTGGGGATTGATGTTCGCAACCGCGATTTCAACGCCTCGGCTTTGATCGAATTGATTGATGCGCTGACCCGGAACCCCAGGGCAAGCGCCGATGTGCTGTATCTGGATTGCCAACCCTCGGTTCTGATCCGTCGATTTAACGAAACCCGCCGCCGCCACCCGCTTGCGCCGGACCAAAGCCCGGAAGAAGGGGTAGAGCGTGAGATTGATCTGTTGGGGCCGATCCGCGCGCGGGCCGACCATCTGATTGATACCTCTGATTTGACCGTGCATGGCCTGAAAGAGCAGATCACCCGCTGGTATGCCTTGGGCGACAGCCCCGGTCTGGCCCTTTCGATTGAAAGTTTCAGCTATAAACGGGGCCTGCCGCGCGGGCTGGATATGGTGTTTGACTGCCGGTTTCTGCGCAACCCGCATTGGGAGCCGACCTTGCGCCCGCGCGATGGACGTGATTCTGCGGTTGCAGCCTATATTTGCGAAGACCAGCGCTTTGCCGAATTCTACCAGCGCGTGAATGACCTTCTGCTGTTTCTCCTTCCTGCGCATAAGGAAGAGGGGAAATCGCATCTTTCCATTGGCTTTGGGTGTACCGGCGGGCAACACAGGTCGGTTCTTATGGCCGAAATGGTCGCCAATGCACTTGCAGAAAAAGGCTGGGCGGTGTCAAAACGACATCGGGAATTGGAACGGCGCGCTCAGGCCTCATCAGTGGGGGATGGGGTTGCCAGCGGGGTAAACAACGCGTGATCGGCATCGTGATCGTGGCACATGGCGGATTGGCACGCGAATATCTCGCGGCGGTCGAGCATGTGGTTGGACCGCAGATCAAAATGCGCGCCATAGCCATTGAGGATGATCACGACCGCGCGGCCAAGCAGGCCGAGATTTGTGCCGCCGCCGAGGCGGTGGACGCGGGAACAGGCGTGGTTGTGGTGACCGATATGTTCGGCGGATCGCCCTCTAACCTGTCGCTGATGGCCTGTTGCGGGCCCGAGCGTCGCATCATCTATGGCGCAAATCTGCCGATGCTGATCAAGCTGACCAAATCCCGCGACCTGCCGCTGACCGAGGCCGTGGCGGCGGCGCTTGACGCCGGGCGCAAATACATAAACAGCCTCGATCTGGGCGAAGGGACCTGAGTTTGGCCGACAAGACGCTGAAAATCATCAACGAAAAGGGCCTGCATGCGCGGGCCAGCGCCAAATTTGTCGAGGTTGTCGAAAGACATGATGCCCAAGCCCGCGTCACCAAGGATGGCATGACCGTGTCGGGCGACTCGATCATGGGGCTTTTGATGTTGGCAGCCTCTCGCGGAACCTCTATTGAGGTGCAGACGACAGGCGCCGAAGCCGATGACCTGGCCAAGGCGCTGGAACAGCTTGTGGCCGATCGTTTTGGGGAAGATTTCTGACCCTTTGGATCGGGACAGAAAGGCTCTAGGACGTGGGCGACCAATCTCGGGCAGAAACGATCAAGCAAGACAGCCAACCGATCACGCGGGTTGAAAAGCCCTATGACATGCGGCGTCTGTCTTATGCCGGCACCTTTACCAACCCGTTCAAGGCCGGAACGATCCGCACCATCGAATGGATGACGGCCAAGGTGACGTTGCTGCGGATGATCCGCGACTTTGAACGCTCGGGGGCGCCGTTCGGATCGCCCTTCTGGCCCAAAGCCCTGCGTCAGATGGGCATCGCGATTCAGACGCCCGAGGCTGAAATCGCCCATATCCCGGCCGAGGGACCGGTGGTTGTGGTGGCCAATCACCCGCATGGTCTGGTTGATGGCATGGTCTTGGCCGAAATGGTCAATCGTGTGCGATCTGATTTTCGTATTCTCACCCGATCGCTGCTGACCGGCATTCCCGAAATCGCTGAATTCATGATTCCTGTTCCTTTCCCGCATGAGGAAAATGCCCGTGAAGCCGGGTTGGAAATGCGCCAGCAGGCGATGGATCATCTGAAGCGGGGCGGGGTGATCATCCTGTTTCCGGCCGGGAAAGTCGCCAGTTCCGAGGGCTTTTTCGGCCCCGCGGTCGAGGCGGAATGGAACCCCTTTACCCACAAGATGATCATGCGGTCGGGGGCGACGGTGGTGCCCGTGCGCTTTACCGGCCAGAACACCCGCGCCTATCAGATTGCCAACAAGGTGTCGGCCACCCTGCGGCAGGGTCTTTTGCTGTATGAGATCAAGAAGGCGCTGTTCAAACCGCAACGCCCGATCATCGGTGCGCCCCTGGCGCCCGAAGATATGAAGCAGTGGCAGGGCAACCCGCGCGGCTTTCTGGCCTGGCTGCGCGAGCACACACTGAGCCTGACGCCCTAGCCGGTCAGCGTGTCGGCACCGGGGTTTCGCCGCGATAGTCGTAGAAGCCGCGTTGGGTCTTGCGTCCCAGCCATCCGGCCTCGACATATTTCGTCAGCAAGGGGCAGGGGCGATATTTGGTGTCGGCCAGCCCATCATGCAGCACGTTCATGATGGCAAGACAGGTATCCAGACCGATGAAATCGGCCAGTTCCAGCGGCCCCATCGGGTGATTTGCGCCCAGTTTCAACGACTCGTCGATGGATTTGACCGAACCCACACCTTCATACAGCGTGTAAACCGCCTCGTTGATCATCGGCATCAGAATGCGGTTGACGATGAAGGCTGGAAAATCCTCGGCACTGGCGGCGGTTTTGCCCAGTTTGCGCACAACCGCATGCAGTGTGTCCCAGGTTTCCTGATCCGTGGCAATGCCGCGGATCAGTTCAACCAGTTGCATCACCGGCACCGGATTCATGAAGTGAAAGCCCATGAACTTTTCCGGCCGATCCGTGCGGCTGGCCAAGCGGGTGATCGAGATGGACGAGGTGTTCGAGGTCAGGATCGTTTCAGGTTTAAGATGGGGCAGCAGATCTTCGAAGATGGCCTGCTTGACGGTTTCACGCTCGGTCGCCGCCTCGATGATCAGATCGCTGGGGCCAACCTCGGCCAGTATCGTGGTGGTGGTGATCCGGGCCATGGCGGCGGCTTTGTCTTCGGCCGAGATCTTGCCACGGCTGACTTGGCGTTCCAGATTCTTGTCGATGGTGGCCACGGCCTTGTGCAGCGCCTCTGCGCTGATATCGGTCAGCTTTACGTCATATCCCGCAAGGGCAAAGACATGGGCGATGCCGTTGCCCATTTGCCCCGCCCCGACCACACCTATGCTGCGGATATCCATGACTGTCTCTCCAAACCTGTGTGCCGCAACCTTATGCGGCAGGGTGGGGCGGGGCAAGGGCGCTTAAAGCCTTGGGGATTTTACGAAAAGGCCAAGCTTAGACCTTTGGTAACGGGAATCAGGCAGCCTTTCCTGTGGGTGTATAAAACGTGGTGGGTGTGATGGCCTTTCAAAATCCGGGCGACGGGTCGCTCGACTATTACCCGTGTCGATATGGCACGTCTCGACTGTTGTTCAGGGGGCCGCGCCGCGATGTCACGCGCCCCTATTTGGCCGTATTGGGGGGCAGCGAAACCTATGGGAAATTCGTGGCCAATCCTTATCCAGCCCTGATCGAGGCAATCGCCGGGGTCAGGGTGGTGAACCTTGGCCTGGTGAATGCGGGCGTCGATGCATTCCTGAAAGACAATGCCGTTCAGGATCTGCTGGTCAATGCCCAGATGACGGTGATGCAGATCACAGGGGCGCAGAATCTGACGAATCGCTACTATTCGGTGCATCCGCGCAGGAATGATCGGTTCGTCACCGCGTCGCCGCTGTTGCGGTCGATGTTTCGTGAGGTTGATTTCACCGATTTCCACTTTACCCGTCATTTGGTGCGCCATCTGCAAACGCGCTCGGCGGATCGGTTTGAAGTGGTGGCCGAAGAGTTGCGGGCCACTTGGGTTCGGCAAATGCGGGCGCTGCTGCGGGCCGTCAAGGGGCGGGCCATTCTGCTGTGGGTGGCACAGCAGGCCCCGCCAGCCCCCAGTCGTCGCGCCGATCTGGAGAGTGAGCCGCTGATCGTGGATGCCGAGATGATCGCCGCCATTCGCCCGCTTGCTGCCGATTTCGTGCAGGTGCTGCCCTCGGCCGAGGCGCGCGCCTTGGGCACGCAAGGCATGGTATTGGGGCCGATGGATGCGCCCGTCGCCGCCGCATTGCCCAACCCGGCGGTTCACCAGGAAATCGCCAGCCTGGTTGCGGCGTGTCTCGCCCGGCATGTATAGCTGCCTTGGCGTTAACGGAACATGACGGCAATGCAAAAGGGCGCCAAAGCGGGCGCCCTTTCGACAACGTCTGTGATCAGATCACAGCTTTTCGGTCAGTTCCGGCACGGCGGTGAACAGATCTGCCACAAGGCCGTAATCGGCAACCTGGAAGATCGGCGCCTCTTCATCCTTGTTGATCGCGACGATCACCTTGGAATCTTTCATGCCGGCCAAGTGCTGGATCGCACCTGAAATGCCAACGGCCACATACAGTGTCGGGGCGACAACTTTGCCCGTCTGACCAACCTGCCAGTCGTTCGGGGCATAGCCCGAGTCGACAGCGGCGCGGCTGGCACCGACAGCGGCGCCCAGCTTGTCAGCCAGCTTTTCGATCAGGGCAAAGTCCGCTTCCGAGCCGACGCCACGCCCGCCCGAAACAACGATGCCCGCGCTGGTCAGCTCTGGCCGGTCGCTGGCGGCAACCTTGTCTTCGATCCACGAGGACAGTGCCGGATTGGCCGCTGCGGCAATCGTTTCCACTGCGGCAGACCCACCCCCCGCGGCAGGCTCGAACGACGAGGTGCGGATCGACACGACCTTGATCTTGTCCGAAGACTTGACGGTCTGGATCGCGTTGCCCGCATAGATCGGGCGTTCGAACGTGTCGGCGTCGATCACACCCGAAGCGTCCGAGATCACCATCACATCCAGCAGGGCGGCAACGCGCGGCAGCACGTTTTTGGCATCGGTCGTGGCCGGGGCCACGATATGGGTGTAATCCCCCGCCAAAGACACGATCAGCGCGGCGGTCGGTTCTGCCAGACGATGCCCCAGAGATGGGTCTTCGGCGCAGATCACTTTCTTGACGCCGTCCAGTTTGGCGGCCTCGGCGGCGGCGGCGGCGGCACTTGCGCCAGCGCAAAGCACCGTCACATCACCCAGTTTCTTGGCAGCAGTCAGGGCCTTGGCCGTTGCATCGACCGAAAGCTGACCGTCAGTGACTTCACCCAGAAGAAGAACAGCCATCTCAGATCACCCCCGCTTCGTCTTTCAGTTTCGCAATCAACTCTTCGACCGAGCCAACCTTGACGCCGGCCTTGCGGCCTGCCGGTTCCACCGTCTTCACAACCGACAGCCGGGGCGCGACATCCACGCCGTAATCGGCCGGGGTCTTGATCGCCAGGGGCTTGGCCTTGGCTTTCATGATATTGGGCAAGGATGCATAGCGCGGCTCGTTCAGGCGCAGATCAACCGTCACGATGGTGGGCATGGTCACGCTGATGGTTTGCAAGCCGCCATCCACTTCGCGCGTGACAATGGCCTTGTCGCCTTCGATGGCCAGTTCGCTGGCAAAGGTGGCCTGGCTCCAGCCCAAAAGGGCCGACAACATCTGGCCGGTGGCGTTCATATCATTGTCGATCGCCTGTTTGCCGCACAGAACCAGACCTGGGGTCTCTTCCTTGACGACGGCGGCCAGCAGTTTCGCAACGGCCAAAGGTTCGATATCGGTCTGCACATCGGCGGTCGCTTCGATCAGGATCGCGCGGTCAGCCCCCATGGCCAAAGCCGTGCGCAGCGTTTCCTGGGCTTGCTTGACACCAATCGACACCACGACAACCTCGGTCGCGACGCCCTTTTCCTTCAAGCGGATCGCCTCTTCCACGGCGATTTCGTCAAAGGGGTTCATCGACATTTTCACATTCGCAAGATCGACACCCGAACCATCCGCCTTCACACGGACCTTCACGTTATAGTCAATCACACGTTTGACAGGCACCAAGACCTTCATCGGCGTCATTCTCCCGTTAAACCAAGCTCTCTGACGTTCCTACCGAGTCTTTCTGCATCGCAACAGTGTAAAATCGACGCGGCACGTCCTTGGAACGCCACGTTCCTGATCGATGAAATCGATCAGCTTTCGTGCGTCAGCCCCGGCACCCACAGCACATCATCCTTGCCGTCGTTGTTGGCGATCCGGCCCATCACAAAGAACCAGTCGGACAAACGGTTCAGATATTTGACGGCTTCGCTGTTCACCTCTTCCATCGTGGCCAGTTCCACCGTCAGCCGTTCTGCACGGCGGCAGACGGTGCGGCACAGGTGCAATTGTGCGGCCAGACGCGATCCGCCGGGCAGAATAAAGCTGCGCAGCGGTGTCAACTTGGCGTTTTGTGCGTCAATTTCACGCTCAAGCCGGGCGACCTGTGCTGCGATCATCCGCAGCGGCGTATAGGGCAGTTCGGCATCCTTGTGCATGTCGGGCGTGGCAAGGTCGGCGCCCAGATCGAACAGGTCGTTCGAGACACGGGCCAAGGCGTCTTCCATCCAGCCTTCGGCGAATTGCCGGGCAAGACCCACGGTCGCATTCACCTCATCCACCGTGCCATAGGCATTCACGCGGGTGGAATGCTTGGCCACGCGGGCCCCGTTGCCCAAGGCGGTTTCCCCCGCATCGCCCGTTTTCGTGTAGATTTTCGACAGAACGACCATCAGTTCCCCCCATGGCTGCGCAGCCAGGCAAAGGCCACGATCAAGACAACGGCCAGGGCCTGCGCCGCGATGCGATACCGCATCAGGCGGTTGGCATGTTTGCGGTTGAAATCCCCGCCCTTGGCGAACCCGCCGATGCCGATCATCAAGATGACCAGAACGCCCAGACAGGCAATGGCTGCAAGAATGAACAGCGGATCGTTCAGCATGGCGGCTCCTTTACATTGCAGCGTGATCTAGGCGCTTTCGCCGGAAAAGCGAAGGAATTTTCGGCCCCCCAAGCGGGCGATGGCGTTGATGTCGCAGCGATCAGCCCTTGGCGATCAGCCAATCCAGCGCCCGTGTCGGCAAGATGCGCCGCGCAAAACCCATCAGATAGGTGGGTGTCGTCACATAATAGCGGGCCTTTGGCCGTTTGCTTTCCAGCGCATGGATCAGCTTTTTCGTCACTGCGGCTGCGGGCAGTTCAAACCGGTCGGGGCCGCGGTCTTCATACAGGCGCGACATCAGGGGGCGGTATTCTTCGGCGCGGGCCGAGTTTTCCCAATCGATCCACTTTTCAAAATGCGGAATCGCATTGGCGCGGATGCGGCTGGTGATCGGGCCCGGCTCCATCAGGATCACCTCGATGCCGGTGCCCCGCATCTCGATGCGCAACACATCGGTCAGCCCCTCCATCGCGAATTTGGTTGAAACATAGGCCCCACGCCATTTCATCCCGACCAGCCCCAGAACAGAAGAGCAGTTGATGATCCGCCCATGCCCCTGTGCCCGCATCGCGGGAATGATGCGGCGGGTCAGGTCATGATAGCCAAACAGATTGGTTTCATAGATTTCACGCAGGGCCCCGCGTGGCAAATCCTCAACCGCGCCGGGGCAGGCAAAGGCCCCGTTGTTATACAGCGCATCCAGCGTGCCCCCGGTGCGGCCAAGGCATTCGGCCACCGCCGCGTCGATGCTGGCCTCATCTGCATAATCCAGCACAAAGCTTTCCAGCCCTTCGTCGCGCAATGTGGCGCAGTCGGCCTCGTTGCGGCAGGTGGCAAACACCCGCCATCCGCGTGCCTTCAGCCCGCGCGCCGCATCAAGGCCAATGCCCGAAGAGCATCCGGTGATCAGAATCGATTTCGCCATGGTCCTGCCCGTTTGTTTTTTCCCTGATTAGGGGCAATCGGGCAGATGTCAAAGCAGATTGGCTTAATTCGCCGGGTCCGTCTCGGTCAGAAAGCTGAGAGACATATAGCCATCCACGCCGTCACCCTCGACGCGAATGCGCGCCCAGCCGTTTTCTTCCACCCAGACCACCGATACGGCATCGCCCCGGCCCAATTTGCCCACCACCGCATTGCGCGTGGATGGCCCGCCCCGCACATTCACCGACCGGCCCGTCACATACATGATCTGGCCCAAGGCGTTGTCTGAACTGGCGGCAAGGTCAGCCGCGGGCGATGGGGCGGGCGTGGGGTCTGCATCCGTAACGCTGGCATTGATCAGGGCGGCTGTCGGGGCAAAGGCCACGTCAACGACAGGGGCGGGTGCAACGTCGGGTGCAATCGCCGCAACCTTGCTGGCCTCAACCATCTCGGGCTTTGCCTGTTTCGCCGCCGCGGCCATCGCCTCTTGCTCTGCTTCCATCAGCCCCAGGCGTTTCTGACCGCGATCTTCGCCGCCCAACTGCAAGGTAAGGTAAAGCCCAAGGCAAAGAACAATCGTCCAACGGATCATGACAAAAACACCTGATTCACTCTTGATGACAGCTAATTACCCCCCGATCTTAACCAAGCACAGGGCAAAAGTCGCCGGTTTTTCCCCCTTGGCGGGCAAAGATTTTCCGGCTGGACCGTTCCGCCCGCGCAGATTACACACCATCCATGTCCGACGAAGCTGATGACACCAAGATCGGGGCCATGACCACGGCCGAACCGCTGTCGCGCGCCATTGGCGAGCGTTATCTGACCTATGCGCTGTCCACCATCATGCACCGGGCCCTGCCCGATGCGCGTGACGGGCTAAAGCCGGTTCACCGCCGCATTCTGTTTGCGATGCGCGAATTGCGGCTGTCGGCCACGGGTGGTTTCCGCAAATCGGCCAAGATTTCCGGCGATGTGATGGGCAACTATCACCCGCATGGCGATGCGGCGATCTATGATGCCATGGCGCGTCTGGCGCAGGATTTCAACGTGCGCTATCCGCTGGTGGATGGGCAGGGCAACTTTGGCAATATCGACGGCGACAACCCCGCCGCCAGCCGCTATACCGAGGCCCGGCTGACCGCGATTGCCGAAACGCTGATGGAAGGTCTGGCCGAAAACGCCGTTGATTTCCGGCCCAATTATGATGGCACGCTGGAAGAGCCCGTCGTCATGCCTGCGGCCTTTCCGAACCTTCTGGCCAATGGGTCCAGCGGGATTGCCGTGGGGATGGCCACCAACATTCCGCCGCATAATCTGGATGAATTGATTCAGGGCTGCCACGCCATGCTGCGCGACCCCGATATCACCACAGCGGCCTTGGTCGATCTGATCCCCGGCCCCGATTTCCCGACCGGCGGCGTGATCGTCGAAGAAAAGCGCGCGATCATCGAAGCCTATGAAACCGGTCGCGGCGCGTTTCGCACCCGTGCCAAATGGCACATCGAGGATCTGGGCCGCGGCACATGGCAGATTGTCGTGACCGAGATCCCCTATCAGGTTCAGAAGTCCAAGCTGATCGAAAAGCTGGCCGAACTGATCCAGACCAAGAAGATCCCGCTTTTGGCCGATGTGCGTGACGAATCTGCCGATGACATCCGCATCGTGCTGGAACCGCGCGCGCGCAATGTCGAACCCGACATGCTGATGGGGATGCTGTTCAAGAACAGCGATCTGGAAAGCCGTTTCAGCATGAACATGAACGTGCTGATCGACGGCAAGGTGCCGCGCGTCTGTTCGCTGAAAGAGGTGTTGCGCGCCTTTCTGGATCACCGCCGCGACGTGTTGCGGCGTCGGTCGGAACATCGCGTCGAAAAGATCGATCATCGGCTGGAGATTCTGGAAGGTTTCATCATCACCTTCCTGAACCTTGATCGCGTGATCGACATCATCCGCTATGATGATGACCCCAAGCGCGCGTTGATGGCCGAAATCTGGGGCAAGTCGCACAAGCGCGCGACCAGCGAAAAAGACTATGTGCCGCCGCCTGCGGGCCAACAAGGCGAGTTGACCGAGGTTCAGGCCGAAGCCATCCTGAACATGCGCCTGCGGTCCTTGCGCCGTCTGGAAGAGATGGAGTTGATCCGCGAGCGTGACGCCCTGATGGCCGAACGCGCCGGCCTGGCCGATCTTCTGGCCAGTGAAAGCCTGCAATGGAAGCAGATCGGCAAAGAGCTGGAAGCGATCCGCAAGCAATTTGGCAAAGGCACCCGTCTGGGCGACCGCCGCACCGCCTTTGGCGAGGCTGGCACGATCGAGGATGTGCCATTCGAAGCGATGATCGAGCGCGAACCGATCACTGTGATCTGCTCACGGATGGGCTGGATCCGCGCGCTGAAGGGCCATGTCGATCTGACCGCCGAACAGAAGTTCAAGGATGGCGATGGCCCGCGCTTTGCCTTCCATGCCGAAACCACGGACAAGATCGTTCTGGTGGCGGCCAATGGGCGGTTTTACACCCTTGTGGGGGCGAACTTGCCCGGCGGGCGCGGCATGGGCGAACCTGTGCGCCTGATGGTTGATCTGCCGAATGATACCGAGATCGTCGATTTCCTGCTGTTCCGTCCGGGGGCCAAACTGCTGGTCGCCTCAACGGCGGGCGATGGCTTTGTGGTGCCCTCGGAAGAGGTGCTGGCCCAGACCAAATCCGGCAAACAGGTGCTGACGGTGAAAGAGGGCGTGACCGCGGCCTTGGCGCGATATGTGCAAGGCGATCATGTTGCCGTGGTGGGCGAGAACCGCAAACTGCTGGTTTTCCCGCTGGATGATCTGCCGGAAATGGCCAAGGGCAAAGGCGTGCGGTTGCAAAAGTATAAGGATGGCGGGCTGAGCGATGCCATGACCTTTGTCCTTGCCGATGGCCTGACATGGAAAGATCCGGCAGGGCGCACGCGCACCGAACCCGACCTGACCGAATGGCTGGGTGATCGGGCCACGGCGGGCAAGATGGCCCCGCGCGGCTTTCCCCGCGACAACCGCTTTACCTGACGCCTTACCTGACTGGCCCCCACTTGCCACCGCGCGGGTCTTGTATCCGTGACAAAGCAGGACTTGCCCTTGGGGGCACTGCATGGTGAACCTGAAGGCCAACAAGGGGGGCGCCATGCGGGTCTTCATCAATGGCTTTGGTCGGATCGGGCGATCCATCCTGCGGGCCTGGGCGCGTGCGCCGGGCCATTGGCCGGGTCTGCAGGTGGTTGGCATCAATGATATCGCCACCCCCGAAATGTGTGCCTATCTGTTCGAATATGACAGCACCTTTGGCCCTTGGGGCGGGTCTGTGGCCCTGTCTGACGGGGCCTTGGTTGTAAACGGGAAAGCCATCCCGCTGCATCGCCAGCCCGATATCTCGGCCCTTGATCTGTCGGGGGTTGATGTGGTGCTGGAATGCACCGGCCGGGCCGAGGCGCGCGAAGTGGCCGAACGCGGCCTGCGCGCCGGTGCCGCGCGGGTGTTGATTTCCGGCCCCTCCAAATCGGCGGATCTGACGGTGGTGCTGGGGGCCAATGATCAACTGCTGGCAGGGCAAAAGATCGTCTCGAACGCCTCTTGCACCACCAATGCGCTGGCCCCTTTGGCGCATCTGTTGGACGATGCCTATGGCATTGTGACCGGGTCGATGACCACCATCCATTGCTATACCGGCAGTCAGCCCACGATTGACGCCCCCGCCGCCGATTTTGCCCGCTCGCGCGCGGCGGCGCTGTCGATGGTGCCAACCACCACCAGCGCCTCGCGGCTGCTGGATACGGTGCTGCCGCAGATCGCGGGCCGCATCGAAGGCTCGGCGGTGCGGGTGCCGGTGGCCAGCGTGTCTTGCGTCGATCTGGCGGTGATGCTGAGACAAACCCCAGAGGTCGATCCGCTGAACAGCCTGTTCCAACAGGCCGGCGGCGTGATCGGCTGGACCGACCGCCCCCTTGTCAGCTCTGATCTGCGGGCGCGGCCCGAAAGCATTGTGATGGCCCTGCCTGAAACGCGCATCACGGCCGCTGGAATGGTTCGGGTCTTTGGCTGGTATGACAACGAATGGGGCTTTTCCAACCGCATGCTAGATGTGGCCCACAGGATGGCATCATGACCCTGACGATCCGCCCGCCCACACCCGCAGACCGCGCCGACTGGGGCAGGCTGTTCGCGGGTTACGCAGAATTTTACGGTGTCGCACAATCAGAGGCCATGCGCGACCGCGTCTGGTCGTGGCTGCACGATCCGGCCAAATCCACCTCGGGGCTTGTGGCCCAAGCGCAAGGCCGCCTGATTGGCCTTGCCCATTTCCGCACCGTGGATGATCCGCTTTGGGCCAAGACGACAGGCTTTCTGGATGACCTGTTCGTTGACCCATCGGCCCGGGGCAGCGGCACGGCCAAGGCGCTGATCGACGCCGTGGCAGCCAAGGGCCGCGCGCAGGGTTGGCCCCTGTTGGCGTGGCTGACAGCAGCAGACAACCATCGCGCACGCAGCCTTTATGATCGGCTTGCCACCCCGGCGACTTGGGTCACCTATGAAATGACGCTCTGACCTTTCAGCCGTTCCAGCCGCGATACCATTCGACGAACTGCTCCACACCTTCGCCGATGTCAGTGCGGGGCAGGCGGCCCACCAGCGCCTCGATCAGGCTGGCATCGGCCCAGGTGGCGGGCACATCGCCGGGCTGCATCGGCATCAGGTTGCGCGTGGCCTTGCGGCCCGTCGCGGCCTCGATCGCCGCAATGAAATCGGTCAGTTGCACCGGGTTGCCATTGCCGATGTTCACCACGCGAAACGGTGCCACGGGCGACAGGCTGTCCATCGGCCCCACCGGCGCCGTGCCGGGGGGCGTGGCGACCAGCCGCACGATCCCCTCGACCAGATCGGCAACATAGGTGAAATCGCGCTTCATATCGCCGTGATTATACACATCAATCGGCTGGCCGTTCAAAATTGCCTTGGTGAATTTGAACAGTGCCATATCCGGCCGCCCCCAAGGGCCATAGACGGTAAAGAACCGAAACATCGTGATCGGCAGGCCAAACAGATGCGCATAGCTGTGCCCCATCGCCTCGTTCGCGATCTTGGTCGCGGCGTAAAAGCTCATTGGATGGGTGGCCTGATGTGTTTCTGCATAGGGCATCTGGCTGTTCGCACCATAGGCCGAACTGGTCGAGGCCATCATCAGATGCCGCACCGGATGGGCGCGCGCGGCCTCCAGCACCTCATGCGTGCCGATCAGGTTTGATTGCACATAGCTGCGCGGGGCATCAATCGAATAGCGCACCCCCGCCTGCGCGGCCAGATGCACGATAACATCGGGCCTGACCTCGCCCGCCAATGCGGTCAGGCGGCCTTCTTCCTCGATCATCCCTTGCTCAAACCGAAATCCGGGCTGCGCCTGCAAGATGGCCAGCCGTGCCTCTTTTAGTTTTGGGTCGTAATAGGGCGTCATGCCGTCAAATCCGGTCACCTGCCAGCCCTCGGCCAACATGCGCCGCGCCAGATGAAAGCCGATGAACCCGGCTGCCCCGGTGATCAGAACCTTGTCACTCATGACTTACCCCTTTGTTTGGCCCTGATTACCCGCGAACGGCGCGGGGATCAAAGCCCGAAACGCGTGGCCCGCGTTGCGGTGATGTCCCGCTCGGGCGAGCGGCCTGCTACCAGATCGGCCACAAGCCGCGCGGTGATCGGGGCCAGGGTCAGGCCGATGTGGCCGTGACCATAGGCATGGATCACCTCATCCCCGCCGCGCGACGGGCCGATGACTGGCAGGCTGTCGGGCAGGCTGGGGCGAAACCCCATCCAGTCACGGCTGGGTTCGCCCAGATCCGGAAAGATCGCCCGTGCGCCCTGCACCAACTTGTCCACCCGATGCGGCGAGGGCGGGGCGGTCAGCCCGCCCAGCTCCACCGTGCCCGCCACCCGCAACCGGCCCGACATCGGGCACAGGTAAAACCCGCGCGTGCTGGGGCAGGTGGGGCGGGTGATCCGGGGCTGGGGCATATCCCATTCGACATGATAGCCGCGCTCGGTATCCAGCGGGATGCGGTCGCCCGCCATGCGCGCCAAGGCCCGCGAATGCGCTCCCGCCGCCAGCACCACGCGCCGTGCCTGCACCTCGATGCCGTCACCCGCCAGATGCACGCCGCCATTGCGCCGCTCCAGCCGGTCAATCCGATGCGGCAGAACCGGGGCCTGAACAGCCGCCGCCAACCGCGCCACCATGGCAGACGGATCAGACATGAACACCGCGTTGGGGAAAAACGCGGCCCCGCCCTCTACCTCGGGCAGGCCGGGTTCCAGTTGGCGCAGATCATCGGGGCCGATCAGATCAACGGTAATGCCCAGACTGCGGCGATAGGCCATGTCCGCCTTGGCTGCGCGAAAGGCCCCGGCACTTTCATACATGTAAAGGCAGCCGCGCCTTTGCAGGATGTCTTCTGCATCAATCCGCGCCGCCACCGCCTGCCACAGCGGGGCCGCATCGGCCAGCAGGCCCGCAATTGCCGCCGCATTGCGCTTGGCAGGCCCCGGCAATGATTGCAGCGCAAAGCGCAGCAACCACGGCGCAAGGCTGGGCAGCGCCGCCCGACGGATCGACAGCGGCGAATTGCGGTCAAACAGCAGCGACGGCAGATTGCGCAACACATCGGGCGTGCCCACCGGCAGCACCGCATAATCGGCAATCGTGCCCGCATTGCCGTATGACGCCCCCGAACCGGGTGGGTTCGGATCAATCAGCGTCACCTCGCGCCCCTCGGCCAGCAGGCGCTCGGCGATGGCAAGGCCCACCACACCGGCGCCGATGATGGCAATATCGGTCTGATGGGCCGCCATCGCTTACATGCAGGCGTCGAACAGCGCGCGGGTGTTTTCGCGCGTCATTTCAATCGGGTTCCCGCCGCAAGACGGGTCTTCCAGGGCCATTTCGGTCAATTGGTCCAGATCCTCGGGCTTGACGCCCATGGCCGTCAGATTGGCAGGAATGGCCAGCGTTTCACGCAGGCCCATGATCGCCGCGCGGAACCCGTCAAACCCGCCCGCAATGCCCAGATAGGCCGCGGCCGCGTTGATCCGGTCTTCAATCGCCGGGCGGTTCATATCCAGCACCATCGGCATGACCACCGCATTGGTGGTGCCGTGATGGGTGTTGTAAACCGCGCCAATCGGGTGGCTCAGGCTGTGGATCGCGCCCAAGCCCTTTTGGAACGCCACCGCGCCCATGGCCGCGGCACTCATCATATGGGCGCGGGCGTCCAGATCGTTCGGGTTGGCATAGACCTTGGGCAGGTTTTCAAACACCAGCCGCATGCCTTCCAGCGCGATGCCTTGGCTCATCGGGTGGTAGAACGGGCTGCAATAGGCCTCAAGACAATGGGCCAGCGCATCCATCCCGGTGCCAGCGGTGATGAATTTCGGCATCCCCACCGTCAGCGCCGGGTCGCAGATGGTGACCACGGGCATCAGCTTGGGGTGGAAGATGATCTTCTTCTTGTGGGTCACGCTGTTGGTCAGCACGCCCGCGCGGCCCACTTCGCTGCCCGTGCCTGCCGTCGTCGGCACAGCAATGATCGGGGCAATCTTGCTGGCATCGGCGCGGGTATACCAGTCGTCGATATCTTCCAGATCCCACACACTCAGATCGGCGCGCTGGCCCGCCATCAGGGCAATCATCTTGCCCAGATCAAGGGCAGAGCCGCCGCCAAAGCAGATCACGCCGTCATGGCCACCCGCGGTGTAAACCGCGATGCCCGCCGCCATGTTGCCTTCGTTCGGGTTCGGGTCCACCTCGGAAAAGACTGCCCGGCCCAGCCCCGCTGCCGCCAGCACATCCAGCGCGGCAGAGGTGATCGGCAGGCTGGCCAAGGCCTTGTCGGTCACCAGCAGGGGCTTTGTGATGCCGCTGGCCGCGCAATGTTCGGCCAGTTCGGCAATACGCCCCACACCGAATTTGATCGCAGTGGGGTAAGACCAGTTCCGATTGGGAACATGATGGGTCATGGCGTCAGACTTTCTTAAGGTGATAGGATTTCGGACGGGTCACCGAATGGAACCCAAGATAGCTTAGCGAATTGCCGCGCCCGGTGTCTTTGCACCCTGTCCAGCACAGGGCGGGGTCAAGGTAATCGGCCCGGTTCATGAAAATCGTGCCGGTTTCGATCTGCGCGCCGATGGCGGCAGCGGTGTCGTAATCTTGGGTCCAGATGCTGGCCGTCAGGCCATAGGGGCTGTCGTTCATCAGGGCAATCGCCTCATCATCCGACGAAACCTTCATGATGCCGACAACCGGGCCAAAGCTTTCTTCCATCATCACCCGCATGGAATGATCGACATTCACCAAGACCTGCGGCGCAAGATAGGCACCGCCATCATCGGCCGGAAACTCCTTTGGGTCGATCAGCGGCTTGGCCCCGGCGGCAATCGCCTCGGCAATCTGGTCGCGCACCACCGATGCAAACCGCGTGTGCGCCATCGGCCCCAGCGTGCTGGCCGCATCAAACGGGTTGCCCAGTTTCAGCTCCTTGGTCCAGGCCACGGCCTTTTCGACAAAGGCATCATACAGGCTTTCATGCACATAGATCCGCTCGATCCCGCAGCAGCACTGGCCCGCATTGAACAAGGCCCCGTCCATCAGCGTATCCACCGCCGCCTCCAGATTGGCGTCGGCCCGCACATAGCCGGGGTCTTTGCCGCCCAATTCCAGCCCCAGCCCGGTAAAGGTGCCCGCCGCGGCGCGCTCGATCGCGGCACCCCCGGCCACCGATCCGGTGAAATTGACAAAGTTGAAGGCCCGCGCCCCGATCAGCGTCTCGGTCGTGGCATGGTCCAGCACCACGTTCTGGAACACATCCTCGGGCACGCCCGCGGCATGGAAGGCTTCGGCCATCCGTTCGCCCACCAGCAGGGTCTGGCTGGCATGTTTCAGCACCACGGTATTGCCCGCGATCAGGGCCGGAACCAGCGTGTTGATCGTGGTCAGATAGGGATAGTTCCACGGCGCGATGATGAACACCACGCCCACAGGTTCGCGCGTCAGATAGCGGCGGAACTTGTCGCTGTCCTCAACCATCGTCGGGGCCAGCGTTTCGGCGGCGATTTCCGCCATGTAGTCGGTGCGGGCATTCACCCCCCCGAATTCGCCCCCAAAGCGGGTGGGGCGGCCCATCTGCCAGGCCAGTTCCTCAACCACCACATCCTGCATCTCGTTCAGGCGTGCCACACCGGCCTTGACCAGCGCGATCCGTTCTTCCAGCGGTCGGGCGGCCCAAGGCTTTTGCGCGGCGCGGGCACGGGCACAGGCGGCCTGCGCGGCCTCTATCGTCAGGGGCATCCGTTCCGCATAGACGCTGCCATCGACCGGCGAAATCAGTTGAATCGGTTTCATCTTCGTCCTCGTAGGTCGGGCTTCAGCCCGACGCTTGCAAAAATCCACGGCAGGGGCGGGGAAAGCCCCAGCCTAGGCCCGTTCCAGCAACCGCTGGCGTTCAAAGTCGGTCACCACGCGGTCAGTCTCGGAAATCTCCCACTGCGCGGCATGGTGATAGTGATCGACCACATCATCGCCAAAGGCCGCCCGCAGCATGGCGCTGCCCTTCAGCGCCGCTGCCGCATCGCGCAGATTGTGGGGCACGTTGCGGATGCCTTCGGTGTTATACATGTCGCCCTTCATCTCGGGCTCCAGCTCCATCTTGGCCTCGATCCCGGCCAGACCTGCCGCCAGCAGCGCCGCACAGGCCAGATAGGGGTTGGCGTCACTGCCCGGAATCCGGCACTCCACCCGCACCGCCTTGGATTGCACGCCGCAGACGCGAAAGCCCGCCGTGCGGTTGTCCGCACTCCACACCGCCTTGGTGGGGGCGAACATGCCAATGGTAAAGCGCTTGTAGCTGTTCACATAGGGCGCCAGAAAGGCCGTGATTTCCGTGGCATGGGCCAACTGCCCCGCCACAAACTGCTTCATCAGATCTGACATGCCATAGGGGTCTGCCGGGTCATGGAACGCGGGTCTGCCATCCTTGGTCCACAGGCTTTGATGCACATGGCTGGACGATCCGGCGCGGCGGTGATCGTATTTGGCCATGAAAGTCACCGACTTGCCCTTGGCCCAGGCGATTTCCTTGACGCCATTCTTGACGATCACATGGTTGTCGGCCGTGTCCAAAGCGTCGGAATAGCGATAGTTGATCTCTTCCTGACCGGCTTCGGCCTCGCCCTTGGAATTCTCGATCGGAATCCCCGCGCCATACAGCCCGTTGCGGATGGCGCGCATCACATCCTCTTCCTTGGTGGTCTGGAAGATGTGGTAATCCTCGTTATAGCCGCTGACGGTTTTCAGATCGGCAAAGCCATGGTCGCGCAGGTTTTCATAGGAATTCTCGAACAGGTAGAATTCCAGTTCCGTCGCCATCATCGGCTCGAACCCCAGCGCCCGCGCCCGCGCCACCTGACGCTTCAGAATGGCACGCGGGCTCATCGGCACTTCGTGGCCGTGATGGTCCAGCGTATCGCCCAGCACCAGCGCCGTGCCCTCTAGCCATGGAATGCGGCGCAGGGTGGCCATATCGGGCTTTAGCACATAATCGCCATAGCCGGTTTCCCAACTGCTGGATTTATAGCCCTGCACCGTGGTCATCTCCATGTCCACGGTCAGCAGATAGTTGCAGCAATGGGTTTCTGTATGGCCGCCATCGACAAAGAACCGCGCGTGAAACCGCTTGCCCATCAGGCGGCCTTGCATGTCGATACCGGCGACCAGAACGGTGTCGATCTCGCCCTTGTCCACAAGGCCCCGAAGTTCTTCCAGCGTCAGATTGCCCGGCATCTCTGTTCCCCGTCGGTGAGTCTGAATTTGATCATATTCTTGTGGTCAGGGGCGCGCAATCTCTGGCGCGCCCCCAGGGTCTTGTCCGGTCAGCGATAGGGCCGACCTGCCTTTTGCATGGTGTCGTTATACTGCTTGAAGATCGCCACGACCTTGGCCTTGGTCTCGGATTCCGCCGCGATCTCATCCCAGAAGGTCACGGCAGCCGCCTCGACCGTGGCCCATTCCTCATCGGGAATGGTGGTCAGTTGCATCTTGCCGCCGTTCAGGCGCAGATCGGCCTCGCCGCCCCAATACCAGTGCTGGCGATAGTAATGCGACTGTTCAAAGCACACGGCCAGCAGTTCCTGCAAATGCGGGGGCAGGGCGTTCCAACGATCCATATTGGCAAAGAAATGGCCAATCCACGCGCCCGAGATGTTGTTGGTCAGGAAGTAGTTGGTCACATTCGACCAGCCCACCGTATACACCTCGGTGATGCCCGACCAAGCGATGCCATCCAGCTCGCCCGTCTGCACGGCCACTTCGATGTCTTCCCATGGCAGCGTCACCGGCACCACGCCGAACTGGCTTAGAAAACGGCCAGCGGTGGGGAAGGTGAACACCCGCTTTCCTTGCAGATCGGCAAGGCTGTTGATCGGGTCTTTGGTCGAGAAATGGCACGGATCCCAAGACCCGGCCGAGATATGCTTGACGCCCACCTTGGCGTATTCTTCTTCCCAGATCTGCTTCAACCCGTATTTGTTGAACAGAACCGGCACATCAAGGCTATAGCGCAGCGCCAGCGGGAAATAGCCGCCAAACACCGTCACTTCGGTGGGCGAGGCCATGCTGTCATCATCCGATTGCACGCAATCAATCGTGCCCGCCTGCATCGCCTGAAACAGCTCGCCCGTGGGCACCAGCTGATCTGCGGTGAACAGCTCGATCTCCATCTGCCCGGCCGCGATGCGGTTGAACATATCGACGGCGGGCTTCACCACCTCTTCGGCCAAGGCAGCCCCGGCATAGGTCTGCATCCGCCATTTGATCACCTCTTGCGCGCGCAACACTGAAGGCGCGGCAAGGGTAGCGGCACCGGCAAGGGCGCCTTTGGTCAGGAAAGAACGTCTGGACGTCATGGGTAAACCTCTCTGTTGCAGGGAATGGGTCCGGTTCAGCCGGGCCTCAGGGATAAATCATGTTGGGCAGCCACAGGGCCAAACCGGGGAAGATCATGATCAGGGCCAGGGCCACCACCATGACCAGAACAAAGGGCCAGACCGAGGCATAGATATCGCCCATCGAAATCTCGGGCGGGGCAAAGGCCCGCATCAAAAACAGGTTATAGCCAAAGGGCGGCGTCAGATAGGCGATCTGGCAGGTGATGGTGTAAAGCACCCCATACCAGATCAGCACATCGCCACGCGGCATGCCGAAATCAAGGCCCGCGACCAGCGGCACATACAGGGGCGCCACGATCACCAGCATGGCGGTATCATCTAGGAACATGCCCATCAGCAGAAACGAAAGCTGCATCAGGATCAGGATCGTCCAAGGCCCCATGTGCAACTGGTCGATGAACAGGTTTTCCACCGCCTTGACGGCGCCCAGGCCATCAAACACCGCGCCAAACGACAGCGCCGCAAGGATCACCCACATGAACATCGCCGAAATCGCCAGCGTGTTGCGGGTGGCCACTTCGAACACCGTGGCATTCATCCGGCCCTTGATCACCGCCCCCAGCACCGTCATCAAGACGCCGATCACACTGCTTTCGACCAGCGAGGTATAGCCATAGATAAAGGGCACCATCATGCCGCCAAAGATGGCAAAGGGCAAAAGCCCGGCCCGCAGGGACGCCAGCTTTTCCGCCGTGGTGATGCTGGCGCGCTCATCCTCGCTTAGCGCCGGGCCCAGTTCGGGCTGCACCCGGCAGCGGATCAGGATCAGCATAATGAACATTGCGGCCATCATCAGCCCCGGCACAATGCCCGCCAACCACAATTCCGACACCGGCGCCCGCGCGATCATCGCATACAGGACCAGCACAACCGACGGCGGGATCAGGATGCCAAGGCTGGACCCGGCCTGAATAACCCCCGTCACCATCCGCTTGTCATAGCCCCGGCGCAGCAACTCGGGCAGGGCGATGGTTGACCCGATGGCCATGCCCGCCACTGACAGCCCGTTCATGGCCGAAATCAGCACCATCAACAAAATGGTGCCAATCGCCAATCCGCCCCGCACCCGGCCAAACCAGATGTGAAACATCTTGTAGAGGTCATCGGCCAGCTTGGCCTCGCTCATCACATAGCCCATGAAGACGAACATCGGCAGGCTTAGCAGCGGATACCATTTCATCAGCTTCATGCTGGCCGAAAAGCCCATCCTCTCGCCGCCCGTGCCCCACAGCATCAGGGCCGAAAAGACGGCGACAAAGCCGATCACCGCAAAGACCCGCTGCCCCGTCATCATCAGCAGCAGCATGGTCGAAAACATCAGCAGCGCGATCATCTCATAGGACATCAGATTTTCTCTC
This sequence comes from Pseudotabrizicola sp. L79, assembly GCF_036553525.1. Taxonomy (NCBI): domain Bacteria; kingdom Pseudomonadati; phylum Pseudomonadota; class Alphaproteobacteria; order Rhodobacterales; family Paracoccaceae; genus Pseudotabrizicola; species Pseudotabrizicola sp. L79. The sequence goes on along the minus strand of NZ_JAZHDA010000052.1, from coordinate 129,914 downwards.
CACGGATCGTGGCGATGTCCTTGATCAGCGCCGACAGGGCCTGCAACAGCATCAGCGCAAAGCCCACGCAAAGCGTGACCTTGATCGGCCACATATAGGGCCGCCACGCGGTTGGGCTGCGCTCGTTATAGGTAAAGGCGTAAAGCGTGCTGTCGATGGCCCCATACAGCATGACGCCCAGATAAAAGATCAGCGCAAAAACGGTGAACCCATCCCACCAGGCGCGGCGCACGGGGCTTTGCTTGGCATAGAACAGGTCCATCCGCACATGGCCCTCCATCTGCATCGCATAGGGCCCGCCCAGAATGTAATAGGCCACCATCACGAACTGGGCCAATTCCAGCGTCCACAGCGACGGGTTGAAGAAGGCCTTGCTGATGGTGGACCACATCAGAATGGCCATCAGCACGAACAAAAGATACATGGCAAACCGGCCAACGCCGTAATTCATCTTGTCCACGATGCGGACAAAGGCAATCGCTGCGCGCGGCATCAAACGGCCCCCTCGGTGATGGTGGCCAGGGCGGCGCTCAGGCAGGGGGCCAACTGGTCGGCCATCGCCTCGGCGGCGGCGGGGGTGACGATCAGATCATTGCGAATTTCCAGCATCGCATTGGCCAGCCGATACGGGTTGGCCTGCAACCGCAGCGTATGCGTCACGCCATCGGCGGCCGAATAGGGCGCGTTCAACTCGGCCTTCAGGCCCACAGGCGCATGGGCCAGAATGGCGCGCGCCATCCGGTCATCGGCATCATGGATGATCCCAAACTCCACCGCCCGCGGCGCGCCGAAATACACTGGCGTAAAGCTGTGAATGGTCACGATCACCGGGGCCAGCCCCAGCGCCATGCGCCGCGCCACTTCGATATGCAGATCGTCATGGAACGGCACATAAACCGCCTGCGTGCGCCGCGCCCGTTCCTCGGCGCTGATCGCGGCATTGCCGGGCACCGTGAACACCTCGGATTGCGCGGGCATCGCCCCGGCCTGATCGGGGGCGCGGTTCAGATCATAGACCAACCGACTGACCGGCGCATGCACAAGGCAGGCATCCAGCCGCCGCGCCAAACCCCGCGCCAGATCCAGCGCGCCCGGATCCCAGGCGATATGGGCCAGTTGCTCGGCCGCCGTCAGCCCCAGCCCATCCCATTCGGGCGGGATGTGATGCGAGGCGTGTTCGCACACCAAAAGAATACGCCCGCGCGAGTCGCGGTTCTCGAAAATCGCACGAAAGGGTGCCATGGTTCTGGCAGGCAACGTGCCCTGATCTGGCGCAGACATCACGCGAGTCATCCCCCTCTTTTTTCACAGCGTCCCTTGCCAGCCCGCATTCTGTCAAGAATTTTTCTTTGCGAAAAATTCTGTTACAAAGTTTTCTAAACCGGGCCTTCGCCCTGCCAGAGTCGCTGCCAATTTTCTGTGCAGACCAACTCTGTTTCAGGGTGTATGGCTGACAGGGATCTGGGGCCAGAAGGGCAGGAACGAAATGGATATGGCCATGACTGTCGAAGACCGGATGCGCGCCGCCCTGCCGGATCTGACCCGTGCCGAACGGCAACTGGCCACCCATATCCTGCGGCATTACCCGGTGGCGGCGCTGGGCTCGATCACGGCGCTGGCCAAATCGGCCGAGGTCTCGACCCCCACCGTAGTGCGCCTGTGTCAGAAACTGGGTTACAAGGGCTATCCCGATTATCAGGGTGCCCTGCGCGGCGAGGTCGAAGCGATGCTGGTGTCGCCCATCGCCAAACATGACCGTTGGGCCGGCGGGGCGCCGGATGCCCATGTGCTGAACCGCTTTGCCGATGCGGTGGTTGCCAATCTGCAAGCCACGCTTGGCCAGATCGACCACGCCGAATTCGATGCCGCCGCCCAGCTTTTGGCCGATAACCGGCGCAAGATCTTTGCGATGGGGGGGCGGATCACCCATGCAATGGCCGATTATTTCGTCACGCTGATGAAGGTCGTGCGCCCTGATGTCACGCTGATGTCGGATATGTCGAACACCTGGCCCCCTGCGCTGCTGGATATGGCCAAGGGCGATATCCTGCTGGTCTTCGACATCCGCCGCTATGAAAACTCGGTCCTGCAACTGGTGGAACTGGCGGTCGAACAGGGGGCCGAGGTGATTCTGATCACCGACCGCTGGGTCAGCCCCGCGGCCAGCCATGCCCGCCACACCCTGTCGTGCCATATCGAGGCCCCCAGCGCCTGGGATTCAACCGTGTCTATTCTGGTGCTGGTCGAAACCCTGCTGGCGTCAGTTCAGGCGCTGACATGGTCCAGCACCGAACAGCGCATGAAACGGCTGGAAACGCTGTATGACAGGTCGCGCTTTTTCCGGCGCTATCGTTAGGCCAGCCCCGTCACGTCACGGGCGGTGCCAGCGGCTTGCGCCGCGCGCCCGACAGCGCGTTGAACCCCACCGCCCCCATCAGCACCGCACCGCCGACAAAGGTGCCCGCGCTGGCCGTTTCCCCCAGAAACAGCCACACCCAGATTGGCGCCAGCAGCACCTCGACCATCGACAGCAAGGTCAGTTCCGCCGCCGGAATAACCCGGCTGCCGGTGGTATAAAGTGCCATGCCGATGGCCAGAATCACGGCCCCCATGGCCATCGCAATCACCACATCGCGCAGGGGCACCACAATTCCGGTGCCGATCGCCGTGGAAACAACCCCGGCGGCCAGCATTGAAAAGATCGCCCCCAGCACAACGGCGGGCATCATGTCTGACAACTTGCCCCAGCGCAGTGCCAGCGTGAACACAGAAAACCCAAGCGCCGACAGCAGCGCCGCCACATTGCCCGCCAAGGCCCCGGCGGCCAGCCCTTCGCGCACCATGATGAACATGCCGACAGCGGCCATCACAATCGCCATCCATGTGGCCCGCCGCACCGGTTCGCGCAGGATCAACCAGCCCAGAACCGCCGTCAGAAAGGGCGAGGCCGAGAACAGGAACACGGCATTGGCAACCGTGGTGGCCTGAATGGCAAAGATTGCGCCCCCAAAGGCCAGCACCAGACCCAGCCCCCCGATCACCCCCGGAATGCCAACCCCGCGCAGCCGCGCCCAAAGCTGCCCGCCAGACCGCCACCAGATCACCGCCATCAAAACCGGAATCACCCCGACCGACCGCCAGAACAGCACCGCCCAGGTGCCTGCACCTTCGATCTGGCGGATCATCAGGCCCATCAACGACCACAAGATCCCCGCCCCGATCACCAGGATGACGCCCGTTCCATATCGCATGATTGCCCCCCGTTTGGGGCATCAAAGGCGGCAGGGCGGGCAGCGTCTGTTCCCCGCGCGACCGCCTGCGTCGCAAACGGGGCAGGGGCCTAATAGCCGGCGCGGCGATCCACCAGATGCAGCAGCGGCTCTTTGGCCTGGCCGCGCCGGATGTTTTCTGCAATCACCCGCGCGGCAGAGCTGGCGCGGGTATCGGCGGCAATATGCGGTGTCACCGTCACCCGCGGATGTGCCCAGAATGGGTGATTTTGGGGCAAAGGCTCGGTGCGAAAGACATCCAGCGTGGCATGGCCGATCTGGCCGCTGTCCAGCGCCGCCAGCAGCGCGGCATCGTCGATCAGCGGGCCACGACCGGGGTTCAGCACGACCGCCCCCCGCGCCATCAGCGCCAAGGTTTCTTCGTTCAGCGTGTTTTCCGTCTCGGGCGTTTTGGGCAGCAACGTCACCACGATCTGCGCCCCGCTCAGGGCCGTGCGCAATCCATCGCCCCCCGACAGGCAGCGCACCCCGGCCACATCCTTGGGCCGCCGGCTCCAGCCTGTCACCGGGAAATTCAGCGCCACCAGCGCCTGCGCACAGGCCGTGCCCAGGGCGCCAAGGCCCAGCATGGTCACCGGTCGTTCGCGCGCAAGCGGCGGGCAGGTCGCATCCCAGACATGGCCGGGGTTCACGATATGCCGATCCATCCCCAGATGATGGCGCAGCACATGGCCCACCACCCACTCCACCATCCCTTCGGTCAGGCCCGGGTCCACCATCCGGCACAGGGGCTGGGTCAGCGTCGGGTTGCCCACAATCCGCTCGACCCCGGCCCACAGCGACAACACCGCCTTGCAGCGGGTAAAGGGGCTGAAATCCTGCAACGGGGCCGAGGGCGCATAGACGATATAATCCACCGTCTCGGGCGCCGCCTCCAACACCACCTCGCCCGTCACCCCCAGATCGGCTAGCGCCTTGGGCAACGTCTTTGCATAGTCGTCCCACAGCTTGGGGGCGGCGAAAAGGATGGTTGTCATCGGGCCTCGGGCAGGTCAGCGGGGTCGGTGAATATGCGCACTCTGGATCAGGCCAAAGGCCACCAGCAAGACCAGCATGGCCGAACCGCCATAGGAAAGAAAGGGCAAAGGCACCCCCACCACCGGCGCCAGCCCCATCACCATCGACAGATTGATCGCCAGATACAGGAAAAAGTTGACCGCAATCCCCATGATCAGCAGCGTCGAAAACCTGTCCTTGTTCTGCAAGGCCGACACATAGCAAAACACCAAGATCAACGCATAAAGGATCAGGATCGAGAACACCCCGACAAAGCCGAATTCCTCGCCCAGGGTGGTAAAGATGAAATCGGTATGCTTTTCGGGCAAAAAGTTCAGCCGGCTTTGGGTGCCCTGCATGAACCCCTTGCCGCCCCATCCGCCCGATCCCAAAGCGATCTGTGCCTGAATGATGTTATAGCCTGCGCCCAGCGGGTCGGCGGTCGGGTCAAGAAAGGTGTCGATCCGGCGGAACTGATAATCGTGCAACAACTGCCAATCGGTGCCCCGGCTGGCAAAAACCGCCCAGATCGTGGCCACCACGCCCGAAATCACCGCCGCAAAATACCACCAGCTGACCCCGGCCAGCAGCATCACCGCGCCGCCGATCATCAGCAAGATCAACGCCGTGCCCAGATTGGGCTGCATTAGCACCAAAACCGTGGGCAGCACCGTCAGCGCCACGGGCACCAGCACCCAGAACGGGCGCGAAACCTTTTTGACATCCAGCCAGTCATAATAGGCCGCCAGCATCATCACCAGCGTCACCTTCATCAATTCCGACGGTTGCAGCCGCAGCCCGCCAATCTCGATCCAGCGTTGCGCGCCCATGCCGACGGTGCCGAAAAACTCGACCACCAGCAGCAACATCATGCTGACCAGATAGGCCAGTAAAGACATGTTGCGCCAGAACCAGATCGGCACAAAGGCGATAAAGAACATCGCCACCGCACCCAGCGCAAAGACCTGCATCTGCCGCCCGGCCCAAACATCCATCCGCCCGCCGGCGATGGAATACAGCGCCAGCCAGCCCACCGCCGACACAGCGGTGACCAGCACGATCAGCGGCCAGTTCAGATACAGAACCTTCTTCAGCCCCGAGGGCACGAATTTAACGCGGTATTCCAGAAAACTCATGGCCCGCCCCTTCAGGCTTTTGACGCTTCGGGGGCCTGCCCCGAGGCATCGCGCAAAGGCAGCTTGGACAGCATCGATTCAATCCGGTTGCGCTGCGATGCCGGATAGGCCGACAGCGGCGGCAAGCCATCGCTCAGCGCCCGCAAGATCGCATCCCGCGCAATCGGCGCGGCGGCGGTCGATCCGCCGCCCCCATGCTCGACCACCACCGAAACGGCATAGCGCGGGTTGGTATAGGGCGCAAAGCCCACGAACAGCGCATGATCGCGCCGGTTCCACGGCAATTGATCGTTGGAAATCACCCCCCGCGCACGTTCGGCGGCGGTGATGTTGCGCACCTGACTGGTGCCGGTCTTGCCCGCCCAGACCAGCGCCTCATCGACAATGCGCGACGATTTCGCCGTGCCGCGTTCGCTGTTGATCACCGCGAACATGCCCGACCTGATCTTGCGCAGCGCCGCTTCGCCAATATCCAGCTCGGCCGCCGGGGGCACCTCTGTCTCGCGCCCGTCAATCGCGCGCACCAGCCGTGGCACCACCGCCCGCCCGGTGGCCAGCCGCGCCGTCATCACCGCCAGTTGCAAAGGCGAGGTCAGCACATAGCCCTGTCCGATGCTGGCGTTGATCGTATCGCCAATGCGCCAGTCCTGCTTGTGCTGTTCGGCCTTCCACTGCTTGTTGGGCATGATCCCTTCGGCAATGGCCGACATCGGAATGTCATGGCGCACCCCCAGACCCAATTCGCGGCCCATCTCGGCGATCTTGTCGATCCCCACCTTTTGCGCGATGTCATAGAAATAGACGTCGCAGCTTTGCTCCAGCGACTTTTCCAGATTCACCGCCCCGTGGCCTGCCCGCTTCCAGCAGTGAAAGCGGCGCCCCCCCACCTCCAGATGGCCGGGGCAGCGCACCGTGGTGTCCACATTGATCACGCCCGCCTTCAGCGCGGCCAGGGCCGTCACCATCTTGAAGGTCGAGCCGGGCGGATAAACCCCCTGCACCGTCTTGTTGGCCAGGGGGCGATGGTCATCCTCGACCAGCCCGTTGTAATCGGTATGGCTGATGCCGCGCACAAACAGATTGGGGTCGAAAGACGGCGAGGAGGCAATGGCAATGATATCGCCATTGTTCACATCCATCACCACCGCCGCCGCCGATTCCTCGCCCAGCCGCGCCTGCACGAAATTCTGCACATCGGCATCAATCGTCAGCCGAATGTCAGCGCCAGGATCGCCTTCCTTGCGCTCCAACTCGCGCATCACGCGGCCCACGGCATTCACCTCGATCCGCCGCGTGCCAGCCGTGCCGCGCAGATAGTCTTCCAGCCAGCGCTCGACCCCGATCTTGCCGATCTGGAATTTCGGAATGGTCAGCAGCGGGTCTGGCGTTTCCAGCGCCTCCAGATCGCGTTCTGACACCGGCCCGACATAGCCCACCACATGCGCAAAATCGGTATCGCGCGGATAGCGGCGGCTTAACCCCACCTCGGGCGACACCCCCGGCAAAGACGGCGCATTCAGCGCCACCTTTGACATGTCTTCCCAGGTCAGCCGGTCGGCCACCGTCACCGGCGCGAAAGGCGAGGTGCGCTTCATCTCTTTCGAGGTGCGGTCCAGATCATCCGCCGTCAGCGGGATCACATGCGCCAGCTTGGCCAGCACCGCATCCACATCGCCCGCATCCTCACGGGTAATCACCACCCGGTAATTCTGCTCATTCCCGGCAATCAGCTTGCCGTTGCGATCCTGAATCAACCCCCGCGCCGGCGGGATCAGCCGGATCGAGATCCGGTTCTCCTCGGCCAGCAGCTTGAACTGGTCGGCCTGCTCGACCGACAGATAGCGCATCCGTGCGCCCAGCACCGCAAACATCGCCGTCATCGCCCCGCCCATCAACAGGGCCCGGCGATGCGTCACGCGCGCGGCGTCATCAGTTTCCTTCGGGCTGCGTCTCACAGGCGGCGTCCATAGCTGTCGACTTCCCCAGTCGCAGGCTTGCGCAGATCAAAGGTGATCCGGCTTGCCCCAACCACCAAGGGGTAGCACAAGATCGACCACAGAGTCTGCATCATGGCAAAGCCAAATCCGGCTTGCGGCAGGAACGATAGCGTGAACACCAGCCGATAGGCCAGCAGGCAGGCCACCATCAGCGCGGCCACCAGCGCCCATTCCACCATAAAGGTCAACTCGCGCGTCAGCGTCACCCGGTTGCGGATGAACTCGACCGCCACAATCACAAGCGCCGTCCACAGACCGGGGGGCCGCATCAGCAACATGTCTTCCATCAGCAGCACAGCCCCCAGCAACCAGACGGGCAGGTAATCCGGCCGCCGCGTGGCCCAGGCAAAGATCACGCACAGCAATAGATCAGGCCCCGGCCAGTCACCCGCCTCTGATCCCATCGGCAGCAGCCGGGTGAACATCAGCACAGCGGCGATCAGCACGAACAGCCCGCGATAAAGCCACACCCCGGATGGCGCCAATTCAACCATCGCCGCCATCCGTCTCGGTGGTGGCATCGCCCGCCGGGGCCGCCTCGGGCTGGGTGCCCCGCGCGGGCATCGCATCGGTGTTCAGCGCCTCGCTGGTGTCTGGCCCCGCAGGCAGCACCGGCGGCGCGATCAGCGCCCCGGCATCGGTGATCGGCGTCAACTCATGGCTGCGCAACACCCGCAAGAACTCCAGCCGCTGATAATCGGCACTCAGCGACACGCGCAAGCGCCGGTCGGTGCCCATGACCACCTGACCCACCAGCAGATTGGCCGGGAACATGCCGCCATCGCCGGAACTGACCACCCGATCACCGGGCCGAACCTCATCGGCATCTTCCAGAAAATCCAACGGCGGCAAGGCCGAATTGTCACCCGACAGAATCGCCTTCTGCCCCGAGGGCTGCACCGTCACCGGCACCCGGCTGTTGGTATCGGTCAGCAAGATCACCCGGCTGGTGCGCTGCCCCACGCCCGAGATCCGCCCCACCACGCCGATCCCGTCCATCGTGGCCCAGCCATCCAGAATCCCGTCGCGCTCGCCCACGTTGATCAGCACCGATTGCCGGAACGGGCTGCCACTGTCGGCCAGCACCTGCCCGGTCACATGGGTCAACTTGGGGTCAAGGCGCACTTGGTTCAGGTCCAGCAGCCGGGCGTTTTGTTGCTCCAACTGCAAGGCGGCCTCTTTCCAGGCCTTCATCTGCTGCAATTCGCGCCGCAGATCCTGATTTTGCTCATACAGGCTGGCATAGCTTTGAAACTGGTCCAGCATCCCGCTGGCCTTTGACAGCGGCACCAGCGCCCAGTCAAACGACGGCACCACCCGGTCGATCAGCGCCGCGCGAAACCGTTCCACCCTTGGGCTGTCGATGCGCCACAGCAGGAACAACCCCAGCAAGGCCAGCACCAGAATGCCCACCAGCACCCGGCGCAGCGGGCGCGAAAATTCTTCGGGATCAGTGCGTGTCTTTGCCATGGCTGTCCAAATCTGCCCGACGCTGCCCTTGGCCGTAAAGGCCGGATCAGCTGTCGTAGTCGATCACATGCCGCAGCTGCTTTTCATATTCCAGCGCCTTGCCGGTGCCCAGCGCCACACAATTCAGCGATTCATTGGCCACGCTGATCGACAGCCCGGTCTGTTCGCGCAGGCTCAGATCCAGATCGCCCAGCAGCGCCCCGCCCCCCGTCAGCATCACGCCACGGTCCACGATGTCGGCGGCCAGATCGGGCGGCGTGGCCTCCAGCGCCTGCATCACCGCATCGCAGATCTGCTGCACCGGTTCGGCCAAAGCCTCGGCCACCTGCGCCTGATTGATCTCGGTTTCCTTGGGCACCCCGTTCAGCAGGTCGCGCCCCCGGATCGTCATGCTGGCGCCGCGCCCGTCATCGGGCATCCGCGCCGTGCCGATGCTGGTTTTGATCCGCTCGGCCGTCGATTCCCCGATCAGCAGGTTCTGGTGGCGGCGCAGATAGCTGATGATCGCCTCATCCATCCGGTCGCCCCCCACCCGAACCGAGCGGGCGTAAACGATATCGCCAAGCGACAGCACCGCCACCTCGGTGGTGCCGCCGCCAATATCCACAACCATGTTCCCCGTGGGGTCGGTGATCGGCATCCCGGCACCGATAGCCGCGGCAATCGGCTCGGCAATCAGGCCCGCGCGCCGAGCGCCTGCCGACAGAACCGACTGCCGGATCGCCCGCTTTTCCACCGGTGTCGCACCATGCGGCACGCAAACGATGATCTTCGGCTTGGAAAAGGTCGTGCGCTTGTGCACCTTGCGGATGAAATGCTTGATCATCTCTTCGGCGCTGTCGAAATCGGCAATCACGCCGTCGCGCATCGGGCGAATCGCCTCGATCGTGCCGGGGGTGCGGCCCAGCATCAGCTTGGCATCCTCGCCCACGGCCAGCACCTGTTTCTTGCCGTCCTTGACGTGATAGGCCACGACCGAAGGCTCGTTCAGAACGATGCCCTTGCCCCGGATATAGACCAGCGTGTTCGCAGTCCCAAGGTCGATCGCCATGTCCGACGAGAAGAGGCCAGAAAAGATCATAGCGGGAAAGTCCTTTTGATGCACCACGCGTCCCGCGACTCAGCGTCCTGAGGCGGCGTGTTCATATAAGGCCGCTGATCACAGGGGGAAAGGGCATTCGGACCGGCGGGCCGTTCTGCGCCGATGGGTCAGGGCAGGGGGCAGGCCAGCTGCGCCTGTCGCTCTTGCACCATCTGCTGGGCTGGCCTCATCGCCATCAGGGGCCGTGCCGGGGTGGCATGCAGCACCTGCACGCCATGCCGTGCCATCACCCCCGCCCGCAGGCCCGGCGACATCGAGCGCAAGACCTGATCGCCGGTGAACAGCGATTCAACCGCAATGCCCTCGGCAAAAATCACCTCATGCCGGGGCAGCAAAAGATGAAAATACGCCACCCCCCCGACGGGCCGCACCAGACTGACCCCCGCCAAGGCCCGCAACGCCCGCGCGGGCACCAACACCTCGCCCGCCGCGCCCGGCCTGCCGGCATCCGGCACAGCCACCCGGTGCTGCTGCGACAGGATCAGCGCCCGCGTCGGCCCCGGAATCCCCAAAGGCGCCAGACACATAGGGGCCAATCGCAAGGGCTGCACATCGGGGCGCTCGTCCATCTCGGCGGCACTGACCCGATGCCGGGTGATCAGCAAAATCGGCTGCGGCCCATGGTCTGCCGTGATCACCAGATCGCCCGCGGCCAGATCTTCCACCCGTCGCGGCCCGCGTGGCGTCATGATCCGCGCGCCAAGGGCAAAGCAGGTGATAAAGGAAATCACCGACCGATCCGCCGTTGCCCCGGCATAGACATTGTTCACCAGCCTGGTCAGATCGATCGACGCAATCGGCCCGCCCGCCAGGGCCGCATTGCCCGCCGTGCCCGCAACGGGCGAGGGCAAGACATACAAATCCCCATTCGTCATCTGCGCCACCACCAGCTGCGTGGTGACCACCGTGCCATCCAGATAGGTGATCGTCGCGTCATAAACGGCGACTCCGTCAAAGGTATAGGTGCCCGCCTGCGGCCCGCTGTTCACGATGATCTGATCGTCGGCCAGACTGTTGTTCATGTCCAACACCCCTGCCGTGCCCCCCATGTCGCGCGATGTGACGGAAACCCAGTCATCGGCCAGCGCGGCACCTGGCCCGCCAAAACTGCGCCCGACCAAAAGGGCGGCATTTTCCGCCGTCTGGTTGATGGCCCCGTCAGTGTCATTCTCGGTCGGGTCGATCATCACACCCGGATTGCCAAGGTAAAGGGCATTAAACGTCAGCGCCATTTGATCCTCCGGCCAGTTTCTGGCTTTCGGCCTAGCGCGCCTGGGTTATCGTCGGGTTAAGGCGCATCACCAAACAGGGGAAAAACCATGCCAGCATCCCGTTTCACCGATCAGGTGGCCATCGTCACCGGCGCGGGCAGCGCAGGCGGCATCGGCTTTGCCATCGCCCGCGCACTGGTGCAGGCCGGGGCGCGCGTCTGCCTGACCGCCACCTCGCCGCGCATCCATGACCGTGGGGCCGAACTGGGCTGCCTGTCCCACATCGCCGACCTGACCGACCCCGACCAGACTGCCGCGCTTTTCGCCAAAGTCACCGCCCAGCTTGGCCCGGTGACAACCCTGATCAACAATGCCGGCATGGTCCAAACCGGCACCGACATTCCCCGCCAGCAGCTGCACGGCTGGTCTGATGCCGATTGGGCGCATCACATGGCGCTGAACATCAACACCACCTTCCACTGCTGCCGCGCCGCCTTGCCGGGCATGATGGCGCGCGGCTATGGCCGCATCGTCAACATCTCTTCCGTCACCGGCCCCGTCGTCACCATCGACGGCTCTTCGGCCTATGCCACGGCCAAGGCCGCCATCACCGGCCTGACCCGTTCGGTCGCGCTGGAATATGGCCGCCACGGCATCACCTGCAACGCGGTGCTGCCCGGCTGGATCGAAACCGCCAGCAGCAGCGCGGATGAACTGCGGGCAGGGCAAGCCACCCCGGCAGGCCGCCCCGGCACCCCCGACGAAGTGGCCGCCGCCGCCCTGTTTCTTGCCTCGCCCGCTGCCAGCTATGTTACCGGCGCGATGTTGGTGGTAGACGGCGGCAATACCTTGCAAGAACACAAAGGCGCCTGACCTGCCCGTGCTCTGCATCCACAGATTCCGGGCCACGCCGTTTCCCCGCCACCCGCGCGGGGGCAGCGCGCCCATCCTTGCTTTGCCCCGGGCGCACCGTGCCCAGAAAGGCCCAGAATGACCGACGATCCCCAGTTCCTCCCCGGTGTTCCGGCGCAGGCCGTTCTTTCCGCCCTGCGGCGCAGCCCCGGCAATGAACTGGCCAGCGGCAAGTTCGCCAGCCCCGAGTCGTCGGCCGCCTTGGCCGCCAATGCCTTTGGCTGGTTCCTTGACCGCCCCGGCCAGTTGCCCCCCCTGCCGGATGTCCCGATGGGCCAGCCCGAACAGCTCGAGGTCGAGGCCGAAATGCACTTTCCCTGGCGCGGCGGCCGCCACCCCTGGCTTGATGCCGCGATCACCACGCCCACCACATTGGTCGGGGTGGAAAGCAAGCGTTACGAGCCCTTTCGCCCGCAAAAATCCGTCACCTTTTCCGAGGCATTCGACAGCCGCGACTGGGGCACCGGCATGCAGCCCTTTACCCGCCTGCGCCGCGCATTGGTGGCAGGGCAGGCCAGCTTTCAAGCGCTGAACGCCGCGCAACTGGTGAAACATGCCTACGGCCTGCGCCATCAGGCCGTCAAACGCGGGCGCGGGGCGGTGCTGGTCTATCTTTATGCCGAACCCGCCACATGGGCCTCGGGCAAACCGGTCGATCCGGCCCGCATCACCCTGCACCGGGCCGAGGTGGCCCGCTTTGCCAAGGCCATCCACGGCGCCGATGTCACCTTCTGCGCCCTGCGCTGGTCTGATCTGGTGGCGCAATGGGCCAAGACCCCGGCCCTTGCCCCCCATGCTGCGGCAATCACCGCCCAGTTCGGCCGGCTCTGACCCCTGGCGCGGCGCTCAGGGCGGGGGCAGCAGCACGATCTTGCCCAGATGGCGCTTTTCCTGAAACAACCGCTGCGCCTCGGCGATCTGCGGCAAGGCCAGGGTTGCCGCCACCAAAGGCCGGATCTCCTGCCGCTCGACATAGCCGATCAGATCGGCAAACACCTGCGGCGCCCAGGCCGTGCAGCCGATCAGCCGCAGGTCATTCAGATACATCACCCGCAGATCCAGCCGCACCACCGGCCCGGCAATCGCACCCGAGGTGACATAGCATCCCCCCCGGCGCAACACCGTCAGCAGGCCGCCAAAGCCCGGCCCGCCAACAGTGTCCACCACCACATCCACACTCTGCGCGCCCAGGGCCTGCACCGGATCGTCCGCGCGCTCCAGCACCCGGTCCGCGCCCAGATCGCGCAGCGCCGCGGCCTTGGCCGCCGTCGTCACCGCCACCACCTCGGCCCCGCGCCGCTTGGCCAGTTGCACCACGGCAGACCCAACCCCGCCCGAGGCGCCGGGCACCAGAACCCGCATCCCCGCCGCAACCCCGGCCCGATGCAGCATGTTCTCCGCCGTGCCATAAGCACAAGGAACCGAGGCAAGCTCGGCATCGCTCCAGCCCGAGCGCAGGGCAAACACCTCGCCCGCGGGCACCTTCACGAATTGCGCAAAGGCCCCGTCCAGGTTCGACCCCAACCAGCGCCCGCCGGATGCGCCCGTCACCGGGTCATCCATACAGGGCCGCACCAACACCCGCTGCCCGATCAGGCCCGCGTCAACGCCCGCCCCAGCCCCGACCACCCGCCCGCAACAATCAGTGCCCTGAATCAGCGGAAACGGCGTGGCCCCATCCCAGCCCCCGGCGGCATCCGCGGCCGTGTCGCTTGTCTCGGCAGTGCCGTCCGTCACCTCGGGCGCATACCAGCCCAGCCGCGTGTTGATATCGGTGTTGTTCACCCCGGCGGCCAGCACCTGCACCAGCACCTCTCCCGGCCCCGGAACGGGGCGCGGCACCTCGCGCCAACTCAGGCGGTCATAGCCGCCGGTCCCGGTCGTCACCACCGCCCACATGCTGTTCACCGCTTTCCCCTTCATCTGTTCCTAAATATCCCGGGGGTCAGCGTCTTGGCCCCGCCAAGACGCGAAAAGGGGGCAGCGCCCCCTTTCCTTTGCGTCCGCCGCAGCGCCCGGCCTATTCGCCGTGATAGCTGACCGTCTTCACATCATCGCCCGGCGCCGATTTCTGCCGCCGCACGATCAGCTTGTTCAGCGCATTCACATAGGCCTTGGTGCTGGCAACAATCGTATCCGTATCCGCCGAAGACCCGGTCACGATCCGCCCGTCCTCTTGCAGACGCACCGACACCGTGGCCTGCGCATCGGTGCCTTCGGTCACGGCATGCACCTGATACAGCTCCAGCCGCGCCTCATGCGGGAACAGCATCTTGACGCAGTTGAAGGCCGCATCCACCGGGCCATCGCCCGTGGCATCGATGCTGTGATCCACCCCGTCAATGGTCAGCGTCAGCTCGGCCTCTTGCGGGCCTTCGGTGCCACAGATCACCCGCAGCTTCTTGACCTGCATGAAATCATGCTCGTCATTCGTGGCCTGATCCGCCACCAGCGCCACGAGATCGTCGTCGTAAACCTCTTTCTTGCGGTCGGCCAGGGCCTTGAACCGCACGAAGACATCGTTCAGCTGATTGTCGGCCAGATCATAGCCCAGATCCTTCAGCTTGGCCCGCAGCGCCGCCCGGCCCGAATGCTTGCCCATGGCGATGTTCTTCTGAACCAGACCAATATCCTCGGGCCGCATGATCTCAAAGGTCTCGACATTCTTCAGCACCCCGTCCTGATGGATGCCGCTTTCATGCAGAAAGGCGTTCTTGCCCACGATCGCCTTGTTGAACTGCACGTTGAACCCCGAAACACTGGCCACCCGGCGCGACAGGTTCATGATCTTGGTCGTGTCGATCCGCGTGTCATAGGGCAGAATGTCATGGCGCACCTTCATTGCCATCACCACTTCCTCCAGCGCGGTATTGCCCGCGCGTTCCCCCAGACCGTTGATCGTGCATTCAATCTGCCGCGCCCCGGCCTCGACCGCAGCCAGAGAGTTGGCCGTCGCCATGCCCAGATCGTTGTGGCAATGGGTGGCAAAGACAATCTCATCCGCGCCCGGCACCCGCTCCAGCAGCATGGCGATCAGATCGGCACTTTCGCGCGGATAGGTATAGCCCACCGTATCGGGAATGTTGATCGTGGTGGCCCCGGCCTTGATGGCAATCTCAACCACCCGGCACAGGTAATCATGCTCGGTCCGCGTCGCATCCATCGGCGACCACTGCACATTGTCACACAGGTTGCGCGCATGGGTCACGGTTTCATGAATCCGCTCGGCCATCTGGTCCATATCCAGATTGGGAATGGCGCGGTGCAGCGGCGATGTGCCGATAAACGTGTGAATCCGCGGGCTTTTCGCGTGTTTCACAGCCTCCCAGCAGCGGTCGATATCCTTGAAATTCGCCCGCGCCAGCCCACAGATCGTGCTGGTTTTCGCCCGCTTGGCAATCTCGCTGACCGCCAGAAAATCGCCCTCGCTGGCAATCGGAAATCCGGCTTCGATGATATCGACGCCCATTTCATCCAGCAGGCCGGCAATCTCCAGCTTTTCCTCATGCGTCATCGTCGCCCCGGGCGATTGCTCGCCATCGCGCAGCGTCGTGTCAAAAATCAGAACGCGGTTCTGTTTGGTCGTGGCGGTCATCGTGAAATTCCTTGCTTCTTGCCGTGGTTCGCGTGCCGGGCGCTGTTCACCTCTGAGCGGTCGCGCCCAAGGGCACGCTCAGAGGCGGCTAAGAAGCAGCAGACCACGGGGAAGCATCTGCCCAAACGGCACCGACGCCCCCAAGGCGCCCTGCATGTCTGCGATGATCATATCCCGTGTCATGGCCGCGACGATACGAAACGACACGCCAAGGTCAAGTGCGAAATGACGGGGCAGGGGGCTTGGCCCAGCGCTTAAGAAATATGGGCGATGAGCAGCGAGAGTTCAGAAACGAGGTTAGATAAATTTTCCAGTTGCATTTCCAACCATTGGCATTTTTTCCTAACGCTATGGTTAAACTGGTTCTTCTGCACAAGGCTGACTCGATCTACGATGATGAACCGGACGTCGTTTATGACTTTCCGCAAAGGTATCTTGACGACCTGAGGGCGGCAATTGACGATTGGATTGTCTATTTCGAGCCAGTGAAGGCGGGGCCGCGTGGGTATTTCGCCGTAGCCAAGATTAGTGATGTGATACCTAAGCCAAATTCTGAGGGGCGGTATCTTGCTCTCATCGAGAAGGGTAGTTTCTTGCCATTTGATTGTCACGTTGGACGACTGAACAATGGCATACCGTGGGAAGCAGCCCTACTGGCTGCAAACGGCACCATCCGGCGGGGTGGCAATCTGGTTGGGGCTGTCCGACGACTGACCGAGGCCGAATTTGCAAACATCGTTGCGGCTGGTCTGCCGCAAAATCTCGAAGATATTGAGGCGCGCAGGTATGATCCCAACCGGTCGGAGTTGGACGACGATGCTGTATTTTTTGAGCGGCCAGTTATGGAACGGCTGACTAAGCGGCCCTATCGGGATGTGGTGTTCCGCCGTCGCGTACGTGAAGCCTATGGTTACCGCTGTGCGATGTCGGGTTTGATGTTGCGTAATGGTGGGGGGCGCCCCGAGGTGCAGGCCGCTCATATCCATTCAGTCGAAGGTGGTGGAAACGACGACGTTCGCAATGGTCTTGCTTTGTCTGGAACGCTACACTGGATGTTTGATCGAGGTCTCATTTCGGTGGCGGATGATTGCGAAACTATTCTCATTTCTCACAACAAGGTTCCGTCTGATGTTGTAGGGCGTTTGATTGCGCCCGGTGGCAAATTGCTTCGACCAGAAAACCCATTGAATTCTCCGCACCCGCGAAATCTGAAATGGCACCGTGAAAATGTGTTTGGCCGTGTTCTCACAGATGAAGCTGCACCGTGGTAGGGTGTGGGTGGCGCAGATTGTGCAGCGCTTCCCCCCATGCTGACGCGAGACGGTCCCTACCCGAAAATTCAATTGCCTGACACTTCCTGAAAACGTCACGCCAAGCCCTTGGAATCCTTCACCCCAACTTCCATCTTTGCCAGAGACATTTCCAAGGACATTTCACCCCGGCCCCGCTTGCGGCCCCGGTTTTCGCTGTCGTATTGTTTCCCGATCTGCCACAATCTGGCCAAATCCCGGCGATACCCCAGCGATACCCAGCGATACCGAGGCCCATGTCCAAACCAGACCCCACCCCCTACGCCACTCTCCCCTCCCGCGCCTTCTGGCGAACCGGGGTCGCCGCGGCGGGGGTGTTCGGCCTGTCTGATCTGTGGACCTCGCCCTGGGCCTTGCCCGCCGACGCCCGCTTTGCCACCTTTGGCTCTTGCTTTGCCCAGCACATCAGCCGCGCCCTCAAGGCCCGCCGCATGGGCTGGATCGACGGCGAACCTGCGCCCGCCGCCACCCCGCCAGACCTTGCGCTGCGGTTCAACTACGGCGTCTTTTCCGCCCGCACCGCGAATATCTACACCGCCGCCCAACTGCGCCTGCTGTTGCAACTGGTGGCGGGCCAGGTGGCTGTCGATGCGCCCGAGATCTGGGCCGATCCCGATGGCCGCTTTCGCGACAGCCTGCGCCCCGCCATCGAACCCGACGGCTTTGCCAGCCACGACGAGGCCATCCTGTCACGCACCGCCATGCTGCGCGGGTTGAAACGCGCGATCACCGGGGCCGATGTGTTTGTCTTTACCCTTGGCCTGACCGAAGGCTGGGAAAGCGCCACGGGCCAGCCCTATGCCGCCTGTCCGGGCACGCTGGGGGGCAGCTTCAACGCCGACCAGCACCGCTTTGTGAATTACCGTGCCGCGGCGATCCGTCAGGCCCTGGATGACAGCCTCGTGCTGCTGCGTGGCCTGAACCCCGACATCCACCTGCTGCTGACCGTCAGCCCCGTGCCGCTGACTGCGACTGCCAGCGGCGATCACGTTCTGGTCGCCACCACCCGATCAAAGTCGGTGCTGCGCGGCGTCGCGGGCGAGATGGCCGAGGATTGCCCCGAGGTCGATTACTTCCCCAGCTATGAAATCATCACCGGCCCCGCCACCCGTTCGGCCTTTTTCGAACCCAACCTGCGCTCGGTCGTGCCGCAGGGGGTGGAAACGGTGATGGGCCATTTCTTTCAGGGCCTGCGCCTGACCGCCCCGCCCCGCCATGGCGCCGAAGCCGCAGCCGAAGCCAGCCGTGACCGCGCGGTGACCGAGGCGATGGCCGCCGAAGCACTGGTCTGCGAAGAAGCCGCGCTGGAGGCCTATAATGCGTCCTGATCTGCTGATCGTCGGCGACAGCCATTGCGGCGCGCTGCAAGAGGCCGCTGTGGCTTCGGGGCTGAACAGCAAGATGCTGTTCCTGTCGGGCAATCTTTGGCACGAAAACCGGATGCGCCCGCATCCGACGCAGGGCCTGTCGGTCCCCCATCGCCCGGCCCTGAACCGGCGCATCGCGGCCTTTGCCGCCGAGGCGCAAAGCAGTGTCTTTCCCAAGGATATCCCGGTGCTGGCCAGCATCGGCTATCATCTGGGCCGCCTTGTGCCGCCCTTTGCCCGCCATGGCCACAGCCCCGACCCCACCCATGCCGCCACCGAAGACGCGGCCCTGTTCACCTCGGATGCCTTTCTGACCGGCTATATCTTTCACCACCGCAGCAGCCTGTTTCGCCTGTTGCGGCTGGCCAGTCAGGATGCGCGCCTGCTGGTCATCGCCCCGCCGATGATCCAGACCG
The DNA here is from genome assembly GCF_036553525.1 of Pseudotabrizicola sp. L79. NCBI lineage: Bacteria > Pseudomonadati > Pseudomonadota > Alphaproteobacteria > Rhodobacterales > Paracoccaceae > Pseudotabrizicola > Pseudotabrizicola sp. L79. The sequence goes on along the minus strand of NZ_JAZHDA010000052.1, from coordinate 111,112 downwards.
ATCCGGTGGCGCTGCATGTGGCGGCCCGCATCACCCGCATCCTGCGCGACAACGGCATCGCCGTGTTTGACCCGCGCGAAGAACCCGATTGGGCCGATGCCCCCCTGCCTGAACATCTGCGCGCGCCTGATGGGGTGCATGGCAACCCCGCCTATGGCGCCGAGGTGCTGTCGCGTCTTTTTGACCGAAATCTGATCCGAATGGCCGCCGCAGCCGAATAAGACGAAAAAGGTCTGACCATGCGCGCAGTTGTTATCGGCGCCTCGGGCGGGATCGGCGCGGCCCTGACGGCCCGCCTGACCGCCCAAGGCCACCACGTCACCGCCCTGTCCCGCTCTGCCGACGGGCTGGACATCACGGATGAGGCCAGCATCGCCCACCACCTTGGTGCGCTGGCCGGCCCCTTTGACCGGCTCTTTGTCACCACAGGCGCGCTGGAACTGAACGGCACCCCGCCGGAAAAGACCCTGCGCGCGCTGGACGCACAGGCCATGGCCGCGCAATTCGCGCTGAATGCCATCGGCCCCGCGCTGGTGCTGAAACATGCCCTGCCGCTGATCCCGCGGGATGCGCCCAGCAAGATCGCCATCCTGTCGGCGCGGGTGGGCAGCATTGGCGACAACGGCCTTGGCGGCTGGTATGCCTATCGCGCGGCCAAGGCGGCGCTGAACCAACTGGTGCATACCGCCGCGATCGAACTGGCGCGCAGCCACAAACAGGCCGTGCTGGCCTGCCTGCATCCGGGCACGGTCGCCACCCCGCTGACCGCCAAATACGCAGGCGGCCACCCGACCGTTCCCCCCGATCAGGCCGCCGCCCATCTGATTGCCGTGCTCGACAGCCTGACCCCGGCCCAGACGGGGGGCTTTTTCGATTGGCAGGGCAAAGCCATCCCATGGTGAAACCGCGCCTGATCCTTGTCTTGGGCGATCAGCTGTCGCAGGGGCTGTCGGCCCTGCGCGCGGGCGACAAATCGCGCGACATCGTGGTGATGGCCGAGGTGATGGCCGAAGGCAGCTATGTGCGCCACCACCCGCAAAAGATCGTGCTGGTGCTGTCGGCCATGCGCCACTTTGCCGCCGAATTGCAGGCGCAGGGCTGGCAGGTGGCCTATACCCGGCTGGATGATCCCGACAACAGCCAGTCGATTGGCGGTGAACTGCTGCGCCACGCCGCGGTCCATGGCGCGACCGAGGTGCTGGCCACGCGGCCCGGCGAATGGCGGCTGATCGCGGCCCTGAACGACCTGCCGCTGACGGTCAGCCAGCACCCCGATGACCGCTTTTTGTGCAGCGACGCCGAATTTGCCACCTGGGCCAAGGGGCGCAAGCAACTGCGGATGGAATGGTTTTATCGCGACATGCGGCGCAAGACCGGGCTGTTGATGCAAGGCGACGATCCGGCGGGCGGGCAGTGGAACTTTGACCATGACAACCGCAAACCCGCCCGCGCCGATCTGCTGCGCCCGCGCCCGCCCCGCTTTGCCCCCGATGCGGTCACGGCTGCGGTGATCGCGCTGGTGCGCGACCGTTTTGCCGATCATTTCGGCGGGCTCGACGGCTTTGGCTGGGCCACAACACGCCCCGAGGCGCAACAGGCGCTGGATCATTTCATCACCCATGCCCTGCCGCGCTTTGGCGATGAACAAGATGCGATGCTGCAAGATGACCCGACGCTCAGCCATGCCCTGATCTCGCCCTATCTGAACATCGGCCTTCTGGGCTGGCACGAGGTGTGCAAGGCCGCCGAGGACGCATGGCGGGCAGGGCGCGCGCCGCTGAACGCGGTCGAAGGCTTTGTCCGTCAGATCATCGGCTGGCGCGAGTTCATTCGCGGCATCTATTTTCTCGAAGGCCCCGATTACACCACCCGCAACGCGCTGGGGGCACAGCGCGCCCTGCCGCCGCTGTTCTGGGGGGCAAAGACGCAGATGGCCTGCCTGTCGCAGGCCGTGGGCCAGACGCGCGATCTGGCCTATGCCCATCACATCCAGCGCCTGATGGTCACCGGCAATTTCGCCATGCTGGCCGGGGTGAACCCGGCCGAGGTGCATGACTGGTATCTGTCGGTCTATATCGACGCCTTTGAATGGGTCGAGGCCCCGAACACGATCGGCATGAGTCAGTTTGCCGATGGCGGGGTGGTCGGTTCAAAACCCTATGCCGCATCCGGTGCCTATATCGACCGGATGAGCGATTATTGCGCAGGCTGCGCCTATCGGGTGAAGGACAAGACCGGGGCCAAGGCTTGCCCGTTCAATCTGCTGTATTGGGATTTCCTGCTGCGCCACCGCGACCGCTTTGCCAAGAACCCCCGCATGGCGCAGATGTATCGCACCTGGGACAAGATGGATGCCACCCGCCGCGACACGGTGCTGACCGAGGCGGCCGATTTCCTGCGCCGTCTGGACGCGGGCGAAACCGTCTGATCCGCCGATCGGGGTGGCCGTCTTGCGGCCCCGCCTTCGCCCCGCGCAACAGCACTGCCACGGCACCCGCCGCGCGCGCCAAGGGATGGCGGGTTCAGTTCTGCGGATCAGCCGGGGCCTGCGCGTCCGCCGGCGCCGGGTCTGGCGTTTGCGCTGGTTCTGGTTCTGGCTCTGGCGCCGGGGCGGTCAGGATGCCGCTTTTCCAGATGCCCTCGGCGATCTGCCCGCTGGAATAGGTCAACTTGCCCTGACCCTCACGGCGGCCATCAAGAAACGCACCTTCATACCGGTCGCCATTGGGATAGGTGGCAATGCCGATGCCCTCGATCTTGCCCCGCGCCCATGCGCCTTCATAGCGAAAGCCATCGGCCATCACGATGCTGCCCGTGCCATGGCGCAGGCCCGCGTCAAAACTGCCGGTATAAACTGTGCCATCGGCATAGGTGGCCACACCCTGACCCTGCCGCTGGCCATTCACCCAGTCGCCATCATAACGATAGCCATCGGGCAGCGTCATCGCGCCCTTGCCATTCGGCTGGGCGGCAACAAAGGCCCCCGAATACACCGCCCCCGACAGATAGGTCGCCGTGCCATCACCTTCGATCACACCGGCTTTCCACGCCCCTTCATAGGTCGAACCATCGGCATAGACGATCTTGCCGATACCTTCGGCCTGATCGGCCACGACATCGCCTTCATACACCGACCCATCGGCAAAGGTGATCTTGCCCTTGCCCTGCAATCGGCCGCCAACCCAGTCGCCTTCAAACACCGTGCCATCGGTCGCGCGGAAAATGCCCTGACCCTCGCGCTTGTCGGCCACAAAGCCCCCGTCATAGCTGTCGCCATTGGCATGGGACATCTTGCCCGTGCCATCACGCAGGCCATCGACAAAGCCGCCTTCATACACATCGCCATTGGGCTGGGTCAGTTTGCCCTGACCGTTGATCTGGCCCGCCGCCCATCCGCCGACATAGGTCAGCCCGTCCGGCATCGTCAGCGTGCCCTGACCTTCGCGCATGTTGGCCTTCAGCTCGCCGTCATAGACTGTGCCATCGGCATAGGTGATCTTGCCCTTGCCCTCGCGCATGCCCTCAACCCAGCCCCCCTCATAGACCGAGCCACTGGCCCCGCGCATCACGCCGGTGCCATGGTGCTTGCCATCGACAAAGGCCCCCTCATAGACCGACCCATCAGGATAGCTGGCCACGCCTTGCCCCGTCATCCGCCCGCCGGTCCAGTCCCCTTCATAGCTGCCGCCATTGGCATAGGTGATCTTGCCCCGCCCCTCGGGCTTGCCCGCAGCGAACTGGCCTTCATAAAGCGAGCCATTGGGATAGCGCGCCACGCCCGTGCCGCGAATTTCGCCATCCACCCATTCGCCGGTATAGCTATAGCCGTTGGGCAGCGTATAGGTGCCGGTCCCATGCTGGCGACCATCGCGAAAGGTGCCCTCATAGAACGACCCGTCGTCATATTGCTTTGACAGAACCTCGCCGTCCTGGGCCAGCACCGCCGCAGGCCCTGCCAGCACCAGCATCGCCACCCCGACCAGACATCCTGCACCACGCCGCATCAACAGCCCCTTTGCATTTCCGTTGTGCAAACCCTAGCGATGGCGGCCTGCGCTGACAAGCAGGGCGGCCCCGATCCCCCGGCGGCGCTTTCCCTTTTGCGCCAACCTGCTAGAACCCCCAGGAAAGACCCAGTCAAGACGATGTGATGGAAAGGGCCCGCCATGGCCAGAGAGTTTCGCCTGACCCTTGCGCAACTGAACCCCACGGTGGGGGCGCTGGCCGCCAATGCCGACAAGGCCCGCATGGCCTGGGCTGCCGCCAAACAGGCCGGCAGCGACATGGTCGCCCTGACCGAGATGTTCATCACCGGCTATCAGACCCAGGATCTGATCCTGAAACCGGCCTTCGTGCGCGCCGCGATCGACGCGATCGAGTCCCTTGCCCGCGATTGCGCCGATGGCCCGGCCATGGCCATCGGCGGCCCGGCCCTGCAAGACCTGCGGTTGTTCAACGCCTATTACATCCTGCAAGGCGGCAAGATCACGGCCACGGTGCTGAAACACCACCTGCCCAATGACGCGGTCTTTGATGAAAAACGGCTGTTTTCGCCCGCCGATGTGCATGGCCCCTATCTGGTGAACGGGGTCCGCATCGGATCGCCCATCTGCGAAGATGCCTGGCATACGGATGTCTGCGAAACCCTTGCCGAAACCGGGGCCGAGATTTTGCTGGTGCCCAATGGCTCGCCCTATCATCGGGGCAAGCCCAACCTGCGGCTGAACCTGATGGTGTCGCGGGTCATCGAAACCGGCCTGCCGCTGGTCTATCTGAACATGGTGGGCGGGCAGGACGATCAGGTGTTTGACGGGTCCAGCATGGTCTTGAACCCCGGCGGCCATCTGGCGGTGCAAATGCCGCAATTCGACGAAAACCTGACCCATGTCACCTTTACCGAAACCGAAGATGGCTGGCGTGCGGCCCAAGGGGAAATCGCGCCGATCCCCCCGATTGGCGAGGCCGACTACCGCGCCTGCGTGCTGTCGGTGGCCGATTACTTTGCCAAGACCGGCTTTAAAAAGGCGGTGCTGGGCCTGTCGGGCGGCATCGATTCGGCCATCGTCGCGGCGATTGCGGCCGATGCCTTGGGCCCTGAAAACGTGCGCTGCGTGATGCTGCCGTCGGAATTCACCAGTGCCCATTCGCTGGAAGATGCCGAAAAATGCGCCCGCGCGCTGGGCTGTCGGCTGGATACCGTGCCGATCACGGCGGCGCAAAAGGCGGTGGCCGACACGCTGGCCCCCCTGTTTGACGGCACCGAGGAAGGCATCACCGAAGAAAACATCCAAAGCCGCCTGCGCGGTGTGATGCTGATGGCGATTTCCAACAAATATGGTGAAATGCTGCTGACCACCGGCAACAAATCGGAAATGGCCGTGGGCTATTGCACCATCTATGGCGACATGAACGGCGGCTATAACCCCGTCAAGGACATGTATAAAACCCGCATGTTCCTGACCGCGACCTGGCGCAACGAACACCACCGCGACTGGATGAAGGGCCCGGCGGGCGAGGTCATCCCGCAGCGCATCATCACCAAGCCGCCCAGTGCCGAATTGCGCGCCAACCAGACCGATCAGGACAGCCTGCCCCCCTATGAGGTGCTGGACGCCATTCTGGAAGGGCTGGTCGAGCGTGAGGCTTCGGTGGCCGATCTGGTGGCCGAAGGCTTTGACCGTGACACGGTGAAAAAGGTCGAACATCTGCTCTACATCGCGGAATACAAGCGGTTCCAATCCGCGCCCGGCACGCGGCTGACGCAAAAAGCGTTCTGGCTGGATCGCCGCTATCCCATCGCCAACCGCTGGCGCGATGACACCGGCCTCTAGGCCCGTGCCCGCCCTGTCGGTTTGCGCCGTGGTGGAAGGCAACCGGCTTGTCGGGGCGTTGCGCGTTGTGGTCTGGGCCCTGGCCGCCCTGGCCTTGGCGCTGGCTGTCGTGCTGGTGCGGCATGGGGGTCTGTCGGGCTTTGTGGCGCTGCTGGCTTTGGCGGGCGGGCTTGCGGGGCTTGGCCTTGCCGTGCCGCCCGCCGCACGGGGCCAGCCAATCCTTGACGCCACGGCCGATGGTCTGCGGCTTTATCCGCCGCATGTCCGGGGGGCTGTGCCGCCCGGTCTGGTGATGTGGTCAGACATCGCCGGGATCGCCGCTGTGCACTACCGCACCACACCCTGTCTGGTGATCACCTTCACGCCCCAGGGCGCCCGTCGGGCCGGACTGCGCCCCGCCAGTTGGGGGCCATCGGCGCTGCTGCGCTGGGCCACAACGCCCAAGGCGCGGTGCCGGGCGACGGTTTTGCCGATGTCTGTGCAAGACCTTGTGGCCCAGCTTCAGCCTGTCTTGGCGCTGCGGGGGCTGGCCTTGCACCGCGCGCCGTCGATGCTGGATTGCCATTGGCACCTGACAGCCGCCCCCGATTCGCTGCATCAGGGTTAACAGCCCGTGGCCCGCGCCTGTCTGCCGCCGGGGATGTATGCCCGGTGCACGGGGGGTGTACGCAGGGTGGCACCCCCAACTCTGGCGGAATTGGGGTATTAATCCTGCGATTCCAGCGGGTTAGATCGCCACCGCCGCCGCCTGTGGCATCAGCCGCATCACATCCTCGGCTTTGCACAACTGGGTGGCATCGGTCATCACCGCCGCCGCCGCCGCCGCCGAAGCCATGGCAAGCGCCGTGGCCGCATCCTGCCCCCGCGCCACGGCCAGAACATAGGCCGCGACAAAGCTGTCGCCCGCGCCAACGGTCGATTTCACCTTGACCTTGGGGGCCGGGGAAAACAGCCGTTCGGTGGCATTGGCCAGCACATTGCCTTCTGCCCCGCGGGCAACAATGACAGTCTTGGCCACGCCCTTCTTGACCATTTCCTGTGCGAAATCAGCGGTTTCCATACGCGTGGCCAGCTTGCGCCCGGCCAGCTCCTCGCCTTCTTCGCCGTCCATCCGCAGCACATCCAGACCGGGGATTGGCCGGTTCACAGCTTCAAACAGGGCCGCCCCCGAGGTATCCAGCACCACGCGGCTGCCCTCCATGCTGGCGGCCAGTTGCGCGGGGAAATCTGCAGGCACACCGGGGGGTTGGCTGCCCGAAATCACGCTGATCCCACCGGGCCGCGCCGTGGCCGCCAGCAGCGTGAACACCCGCGCCCGCTCTGCCTCGCCCCAAACCGGGCCGGGCAGCATGAACCGAAACTGCTTGCCGGAAGATTTCTCTGTTACTGTAAGGCTTTGCCGGGTTTCCCCCGGCCCCAGGATCGACAGGAACGTCACCCCATCCGCCCGGATCAGCCCGGCCAGCCGGTCGCCCGTCAGCCCCCCCAAAGCCACCAGCGCAAGGCTGTCACCGCCCAAGGCCTTGATCGCGCGGCTGACATTCAGCCCGCCACCACCCGGGTCAAGATGCGGGTCGGTGCAGCGCAGCTTGTGGCCGGGCAGAATGTCAGGCACCTCGGTCGCCATATCCAGCGCCGGGTTCAGGGTCAGGGTCAGGATGGGGGCTTGCATGGGCGGTCCTTTCGTCGCGCGTCATGTTAGCGCCAACAGCGACAATGGGAAAGCACCGATCCGCAGGGCAGACATGCTTTGGGGCCACCGTTTGCTGGATGGCCCCAAGGCTTTGCTGTCAAGGACTTAGCCGTTCAGCATCATCTGATAGCTGGCCGGAACGTAGCGAAAGCCGCTGCCCTGCGCCTCGACATAGCCCATGCCGGGGAAGGGCATGTGATAGCCGATAAAGGGCATCTTGTCGGCGGCCAGCATGCCAAACACATCGCGCCGCGCCTGCGCCGCCGCAGCCTTGTCGGCGTCAAAGCGCACTTCCCAGTCAGGCTGGGCCAGCGAGAAGACATAGTGGTTCGCGGTATCGGCGGTGATCGCCAGCGCCTTGCCTTCGCTTTCCAGCATATAGATCATATGCCCCGGCGTATGCCCCGCCGCCATCTTGGCGGTGATGCCACTGGCCACGCTGCCACCATCGTCAAGGAAGGTGAACTTGTCGTTCATCGGCGCCACGTTCTTGTCAAAGCCTTCATTCCCGGCCGTTGACCAGTGGTTATGCTCGACCGAACCGGTGACATAGCGCGCATTGGCAAAGGTGGGCGTGCCTTCGGCGGTCATCATGCCACCGATATGGTCGCCATGCATGTGGGTCAGAACCACCACATCCACCATGTCAGGGCTGATGCCCGCCGCAGCAAGTGCCGCCCCGGTGCCCTCGGCGCTCAGGCCCGTGTCGAACAGCACCAATTCGGCGCCGGTGTTCACAAGGGTGGGGGTGAAGAAGAACTGGGCCACATCGGTGGGCAGAAAGGCGGCCTCTGCCGTGGCGGCAAAGTCTTCGGGCGTGGCGTTCAGGCCAAAGATTTCATTGGGCTTTTCCACCGGACGGGTGCCGGCCAACAGGGTTGTCACCTCAAACCCGCCCAGTTTGAAACGGTTGAACACAGGCGTCTGCGAGCCTTGCATTTCAACGGCAGCCATGGCCGGGCGGGCGGTCAGCAGGCTGGGGGCCAATGGCAGGGCGGCAGCCGCCATCAGGGCCGAGCGGCGAGAGATCAGGCGCGAGGTCATGGGGTTCTCCTTGGTCGTTGTCTGCCATTAAGGTAGGGGCAGAATGCCGCAGGTCGAGTCACAGGACCGTCAGCCCCGTGCATTGGCGCACAGGCGCTGTGCACTGGGTGGGCATCTAAAGGGCTATTCCCACCACGGATCAATCCGCGCGATGTCTTCATCCGACCAGCCGAAATGATGCGCCAATTCGTGCACCAGAACATGGGTCACCAACTCTTGCAGCGAAACATCGCCCCGGTCAGCCCATTCATCCAGAATGGGGCGGCGAAACAGCCAGATCACATCCGGATGCACCACCTGATCGGCCACTGACTTTTCCGTCAGCGGGATGCCGTCATAAAGCCCCGTCAGTTCAAACGGATCATGCAGATCCATCGCCTCTAGCACATCATCTGGGGCGAAATCCTCGATCCGCAGCACGATATGGGTGGCTGCTGCCCGATATACCTCGGGCAGGCCAGCAATGGCGCCATGGGCAAGCTGTTCGAACAGCGCAAGGTCAGGGGCGATGGCATCGGGCGAAATCTGGGTCATGCGCTGAATATAGGCGCAGGCGCAGGCTCGCGAAAGTGCGGACGACTTTGACAATTCCGGGGCCGTGTGACAGGGAAGGGCGGTTGAAGGAGCCCATCCATGACCGTCACCCGTTTCGCCCCGTCGCCTACCGGCTATATTCATGTCGGCAACCTGCGCACTGCGCTGATGAACTATCTGATCGCCAGGAAATCGGGCGGGCAGTTCATCCTGCGTCTGGATGACACCGATCAGGAACGGTCAAAGCAGGAATATGCCGATCAGATCATGCGCGATCTGGAATGGCTGGGCCTGCATTGGGACCGGGTGGAAAAGCAATCGCTGCGGCTGGAACGCTATCGCGAGGCCGCCGAAGACCTGAAGGCCAAGGGCAAGTTCTATGAGGTGTTTGAATCGCCCACGGAACTGGACCTGAAGCGCAAAAAGCAGCTGAACATGGGCAAGCCCCCGGTCTATGACCGTGCGGGGCTAAACCTGTCCGAGGCCGACAAGGCCAAGCTGCGCGCCGAGGGGCGGGCAGGCTATTGGCGTTTTCTGCTGGATCAGGAACGGATCGAGTGGAACGACGGCATTCTGGGCGATATCTCGATTGATGCGGCCAGCGTGTCTGATCCGGTGCTGATCCGCGCCGATGGGCAGGTGCTTTATACCTTTGCCAGCTCGGTCGATGATATTGATATGGGCGTGACCTTTATCGTGCGTGGCGCCGACCATGTGACGAACACGGCGACGCAAATTCAGATCATGAAGGCGATGGGGGGCACCCCGCCCAACTTTGCCCACCATTCGCTGCTGACCGGCGCCAAGGGCGAAGAGCTGTCGAAACGTCTGGGCACGCTTTCGCTGAAAGACCTGCGTGCCCAAGGGGTTGAGGCGATGGCGCTGCTGAGCCTGATGGCCCGCCTTGGCTCGTCTCGTCCGGTGGAATTGTTTGCCAATATCGACGAATTGGCCGAAGGCTTTGACGTGGGCACCTTTGGCGCGGCCCCGACCAAGTTCGATGCCGAAGACCTGTTCCCGCTGACCCGCGGTTATGTGCAGGGCCTGCCCTTTGCGCAGGTGCAAGACCGCATTGCCGCCCTGGGTGTGCCCGCCGACAAGGCCGAACAGTTCTGGGATGTGGCCAAGGGCAACATCACGGTTCTGGCCGATCTGGAGGCGTGGTGGCATCTGTTCCGCGATGGGGCGACCCCGCTGGTGGCCGATGAAGACCGGGACTTCGTGGCGCAGGCTTTGGCGATGTTGCCGCCGCAGCCCTGGACCACCACCACCTGGAGCGAGTGGACCGCTGCGGTGAAAGAGGCGACGGGGCGCAAGGGCAAAGGCCTGTTCATGCCGCTGCGCAAGGCGATGACAGGGCGCGAGAATGGCCCCGAAATGGCCGATGTGATGCCGCTTCTGGCCAAGGCCCCGACCCTGGGGGCCTGACCTTGGCCCCCGCAAGGTGACGATCAACAACGGGGGCAATGGCAATGGCAACGATCACCACGGCAAAGGCGGGCAGGGGCGGGGCCCCGGCCCGGTTTGTTGAAGGCAATCTGTTTCGCCATGTCGTGGTGATGAGCCTGACCTCATCCGTCGGATTGATGGCGATCTTTGTCGTCGATCTGGTGAACATCCTTTACATTTCATGGCTGGAAGACCCGGTGGCCACGGCTGCCGTGGGTTATGCCGGGGCGGTGCTGTTTTTCACCACCAGTTTCGGGATTGGCATCTCAATCGCGGTCTCGGCGCTTGTTGCGCGCGCCTTGGGGCAGCGTGACCCCGATCTTGCGCGCAGGCGCGCCACCAATGGGCTTGCCCTTGGGCTTGGCGTCGGCCTTTTGTTCACGCTGGTGGTCTGGGCGCTGTTGGGGCCCATTGTGCGGGCGCTTGGCGCCGTGGGCGAGACCGAGGCGATGACGGTGCATTTCCTGCGCATCGTGGTTGCGGGGCAGCCGTTGTTGATGGTGGGGATCATCGCCTCGGCCATTTTGCGCAGCCATGGCGATGCGCGGCGGGCCATGATGGTTACGGTCTGGGGCGCGGTAGTGTTGGCGATCTTTGACCCCATTCTGATCTTTGGTCTTGATCTGGGCCTGACCGGCGCGGCGCTGGCCGGAATCTTGTCGCGGCTGGCCATCTGCCTTTTTGGCATCTGGCCGATCTTGCGCCACCACGGCGGCTTTTCCCCGATTTCGGCGACGGGCTTTGCCGAAGACTGGCGCGGATTGGGCGGGATCGCGGGTCCAGCCATCCTGACCCAGGTGGCCACCCCGATGGGGCAGGCGTTGGTGACGCGGTTGATCGCGCCCTATGGCGAGGCGGCGGTGGCCGGCATGGCGATCACCGGGCGGCTGACACCGGTGGCCTTGGGCATCATCTTTGCGCTGTCTGGGGCCCTGGGGCCGATCATCGGGCAGAATTTCGGGGCGGGCCGGATCGATCGGGTGCGGCGCGCGTTCTGGGATGCCATCGTTTTCATGGGGCTGGTCGTGGGGCTGGTGACTCTGGTTTTGTTCGTGCTGCGCGGCCCCCTTGCCGATCTGTTCCGGGCCGAGGGCGTGACGCGTGATCTGATTTACCTGTTCTGCGGCCCTTTGTGCCTGCTGTTCTTTTTCAACGGGTTGATCTTTGTTTCGAATGCGGCCTGCAACAATCTGGGGCGGCCGTTTCAGTCAACGCTGGTGAACTGGGGGCGCCACACGCTGGGCACCGTGCCCTTTGCGCTGTGGCTGGCTGGGTCTTTGGGGCCGCAGGGCGTGCTGATCGGGCAGGCGGTTGGCGGGGTGCTGTTTGGGCTGGTGGCGGTCTGGCTGGCGCTGCGGGTGATCAACCGGACGGCATGATCCGCGCGCCTGCTTGCGCAAGACCTTCATCCACCACGCGCCGTTCTGCCGCGGTCAGCACCTGATGGCGCGGATAGCTGGGGTTGGCGCGGTCATTCAGAACCGGGGCCTGCCAGCCATGGGTGGTGGCAAAGAAATGCGCCGCCCCCTGTGGCCCGAATTCGCGCAAGAACCCCTGCACAACGGCATCGATATACGACAGGATCAGCGGATTGGCCGTGGTTGGCGGCAGATGATCATCGGCAGGCACGGCATAGACCTGCACCGGAACCGGTTTGTCATCGACAAGCGTCGTTTCGGGCTGGCGCAAATAGGCATATTCGCGTGCGTCGAGTGCAGCCCAGTCAGCGCCTGGAACCTGGGCCACAAGCCCCAGGATCTGGCTGCCGGTGGCGCGCTCGACCGACAGAAAAGCGACGGGGCGGCTGGCCACATGGACCCAGACGCGTCGCCACCCCAACAGGCTGGCGGGCCGTGGCCTTGGGTAGTCATGGGTGGCCCGGTTGACCAGCGACCCATAACCAAAGAAATGCGGCTGATCCAAGGGCATGTGTCGCTTTTTCCCTGTATACTGTCGTATCCTTTTTCCTCTTGCCATGGATCGGGGACACAGGCTAGAGCTTGAACTGTCAGGATCGGGAGAATCCGGGTGGCCCAGCATGGGGCAGATCCGGTGCCGAAGGAGCAACCGCCCCGGTAAACTCTCAGGCGCAAGGGACCGTTTCTGGCATCAGACTCTGGAGAGTGGCCCCTTGGGGCCCGCCGAAGGGATAACGATCTCAGGCGCCCGTCAGGGCAAGGACAGAGGGGGCATCGTGGGGCAGGGATTGGCCTGCCCAAACGGTGCCGGAGCGACCTTTCCGGCCGGGCAAGGAGAGGCGATTTGACCGAATCCAATGACGATGGCCTAAAGCGGCTTGGTCTGCATGACCTGCATCTGTCGCTTGGGGGCAAGATGGTGCCCTTTGCGGGCTATGAAATGCCGGTGCAATACCCCGCTGGCGTGATGAAAGAGCATCTGCACACCCGCACGGCGGCGGGCCTGTTTGATGTCAGCCATATGGGGCAGGTGATCTTGCGCCCCAAGGCCGACATGGCGGCACTGGTCGCGGGGTTTGAGGCGATGATGCCCGTCGATGTGGCCGGGCTGGGGCAGGGGCGGCAGCGCTATGGCCTGTTCACCAATGATCAGGGTGGCATTCTGGACGATTTGATGTTCGCCAATCGGGGCGATCATCTGTTCGTGGTGGTCAATGCGGCCTGCAAGGTGGCCGACATTGCCCATATGACGGCCCACCTGTCCGATGTGGCCGATGTGGTGGCCATCACCGACCGCGCCTTGCTGGCGCTGCAGGGGCCTTTGGCCGAACAGGCTTTGGCGCGGCTGGTGCCGGGCGTGGCGGCGATGCGGTTCATGGATGTGGCGGTTTTCGACACGGATTTTGGCGCTTTGTGGGTGTCACGCTCGGGCTATACGGGCGAGGACGGCTATGAAATCTCGGTCCCCGATGCCGGGGCGCCGGCTTTGGCGCGGGCGCTGCTGGCCATGGCCGAGGTGCAGCCCATTGGCCTTGGTGCGCGTGACAGCCTGCGGCTGGAGGCGGGGTTGTGCCTTTACGGCCATGACATCGACACGGGCACCACGCCGGTCGAAGCGGGGCTGAACTGGGCTATCCAAAAGGCGCGTCGCACGGGCGGCGCGCGCGCAGGGGGCTTTCCGGGGGCCGATGCCATCTTGCATCAGTTGGCCGAGGGCCCCGACCGGCGGCGCGTTGGCCTGCGCCCCGAAGGCCGGGCCCCGATGCGCGAGGGGACAGCCCTGTTTTGCCCCGATGGCACCCCGGTGGGGCATGTCACCTCGGGCGGGTTTGGCCCCAGTGTCGAGGCCCCAGTGGCCATGGGCTATGTCGCGGCCAGCCACGCCACCCCCGGCACGGCCCTGATGGGCGAGGTGCGCGGCAAGCGCCTGCCCGTGACGGTTTGTGATCTTCCTTTCCATCCAACAACCTACAAGCGCTGAGGCGATCAGATGAAATACACGAAAGAACATGAATGGCTGAAGGTCGAAGGCGATCTGGTGGTCGTTGGGATCACAGAACATGCCGCCACCCAACTGGGCGATGTGGTGTTCGTCGAACTGCCCGAGATCGAGACCATGGTTTCGACCGGGGATGAAGTCGTGGTGATCGAAAGCGTCAAAGCCGCGTCAGACATTCTGGCCCCGCTGGATGGCGAGATTGTCGAAGTGAATGACAAGCTGGTGGATAAGCCCGCACTGGTGAACGAAGATCCGGTGGGCGAGGCGTGGTTCTTCAAGATGAAGATCGACGATATGTCGGCGCTGGACGACTACATGGATGAGGATGAATACAACGATTACATCGGGTGATCGTTGCCGGACCCTGCACAGGGTCCGGGCCGTTTTCTTGAAAGAAAACGGTCAAAATCCTTGCAAGGATTTTGGCGGGCGCGTGGGTGCCCGCCGGGGAACTCATTTTCAGGAAGCCGGACATGACCTACACCCCCGTCGCCTATAACCCCTATGATTTCGCCAACCGCCGCCATATCGGCCCTTCTCCTGCCGAGATGGCCGAGATGCTGCAAGCCGTCGGTGTGGCGTCGCTGGACGATCTGATCGACCAGACCGTGCCCAAGTCGATCCGCCAGTCCACGCCCCTGGGCTGGGCCCCCCTGGCCGAGCATGAGCTGTTGGAACGGATGCGGCAGGTTGGCAGCCGCAACAAGGTGATGACCAGCCTGATCGGGCAGGGCTATTACGGCACCGTCACCCCGCCGGCCATTCAGCGCAACATTCTGGAAAATCCGGCTTGGTACACGGCCTATACCCCCTATCAGCCCGAGATTGCCCAAGGTCGGCTTGAGGCATTGCTGAACTACCAGACCATGGTGGCCGATCTGACCGGCCTGCCCGTTGCCAATGCCAGCCTGCTGGACGAGGCTACTGCCGCGGCCGAAGCGATGACGATGGCGCAACGCTCGGCCAAATCCAAGGCGACGGCATTTTTCGTCGATCGGTTCTGCCACCCGCAGACCATTGCCGTGATCAAGACCCGGGCTTTGCCGCTGGGGATCGAGATCATCGAAGATATGGTGGAAAACCTTGACCCCACCCGGGTCTTTGGGGCGATCTTCCAGTATCCGGGCAGCTATGGCCATGTGCGCGACTTCACCGACCAGATCGCCGCGCTGCATCAGGCCAAGGCGATTGCCATTGTCGCCACCGACCTGCTGGCCTTGTGCATGCTGAAAGAACCGGGTGCGATGGGGGCCGATATCGCTGTTGGCTCGGCGCAGCGCTTTGGGGTGCAGATGGGGTATGGCGGGCCGCACGCGGCCTTTATGTCGTGCCGCGATGATCTGAAGCGGTCGATGCCGGGCCGGATTGTCGGCGTGTCGATCGACAGCCGCGGCAACAAGGCTTATCGTCTGTCGCTGCAAACCCGCGAACAGCATATCCGCCGCGAAAAGGCCACGTCGAACGTCTGCACGGCGCAGGCGCTGCTGGCGGTGATGGCCAGCATGTATGCCGTGTTTCACGGGCCGATGGGCCTGCGCGCCATTGCCGAGCGGGTGCATTTCCTGACCACGCGCCTTGCCCGCGCACTAAAGGCGGCGGGGGCCAAGGTGTCGCCCAAGGCGTTCTTTGACACGATCACGGTTGAGGTGGGGGTGGGCCAGACCGGCATTCTGGCCGCAGCCCGGCAAGAAGGGTTGAATTTCCGCAAGATCGGCAACGATCGTGTGGGCATAAGCCTTGATGAAACCACGGATGAGCGCGTGCTGGTGCGCGTCCTGCGGGCCTTTGGCATTGATGGGGTGCCGCCGCATCGGGCGACCTTGGGCTTTCCCGAAATCATGGTGCGCGAAACCGACTATCTGACCCACCCGGTCTTTCACATGAACCGGGCGGAATCCGAGATGATGCGCTATATGCGCCGCCTGTCGGACCGTGACCTTGCGCTGGACCGTGCGATGATCCCGCTGGGGTCATGCACGATGAAGCTGAACGCCGCCGCCGAGATGATGCCGATCACCTGGCCCGAGTTTGGCAGCCTGCATCCCTTTGCCCCCGCCGATCAGGCGCAGGGCTATGCCGAGGCAATTGCCGATCTGAAAGGCAAGCTGTGCGAGATCACCGGATATGATGACTTCTCGATGCAGCCCAATTCTGGGGCACAGGGCGAATATGCGGGTCTGCTGACCATTCAGGCCTATCACCGGTCGCGTGGCGAAGGGCATCGCGACATCTGCCTGATCCCGGTTTCGGCCCATGGCACCAACCCGGCTTCGGCGCAGATGGTGGGAATGAAGGTCGTGGTGGTGAAATCGGCCCCGAACGGCGATGTGGATGTTGAAGATTTCCGCGCCAAGGCCGAAGCCGCGGGCAAGAACCTTGCTGCCTGCATGATCACTTATCCCAGCACCCATGGCGTGTTTGAGGAAACGGTGCGCGAGGTCTGCAGCATCACGCATGAATTCGGCGGGCAGGTCTATATCGACGGTGCGAATATGAACGCGCTGGTCGGCCTTGTGAAACCGGGCGAGATTGGCGGCGATGTCAGCCACCTGAACCTGCACAAGACCTTTGCCATTCCGCATGGCGGTGGTGGCCCCGGCATGGGCCCCATTGGCGTGCGCGCGCATCTGGCACCGCATCTGCCGGGCCACCCGGAAACGGGCGGGGCCGAGGGGCCGGTTTCGGCCGCACCGTTCGGCAGCGCCTCGATCCTGCTGATCTCATGGGCCTATTGCCTGATGATGGGGGGCGAGGGGCTGACGCAGGCCACCCGCGTGGCGATTCTGAATGCCAATTACATCGCCGCCCGTCTGGCCGGGGCCTTCCCGATCTTGTTCATGGGCAACAAGGGCCGTGTGGCGCATGAATGCATTCTGGATACCCGGCCCTTTGCCGAATTTGGTGTTACCGTGGATGACATCGCCAAACGGCTGATTGACAACGGGTTCCATGCGCCGACCATGAGTTGGCCGGTGGCAGGCACGCTGATGGTGGAACCGACCGAAAGCGAGACCAAGGCCGAGATTGATCGCTTTATCACGGCGCTTCTGGCCATCCGTGACGAGATCCGGGCGGTGGAAGCGGGCGAGATCAGCGCCGAAGACAGCCCGCTGCGCCATGCTCCGCATACGGTGAATGATCTGGTGGCCGAGTGGGATCGCAAATACAGCCGCGAACAGGGGTGCTTCCCGCCGGGCGCGTTCCGCGTTGACAAATACTGGCCGCCCGTCGGGCGGGTGGACAATGTCTATGGCGATCGCAACCTGATTTGCATCTGCCCCCCTGTCGAAAGCTATGCCGAGGCGGCAGAGTAAGACAAAGGGGCCATGGCGCAAGCGGTGGCCCCTTTGCTTTTTGGCGGTGGCAGAGGGGGTGGGGCAGGTTCCCCCTTGCGCGCGCCTGCGCAGATTGCGACGATGCCTGTAAGGAGAACCACAATGATCGACATCAGCCCATCCAAAGTCGTGCAGGTGATCTTGCTGCACCGAGAGGGTCCAGCCGCAGACAGCCAGTTGAAACCCTTTATCGATGATCTGAACGACGACGAAAAAGCCCATCTGACGGCGATTGCCTGGGTTGGGCGCGGCTCGTTCGAGCCTGAGGATTACGCCGAGGCCGTGCAGACCGCGATCCATGAGGCGACGACGCCAACCGCCGATTACCTGATCGGGATGCCCCATCTGGCGGAAAACCTTGAGGCGGGGCTAGAGGCGTTGGGTGTTGATGTCAGCGGTGAGGAAGAAGACCTGCTCTGACCCCTTGCAAACCGGGACGGGCGTTCAAATATATTCGACAAGTCGAATGTAAGGAGTCGCCATGGCCGATACAGCAAAACTTGTCTGCATGACCTGTGGTCAGGCCAATCGTGTGCCTTTGGCGCGGCTGACCGAACGCCCGATTTGCGGCAGTTGCGGCGATCCGCTGATCACGGGCAAGGTGGCCGAGCTGGATGCCGCCACACATGACAAAGCCACGCGGGGCGACGATCTGCCGTTGTTGGTGGATTACTGGGCGCCGTGGTGTGGCCCCTGCCGGATGATGGCCCCCGAATTTGCCAAGGCGGCGCAGACGCTTGGCGCCAAGGCCCGGTTGGCGAAACTGAATACCGAAGACCATCCGACGGTGTCGCAGCGGGCAGGCATCCGGGGTATCCCGGCGCTGATCCTGTATCGCAAGGGGCGCGAAATCGCGCGCCTGGCCGGTGCCCGCCCGGCGGCGGATATCGTGGCTTTCGTGCAGTCGAATACCGGGGCTGTGCCAGGCTGACTTGGGGCGCCGCCGTGCCCCTGATCGGGCCCGGCGGTCGCTTGACAACAGCAAGGGCCTTTGCCAGAAAGTCGGTGATTGGGGCAGTAGCTCAGTTGGGAGAGCGCGTCGTTCGCAATGACGAGGTCAGGGGTTCGATCCCCCTCTGCTCCACCAGTCATCCGGCTTTTAGTGGCGCTGATCCGGCTGTTTGACCTTGGCCACGATATAGGGGTTTTGGGGGCGGCTGCCAAAAGCACGGTGCTCGACGATCTCAAACCCGGCATCGGACAAGGCTGTTTGCAGGCCCTGCTGGCTTAGCGACGCGGCATCGGGGAAAAGCCCGATCAGCCGCAGCCCGACAAAGAGCACCCGCAGCTTGAGCGGCAGGTCGGCAAAGCACCATGTCTTGCTGATCAACAGCCCGTCGGGCTTTAGCTGATCACGGCAGTGCTGCAACACGGTGGGCAGGTCATCCACCAGATGCAGCACGTTAAAGGCGCAGATCGCATCGAACGGGCCCGTGTGCAGGGCGCTGTCGGCGGTGGCCACCACAAAGCACAGCGTGTCGGGCGCGGGCTTTGATTGGGCAATGCGGATCATTTCCTGAGAGAAGTCGGTGGCAATATAGCTGGCAACGCCACCTGACAGCCTGATCGCCGTGCCACCAGTGCCGCAACCGATTTCCAGCACATGATCACCGGGCTTCAGGCGTGCGGTGACGGCTGTCAGTAGGGCCTCATAGGCGGTGACATCCTTGATCTGCCGGGCGGCATAGCGATCTGCAAAACGGTTCCAGAACCGCTGCTGGCGGGTTTGTGCCACTGGCGGGGCGGGGCGGGATAGAACACTCATCAAGACGCCTTTCGGCCAAAGGGGAAGCGCGGGCCAAGGCCGCGCCGGATGCCAAAGCTGCATTTAGACTTTGACTTTGACTTTTGCAGAATAACATATGCATCTTTTGTGATATTTGATCCAGATCACATCACATCGGCTGAATGCACCTTAACTCATCGGCAAAACACAAGTTTAAGGCCAGTCGTGCGCGATACCCCTTCCTTGCCCCTTAAGGCTGCCCCCGCTGGGGCGGCGCTTTTTGCCCCGGGCCGTGCTGCGCAGCGGCGGGCTGCGGTGCTGTCGGTGCTGGCCGGGGTGGTCTGGCTGGGCCAGGCGGCGGTCCTTGCCTGGGCCATTTCGGGGCTGTTGGCGGGGGCCAAGGTTTCGGTACTGACTGCGGGTCTTGGCTTTGCGGCCCTTGGGCTGCTGCGGGTGGCCCTTGCCGACCGTGCCGAGGCTGCGGCACAATCTGCTGCCGAGGCGGTGATCACCACAGCCCGCGCGGCCTTTGTGGCGCGAGAGGCGGGGCTTGCGGCTGACAGTGGTCAGACGGGCGCCGGGGCGCAAGCGGCCCTGGCGACAGAAAAGCTGGATATGCTGGTGCCCTTTGTCACCCGCTATGCCCCGGCGCGGGCGCGGGTGATGGTGCTGCCGCTGATCATTCTTGCCCTGGCGTTTTGGCAGTCTTGGGCCGTTGGGCTGATCTTGCTGGTGGCGGGGCCGCTGATCCCGGTGTTCATGGCGCTGATCGGTTTGGCCGCAAAAGAGGCCAGTGCCCGCCAGATGACCGAGATCGGCAGCCTGAACGATTTTCTGGTCGAGCGGTTGTCGGCGCTGGTCGATATCCGGCTGCTGGGGGCAGGCCAAGCGGTGCAAGACAGCTTTGCCGACCAAGCCGGCGATTTGCGGGCGCGCACGATGGCGGTGCTGCGGGTGGCCTTTCTGTCGTCAACGGTGCTGGAACTGTTTGCCGCCATTGGTGTGGCCATGGTTGCGGTTTATGTGGGGTTTTCGCTTTTGGGCGCGATCACCTTTGGGGCCTGGGGCGGCGCGATTTCACCCGGCGCGGGCATCTATGTGCTGCTGCTGGCGCCCGAGTTTTTTCAGCCCCTGCGCGATCTGTCTGCCGCGTGGCATGACAAGGCAGCGGCAGAGGCGGTTCAGGCGGAATGGGTGGCGCATCTGGCGCAACCTGCCCGGCCCTTGCCCGGCGCAGGCGCACAGGTTTCGCGGTTGTCCGGGCCTGCCAGCGTCGAGTTGCGCGGCTGTGTGACGCCCGCCGGGCAGGCGCTGCCGCATATCGTGATTGCGCCCGGAGAGCGGGTGGCGCTGATGGGGCCAAGCGGGGCGGGCAAGACCTCGGCCCTGCGGTTGATGGCGGGGCTGGAATTGCCCGAGCAGGGGCAGATCACCGTGGCGGGGCAGGTTTTGACAGCGGCAAATGCCGATGCGTGGCGGGCACGGCTGGGGTGGATGCCACAGGCCCCGCACTTCATGGCGTCCAGTCTGCGGCAGAATTTGGCCTTGGGGCGCAAAGGCGATCTGGATCATGCGCTGTCGGTGGCGGCTGTGTCTGATGTGGTGGCGGGCCTGCCGCAGGGGCTGGCCACCCGGCTGGGCGAAACAGGCGGTGGTCTGTCGGGGGGCGAGGCCCGACGCATCACGCTGGCGCGGGCGGTCTTTGGGGGGCCAGATCTGCTGCTGGCTGATGAGCCGACGGCCGATCTGGATGCGATCACCGCCAATCTGGTGACCAAGGGGCTCCTGGCCGAGGCCGCGCGCGGGGCCACGTTGGTTGTCGCCACGCATGACCGGGCCCTTGCTGCCCGGATGGATCGGATCATCCTGATCGGGGGCAAGGCATGAGGGCGCTTTGGACCGTCTTTCATCTGATCTGGCGTGATCAGCGCCGGGCCCTGGTGCGCGGCGCTGTTCTGACTGTGGTGGTGCTGGTGATGGGGGCCGCGCTTTTGGGCCTGTCGGGCTGGTTCATCACGGCTGCGGCTGCGGCGGGGCTGGCGGGGGCAGGGGCGGTGTTCGATGTATTCCGCCCGTCGGCGATGGTGCGCTTTTTGGCGCTTGGGCGGGCCGCTGCGCGCTATGGAGAGCGGGTTTTGACCCATGATGCCACGCTGCGCGCGCTGGAAAGCCTGCGGTTGAGGGTCTTGGCGTCGCGGTTGCACGCGCCCTACGGCCAGATGATCCGCATGCGTGGGGCACAGGTGCTGAACCGGCTAACGGCGGATATCGACGCGCTGGACGGTGTGCCCTTGCGTTTGGTTTTGCCAGTCATGGCGGGGGTGATGACCCTGGCGCTGGCTTTGCCTGTGCTGTGGGTGCTGGTTTCTCCGGCGGTCGCGCTGTGGGGGGTGGGTGGCTATCTGCTGGGGGCGGCTGTGGTGGTCTGGCGCATGGGGGCCGTGGCCGTGCCGCTGTCGCGCCGGGCCGAGCTGGCAACGCAGGCCTTTCGCACCCGGTTGATCGATATGATCCGGGGGCGGCGTGATCTGGCGGTTTATGGTCATTTGTCCGCGCAAGCCGCAGCGGTGATGGCCGCCGAGGCGCGGCGTCTGGTGCTGCGGCGGCAGTTGGACCGTGCGGAGCGCAAGACAACGCTGGCCTTGGGGCTGCTGACCACACTGGTCGTCGCTGGCACATTGATGCTGGGTATTCTGGGGGTGCAGTCTGGGCAGATCGCCCCCGCCTTTGCAGCGCTTGGGCTTTTTGCCGCATTGGCCATGGCCGAGGTGCTGGCCCCGCTGCGGCGCGCGGCGTCAGATCTGGGGCGTATGGCGGATGCCGCGCGGCGGGTGGTGCGCGATGTGACTGCCCCGCCGCCGATGGCCTTGCCCCCGGTTTGCGCGGCGCAGGCGGTGCCCTTGGCCGTGCAGAACCTGACGCTGCACCGTGCGGGCACAGACCAGGCCCTTGTGCGCGGGCTAAGCTTTGATCTGCATCCGGGCCAGACCTTGGCGCTGACCGGGGCCAGTGGGGTGGGGAAATCCACGGTCTTGCTGGCCGTGGCGGGGCTGCATCCGCTGGCGGATGGGCAGATCTTGCTGCAAGGCCAGCCCCTTGGCCTTTGGCCCGAGCCTGATTTGCGAGACAGGCTGACGCTGCTGCCGCAACGCAGTGCGCTGATGGCGGGCAGCGTGGCGCAGGCGCTGACCCTTGGCAATGCCGCCAGTGATGAACGGCTGTGGCAAGTGCTGGCTGCTGTGCAACTGGATGGCGTGATCCGCGCAAGGGGGGGCCTTGATTTCGGTATTGGCCCGCGAGGAGAGGGGCTTTCCGGGGGCGAGGCGCGGCGTTTGGTCTTGGCCCGCGCCGTATTGCGCAATCCGCAAGTTCTGGTGCTGGATGAGCCAACCGAAGGGTTGGACGAGACCACTGCTGCTGCGGCCTTGCGTGGCCTTAGGCAGGTGCTGCCTGATGCGGCAATTCTGATCGCGGCGCATCGGGCGATTGAAACGGCGATGGCCGACCGGATCATTTCGCTGAACTAAGTCATATCACAAATGCTAGTTATTGATCTGGATCAAGGCCGCCATCCCGATACCAGAAGATATATTCCGCCTTACGAATGTATGTCGGGCGGGATTCGCCCCCCGATAACTGGAGGCACACACCATGGAATTCGGGATCGTCGAGCTGTCACGGCTGCAATTCGCCATGACTGCGATGTATCACTTCCTCTTCGTGCCGCTGACCTTGGGTCTGTCGATCCTGGTCGCGATCATGGAGACTGTTTACGTTATGACCAACCGCCCCTTGTGGCGGCAGATGACAAAGTTTTGGGGCACTCTGTTCGGGATCAACTTTGTTCTCGGCGTCGCCACCGGCATCACGATGGAATTCCAGTTCGGCATGAACTGGAGCTATTACAGCCATTACGTCGGCGACATCTTCGGTGCGCCCCTTGCGATCGAGGGCCTGATGGCCTTTTTCCTTGAGGCCACCTTTGTCGGCCTGTTCTTCTTTGGCTGGGACAAGCTGAGCAAAGTCGCCCACCTTGCCGTGGCGTGGCTGGTGGCCATTGGGTCGAACTTCTCGGCGCTGTGGATCCTGATCGCCAATGGCTGGATGCAGAACCCGGTCGGTGCGGAATTCAACCCGATGACCATGCGGATGGAGATGACCGACTTTTTCGAGGTTCTCTTCAACGAGGTTGCCCAGGCCAAATTCGTGCATACCGTCAGTGCGGGCTATGTCACGGCCTCGGTCTTTGTGCTTGGCGTATCGGCCTGGTATCTGCTGCGCGACCGTCATGTTGAACTGGCGCGGCGGTCGATCACCGTGGCGGCGGCCTTCGGTCTGGCGTCGGCCTTCTCGGTGGTGTTGCTGGGCGACGAGTCGGGCTATTCGGCCACCCACAGCCAAAAGATGAAACTGGCCGCAATCGAGGCGATGTGGGAAACCCACCCCGCGCCGGCGCCGTTCAATCTGGTCGGGTTCCCGGATCAGGACGCGCGCGAGACGCATTACGCGATTGAAATCCCTTGGGCGATGGGTCTGATCGGCACGCGGTCGCTGACCACCGAAATTCCGGGGATCAACGATCTGGTTGCGCAGGCAGAAACCCGTATCCGCAGTGGCATTATCGCCTATGACGCGCTGCTGCATATTCGCGAAGCCCGCGACGCCGCAGATCCGGCGATCGTGGCGACGTTCGAAGACCACTCGGCCGATCTGGGCTTTGCCTTTCTGCTGAAGAAATATGTCGAAGATCCGCGCACCGCGACCGAGGCGCAGATCGTGGCGGCGTCGAATGACACCGTTCCCACGGTCTGGCCGCTGTTCTGGGCGTTCCGCCTGATGGTGGCGCTTGGCTTTGGCTTCATCGCGACGATGGCCTATTTCTTCTATCGCGCATCCTTCAGGGGGATGCGCTATCCCCGCCCGGCTTTGCATCTGGCGGTCTGGATGATCCCCGCGCCGTGGATTGCTGCTGAAATGGGGTGGTTCGTGGCCGAGTTCGGCCGGCAACCCTGGACGGTGGACGGTGTTCTTCCCACGGCCATGTCGGTCAGCGCGCTGTCGATCACCGAAGTGGGGCTGACCTTGGCAGGGTTTATCGCGTTCTACACCGTGCTGTTCATCATCGAGATGGGCCTGATGTTGAAATACATCCGCAAAGGCCCGTTCCAGGATGTTCCCGAAACCGAAGCCTGGATGAAACGCCACAGTGACCGGTTGGTTGGTCGGCGCAATGCAGACGCCATTGCCCAACCCGACCTGCAACCGGCGGAGTAAGACCCATGATTTTGCATGAACTTCTGAGTTATGAACTGCTGCGCGTGATCTGGTGGGGCCTTTTGGGCGTCTTGCTGATCGGCTTTGCCTTGACCGATGGCTTTGACATGGGGGTGGGCGCGCTGATCCCCTTTGTCGGCAAGAGCGATACCGAACGCCGAATCGCCATCAACACCGTTGGCCCGGTTTGGGAAGGCAACCAAGTCTGGTTCATTCTGGGCGGGGGCGCGATCTTTGCGGCCTGGCCTCCGCTTTATGCGGTGTCCTTCTCGGGCTTTTATCTGGCGATGTTCGTCATTCTGGCGGCCTTTATCGTCCGGCCCGTGGCGTTCAAATACCGCTCGAAACGTGACGACCCACGTTGGCGCAGTGCCTGGGATTGGGCGCTGTTCGGTTCGGGCGCCATTCCGGCCCTGTTGTTCGGCGTGGCGGTGGGGAATGTGATTCAGGGCGTGCCCTTCCATTTCACCGATGATCTGCACACGATCTATGAAGGGGCTTGGTACATCAAGTTCATCGGGCTGCTTGATCCTTTTTCGATCCTTGCCGGGGTGGTGTCGCTGTCGATGCTGATCATGCATGGCGGGGCCTGGCTGACGCTCAAGGCCGAAGGCCCGGTGCAAAGCCGCGCCCGTGTGATCGGTTCGGTCGCGGCGGTTGTGGCGGTTGCCAGCTATGTGCTGGCGGGCCTGTGGATGGCCGTTGGTATCGAGGGCTATCGCATTGTTGGCGATTATGTGACGGGTGGCCCATCAAACCCGCTGCATTTCGAAGTGGAAAAGACCGCAACCTGGCTGACCGCCTATGCAGATCGGCCGTGGATCGTCGTGGCCCCGATCATGGGTGTTCTGGGCGGCGCGCTGACCTTTCTGGGCCTGCGGGCCGGGCGCGAGGTTTCGACCCTGCTGTTTTCCAAGATGGCGATCCTCGGTGTGATTTCGTCTGTGGGCCTGACGATGTTTCCCTTCATCATGCCCTCGTCCAGCGATCCGCAATCGTCTTTGACGGTCTGGAACAGTTCGTCCTCGCATCTGACGTTGTTCATCATGCTGGTGGTCACGCTGATCTTCATGCCGCTGATCCTGATGTATACCGCATGGGTCTATAAGGTGCTGTGGGGCAAGGTGACCGAGGCCGATGTGACCGAAAACTCTCATTCTGTCTACTGAAAGGACTGAAATCATGTGGTATTTCGCCTGGATCCTTGGCCTTCCGCTTGCAGCCATCTTTGCCGTCATGAACGCCATGTGGCTGGAGTTGAAAGAGGATGAAAAGCTTTTGAATCGTGACGGCCCCACACCGTCGCGTCCCGCGCGGTCATGATCGCGTGACGTTGCTGGTGGGGCGGCCCAACATCCGCCGCCCCGCCAGATTTTCCGACACCCCCCAAATCACATAACTGGAGATTTCCATGCTTAAATTCGCATCCTCTGTTCTTGCCCTTGGTCTGGCTTTTGGCACAGCCGTTTCTGCGCAAGAGCAAAACAAGCTGATCACCATTCTGACTGCACCCGAGCCGCAGACCCAGTTGATGGCCATGGTTCTGACCATGAATGCCATGGCTGCGGGTGCCGAGGCCGAGGTGCTGCTGTGCGGCCCCGCCGGCGACATCGCCCTGAAAGAGGCCCCGGCTTCGGCCACCGCGGGCCAGCCGCCGCGCGATGCCAGCCCGCAAGGCCTGATGCAGATGATGATGCAAAAGAACGGGCTGAAAGTGCAGGTCTGCGCCATTTATCTGCCCGGCAAAGGCGCCGATGCCAGCATTCTGCTGGACGGTGTAACGGCAGCGGCCCCTGATGCGATGGGGGCGGCCATTGTGGCGCCGAACACGACGGTCATGAGTTTCTAAGCCAGGTCTGACCGCGTGGTTTGACACAGATGGGGCGCCTTTCGGGGCGCCCCTTGCTGCGCGCCTGCCCGTGTTGCCGCAACGCGGCGGCAGCAATCGCCCGAAGATATTCCATTATTGGAATGTCAATTTGATCCAGATCAGATGGCGCGGCCTAATCTTGTGGCAGGAATGCAGGAAATCCTAGGAGGACTCACCATGACCAGATCCGGTCTTTCCACTTCACGGCGCGGCTTTCTGGGGATCGGCGCTGCCGGCCTTGCTGCTGCCAGTCTTGGGGGCCCGGCCCGTGCGGCGAAACTGGCCACCAAGGCGCGTATCGTCATCATCGGCGCGGGCGCTGCGGGCACGGCGCTTGTCAATCGACTGGTTGACCGGTTGGATGGCGCGCAGATCACCATCATCGACGCCCGCGCCGAGCATTTGTATCAGCCCGGCCTGTCGCTGGTGGCGGCGGGCTTGAAACCGGCCTCTTACACGGTGTCAAAAACAACCGACTGGTTGCCGCAGGGCATCACGCTGGTGGCCGAATATGCCGCCGCCATCGACCCGGTTGCCAAGACCGTCGGCACGTCGGGCGGGCAGACGATTGGCTATGATTTCCTGGTTGTTGCCCCCGGTCTGGTGCTGGATCACCAAGCGATCGAAGGCTTTTCGCTTGATCTGGTTGGCACCAATGGCATCGGCTCGCTGTATGCGGGGCCGGAATATGCCGCCAAAACCTGGTCAGCCGCGCAGCAGTTTACCGAAACCGGCGGGATTGGCCTGTTCACCCGGCCCGCGACCGAAATGAAATGTGCGGGTGCGCCGATCAAGCACACTTTCCTGATCGAAGATATTGCCAGCCGTGGTCGCGCTGCGGGCAAATACGAAATGCACTACGCAGCCCCGCAGCAGGCCCTGTTCTCGGTGCCGATCGTGCATGAAAAGCTGCGGATGCTGTTCGGGCAGCGTGGCATCACCCCGCATTATGGCCGCACGCTGAAGTCGGTCGATCCGGGGGCCAAGCGTGCAACCTTTGTCGAGACGGTGATCGACCCCACGACCAAGCTGGAAACCAGGTCCGATGTCGAGATGCCCTATGACTATCTGCATGTCATCCCGCCACAACGGGCACCCGAGGTGATCCGCCAGTCGGGCCTGTCATGGGCCGACAAATGGACGGATCAAGGCTGGGCCGAGGTGGATATGCAAACCCTGCGCCACCTGCGCTATCCCGAGATCTTTGCCCTTGGCGATGTGGCGGGTGTGCCCAAGGGCAAAACCGCGGCGTCAGTAAAATGGATGGTGCCGGTGGTGGAAGATCATCTTGTGGCCGCTATTCAGGGCAACGAGGGAACCGAGACGTATAACGGATACACCTCGTGCCCGATGATCACCCGCGTGGGCCGCGCCATGCTGGTCGAGTTTGATTACAACAACAACCTTGTCCCGTCCTTCCCCGGCATCATTGCCCCGCTAGAGGAACTGTGGATCAGTTGGCTGATGAAAGAGGTGGCCCTGAAAGCCACTTATAACGCCATGCTGCGTGGCAAGGCCTGAGGGAGAGCGCGATGAAAGACCTGACGTTTGAAACCCTGATTGCCGTCTTTGAAGAAATCTTTGGCCGTGGCCTGTTCTGGGGCATGGTGGCGGCGGCTGTGCTGGTGACGGTGGCGTATCTTTATGTTCTGGTGCGTGATCGGTCTGTGTCGTGGCGCAAGTTTCTGCTGGCACAGCTGTCGATGCCCTTTGGCGCGGTGGCAGCCGTGGTCTTTGTGCAGCAGATGACACATTCGCATCTGCGCGATCTGGGTGGCCCTGTTGATCTGATCGTGTTTCTGGGCGTGGCCGTGATGGGTGCGGTTGGCGCGGCCATTCTGGTTTACACGGTGCAGTCGCTGTTCTTTCGCACCACGGTTGACTGATCGCCGCGGGCTGCTTGGCTGGGCATAAGTCGCGGTTCGTTCAGCAGGTCTTACAACGGGCAACACGGCGCCGGGGCATCACCGGCGCCGTTTTCGGTTTGGCCGCGCGGTGTTGCAACGGGCCGTCGCGCCGCCTTAGAACCACTGCCCCGGCTCCATCAGGCCCAAATCCATCAATTGCTGGCTGTGCCATTCAAACGGCACCGTGTTGCGCCATTTGAAATCGTGGATGTCATAGCGCGATCCGGGGTTGGTGCGCAGGGCCTTGGCCGTGCGGAACGATGCAAGCGCCGTGGTCAGGTTATTGTGCCACGGGCAGGCGTAGGTGTTCATTTCCTCATCGTTCAGCGTGTAATCAGGGCGCAGTTCCAGCCCCGGTTTGGTCTTGAACAGGCAAATACGGTCGATCTTGCGCCGTTCCCACGGCACATGTTCTTCAAAGCGCCAGCGAAGGCCGCCAAAGAAATCAAGCTGCCGCTCTTTGGGGTGGTTCTTGTTCGCCGGGTCGGGCCGCCCAAGGGCGTAATAGCCTGACCTGTCCAGATGCGCATCCTCAAGGGAAACGGCGTTGGGAAAGCTGTCCAGATCGCCTGCGTAAAGGTCGATCACATAGGTCAGCAAGGCTTCGCGTCTCTCTTCGGTGTGAAAGGCCAGCAATTCGCGGATGTTGCGATCTTCGCAAAACGGGTGGAACAGGTATTCGCCGTTATAGCAGTAGAACAGCCAGATCCCCGGCGCGGCGCGGATCAGGCTGTTGATCACGGTGATCAGGGCGGCCTCGGCATGGACGTTGTGGTCAATCCGGTGAACCGTCGCTTCCAGCTTGTCGGGCAGCACGATGGGGGCGGGGGCGAACAGCAGAACCTCACGGAACCCCGCCCTTTGATGATGCCGCAACGTGGTGTCGATTTCGATGTCATCTTCGGCAAAGACCACGGCCACCGGCCCTTTGGCCAAGGCGGCTTTTCCCTTGCTGAGAAAATCGGACAGACTGGTATAACGCATATCGGTTTGCTTTCTTCGCTTGGGCAAAAGTCCCTCATGCCGGGCGGCAACGCAAGCCCCTACACAGCCTGCGTTGCGACTGCCGCCTGTGTCGTGTAGAAGCCCAGCCTGACCCCAGTCGATGACCCAGTCGCCCTGCCCGAGGGAGCCACCATGACAGAGCCGAAGAAACTTTTCATCAAGACCTACGGCTGTCAGATGAATGTCTATGACAGCGAGCGCATGGTCGAGGCCATGGGCGCCGAAGGCTATGTCACGACCGAGGTGGCCGAAGACGCCGATATGGTTTTGCTGAACACTTGCCATATCCGCGAAAAGGCCAGCGAAAAGCTGTATTCCGATCTGGGCCGCCTGAAACCTCTCAAGGCTGCGCGGCCTGATCTGAAAATCGGCGTGGCGGGTTGTGTTGCCCAGGCCGAAGGGGCCGAGATTCAGCGCCGGATGCCTTTGGTGGATATTGTGGTGGGGCCGCAGGCCTATCACCGCCTGCCGCAACTGGCCCGCGGCACCGGGCCGCAGGTCGATACCGATTTCCCCGAGGAAGACAAGTTTGACCTGCTGCCTGCGCGCAAGGCGCGGCGTGGCCCGACCGCCTTTCTGACGGTGCAGGAAGGCTGCGACAAATTCTGCGCCTTTTGTGTGGTGCCTTACACCCGCGGGGCCGAGGTCAGCCGCCCGGTCGATCGCATCATGACCGAGGCGCGTGATCTGATCAGCCGGGGTGTGCGCGAGATCACCCTTTTGGGCCAGAATGTGAATGCCTATCATGGCCACGGCCCCGCTGATCAGGGCGGCGGTGACTGGACCTTGGCGCGCTTGATCCGGGCCTTGGCCAAGGTCGATGGGCTGGACCGCATCCGCTATACCACCAGCCATCCCAACGATATGGACGATGACCTGATTGCCGCCCATGGGGATGTGCCGCAACTGATGCCCTATCTGCATTTGCCGGTGCAATCGGGCAGCGACCGCATTCTCAAGGCGATGAACCGCAAACACACACGCGATGATTATTTCCGCCTGGTGGACCGCATTCGCGCCGCACGGCCAGACATCTTGCTGTCGTCCGATTTTATCGTGGGCTTCCCCGGTGAAACGGACAGCGATTTTCACGATACGATGGATCTGGTGCGTCACGTCACCTATGGGGCGGCGTTCAGTTTCAAATACTCGGCGCGTCCAGGCACACCGGCAGCAGAAAAGCCCGATGTCGAGGCCGAGGTTGCCGATGCCCGTCTGCAAGAGTTGCAGGCCCTGATCACCAGCCAGCAGCGGGCCGCGCAATTGGCGATGGTCGGGCGCGAGGTCGGCGTGCTGTATGAAAAGGCAGGTCGTCAGCCGGGGCAGATGGTTGGCAAATCTGACCACCTGCATGCCGTTCACGTCGATGATCCCGATGGCAAAGTGGGCGAACTGGTGCGGGTGCGTGTCTCGGGTTCGGCCACCAACTCTTTGTCCGCGGTCAGAATTTCCTGATCGACCCTTGTTCTAGGGATTGTGGTCGAACTGTTTCCAATTCGGAAACCAAGTCGCGCAGGGCGCGTGATTGTGCCGGCGGTTCAACCCCGTTTGCCACATAAATGCCCCAATTTATTCAGATTTCGCTTTACTTCACTTTTTGGCGACGGCACATCTAGATATAGTTTTGTTGACTAGTCATAGTAGAAGGGGCTGCGGCTGTGGATAAGTATTCCAAGGCATTGCGGATGGTCCTGGGGGGGGCTGCGCTTGCGGTCGGTCTGTCCGGTGCGACGGCCGCCATGGCGCAGGGTGCCCCAGAGGTATCCGGCAAGATTGAATGGGGCGTGTGGATCGACGACGACGGCTGCATGCATTGGTGGGCAGACGGCGGCCTCGAAGGCTATATGGTTCCGCGCCGCAACCCAAAGACTGGCAAACCGGTGTGTTTGAAGAAGAATACCTGTCTGGTCGAAAACACCGACACGCTGTTCGCAACAGACAGTGCCCGGCTTACCTCTAGCGGTCAGGCCCGCCTGCGCGACTTTTTCCAAAGCGCCGGGGCCTTTGGTTACGCCATTTATGGCCATACCGACAGCCGCGCGTCGGATGAATACAACATGCGCCTGTCTGACCGTCGCGCTGCTGCCGTGGCCTCGGTGGCGCGGTCTGTCGGCGCCCATGTCGAGCGGGAAATCGGCTATGGCGAACGCCAGCCGATCGCATCGAACAGCACGGCGGCGGGTATGCAAAAGAACCGGCGCGTCGAAGTCGTCTGCTACCGGTGGTGAGGATCATGATGAAAACGATCAAAATCGGAGCCTCTTGCGCCGCAGCCTTGTTGCTGAGCGGTTGCGTGACCGAAACCTTTGAGGGCACAGAGCGCTATCGTGGGGCTGATACCGTGATTGCCACGGGCCAAGACCAGGGCCGTGATACGGGCGTTCTGCGCAATGGCAATGCTGCCATCGCCTATGACCCGGATGGGTGCCAGAACTGGATCATGGATGACGGTCTCGAAGGCTATTCGACGCCGCGCTATGACCCGGTGTCGGGGCTGCCAATTTGCAACGATAAATTCCCGCCCGGCACGGTGATCCGCAATTACCAGACGGGCACCGAAGGCGTGGGCGATCGGGCTTCTGGCCCAGGTATCCGCACCGTGGTGCGTCGCAGTAACTAAGGCGGCAACACCGAACTGTAAAAGAGGCCGCATCACCCTGCGGCCTCTTTTCATTTTCGGCAGATATTTACGCAAATGTCATTCGACTTGGCGAGACTTGGCCATATTTCACACCCAAGGGCCACTCTGTGCTTGCCAGATGCTGTAGCTGGGCGCACACTTCATACAGGCCCTAGATAGAAGGAGATCTCCTTGGGCATCAGCGCGCTGACCCCCCCGACCAAGGCCGAGGATATGGTGGAAACAGTCCTCGAATTTCCTGATAACCGCCTGCTGATCGAGCTTTGTGGCGAATATGATCGCAATCTGGCGCAGATTGAACATCAGATGGGTGTTCACATCCTGCGACGCGGCAATCGCCTTGCAGTGATCGGGGATAAGGGCGCGCGGGAGCAAGCGGCAGCAATCTTGCGAAGTCTCTATGCCCGTCTGGAAAGTGGCCGCAACATTGCGGCGGGCGATGTCGATGGGGCGTTGCGGATGCGCGCAGCGGCCACGCCCGAGGCCGAACAGATCGAACTGTTCACCCCCGGCATGGAATTGCGCACCCGCAAAAAGCCGATCGAGCCCCGGACCGAGGCGCAAAAGGCCTATGTCGCCAATCTGTTCCAGAATGAGCTTGGCTTTGGCATTGGCCCGGCCGGCACTGGCAAAACCTATCTTGCAGTGGCGGTCGGGGTGACGATGTTCATCTCGGGTGCCGTTGAAAAGATCATCCTGTCACGCCCGGCGGTCGAGGCGGGCGAACGCCTTGGCTTTCTGCCCGGCGACATGAAGGAAAAAGTCGATCCCTATATGCAGCCGCTTTATGACGCGCTGAACGACTTTCTGCCCGCCAAACAGGTGCAAAAGCTGATGGAGGAAAAGCGGATCGAGATTGCCCCGCTGGCCTTCATGCGCGGTCGCACCCTTTCCAACGCCTTTGTCGTGCTGGATGAGGCGCAGAACGCCACCACCATGCAGATGAAGATGTTTCTGACCCGTCTGGGCGAAGGCAGCCGCATGGTCATTACCGGCGATCGCACGCAGATCGACTTGCCGCGCGGCGTGCCCTCGGGCCTGCAAGAGGCCGAGCGCATTCTGAAAGGCGTCAAGGGTGTCACCTTCAACTACTTCACCTCGAAAGATGTCGTGCGCCACCCCTTGGTTGCGCGGATCATCGAGGCCTATGAGGCCAATGAAACCACGCAAGGCTAAGGACCGTCGGGCAGCAAAGGCAATTGCAGTTGACCAAGGGTTGAGATAGGGCGCAGGCCATGGAACCCTTGGTCGATTGCATCATCGAAGATAGCCGCTGGGAGGCAATGGGTCTGGACGACCTTTGCCAAATCGCTGCACGCGCCACCTTTCACCATTTGAACCTGCCTGAACAGGGCCTGACCTTATGTGTCTTGGCCTGTGATGATACGCGGATTGCGGCGCTGAATGCCGATTTCCGGGGCAAGCCGCAGCCCACCAATGTGCTCAGCTGGCCATCCGAAGATCGCGCGCCCGACACGCCGGGCGCGGAACCGCAGCCGGTTGAGGCTGGCACTGCCGATGATCCCGAAGAACTGGGCGATGTTGCCCTGGCCTATGAAACCTGCGCGCGCGAGGCGGCCGAGGCGGATAAGCCATTCTCTGCCCATGTCACACATTTAATCGTGCATGGGCTTCTGCATTTGCTTGGGTATGACCATATAGACGACGCCGATGCCGAGGTGATGGAGGCCCATGAGGTCGCCATACTTGAAAGTCTCGGTCTGGATAATCCATATTAGCTTGGTGCCCTGAACAGGGACGTGGCCGGAAAAGGACAGATGGGCAGTAGTAACGACGGATCGACTGCAGCGCAGGGCGCGCAGTTTGATGAACTGGGCGAAGGCGCCGAGCCTCCTCAGAAAAGCTTTTTAGGACGATTGTTTGGCGCGTTTTCAGGGGCAGACAGCCCCGCCGCCACCGAGCAGCCGGAAGAAGCCATTGTTCCTGCGGCCGGGGGCATGATGGGCTTGGGTGTGCTGCGTCGCCTGCGGGTTGATGATGTGGCGATTCCCAAGGCTGAAATCGTGGCCGTGCCCATCGACATCGGTCGCGATGAACTGGTCGAGGTGTTCCGCGAGCAGGGCTTTTCGCGCCTGCCGGTTTACAAGGGCACGATGGACCATCCGCAGGGCCTGATCTTGCTGAAAGACGTGGCACTGCAGCACGGGTTCGGGGCGTCGGGCCGCTTTTCGGTGCGCAAGTTGCTGCGCCCGCTGCTTTATGCGCCCCCGTCGATGCCGATCGGCGTGCTGCTGCAAAAGATGCAGCGCGAACGGGTGCATATGGCTTTGGTGATCGACGAATACGGTGGGGTTGATGGTCTGGTGACCATCGAAGACCTGATCGAAACGGTGATTGGTGAAATCGAGGACGAACACGACGAAGTCGAAGGCGCGCTGTGGAAAGAGGAAAAGCCCGGCGTCTTCCTGGCCCAATCCACCGCACCGCTGGAAGAATTTGAGTCCGCCATTGGCCTGAAACTGCGTGATGTCGAGGAAGACAGCGAGATTGACACGCTGGGCGGCCTTGTCTTTGTGCGCATTGGCCGAGTGCCCGCACGGGGTGAAATCGTGCCGCATGAAACCGGGGCCGAATTCGAAATCGTCGATGCCGATCCGCGCCGGATCAAGCGTCTGCGTGTGCGCCTGCCGGGCTTTGCCGCGACCGAAGCTGAAACCAAGGCATCTTGAGGCTGAAACCCCTCTTTGCGGCTTTCCCGGGCTGGCGACAGGCCGGGTGGCATGTCCTTGCCGGGGCCAGCGTGGCGCTGTCTCAGGCGCCGCTGCTGGCGTGGTATCTGGCCTTTCCGGGCCTGATCTGGGCCCTGTGGCGGATGTCGCGCGCAGCCTCGCCCGCGATGGGGTGGTGGGCGGGATGGTTTGTCGGGGCCGGATATTTCGGCACCTATCTGAACTGGATCGTGTATCCGTTCTTTGTTGATCCGTGGGTCTATGGCTGGATGGCACCCTTTGCCTTTGCGCTGATGGCCTTTGGCTTGGGCCTGTTCTGGGCCGCCGCCGCCGCTGTTGCCACTTGTTTCCCGCAGCGTCTGTTGGGGCTGGTGGCCTTGCTGGCCGGGGTCGAGTTGCTGCGGGGCCACATCTTTACGGGCTTTCCCTGGGGGTTGGTGGGGCATCTGTGGCTGGGCACGCCGGTCGAGCACATGGCCGCGTATGTCGGCGCAACCGGCCTGACCGTGCTGACGCTGCTGGCCGCCGCCCTGCCGCTGCTGAACCGGCTTTGGGGCGGGGCGGGCGCAGCCGCGCTGGTGGCCGGGGCCATGGCTGTTGGGCTGACGCAGGCCCAGGCCCCCGAGACCCCGATGCGGCCGGTTACCTTGCGGCTTGTGCAACCCGCCGCTGCGCAATCGCTGAAATGGGACCCCGATCAGGCCCGCATCCTGTTTCAACGCCAACTTGATCTGACCCGCGCAGGCACCCCTGCCGATCTGACAATCTGGCCCGAAACCGCAATTCCCTATCTGTTCGAATATTCGCCCGAGGTGCCCAGCATCATCACCGCCGCATCATCGGGCAAACCGGTGGCCATCGGCATCCAGCGGGTCGAGGGCGAGCAGGGCTGGAACAGCCTGCGCGTGGTGCAGGGCGCGGGCCAAGTGGTCGCCAGCTACGACAAGCATCATTTGGTGCCCTTTGGGGAATACATGCCCTTGGGCGATGTGCTGTGGAACTGGTTTGGCATCGGCGCCTTTGCGGCGCAGGTGGGCAACGGCTATTCGGCTGGGCCGGGGCCTGCGGTGCTGGATCTGGGGCCAGATCTGGGCCATGTGCTGCCGCTGATCTGCTACGAGGCGGTGTTTCCCGCCATCCCCCGCAGCGTGGCCCGGCCCGACTGGATCTTGCAGATCACCAACGATGCGTGGTTTGGCCCCTTTACCGGCCCGTTCCAGCATTTTCAGTTGTCGCGCCTTCGGGCCATCGAAATGGGCCTGCCGCTGGTGCGGGTTGGCAATACCGGGGTGACAGCGGTGATTGATGCGCGTGGCGGTGTGGTGCAGCAACTGCCCTTTGCCCAAGCCGGCGCTCTGGATGTGGCGGGGCTTGGCCCTGCCTTGCCGGCAACGGCCTATGCCCGATATGGCGATCTGATGGCCTGGGTGTTGCTTTTTGGGCTGTTCCTTGCGTCGCGTTGGCCATGGCGGCGCAAGCCGGGTTGAAGTTCAGCCCGCAAAGGTCTAGTGGCATCGGGCAAGAACTGCCACAACGGCTTCCTGGCGTGGCGGGGATCAACCAACGGAGCACTTCCCAATGTCGCGCAAGAATTATGTTTTTACCTCGGAATCCGTTTCCGAGGGGCACCCGGACAAGGTCTGTGACCGCGTGTCCGACGCCATCCTCGATGCCTTTTTGACCGAAGAGCCGAACGCCCGCGTTGCCTGCGAAACCTTTGCCACCACCAACCGTGTGGTTGTCGGGGGCGAAGTCGGCCTTGCCGACAAGGCCAATCTGGGCCGAATGATGGATCGGGTTGACCAGATCGTGCGCGATTGCGTGCGCGACATCGGGTATGAACAGGACGAGTTCCACTGGAACACCCTTGAGGTCTCGAACTTCCTGCACCCGCAATCGGCCCATATCGCCCAAGGCGTTGACCGCGATGGCGCGGGTGATCAGGGCATCATGTTCGGCTATGCCTGCCGCGAAACGGCCGAGTTGATGCCGGCACCGATCCTGTATTCCCATGCCATCCTGCGCCGTCTGGCCGAGGTGCGCAAATCCGGGCAAGAGCCGACCCTGCGCCCCGATGCCAAATCACAGCTGTCGCTGCGCTATGAAGATGGCAAGCCGGTGGAAGTCACCTCGATCGTGCTGTCAACCCAGCATGCCGATGCCGCGCAGACATCGGATGACATCCGCGCGATCGTCGAACCCTATATCCGCGAAATCCTGCCCTCGGGCTGGATCACCGAAAAGACCGAATGGTGGGTGAACCCGACCGGCACTTTTGTGATCGGCGGCCCCGATGGGGATGCGGGTCTGACCGGGCGCAAGATCATCGTCGATACCTATGGCGGTGCGGCCCCGCATGGTGGTGGGGCTTTCTCGGGCAAGGATCCGACCAAGGTTGACCGTTCGGCCGCCTATGCCGCGCGCTATCTGGCCAAGAACGTTGTGGCCTCGGGTCTGGCAGACCGCTGCACCTTGCAGGTGTCCTATGCCATCGGCGTGGCCAAGCCCCTGTCGATCTATGTCGATACCCATGGCACTGGTCAGGTGCCGGATGCACGCATCGAACAGGCGGTTGCGGCCTGCATGGATCTGACGCCGCGTGGCATTCGCACCCATCTGAACCTGAACCGCCCGATCTATGCCCGCACCGCGGCTTATGGCCATTTTGGCCGCGCCCCCGAGGCAGATGGCGGGTTCAGCTGGGAACAGGTCGATCTGATCGACGCTTTGAAGAAAGCCGTCTGACACACGGCCGCGCCCTTGGGGTCAAGGGCGCGGTCCACCCCGCCATTTTGGGCCGCTGATTGCGGACCATTGGCAGTCGTGGCTTGACCCCGCGTGGCTGTGCTGACAAGACGCCCCGGATCAGGAGGGCGACAGATGGCCGAACCGGAACAACGCCGCAATTTCTATGGACGGGTGCATGGCAAGACGCTGCGCGCCAGCCAGAAAGATTACCTTGCCAATGATCTTGAGGCCTTGCGCCTGAAACAGGTCACGCAAGAAGAAAACCCGACCCGCACAGTATTGCACCCGGCGGCGATCTTTGCCAGCCCGCGCCCCATCTGGCTGGAGGTTGGTTTTGGCGGGGGCGAGCATCTGGTGCATATGGCCGCGCGCTATCCAGATATCGGCCTGATCGGATGCGAACCTTTCGTCAATGGCATTGCGATGCTGCTGGGGAAAATCCGTCAGGCCGGGGTGCAGAACCTGACCATTCATCCCGGCGATGTGCGCGATCTGTTCGACGTGCTGCCCGATGCCTGCCTTGACAAGGCGTTTCTGAACTATCCCGACCCTTGGCCCAAGGCCCGCCACCACCGCCGTCGCTTTGTCACCCCCGGCTATCTGCTGGAACTGGCGCGCGTGTTAAAGCCGGGCGCCGAGTTTCGGGTGGCCACCGATATTCCCGATTACGTCCGCCAAACGCTGGAGGAAGTGCCGCCCGCAGGGTTCACGCTGGTGGCGCAGACGGGGAAGGGCGACGCTTGGGAGGATTGGCTGCCAACCCGCTATGAACAAAAGGCCCTGCGAGAGGGGCGCGCGCCGCACTACCTGACCTTTCGCCGGATCTGACCCCCGTTACGCCACGGGCCGTGTCCAAACCTGTGCAGGGGCCAGCGGCTGAAACCTTTCGGCCCGCAGGTCTTGCGCCATCAGCGCCGCCGTCAGCGCCTTGGGCGGGTCGTCCCGCGCTTCATCGGTCAGTTGGAACGTGCCCCAATGATGGCCGACCGCATGGCGCGCCCCGCAGATCTGCATGCCTTTGACGGCTTCTTCCGGGTTCTGATGCTGGGCGCGCATGAACCAGCGCGGCTCATAGGCACCGATTGGCAAGATCGCCAGATCCATCGGCCCATGCTTGTCGCGCACCCGGCGATAGGGCCTGCCTTCATCAAAGCCCGTATCCCCGATATGCAGGATCTTGCCCGCTGGTCCTTCGATCACAAAGGCCGCCCACAGGGCCATCGAGCGGTCGGCCACACCGCGCGCCGACCAGTGATGGCAGGGCTCGACATGCACGGTCACCGGGCCAAATGGCGCGGCCTCATCCCAGTCGCGGGTCTCGATCCGCGCCTCTGGCAGATCGGGGCGCAGGATCGCATCATTTCCCAAAGGCGTGATGATCTGCGGCGCATGGCCCTGGTTCAGCGATTTCAACGTGACCAGATCCAGATGGTCATAGTGATTGTGGCTTAGCAGGATCAGGTCGACCTTGGGCAGATCGGCAAAGGCGATGCCCGGTTCTGTCACCCGCTTTGGCCCTGCAAAGGCCAGCGGGCTGGCGCGATCTGACCAGACCGGATCGGTCAGGATGTTCAGCCCCGCCGTCTGGATCAGCATCGTGGCATGGCCCACCATGGTGATCCGCAGGTCATCATGCGCGGTTGCGGGCTGTGCCTTGGCGGGCAAAGGCACGGCCTCAGGCCAAACCTGCTTTTGCCCGTTCAGCTTCCATTTCAGCAGATCAAGCCCGCCCCGTGGCGGTTGCCCGCCGGGATTGAAAAAGCGGGTGCCGTCGAAATGGTCGCTGACAGGCCCGGCGTAATAGCGGTTCTTGCGTGGGGTCATGGCCGTGCCGCCAATGGCTGCGGTGGCAGCCAGCAAAGCGGTTCCCTTGATAAGGCTGCGTCGGTTCATCCAAAGAATATGACCCGCGCGCCGCAGGCTTCAACCCCCCATGGACCCGTGGCTTTGCTTGCGCTATCAGGCATCCATTCACTTGCGGGAGATCCCAATGTCAGGCCATGGCGAAGCACAACCGATGATTTCCGCGAAATGCGGCCCCCTGAAGGGTGATGCTGCGGTTCCGGGCGACAAGTCGATCTCGCACCGGGCGCTGATCTTTGGCGCGATGGCGGTGGGGGAAACCCGGATCAGCGGATTGCTGGAAGGGCAGGATGTGCTGGATACCGCCGCGGCCATGCGGGCCTTTGGCGCGACTGTCACCCAACATGGGCCGGGGGCGTGGTCGGTGCATGGGGTGGGTGTCGGTGGCTTTTCCGAACCGGCCGATGTGATAGATTGCGGCAACTCGGGCACCGGGGTGCGGCTGATCATGGGCACGATGGCAACCTCGCCGATCACGGCCACCTTTACCGGCGACGCATCGTTGCGCAAGCGGCCGATGGGGCGGGTGACCGATCCGCTGTCGCTGTTCGGCACGCAGGCCTATGGGCGCAAGGGGGGGCGGTTGCCGATGACGGTGGTGGGGGCGGCCCATCCGGTGCCGGTCCGCTATGCGCTGCCGGTGGCCAGTGCGCAGGTGAAATCGGCGGTGCTGCTGGCAGGTTTGAATGCGCCGGGTGAAACGGTGGTGATTGAACGCGAACCCACGCGCGACCATTCGGAACGGATGCTGGTGGGCTTTGGGGCCACGCTGAACGTCGAAAAGACCAGTGAAGGCCATGTCATCACCCTGCAAGGGCGGCCCGAGTTGCGGCCGCAGACGGTGGCTGTTCCGCGCGATCCGTCCTCGGCGGCCTTTCCGACCTGTGCGGCGCTGATTGTCGAGGGGTCTGATATCACCGTGCCGGGGGTCAGCCAGAACCTGACGCGGAATGGGCTTTATATCACGCTGGTCGAGATGGGCGCGAAGATCGACTTCCTGAACCCGCGTGAAGAGGGCGGCGAGCCGGTGGCGGATCTGCGGGTGCGCTTTTCGGATGCGATGCAGGGGATCGAGGTGCCCGAGGAGAGGGCGCCGAGCATGATTGATGAATACCCGATCCTGTCGGTGGTCGCGGCCTTTGCGACGGGCAAGACGGTGATGCGGGGGGTCAAGGAACTGCGGGTCAAGGAGAGCGACCGGATCGACGCGATGGCGCGGGGGCTGGAGGCTTGTGGCGTGAAGATCGAGGAAGACGAGGACACGCTGATCGTGCACGGGATGGGGCCGGGGGGGATGCCGGGGGGGGCGACCTGTCAGACCCATCTGGATCATCGGATCGCGATGTCTTTCCTGATTGCTGGCATGGCCTCGAAAACCGAGATTGCGGTGGATGATGGCAGCCCGATTGTCACCTCTTTCCCCATTTTTGAAGGATTGATGAATGGTCTGGGGGCGGCGATCCGTCGGGGCTAAGGCACGGCTGTCTCTGCCAGAGACAACTTATCGACTCATAAAAATCAAGGTCTTAGCCAGCTAATTTTACCCATTCTTAACGAAAGGCCGAGCACGCATGATCTTTACCGTCGCCATTGATGGCCCCGCCGCTGCGGGCAAGGGCACGATCAGCCGGGCCGTGGCCGCGCGGTTCGGGTTGGCGCATCTGGACACCGGGGCGCTATACCGCGCCGTGGCGGTCAAGGGCGGCGATCCTGTGACCGCGGCCCAGACCCTGACGGCCGAGGATCTGGCGCGCGACGATCTGCGCAGCCTTGAGGCCGGGCAGGCGGCCAGCCGGGTGGCGGTGATCCCCGAGGTGCGGGCCGCCCTGCTGGACTTTCAGCGCCGGTTTGCCCGACGCGAAGGCGGCGCGGTGCTGGATGGGCGCGACATCGGCACGGTGATCTGCCCCGAGGCCGAGGTGAAGCTGTTTGTGACGGCCAGCCCCGAGGTGCGGGCGCACCGCCGCTGGCTGGAACTGGGGGGCGATCAGGCCAAGGTGCTGGCCGCGGTCAAGGAACGCGACGCGCGAGATGCAGGCCGGGCCGATGCGCCGATGTGCGCTGCCGCCGATGCGCTGCTTCTTGATACCAGCGATCTGACCATTGCCGAGGCGACCGAACAGGCCCTGGCCGCCGTGGCCAAGGCGCTGGCGGGCTAAGCGCAAGCGCCAAGGCCTGCGCAGGAATGCACAACGCCTCTGCATCTGGTTGCCTTGTGCTTTGGGGCAAAGGGCTTATCTGTCTGGCCAAGAGAAACCGCCCCAAAACCGGGGCCGAGGAAGGCCGAAGATCATGATTTTGCACGATAAGCTGAACTGGCGCTATGCCACCAAGAAGATGGACCCGTCGAAATCGGTGCCGCAGGACAAGCTGGACCGTATTCTGGAGGCCATCAGCCTTGCCCCCACATCCAGCGGGTTGCAACCGTTTGAAGTGATCGTGGTGACCAACCCCGAGGTCAAGGCCAAGCTGCGGGCCGCCGGCTATGATCAGGCGCAGATCACCGATGGCAGCCATGTTCTGGTCTTTGCCGCATGGGACAATTACACCGCCGAGCGGATTGACGCCGTGGTGGCCGAGACCGAGCGTCAGCGCGGCAAATCCGAAACCCTGAGCGCCTATTACGACCGTCTGAAGGGCATGTATCTGCCGCGCAGTGCCGATGAGAATTTCGAACATGCGGCGCGTCAGGCCTATATCGCCTTTGGCATTGGCGTGACTGCCGCCGCCTTTGAAGAGGTGGATGCCACCCCGATGGAAGGCTTTGATCCGGCCAAGGTGGATGAGATTCTGGGCCTGCGCGCGCGCGGCCTGCGGTCTGTCACGCTGTTGCCCCTGGGCTATCGCGCCGCCGAGGGCGACTGGCTGGCCGGCATGAAAAAGGTGCGCAAGCCGTTGGACGAGCTGGTCAAGCAGGTCGCCTGACGCCTGTGGCGGAATGACCAGCATTTATTGGGGGCCTGCCGCTGGGGTGGGCCCCTTTTGCTTGCCAGCGGGGTGGAATGGGTCTATAGGCCCCCCATCCTGACGCGCGCGATCTTGGCCGGTTTTCCGGGCTGAGTCGTTTTTGGTCATTGACCGGGATCAGGGCCACCAAAGACCGGCGGAGCCAACCGCAAGGCCAGAAAACACTGAAAAAGGACGATAACTGCATGTGCGCTAAAGCATCTATGGACGAATTCGAAGCCCTCTTGAAAGAGAGCTTTGAGATTGACACCCCCGAAGAGGGTTCTGTTGTCAAAGGCCGTGTCATCGCGATCGAAGCGGGCCAGGCCATCATCGACGTCGGCTATAAAATGGAAGGCCGCGTTGATCTGAAAGAATTTGCAAACCCCGGCGAAGCGCCTTCGATCGAAGTTGGCGACGAAGTCGAGGTCTATCTGGACCGCGTCGAGAACGCCCGTGGCGAAGCTGTCATCAGCCGTGACAAAGCCCGCCGCGAAGAAGCGTGGGACCGTCTGGAAAAAGCCTATGCCTCGGAACAGCGCGTCGATGGCGCGATCTTTGGCCGTGTCAAAGGTGGCTTTACGGTTGATCTGGGCGGCGCTGTTGCCTTCCTTCCCGGCAGCCAGGTTGATGTCCGCCCGGTGCGTGACGCTGGCCCGCTGATGGGGATGAAGCAGCCCTTCCAGATCCTGAAAATGGACCGTCGCCGTGGCAACATCGTTGTGTCGCGCCGCGCGATTCTGGAAGAAAGCCGCGCCGAACAGCGCGCCGAAGTCATCGGCAACCTGACCGAAGGTCAGACCGTGGATGGCGTGGTCAAGAACATCACCGAATATGGTGCGTTCGTTGATCTGGGCGGCGTCGACGGCCTGCTGCACGTCACCGACATGGCATGGCGCCGTGTGAACCACCCGTCGGAAATTCTGGCGATTGGCGAGACCGTCAAGGTTCAGGTCATCAAGATCAACAAAGACACCCACCGCATCAGCCTGGGCATGAAGCAGCTGCAGGACGATCCGTGGGATGTGGTTGAAAAGGCCTATCCGCTGGGTTCGGTTCACAAGGGCCGCGTGACCAACATCACCGATTACGGCGCCTTTGTAGAGCTGGAAGCCGGGGTCGAAGGTCTGGTGCACGTTTCGGAAATGTCCTGGACCAAGAAAAACGTCCACCCCGGCAAGATCGTTTCGACCAGCCAGGAAGTCGATGTCATGGTTCTGGAAATCGACAGCGCCAAGCGTCGCGTGTCGCTGGGCCTGAAGCAGACCATGCGCAACCCGTGGGAAGTGTTCGCCGAGACCCACCCCGTTGGCTCGACCATCGAGGGCGAAGTCAAGAACATCACCGAATTCGGTCTGTTCGTGGGTCTGGAAAACGACATCGACGGCATGGTTCACCTGTCGGACCTGTCGTGGGACCAGCGTGGCGAAGATGCCATTGCGAACTACCGCAAGGGCGATGTGGTCAAGGCCAGCGTGTCGGAAGTTGACGTCGAGAAAGAGCGTATCTCGCTGTCGATCAAGGCCCTGGGCGACGACACCTTTACCGATGCCGTTGACGGCGTGAAGCGTGGGTCGATTGTGACCGTGGAAGTGACCGCGATCGAAGATGGCGGCATCGAAGTGGAATACAACGGTGCCAAGTCGTTCATCCGTCGTTCGGACCTGAGCCGTGACCGTGGCGACCAGCGCCCCGAGCGGTTCTCGGTTGGTGACAAGGTTGACGTGCGCGTGACCAACATCGATCCGAAGACCCGCCGTCTGGGCCTGTCGATCAAGGCGCGCGAGATCGCTGAAGAGAAAGAAGCCGTGGAACAGTATGGCTCGTCCGATTCGGGTGCATCACTGGGGGATATCCTTGGCGCGGCGCTGAAGGGCGACCGGAACTGATAAAACCTGTCCTTTTGGATAGAAAAGGCCCCGTCTTCGGACGGGGCCTTTTTGCTTGGCTCGGGGCCTGTGCGCCTTTTCGTTTGTGTGAAGCGATTGTTTTTGCCTATAGTCTCTGAATAAGAACAGCGTGGCGACCGCGCAGGGCGGGCTGACCACAGGGGGGACACTGCGGATGATCCGGTCGGAACTGATCCAGAAAATTGCAGATGAAAATCCGCATCTGACACAACGGCATGTCGAGCGGATCGTGAACACGGTCTTTGAAGAGATCATCGAGGCCTTGGCCAGCGGGGACCGGGTGGAATTGCGCGGCTTTGGCGCCTTTTCGGTCAAGTCGCGGGATGCGCGCGTGGGCCGCAACCCCCGCACCGGTGAAGCGGTGCAGGTTGAGGACAAGAAAGTGCCCTTCTTCAAGACGGGCAAACTTTTGCGCGACCGGCTGAACGGCAAGGGTTAAGCCCGCTTCACCCTTGCACCTGCCGCCCTCCCGTCCGATAGTCGGGGTCTGGACTGTCCTTTGGGACTGGCAAGGAAAGGTTGTTCCATGATCCGCATGCTGCGTTATCTGCTTTTGGCTGTGCTGGCGATTGTTCTGGTGACCATTGCGCTGGCCAACCGCGATGCCGTGACGCTGGAGGTGTTGCCCGCCAATCTGGCCGCCTTTGCCGGGGTGGAATGGCGCCTCACCGTGCCGCTCTATGCCGTTATCTTTGGCGGCATCATTGCGGGCATTCTGATCGGTTTTGTCTGGGAATGGTTCCGCGAGCACAAGCACCGCGCCACTGCGGCGACCCGCACCAAAGAGGTTGCGCGGCTGGAGCGGGAACTGGCGGTGAT
Organism: Pseudotabrizicola sp. L79; assembly: GCF_036553525.1. Taxonomy (NCBI): domain Bacteria; kingdom Pseudomonadati; phylum Pseudomonadota; class Alphaproteobacteria; order Rhodobacterales; family Paracoccaceae; genus Pseudotabrizicola; species Pseudotabrizicola sp. L79. Next base: position 66,410 of record NZ_JAZHDA010000052.1, on the reverse strand, counting down.
GCGGGACACCAAGCCCGACCAGTCAGATGATGTTCTGGCCCTGCTGGACAAGCGCAAGGCCAGCTAAGAATGGCAGACATTCGCGTCAAGATTTGCGGGCTGCGCACGCTGGCCGATGTTGCGGCTGTGGCATCGGCGGGGGCGGCTTATGCCGGTTTCGTCTTTTTCCCCAAAAGCCCGCGCAATGTGACCTTGCCACAGGCGCGCGCGCTGGCCCATGCGGCCCCCGTGGGCTTGGCCAAGGTGGCGCTGGTGGTTGATGCCGATGATGCGACGCTGGATGCCATCGTCGATCAGGTGCCGCTGGATATGTTGCAACTGCATGGGCACGAAAGCCCTGACCGCGTGGCCGAAGTGCGCGCCCGCTATGGCCTGCCGGTGATGAAGGCGGTGGGTGTGGCGGATGAGGGCGATCTGGCGGCGGTTTTCGACTATTCGCTGGTGGCCGATCAGATTTTGGTCGATGCCAAGCCGCCCAAGGGGGCCGATTTGCCGGGGGGCAATGGCCTGTCGTTTGACTGGCGGCTGGTGGCGCAACGGCGTTGGCTGCGGCCGTGGATGCTGGCAGGTGGGCTGACCCCCGAGACTGTGGCCGAGGCGATCCGCCTGACCAATGCCCGGCAGGTTGATGTCTCGTCCGGTGTGGAATCTGCGCCGGGTGTCAAGGATGCGGGGCGGATTGCCGCCTTTGTTCAGGCCACCCGACGCGCGGAAAGCGCCGTGCCGATCCTGCGCTAGGTGTCCGGCATGCTCTTTCGCACCGCCACCCGCGCCGATCTGCCTGCCCTTGTTGCCATGCTGGCAGATGACCCTTTGGGACAGGGCCGTGAAAGCGCCGATCTGGCCCCCTATCTGGCGGCCTTTGATCGGATCGCCGCCCAGCCCATGCATCAGATCATCGTCGCAGAAACCGGGGGCAGGGTGGTCGCCACCTGCCAATTGACCATTCTTGACGGCCTGTCGCGTCAGGGCATGACCCGCGCCTTGGTCGAGGCGGTGCGCACCGTGCCGGATCTGCGCGGCCAGGGCATCGGGGCCGCGCTGATGGCCGAGGCCGAGGCCCGCGCACGGGCGGCGGGCGCAAGGATGGTACAGTTGACCACTGACAAAAGCCGCCTGCGCGCCCATGCCTTTTATGATCGTCTGGGCTATGCGCCCAGCCATCTGGGCTACAAGAAGATGCTCGACTGATCCTGCCCGCCGCCCTGTGGCTTTCTGACCCATGGCCTTTCACACGCAAAATATCCTTGGGGGCAAGGCCCGAAACAGGCCGAGGGGGCCGACAGCCCCCTTGGCGCCGCTGCCAGCCGGGGCTGGCCGCGGCAGGTGATGCCCCGTTACTGTGCAGGCAGAACCGTCAGGTCGCGCAGGGGCATGTCGGTGCCCGTGATCGCCCAGCTTTGCGTGACGGCCCCGCTGGCCAGATCGACGGTGTGCAACCCGCCATTGGCCGCCAGCCAGACCGTGTTGGTGCCTGCCGCATCGGTGGCCACATCCAGCGCGACCGGGCCTTGCAGCGTGACGCCAAGCGTTCCGATGGTCTTGTTGGTGCCGTCATTCGGGGCGGTTTGCTGAAGCAGGGCCGACAAGCCGCTGTCGATGTTGAACATCTGGGTCTTTTCCGGCGTGCCATAGCTGTTGGTATAGCCGGTGGCGGCGACCATCGGGGGGGTGGCGGCATTGGCATCGCCCGGTTCCCAGTTCAGCGCGCCGTCAACCGTGACATCGCCCGTATCCATGTTGATGCGGTGATTGGTCAGCCCCGACATGAAGCGCAGCCGGTCGGCGGCCGGGTTCACATCGACGATCACCGGGGCATCTGTGGCGATGTCCAGTTTTACCGCCATGTCTGACAGGGCGGTGGTGGTGCCGGTCATCGGGTCGATCACGACAATGGCCTGATCTGCGGTCACACCGATCACCGCCATGGTGGCGGGGCGGTAGTCGATGCCCAGCAGGCGGTCAACGCCCTGCACCTCGACGCTGCCGGTGACGGTGGCGGTGGTGGTGTCGATCATCACCAAGGTGCGCTCGCCCGTCAGGCCGATGGCGGTTTCGGCATGGGTGGGGGCGGCGATGAGTGCGGTGGTGGTTGCGGTGGTGGCCAGCAGAAGGGCTGCGATGCGGGTCATGGGTCACTCCGGTTTCTTGTGTCGGTTTGGCCGGGATCGGCCGGTGCAGGGCAGCTACGATGCGACGGCGGGGCCAAGTTTCAGCGGCCCCGGTCACGAAAGCGTTATCGCAATGCGGCGGGGCGGCTTTACCCAGTGCCATGGGCGCGCTAGGTAAGGCGCAACAGTGTGGGAGACGGGCGATGGCCGAAGACGGAATCAACAGCTTTATGACCGGGCCGGATGAGGCCGGACGCTTTGGCATTTTTGGCGGGCGTTTTGTTTCGGAAACGCTGATGCCGCTGATCCTTGAACTGGAAGAGCGTTACGAATTCGCCAAGACCGACCCCAGTTTCTGGGCCGAGATGGATGATCTGTGGAAGCATTATGTGGGCCGCCCCAGCCCGCTGTATTATGCAGAGCGGCTGACCACCCATCTGGGTGGCGCGAAGATCTATATGAAGCGCGACGAGTTGAACCACACCGGCGCACACAAGATCAACAATGTGTTGGGCCAAATCATTCTGGCGCGGCGCATGGGCAAGACCCGGATCATCGCCGAAACCGGGGCGGGCCAGCATGGGGTGGCGACGGCCACGGTTTGTGCCAAGTTCGGTCTGAAATGCGTGGTCTATATGGGCGCGCATGATGTGGAACGGCAGGCGCCCAACGTGTTCCGCATGCGTCTGCTGGGGGCCGAGGTGGTGCCGGTGACCTCGGGCCGGGGCACGCTGAAGGATGCGATGAACGATGCGCTGCGCGACTGGGTGACCAATGTGCGCGACACGTTCTATTGCATCGGCACGGTGGCGGGGCCTGCGCCCTATCCGGCGATGGTGCGCGATTTCCAAAGCATCATCGGCAAGGAAGTGCGCTGGCAACTGGCCGAGCAAGAGGGCGAGGGCCGCTTGCCCGATACGGTGATCGCGGCCATCGGGGGCGGATCGAATGCGATGGGGCTGTTCTACCCCTTCCTGGACGATCCTTCGGTGAACATCATCGGGGTCGAGGCGGGCGGCAAGGGCGTGGATGACCGGATGCAGCATTGCGCCAGCCTGACCGGCGGGCGCCCGGGCGTGCTGCATGGCAACCGCACCTATCTGTTGCAAGATGACGATGGCCAGATTCTGGAAGGCTTTTCGATCAGCGCGGGCCTTGATTACCCCGGCATCGGGCCGGAACATGCCTGGCTGCATGATACGGGGCGGGCGAAATATGTCAGCATCACCGATGCCGAGGCGCTGGAGGCGTTCCAGCTGTCTTGCGCGCTGGAGGGCATCATCCCGGCGCTGGAGCCGAGCCATGCGCTGGCCCATGTGATGAAGATCGCGCCAACGCTGCCCAGTGACCATATCATCGTGATGAATATGTGTGGCCGTGGCGACAAGGATATCTTCACCGTCGCCAAGCACTTGGGCTTTGACATGAAGGTATAGACGCGCCGCGCGTCTGTGGGTGCGGGCACCGGTGACCGCCCCAATGATGGCCCGAGTGATAGCCCCAGTCATAGCCCCTGTCGCAGTGGCGGCGGGGGCTTTTTCCTTGGCGTCGGGTCAGAACAGCTTGGGTGCCCCGGCGGGTTGGTCGCGGTCTTGCACACCCATGCGCATGCCGCGCCCGATCCGGTGGGCAAGGGCCGACCATGCGGCGGCGGTGGCTTCGGGCAGGGTGCGGCGCAGGACCGAATCGAACAGGCCCAGCCAGACATCGAACATCGGCGCGCGCACATCGCCTGCGGCCAGATGCACAGCCATCGGGTTGCCGTCATAGGCGCGTTCAAACAAGATCGCATTGCGCCAGAAGCGGCTGATCTTTTCCTCATGCGTTGGCCAGTCGGCAACATGGGCGGCAAAGACCGGGCCAAGGCCGGGGTGCAGGCGCACGCAGGCATAGAATTCGGTCACGACGGCGTCGATCTGGGCGGGGGTGATGTCAAAGCGCGGCGGTATCATGACCGCGACTGTCTGCCTGGCGCCGGGGCAGGGCAAGGGGGCGTGCTGCCGCAGCCCCCCGGTGGCGCGGCGGGCTAGTCGGCGGTGTCGATGGCGTAAAGCCGCAGCACCTCGGCGGGGACGATTTGCAGCGCTTTGGCATGGGTCGATTTCAGCCGCACCTGCGGGGCGGCGCCTTCCTCATGCGCTTGCAGGAACCTGCCTGCGCAAAGGCACCACTGATCACCCGGTTTCAGCCCGGCAAAGCCGTATTCGGGGCGGGGGGTGGACAGGTCATTGCCCAGATATTTCGACAGCGCCAGAAACTCGGCCGTCATCACGGCGCAGACGGTGTGCAGGCCCTGATCCATCGGCCCGGTATCGCAACAGCCGTTGCGGAAAAACCCCGTCATCGGCTGGGTCGAGCAGGGCTGCAAATCACTGCCCAGCACGTTGATGGATGGCTCTTTCATCTGTCTCTCCTTGTCTGGGGCAAGATTAGGGCAAAGCGCAGAGTTTTCCATGTGCCAAAGCGGCTTTGCCACAGTTTACACCCCAAAGCGCGCGCAATATAAGGCGGGCGATGTGGATGATCCTGATCATAGCGCGAATTAGCCGCCCGGCGTTCTGACCGTTGTCAGAGCGTCCGGGGCAATTTTCACGCGCGGGGCACTGGCCAGGCGGCCGCCCGCATCCATCTGACCCTGTTCATAGGAATTCCGCCATGTGCGCCGAGACGACCGAGACCGCTGGCCCCGAAACCGCAGCCGATTACCGCGACACTGTTTTTCTGCCCGAAACCGATTTCCCGATGCGCGCGGGCCTGCCGCAGCGTGAGCCGGAATGGCTGGCCCGTTGGGAGCGGATTGGCGTCTATGACCGCCTGCGCGAGAAAACGGGGCGCAAGCCGTTTACGCTGCATGACGGCCCCCCCTATGCCAACGGTCATCTGCACATCGGCCATGCGCTGAACAAGGTGCTGAAGGACATGGTGGTGCGCAGCCAGCAGATGATGGGCTTTGACGCCCGCTATGTGCCCGGCTGGGATTGCCACGGCCTGCCGATCGAATGGAAGATCGAGGAGCAATACCGCGCCAAGGGGCTGAACAAGGATGACGTGGATATTGTCGCCTTTCGTCAGGAATGCCGCAAGTTTGCCGAAGGCTGGATTGATGTTCAGCGTGAGGAATTCAAGCGCCTTGGCGTGACCGGCACCTGGGACAAGCCCTATCTGACGATGGATTTCCATGCCGAGGCGGTGATCGCCGAGGAGTTCATGAAGTTTCTGATGAACGGCAGCCTGTATCAGGGGTCAAAGCCCGTGATGTGGTCACCGGTGGAAAAGACCGCCCTGGCCGAGGCCGAGGTGGAATATCATGACGTGACCAGCCATATGATCTGGGTGCGGTTCCCGGTGGTGGCGTCGGACGCCTCCGGCGGGAGTATTTTCACCAAGATGAAGACGGATGTGGTGATCTGGACCACCACGCCCTGGACCATCCCGCAAAACCGGGCGGTGAGCTTTGGCCCCGGGATCAGCTATGGCCTGTATGAGATCATCGGCCGGCCCGAGGACAGCACCGCCACCATCGGCCAGCGTGTGCTGGTGGCTGATGCGCTGGCCGAGGCGACCTTTGCGCAAGCCAAGCTTGCTGGCCCCGAGATGATCCGCCGGTTGTGCGATGTGTCGGCCAATGATCTGGCGGGCCTGACCCTGGCCCATCCGTTCCGCGGGGTCGAGGGCGGCAATGGCGAGTGGGATTTTGACGTGCCGATGTTGCCGGGCGATCATGTCACCGATGATGCGGGCACGGGCTTTGTGCATACCGCGCCAAGCCATGGCGATGACGACTATCAGATCGGCCAGAAATTCGGCCTGCCGATGACCTATAATGTCGAGGCCGATGGCAGCTATCGCGCCGATCTGCCCTTGTTCGGCGGCCAGCAGATCATCACGCCCGAGGGCAAGGAAGGCCCGGCGAATGTCTCTGTGATCAAGCAACTTGCCTATTCCGGCGCACTGTTTGCCAAGGGCAAGCTGAAGCACAGCTACCCGCATTCGTGGCGGTCGAAGGCGCCGCTGATCTATCGCAACACGCCGCAGTGGTTTGCCGCGATTGACCGCAAGCTGGACGATGGCATGGGCAGCTATGGCGATACGATCCGCGAGAGGGCGCTGAAGTCGATCACCGATCTGGTGCAGTTCACGCCCGTTTCGGGCCGCAACCGCCTGCAGTCGATGATGGAGGCGCGGCCCGATTGGGTGCTGAGCCGCCAGCGTGCCTGGGGTGTGCCGCTGACCTGTTTCGTGAAAAAGGGGGCGAAACCCACGGATGCGGATTTCCTGCTGCGCGACCCGCAGGTGAACGCCCGCATCGTTGCGGCCTTTGAGGCCGAGGGGGCCGATGTCTGGTATGTGCAAGGGTTCAAGGAAAAGATGCTGACGGGCATCGTGGATCCGTTGGATTATGACCAGATCTTTGACGTGCTGGATGTGTGGTTCGACTCTGGTTCCACCCATGCCTTCGTGCTGCGTGACCGCAAGGACGGCACGGCGGATGGCTTGGCCGACCTGTATCTGGAAGGCACCGACCAGCATCGCGGCTGGTTCCACTCCAGCCTGTTGCAAGCCTGTGGCACCAAGGGCCGCGCGCCTTATCGCGGGGTGCTGACGCATGGCTTTACCCTAGATGAAAAGGGCATGAAAATGTCCAAATCCCTGGGCAACACGGTTGCGCCGCAAAAGGTGATCGAGGAATACGGCGCCGATATTCTGCGGCTGTGGGTGGCGCAATCGGACTATACAGTGGACCTGCGGATCGGGAAGGAAATCCTGAAAGGCGTGGCCGACAGCTATCGCCGGCTGCGCAACACCCTGCGCTATATGCTGGGGGCTTTGGCGGGCTATACCGAGGCCGAGGCCGTGCCTGCCGCCGAGATGCCGGAACTGGAGCGTTGGGTGCTGCACCGCCTGGCCGAGTTGGATGGCGAGGTGCGCAAGGGCTATGCCGCCTATGATTTCCAGGGCGTGTTCCAGAAGCTGTTCACCTTTGCGACCAGCGATCTGTCGGCCTTCTACTTTGATATCCGCAAGGACACGCTGTATTGCGACCCGGCCAGCAGTCTGCGCCGCCGCGCCTGCCGCACGGTGATGGATGCGCTGTTCCACCGCCTGACGACATGGCTGGCACCGATCATGGTGTTCACCGCCGAGGATGTCTGGCTGAGCCGCTTTCCCAATGACGGCGACAGCATCCACCTGCATGACATGCCAAAGACGCCTGCCGCCTGGCGGGATGAGGCTTTGGCAAAGAAATGGGCGGGCATCCGGGCGGCGCGGCGCACGGTGACGGGTGCGCTGGAGGTGCAGCGGACGGCCAAGGTGATCGGCTCGTCGCTGGAGGCGGCACCGGCAGTTTACGTTGAGGATGATGCGCTGCGGGCGGCGCTGGGGTCGGTCGATTTCTCGGAGCTGTGCATCACCAGTGGCTTGGCGCTGACGGCGGGGGCGGCACCTGAAGGGGCGTTCAAGCTGGCTGATGTGGCGGGCGTGGCGGTGGTTTTTGCCGAAGCCGAAGGCGACAAATGCGCCCGCTGCTGGAAGGTGCTGCCCGATGTGGGCACGCATCAGCACGCCCAGACCTGCGCGCGCTGCAACGACGCCCTGGGATGAGCGACGGCCCGCATCGGGCGGTGGTCGAGGGGCCGTTTGGCCCGATGACCCTGCACGAGGCGGGGGGCGTTCTGGTGAAGCTGACATGGGACAAGTCCCTGGCAGGGGCCGATCCGGGGGACGGGTCGGCCCTTTTGGCCGAGGCAGGCGCGCAGATGCGGGCCTATTTCGACGGGCGGTTGCGGGTGTTCGACCTGCCGCTGGATTGGGGGCAGGGGCTGCACCGGGATGTGCGCCGGGCGATGGCGGCGATTCCCTATGGCCAGACGCGCAGCTATGGCGAGATTGCCAAGGCGGTTGGTGCGCCTGCGCAGGCGGTGGGGCAGGCCTGCGGGGCCAATCCGCTGCCCATCGTGATTCCGTGTCACCGCGTCACCGGGTCTGGCTGGTTTGGCGGCTTTTCCGCGCCGGGGGGCGTGGAAACAAAGGCCGCGCTGTTGCGGCTTGAGGGGGCCTTGCTGCTGTAAGCCTTGCGGTGCCCCCTTGTCAGCCCCGGTCATTCGGCCCATTTTTGGCCCATGTGCGGGCGTTTCACCATCACCCACCCGAATGAGGCGCTGGCGGCGCTGTTTGACGCCGTGCCGGGAAATGATCTGCCGGTGGGGCCGCGGTTCAACATCTGCCCGACGCAATCTGTGGCGGTGGTCACCTCGGATGTGGGGCAGCGGCGGTTGCGGGCAATGCGCTGGGGCTTTCTCCCAAGCTGGTACAAGACGCCGACGGACGGGCCGCTGATCATCAATGCGCGGTCTGATTCGATCGCGCAAAAGCCCGCCTTTCGCGAGGCGGTGCGGGCGCGGCGCTGTATCGTGCCGGCCAGTGGGTTTTACGAATGGCAGACGGGCGAGGATGGGGCCAAGCTGCCGTGGTATTTCACGCGGCGCGATGGCGCGCCCATGGCCCTTGCGGGGATCTGGCAGCCTTGGGGCGAGGTTGACACCGTGGCCATTGTCAGCACCGAGGCCGGGCCGGGGATGCAGGGGCTGCATCACCGTGAGGCGCTGATGCTGGAGGCCCCCGACTGGCCGCTGTGGCTGGGCGAGGCCGGGCATGGCGCGGCGGTTCTGATGAAGCCTGCCGCTGACGGGCTGATGCAGTGCCACCGGGTGGACCGCAAGGTGAATTCAAACCGGGCCGAGGGGCCGGAGTTGATAGTGCCGCTGGCGGCCTGACTTGATTTCCACGGGCCAAAGGCGCATAGAGACGGCACGGGTGACCGGGCCCCTCTGGCAAGATTTGCGGCGGTCTTGCGATGTCGGCACCTGAACCGCAACACGCCCGTTCAGTTTGCAGTCCCATGACACCGACTTCTGCTGCGTCGAAATCGACGCTGTCCTATTTCACATGGGCCTTTGCCTTTACCGCCGTTGGTCTGGCCCTTGGCCTGTGGCTGGGGTTTTCGACCGCGCATACCGTGGCCGGGGCGATGAAGGTGTTTTTCATCGTCAGCGTTCTGGCGGTGCTGGAAATCAGCCTGTCTTTTGACAATGCCATCGTCAATGCCAACAAGCTGAAGGATATGACGCCGGAATGGCAGCACAGGTTCCTGACCTGGGGGATCATCATAGCCGTGTTTGGCATGCGCATCGTGTTTCCGCTGCTGATCGTGGTGATCGCGGCCAATGTCGGGCCATGGAGCGCGGTGGTGATGGCCGCCAGCCAGCCCGAGGAATACAGCCGCATCATGCATGAGGCGCATCTGCCGATTGCGGCCTTTGGCGGCACTTTCCTGATGATGGTGGCGCTGTCGTTCTTTTTCGACCACGAGAAAGATGTGCATTGGGTGCGTTGGCTGGAAGAAAAGGTCACGCAATATTCCTCGATCAAGGGGATCGAGATTGCCGTTGTTCTGGCGATCATGCTGGTGTTTTCCGAGGTGATCGAGCGGCAGGACAGTGCCGCCCATGCCACCACGTTTTTCCATGCCGCGATCTGGGGCCTGCTGACCTTTCTGCTGGTCGAGGTTCTGGGCGGGGTGCTGGACAAAAGCCAAGAGGCCCTGGCCGGGGCTGCCAAGGGCGGGCTGGGGGCGTTTCTCTATCTGGAAGTGCTGGATGCCAGCTTCAGCTTTGATGGGGTGATCGGGGCCTTTGCGCTGTCGTCAAACCTGTTCATCATTGCCATCGGTCTGGGGATCGGCGCGATGTATGTGCGGTCGATGACCATCATGCTGGTCGAGCGCGGCACGCTGGCGCAATACCGCTTTCTGGAACACGGGGCGTTCTATGCGATCTTGATCCTGAGCGTGATCATGTATGTGCAGACGCTGGTTCATATCCCCGAGGTGATCACCGGCCTGTTCGGCGCCGCCCTGATCGGTGTCAGCCTGTGGTCGTCGATCCGCTGGAACCGGGCCAATGCTGGGGCTTTGGACTAGGGAAGTGGAGCGGGCGGCGGGAATCGAACCCGCGTCTCCTGCTTGGAAGGCAGGGGTCTTACCATTACACAACGCCCGCGTCAGGGTCTGAGGTAGCGGATCGACGCGGCGGGGTCAACGGGGGCCTGACGCGACGACGCAAGAAAAAGCCCCGCCCGAAGACCGGTGCGGGGCTTTCCCTTGCGTCTTGGGGACGCACTGGATCGGTTACATGTTCTGGGGCTGCGGAAAGCCAAGGATGTGATAGCCGCCATCGACATGGATCACCTCGCCCGTGGTGGCGGCACCATAGCCGGAACACAGCCAGACCGCGGTGCCGCCAATCGCCTCCAGGGTGGCATTGGCGCGTAGGGGGGCGTTTTCTTCGGTATGACGGAAGGTGGCGCGTGCGCCGCCGATGGCCGCCCCGGCAAGGGTTTTCATCGGGCCGGGCGAGATGGCGTTGACGCGCACCTTTTGCGGGCCAAGGTCATTGGCCAGATAACGCGTGGCGCTTTCCAGTGCGGCCTTGGCGACGCCCATCACGTTGTAATTTGGGGAAACCTTGTTCGAGCCCTGGAAGGTCAGAGTGATCAGGCTGCCGCCCTCGGGCATCATCTCGGCGGCGCGGCGGCTGACGTCGATAAAGCTGAAGCACGAGATGTTCAGCGAATTGGCAAAGTTGCCGCGGCTGGTGTTGATGAACCGCCCCGTCAGTTCGGTCTTGTCGGAAAAGGCGATGGCGTGGATCAGAAAATCCATCGTGCCCCAGTTGTCGCGCAGCTTGGCAAAGCAGGCATCCAGGCTGGCATCATCGGTGACATCGACATCGACCAGCAGGTTTGACCCGACGCTGGCGGCAAGCGGTTCAACGCGCTTGCCAAAGGCCTCGCCCTGATAGGAAAAGGCCAGGTCGGCGCCTTCGTCTGCCAGGGCCTTGGCGATGCCCCAGGCGATCGAGCGTTCGTTTGCCACGCCCATGACAAGCCCGCGCTTGCCCTTCATCAGTTCGGCCATGATCGTCCCCAGACTGCGGTTAGCCGCGATATTTGCTCATCACCAGCGTGGCGTTGGTGCCGCCAAAGCCAAAGCTGTTGGACAAAACGCTGTCGATCTCGACGCCGTCGCGCATCGTGGTCACGATTTCGGATGCATCAAGCGCCGGGTCTAGTGTTGTGACATTGGCCGAGGCGGCGATGAAGCCTGCATTCATCATGATCAGCGAATAGATCGCCTCGTGCACGCCGGTGGCGCCAAGGCTGTGCCCGGTCAGCGATTTGGTCGAGGCGACGGGGGGCGTGTTGCCCTTGCCAAAGACGCGGCGGATCGCCTCCATCTCGGTCACGTCGCCGGCGGGGGTGCTGGTGCCGTGGCTGTTGATGTAATCAATCTTGCGGTCTTTGGGCAGGGTGGAAAGCGCAAGTTTCATCGACCGCTCGCCGCCTTCGCCGCTGGGGGCGACCATGTCGTGCCCATCTGACGTGGCGCCGTAACCGGTGACTTCGCCATAGATCTTGGCGCCGCGGGCCAGGGCGTGGTTCAACTCCTCCAGCACCACAACACCACCGCCGCCTGCGATGACAAAGCCGTCACGGGTGGCGTCATAGGTGCGGGATGCGGTTTCGGGGGCGTCGTTATACTTGCTGCTCATTGCGCCCATGGCGTCAAAGAGGCACGACAGCGTCCAGTCCAATTCCTCTCCGCCACCGGCAAAGACGATGTCTTGCTTGCCGAACTGGATCAGCTCTGCGCCATTGCCGATGCAATGGGCCGAAGTTGAGCAGGCCGAGGTGATCGAATAGTTCACGCCCTTGATCTTGAAAGGCGTCGCAAGGCAGGCCGAGGTGGTCGAGGACATGCCCTTGGTCACGCCGAAGGGGCCAATCCGCTTGGGGCTGCCGCTTTCGCGCACGATATTATGGGCCTTGAAGAACGATTTGGTCGAAGGGCCGCCGGAGCCGACGATAATGCCCGTGCGCTCGTTCGAGATGTCGGATGGTTCCAGCCCCGAGTCCTTGACCGCCTGTTGCATGGCGATGAAGTTATAGGCCGCCCCATCGCCCATGAAACGCAGGTCGCGCTTGTCGATGTGGTCTTCGAAGACGATGTTGGGCTGGCCGTGCACCTGGCTGCGGAATCCGCGTTCTGCATATTCAGGGGCAAAGACGATGCCGGATTTCCCGGCGCGCAGGCTGGCCTCTACCTCGGCGGCAGTGTTGCCGATGGGCGATACGATGCCGATGCCGGTGATGACGACGCGACGCATGGGCGCTCTCCTATCCTTGATCTCAATTGGCCGAGAGGGCCACTTTCATGTCGGTGACCTGATAAATCACTTCGCCATCCGCCTCGACGATGCCATTCGCCACGCCCATGGTCAGGCGGCGGGTGGCCAGGGCCTTGGTGAAATCGACCTTGTAGGTCAGCATCTTGCGGTCAGGGCGCACCATGCCGGTCAGCTTTACCTCGCCGACACCCAAGGCATAGCCGCGCCCCTGCCAGCCGCGCCAGCCAAGGTTGAAGCCGGTCAGTTGCCAAAGGCCGTCAAGGCCAAGACAGCCGGGCATGATCGGGTTGCCGGGGAAGTGGCAGTCAAAGAACCACAGGTCGGGGGTGATGTCGAATTCGGCCACCACATGGCCCTTGCCATGTGCGCCGCCATCTTCGGAAATCTCGGTGATGCGATCCATCATCAGCATCGGGGGGGCGGGCAGTTGCGCATTGCCGGGGCCGAACAATTCCCCCCGTGCACAGGCCAGAAGCGCGTCCTTGTCGAAACTGGTCGGATATTTCCCCATCAGCGGCGGTTCCCTTAAGCATTGGCGTCTGACCAACCGTGTAACACCCGCAAGGAAGGGGTGGCAAGGGCGGCGCAAAGGCCTTGTCACGGCAGTTGCGACCGATTTTCATTTGAAATTGGGGGGGCGTGCGCTCTATATAAGGGGTGAAGGGGAATATGATGACCGATCTGGCAATGAAACGCGGTGCCGACTGGCTGGCCACTGGGGGCTTGCGCCCGACACGGCAGCGCCTGTCGCTGGCGGCTTTGCTGGTGGGCGATGGTCAGGATCGCCATGTCACCGCCGAAAGCCTGTATGCGTTGACCATGCAATCGGGCGAGAGGGTGAGCCTTGCCACCGTTTACAACACCTTGCGCGCCTTTTGCGAGGCCGGGTTGATGAACGAAGTGGTGGTGGATGGCGCGAAAAGCTATTTTGACACCCGCATGGATGATCATCCGCATTTCTTTTGGGAAGACAGCTCGGAACTGACCGACGCCCCGAAAGACCAGTTGCAGATCACCGGTCTGCCCGACGCGCCCGAGGGCACCCAGATTGCACGGGTTGATGTGGTGATCCGCCTGCGCCGCAACTAGGGCGCAGGCAGGCCGGAACCGCCCGCAGCGTGGCGTCAGTTGCTGGCGATGTTCAATTTGCACGGGGCCGTCAGATCAAGCGCTGCATCGCGCACCGTTGTGCTGACGTTCAGCAGGCCCAAGACGCTGTGAAACAGATTGTCATGGCTGATCGGCTGAGTGGCATTTTCCGACAAGCAAGCCGTGTTCACCTGCATCGCGGTGGTAAAGTCGCTGTCCATCCACATGACCATGGGCACCTTGCGCTGCTCGGCCGGGGCCATGAACATAGGTGCGGCATGCAGATACAGGCCGTTTTCCCCCAAGGACTCGCCATGGTCTGACACATAGACCATCGCTGGCAGAATGCGGTCAGACGCGGCCAAAAGGTCGATGGTTTGCGCCAGAACATGATCGGTTTCGACAATCGAGTTGTCATAGGCGTTGACGATGTCTTCGGGGGCGCAATTGGCGAATTGCGTGGTTGTGCATTCGGGCTGGAACAGCGCGCGGTCTTTGGAATAGCGCAGGTAATAGGCCGGGCCGTGGCTGCCGATCATGTGCAGCACCAGCACGGTGTTTTGCGTCATCGTCTCGGCGGTTTTCTGGATGATGGGCAAGAACGCCTCATCCGTGCATTCGTCGATGCAGGCCTCGGGCGCGATCGAGGCGGTGATCGTGGTAAAGCCAAGGCGTTTGGCCACCTTTTGGTCGCCGGTGTTGTTGTCGAACCACTGCACGTCAAATCCGGCGCGGTTCAGGATGTCGAGCAGGTTTTCCGAACTGAGGAAGGCGTTGCGGGAGTAGTCATCCATCCCGTGATGCGAGAACATGCACGGCACGGAAACGGCGGTCGAGGTGCCGCAAGAGCTGACATCCGAAAAGTTGATGACATTGCGTTTGCGCAGCTGGGGGGTGGTGTCGCGGGCATAGCCGTTCAGGCCAAAGTTCTGCGCCCGTGCGGTTTCACCCACGAAATAGACCAGCAAAACCGGCTTGGTCGCCGCCGCTAGCAACGGGCCGGGGGTGGCGTCGGTGCCATAGGGGGCTGCCACCGGCTCGGCCGTTGTCCACTGGTCAGAGGCAAAGCGGCGCACGGCATTGATGGTGGCACCGGGTTGATAGGCGCCCATCAGATCGTGGCGTTCGCGCAGGGCCGCAGAAAAGGATTTGTAATCAACCAGCAACGCGCCGACCAGCAGGGCAAAGCTGGCGGCAATGCCAACCGGCCAACGCCAGATCTGGTGCAGGGGCTTGCGGCGGCGGATGACGGGCACAAAGACCAGTGCGGCGGGCAGAACGCCCAACAGCGTGATCTGCCAGACCATCTGAAAGGTCATCAGGTGCTTTGACTCGGTCACCGTGGTTTCCAGCACGTTGCGAACCATCTCGCGGTCGATCAGTACGCCAAAGGCGCGCTCATAGTAATTGGCCGCCGCGGCGATCAGGATCAGCGTTGCCAAAACCGGCTTTTGCAGCGCGCCGGGGCCCAACAGCTCGACCAGCAAAAGGGTAAGCGCCCAACCTGCCACGGCAAAGGCCGCAAAGCTGACGGGGTGTTGGCCGAAAAGTTCGGACATGCGCTGCCAGAAGCCGGAATTCAGCACCGCCAGGATATAGGTGGCACCGATCAGGTTCAGCGTCAGATGCGTCATGCGGGGGCGCACAAAGCCTGCAAGGCGGGTTTTGGGGGTATTGGTCATAGGGTTGGTCCATCAGGTCACGGGTCTGTGGCCCCGCCGGGGCGGGCCACGTTTCGCCCCCAATGCGCCCGCAACCTTGCGCTTGGCTTACAGCCTTGGCGATAAAGCGCATTCTTTTCCACTCGCAGCGGCGGGGCTGGCCCGTTATTCTGGCGGCATGAGATTGCTGCTTGTCGAAGATACGGCTGATCTGGCCGAGTCGGTGCTGCGCTTTTTGCGCGGTGAAGGGCATGCCGTGGATCATGCGCCTGATCTGGCCAGTGCCGAGGCGGCGATGGATGTGGCCAGCTATGCTTGCGTGGTGCTGGATCTGGGCCTGCCGGATGGATCGGGGCTGGATCTGTTGCGCCGCTGCCGCAGGGCGGGCGACCGCACGCCGGTGATTGTGGCCACGGCGCGCGACCAGATTTCCGACCGGATTGCCGGGCTGGATGCGGGGGCCGATGATTACATCGTCAAGCCTTTCGATCTGGGGGAATTGTCGGCGCGCATCCGCGCCAATGCCCGGCGTGCGCAGGGCCAGCCCGACAGCCGCATCGCCTTGGGCGATCTGGTGGTTGATCGGGCGGCGGCCAAGATCTGGCGCGACGGTCACGAACAACGCCTGACGTCGCGCGAATGGGCACTGTTTGATGCGCTGTTGGCGGCCCGTGGTCGCGTGCTGAGCAAGGCTGCGCTGGAGGAGGCGCTTTATGCCTTTGATGATGCGGTCGAGGGCAATGCGGTTGAGGTCTATGTCTCGCGCCTGCGGCAAAAGCTGGGGGCGGGGGCGGTAGAGACGCGCCGGGGTATGGGGTATCTGGTGCCATGACGGTGGCCGGGGCCAAGGCGTGGTCATTGCGCGGGCGCCTGTCGCGCAACATGGTGCTTGTGGTCAGTCTGGGTTGGTTTGTCACGATTTTGGTGACGGCCCTGCTGATCAATCACGAGTTCAACGAGATGTTGGACGAGGAATTGCGCGCCCTTGGCGATGAGACGGCGCTGCTGCTGGACAGTTCCGAAGGGGCGCGGCTGGCCCGGTCGATCAGCGTGTCTGGCGATGGCGATGAACGGGTGTTGCGGATCACACCGCTGGGCTTTGCGCCCCCGCCTGCCCCGTGGGGGGTGGTTGGGGCGGATGGCTATGCCGACAGCAGCGGCTGGCGTGTGCTGCGGATGACGGCCGAAAATGCCACGATCGAGATTGGCCACAACAAGGCTTGGCGACGCGAGGAAGTGGTCGAGGCGTCGCTGGGGCTGCTGGTGCTGGTGCTGCCCCTGGTGGCGGTGATCTTGTTGGCGGTGCGGCGCACGGTGGGTCTGTCGCTGGCCCCGGCGCGCGATCTTGCCAAGCGGGTCGCTGAAAGGGGCCCCGAGGATTTCACCCCCGTCAGTGCCAAGGGCCTGCCTGCGGAATTGCTGCCCCTGGTGACCAGCCTGAATGCCTATACCGACCGCGTGTCGCATCTGCGCGAGGCCGAGCGTGCCTTTGTGGCGAATGCGGCGCATGAGTTGCGCACCCCGATTGCGGCGCTGCGGGCGCGGCTAGAGGTGGAAGACCCCAAGACTGCCGCTGCCGTGCAGCCCGTGCTGGACCGTCTGGCCCGCCGGATCGAGCGGTTGTTGCAACTGGCCCGCAGCGAGGCAGGCGGGGTGCTGGGGAAGGGGCCGTCTGATCTGCTGCGGATTCTGCGGCTGATCCGCGACGAGATGCCCGCGGCCCAAGCCGCACGGCTGGTGATCGACGATCATGATCAAGAGACGTTGGACCTGCCTGTTGATCCCGATGCCCTTGCGATCCTGTTGCGCAACATCATCGACAATGCCTGTGAAAACAGCACCGGGTTGGTGCGGGTTTCGGTGTGGCCCGAGGGCAAGGTGGTGGTGGAAAACCCCGTCGCGCCGGGGGCGGCCTTTCAAGAAGCGCGCTTTGCCAGTGGCGTGGGATCCACCGGGGCGGGCTTGGGCCTGGCCATCATGGCGGCGGTGTCGCAGGCCATCGGGGCGGGGCTGCGAAAAGAGATGGTGGCAGGTGACGGCGGGCGGCGGGCGCGGGTGGAAGTGGATTTTATGCCACTTTTGGCGCGCAAGACGGCATCGGGGGGCGGGGCAACGGGTTGATGTTTGGGCATTTCCGGCCCCGTTGCCCGAAATGTTTCAGCAGACTGTCGCCACGCCACGCAGATGTGTTGGCAATTGCCCTTATTTCCAGATAGAATCATTGATAACAGGAGGCGAACAATCGCCCCACAACAAGAGCAGGCGTTATGGAAACGGAAACCCTTGCGATGGCGCAGGAGATTGATTTCTCCATGCTGGCCCTTTTCGCGCGCGCGACACTGACCGTTAAGGTCGTCATGATTTTGCTGATGGGCATGTCGTTCTGGTCATGGTCGATCATCATCCAGAAGTTCATCCAGTATCGCGCGGCCAAGCGTGAGGCCGAGATTTTTGACCGTGCCTTTTGGTCGGGCGAGCCGCTGGATGAGTTGTTTGAAAAGATCGGCCCGCAGCCCGAAGGCGCCAGTGAAAAGGTGTTTTCGGCCGGGATGCTGGAATGGCGGCGCAGCCATCGGCAGGATGGGGCGCTGATCGCGGGCGCTCAGGCCCGGATTGATCGGGCGATGAACGTGGCGATTGCCCGCGAATCAGAGCGGCTGACCACGGGGCTGTCGTTCCTGGCCACCACCGGGGCCACGGCCCCCTTTATCGGGCTGTTCGGCACGGTCTGGGGGATCAAGCACGCGTTTGAACAGATCGCCATCAGCCAGAATACCAACCTTGCCGTCGTGGCCCCCGGCATCGCCGAGGCGCTGCTGGCCACCGGGATCGGCCTTGTTGCGGCTATTCCGGCGGTGGTGTTCTATAACAAGCTGAACGCCGATAGTGAGCGGATCCTTGGCAATTACGAGAGCTTTGCCGACGAATTCGCCACGATCTTGTCGCGCCAGTTGGACGCCTGAGCCATGGGGGCAGGGGTCATCAAATCTTCGGGCGGTGGGTCACGGCGGCGCAGACGCGGTGGCAATGCGGCGGCGATGTCGGAAATCAACGTCACGCCTTTTGTCGATGTCATGCTGGTGCTGTTGATCATCTTCATGGTGGCGGCGCCCCTGCTGACGGTGGGGGTTCCGGTCGAGTTGCCAAAGACCGCAGCCAGTGCGCTGCCCACGGAACAGGAAGAACCGCTGACCGTGACGCTGACCGCCGATGGCCGGACGCTGATCATGAACACCGAAACCGCGCAGGCGGAACTGATCACCAGACTGACGGCCATCGCCGCCGAACGCACGACGCGCAAGGTGTTTCTGCGGGCCGATGGCGCCATTCCCTATGAGCGCGTGGCGCAAGTCATGGGGGCCTTGAATGCCGGCGGGTTCAACGAGATTGGTCTGGTGACCGATGTCGATGGCCCGTCGATGAACGGCAACTGATCCGAGACGCCAATGCTTGCGCGCATGCAAACGGGCACCATTATTTCGGGCGCAGGACATGTGGCGCTGATCCTCTGGGCGATCCTGGGGGATTGGCTGTTTACGTCGCGCGATGCCCCGCCGGTGCAGGTTGCAGAGGTGTCGCTGATTTCAGCAGCCGAGTTTGACGCAATGGCGGCGGCAGTGCCTTCGACGCCCGAGCCTGCGCCCGCCCCGGAACCGGCGGCCGAGCCACAGCCCGCGCCCGAGCCGCCCGCCCCGGCCGAAGTGATCGTGCCGCCCGAGCCGGTGGTGCCCGAACCGGCCCCCGAGCCCGAGCCGGTGCCCGAGCCTTTGCCCGAAAACAATGGCGTGGCCGATGCCGAGCTTTTGCCAGTCAATCCTGACTTCGTGCCCGAAGTGCCCTTGCCCCCCACCAGCAGCCCGCGCCCCAAGCCCGCGCCACGCGTGGCCCCAGTGCCCGTTGACGCGCCCGAGCCGCAAGCCGAGGTGGCCGAAGCCCCGCAAGAGGCCGTGACGCCCGACCCGGTGCCCGACCCCGTGGTGCAAGAGGAAGAGCGCCCCGAAGCGGCACAGGAAGAGGCCGGCACCGTGCTGGAAACCGAGGCAAACCGCGACGAGCAGGTTGACGCCAGCGGCGCCCCGCCCACCAGCCCGCGCCCAAGGGGCAAGCCCGCGCGGCGCGATGCCCCGGTGCAAGAGACGGCCGAACCTGTGCAAACCGCCGAGCCTGCGACAGATGCCGTGGCTGATGCCATCGCGGGGGCCTTGGCCGAGGCGACGACGGACACGCCCGCCGCCACCAACGCCCCGGTTGGCCCGCCGATGACCAGCGGCGAACGCGATGCGTTGCGGGTGGCGGTGCAGCAATGCTGGAACGTCGGCTCGCTGTCGTCCGAAGCCTTGCGGGTAACTGTGGTGGTTTTCGTCGCGGTGTCGCAAAACGGTGTGCCGGATGCGGCCTCGATCAAGATGGTGGATTACAGCGGCGGGTCCGAAGCTGCCGCGCGTCAGGCCTATGAAGCGGCGCGGCGGGCGGTTATTCGGTGTGGCGCGCGCGGTTTCCCCCTGCCTGCCGACAAATACGACCAATGGCGTGAAATGGAATTGGTGTTCAACCCCGATGGAATGCGACTGAGATGAGGCGATTTGCGCAAAGATTTGCCGAAAAGGGGCCATTTCGCGGCTCTTTCCCCCTGCTTGCCAGCGTGATTGCGCTATGCTGGCCAAAATCTGGCGCGAATGCGCTTTGCTGCCCTGAAACGCAGACAAATTGAGGCGATGATGAGCTTTTCCCATATCCTTCGTTCCGCCATGGTCCCTGCCTGCGCGCTGGCCCTGTTGGGGGCAATCGCCCTGCCGCAGCCGGCCCTCGCCCAGAATGGCCCGTTGCGCATTGAAATCACCGAAGGCGTGATCGAACCCCTGCCGTTTGCCGTGCCCGATTTCGTGGCCGAAAACGGCGAGGCCGCCGAATATGCCGCCAACATCGCCCGTGTGATCGCCAGCGATCTGTCGGGCACCGGCCTGTTTCGCGAAATTCCGCCGCAGGCCCATATCAGCCGCGTGTCCAGCTTTGACGCGCCCGTCGCCTATGAGGATTGGAAGGCCATCAATGCCCAAGCCCTGATCACCGGGGCGGTCAGCGCCAGTGGCGGGCGGATTGTCGTGAAGTTTCGCCTGTTCGACGTCTACAGCGGCCAGCAACTGGGCGAGGGTCTGCAATTTGCGGGCACGCCGCAAAGCTGGCGGCGGATGGCGCATAAAGTGGCCGATGCCGCCTATAGCCGGATCACCGGCGAAGGCGGGTATTTCGACAGCCGGGTGGTGTTTGTCAGCGAAAGCGGGCCGAAAAATGCCCGCGCCAAGCGTCTGGCGGTGATGGATTACGATGGCGCCAATGTGCAATATCTGACGGATTCATCTTCAATCGTGCTGGCGCCGCGCTTTTCGCCCACGGGGGATCGGATCCTTTACACCAGCTATGCCAGCGGTTTCCCGCGGATCACCCTGATGGATGTCGGTTCACTGGCGACCCGCAGTCTGGCCGAGCAGCCGGGCACCATGACCTTTGCCCCGCGCTTTTCGCCCGACGGCAGCCGGGTGGTGTTCAGTCTGGAACGCGGCGGCAACTCTGATCTTTACATGCTGGACATCGGGTCGGGTGGTCTGACGCAACTGACCAATGCCCCCTCGATCGAAACCGCGCCCAGCTTTAGCCCCGATGGCAGCCAGATCGTGTTTGAATCCGACCGTTCGGGCAACCAGCAGCTTTATATCATGAGTGCATCGGGCGGTGAAGCGCGGCGCATCTCGGGCGGGCAGGGGCGCTATGGCACCCCGGTCTGGTCGCCGCGCGGTGATCTGATCGCCTTTACCAAGCAGAACGCGGGCCGTTTTCATATCGGCGTGATGCGCACCGATGGCAGCGAAGAGCGTCTGCTGACCGCCAGCTTTCTGGATGAAGGCCCGACCTGGAGCCCGAATGGCCGCGTGATCATGTTCACCCGCGAAACCGCCGGGGCCGGGGGTGAGGCGCGGCTGTATTCGGTGGACATTACCGGGCGGAACCTGAAACAGGTTTCCACCCAAGGCGCGGCGTCAGACCCGGCATGGTCGCCCCTGCTGCCCTGAGTTCACACCAAAATGCGCGCCGGACCCGTTAACAGGGGCCGGCAAACCTGTTAGAATCGTGGCCAGATCGAGCCAAGAATGAAAAGGAAACTTCAGATGCCCTTCCTTCCCAAGGCAATGCTTTTGGTGGCGGCCCTTGGCCTTGCCGCCTGTAACAATCCCGACCGGTTCGGTGCTGGCGGCGCAGGTGCCGGTGGTGCTGGCGCGGGTGCGGGCGGCGGTTTTGTCGATACCACCGGCCTTGGCGATCCCAATGATCCGGCGTCGATCGCCTATTTCAATCAGCGCGTCGGTGATCGCGTTCTTTTTGCGGTGGATCAGCACACGCTGTCGCCCGAGGCGCGGCAGGTGCTGGCCGGTCAGGCCCAGTGGCTGAACACCAACCCGTCTTATGCTGTCATCATCGAAGGCCATGCCGACGAACAGGGCACGCGCGAATACAACTTGTCGCTGGGGGCCCGTCGTGCCGCGGCGGTGCAGAACTTCCTGATCTCGCAAGGGGTTTCGGCCGGGCGGATGCGCACGGTGTCTTATGGCAAGGAACGCCCGATCGAGGTTTGCTCGGATGAGGCGTGCTATGCCAAGAACCGCCGCGCCGTGACCGTTCTGTCCATCGGCGGCGGGGTGTAACGTGATGCGGGCTTTGGTGCTGAGCCTGTGCCTTGGCCTGGCTGGTCCTGCCATGGCGCAGGACCAGACCTTGGCCGATATTCGTGCCGAACTGGTGTCGCTGGCGGGTGAATTCAACGCGCTGAAAGCAGAGCTGGTGCAAACAGGGGCTGCCGGCACGGGTGTTGCCGGGGCCTCGGCTTTGGAGCGGATGGATACGCTGGAGGCGGAACTGTCGCGGTTGACGGCCAAGGCCGAACAGATCGAGTTGCGCCTGAACCGGGTGGTCAGCGATGGCACCAACCGGCTGGGCGATCTTGAGTTTCGGCTGTGCGAGGTGACCCCCGGTTGTGACATCGGCGCCATTGGCACCACGCCGCTCTTGGGGGGCGATACTGGGACGGGATCAACCGACCCCAATGCCGCCCCGCCTGTCGTGATTGGTGAAACCACCCCACCGCCTGCGGGGGCCGAGCTTGCTATCGGCGAACAGACGGATTTTGACCGGGCCAAGGGGGTGCTCGGTCAGGGTGACTTTCGCACCGCCGCAGACCTCTTTGCGGCCTTTACCCAATCCTATCCTGGCTCGCCGCTGACCCAAGAGGCGCATTACCTGCGCGGTGAGGCGCTGTCTCAGGCGGGCGACACGGCGAATGCCGCGCGCGCCTATCTCGAGGCCTTCTCGGGCCAGCCGGATGGCAATTTTGCCGCCGACAGTTTGCTGAAACTGGGCGAATCGCTGGGTGCCTTGGGCCAGACGCCC
The DNA here is from genome assembly GCF_036553525.1 of Pseudotabrizicola sp. L79. Lineage (NCBI taxonomy): Bacteria > Pseudomonadati > Pseudomonadota > Alphaproteobacteria > Rhodobacterales > Paracoccaceae > Pseudotabrizicola > Pseudotabrizicola sp. L79. The sequence continues at coordinate 43,862 of NZ_JAZHDA010000052.1, read as the reverse complement.
GAAGCCTGCGTCACCCTGGGCGAAGTGGGGGTGCGGTTTCCGGGCAGCATGGCCGCCACGCAGGCAAGTGTGGCGATGACAGGGCTTGCCTGTCAGTGAGTGACGCGGCCACGACCGCGCCAGAAGACAATGATCTTTTGCGCGATGTGGCCGCCGCTTGTGCGGCCTTTGCACCCGAACACCCCGGCCCGTTGCCGGTGGGCGTGGCCGTGTCGGGGGGCGGGGATTCCCTTGCCCTGCTGCATCTGATGCACCGCGTTGCACCGCTGTCGGGCCTGCGATTGCAGGCCGCTACGGTGGATCATGGCCTGCGCCCGGCTTCGGCCACCGAAGCCGCGACGGTGGGCCGGATCTGCGCCGGTTTGGGCATTTCGCATGACACTTTGCTGTGGGCCGGGCCGGCACAGACGGGCAATCTGATGGATCAGGCCCGTCGCGCCCGTCTGTCGCTGATCGCGGATTGGGCGCGGGCGCGGGGCATCAGCCATGTGGTTCTGGGCCACACCGCCGATGATCAGGCCGAAAGCTTTTTGATGAACCTGTCCCGATCTGCGGGGCTGGAGGGGCTGTCGGGCATGCGTCTTGCGTGGCAGGAACAGGGCGTTCACTGGGCGCGGCCCCTGTGCGGTCACGGGCGGCAGGTCTTGCGCGATTATTTGCGCCGCCACAACCTGCGCTGGATCGACGACCCCACCAATGACGACCCCAGCTATGCACGGGTGCGGGCCCGGCAGGCCCTGGCCGCCCTGCGCCCGCTTGGCATTACGGTTCAGGCCGTCACCCGTAGCATGGCCAATCTGGCCATGGCCGACAGTGCCCTGGTGCAGGCCACAGCCGCCGCCGCGGCCGAGGCCGAGGAGCGGGCGGGCAGCCTGTGGTTGCCGGGGCCATCCCTGTGGGCCCTGCCGCCCGAGTTGCGCCGCCGCCTGCTGAACGGGGCGCTGCGTTGGATGAATGGGGCCAGCTATCCCCCCCGCGCCGACCAACTGGCGCGGCTTGAGACGGCTTTGGCCCAAGGCCGGGCCGTCACCTTGGCCGGGGTGCAATTTCGCCACGGCCCCGATCAGATCACCCTGACCCGAGAGCCCCGCGCCGTGATGGGGCCAGTGCCTGTTGGTGCGCTGTGGGACCATCGCTGGCGGGTCACCTCGGCCGCTGCGGGGCAGGTCTGCGCGCTTGGGGCCCAGGGCCTGCGCCAGGTGCCGGATTGGCGCGCGACGGGTGTGGCACGGGCAGCGGCGCTGGTCTCGCCTGCCATCTGGCAAGAGGATCGGCTGGTTTCTGCCCCGATTCTGGGTTTCGGGGCGGCTGCTTGTGCGACAATCACGCCCTCTTTCCAGAGATTCCTGTTATCGCATTGAACCCGGGCCTGAACTGTCTATCTTAGGGCCAAGAACGCAGGCGGTCGCGGACCGCGCGCATGTGAGGAGACACTTCGTGGGTAACGCACGAAATATAGCATTTTGGGTCGTTCTGTTTCTGTTGATTCTGGCGCTGTTCAACCTGTTCAACACCAACGGAACCACGACCGCGTCGCGCACGATTTCCTATTCGGATTTTGTGTCGCGGGTTGATGCCGGGCAGGTATCCAGCGCCGAGATTGATGGCGAACGGGTTCTGGTGCGCTCGACCGATGGCAATCAATACACCGCCGTCATTCCACAGGGCACCGACATCACCGCCCAGCTGATCGAAAAGGGCGTTGAAGTGCGCGCTGTGGCGCAAGAGCAATCGGGCTTCTTGTCGCTGATTTCGCTGTGGCTGCCGTTTATCGTGCTGATTGGCATCTGGATTTTCTTCATGAACCGGATGCAGGGCGGGGGCCGTGGCGGTGCCATGGGCTTTGGCAAAAGCCGGGCCAAGCTGCTGACCGAAAAGCAGGGCCGCGTCACCTTTGACGATGTGGCCGGTATCGACGAAGCCAAGGAAGAGCTGGAAGAGATCGTTGAATTCCTGCGCAACCCGCAGAAGTTCAGCCGTTTGGGGGGCAAGATCCCCAAGGGCGCCTTGCTGGTTGGCCCGCCCGGCACGGGTAAAACGCTGTTGGCCCGCGCCATTGCGGGCGAGGCGGGCGTGCCTTTCTTTACCATTTCGGGGTCTGACTTTGTGGAAATGTTCGTCGGCGTTGGCGCAAGCCGCGTGCGCGACATGTTCGAACAGGCCAAGAAGAATGCACCGTGCATCGTCTTCATCGACGAAATTGACGCCGTGGGTCGTGCCCGTGGTGTTGGCATGGGCGGCGGCAATGACGAACGCGAGCAGACGTTGAACCAGTTGCTGGTTGAAATGGACGGGTTTGAGGCGAATGAAGGCGTGATCATCATCGCCGCCACCAACCGCAAAGACGTGCTGGACCCTGCGCTGTTGCGCCCCGGTCGTTTTGACCGTCAGGTCACGGTGTCGAACCCCGATATCAAGGGCCGCGAAAAGATTTTGGGCGTTCATGCCCGCAAGGTGCCCTTGGGGCCGGATGTCGATCTGCGCACCGTTGCACGCGGCACACCGGGCTTTTCGGGTGCGGATCTGATGAACCTTGTCAACGAAGCGGCCCTGATGGCCGCCCGCATTGGCCGCCGGTTCGTGACGGCCGAAGATTTCGACAAGGCGCGCGACAAGGTGCTGATGGGCCCCGAGCGGCGTTCGATGGTCATGTCGGAAGAAGAAAAGTCGATGACGGCCTATCACGAAGCCGGTCACGCCCTGTTGGGCATGCTGCTGCCCAAGCACGACCCGATTCACAAGGCAACGATCATCCCGCGCGGTCAGGCCCTTGGCATGGTGCAGCCGCTGCCGGAAAGCGACCGGCTGAGCTGGCACAAGGATGAGATGGAGCAGCGCATTGCCATGGCCATGGCCGGCAAGGCCGCAGAAATCTATAAGTTCGGGCCGGAAAGCGTTTCGGGCGGTGCGGCCAATGACATCATGCAGGCGTCGCAAATGGCCCGGATGATGGTCATGCGGCTGGGGATGTCTGACAAGGTGGGCAATGTCGATTACCGCGAGGCTGCCGAAGGCTATCAGGGCAACACCGGTGGCTTCTCGGTTTCGGCCAAGACCAAGGAAACCATCGAACTGGAAGTGAAGCGGATCATCGACGAAGGCTACAATCTGGCGTTCAAGACCATCTCTGACAATGCGCAACAGTTTGAAAACATTGCCCAGGGTCTGCTGGAATATGAAACCCTGACCGGGGATGAGTTGAAAAAGATCATCGCAGGCGAACCCTTGGGAGGCCCTGATGATGACGATGGCAACGAAAGCTCGGGGCTGAGTGCGATTGCATCCATTCCCAAGACCAAACCCAAAGCGCCGAAAGGCGGGATGGAGCCTGAGCCGACGGCCTGATCTCGTCCCCACGGCAAGACCTGACCCCGAAACCTGCCAAGGTTTCGGGGTTTGCATTTGAGAGATCCGATTTTCGGCAAGAGGTGTGATGCAATGCCAGCCCTGAAACCCACCGCCTTTACTGGCAAGATCGTCTGGCTGGGCCTTGTGCGCGACCGCGAGGCGCGGCTAGAGGCCGAGCCGCTGGACAGCCTGCGCGCCACCTTTGCAGGCCCCGAGGGCGAGGCGCATGGCGGACTGACCCGGCCATCCTGCAGCCGCGTGACAGGCCAATACAAGCGCGGGACGATCATTCGCAACACGCGGCAGTTTTCGGTGCTGTCGGCCGAAGACCTGGCCCTTATCGCGGCGAAAATGGGCATTTCCGCCCTGGACCCTGCCTTGGTGGGGGCCACGATGGTGATCGAGGGTATCCCTGATCTGACGCATCTGCCGCCGTCCAGCCGGTTGCAGGCACAGGGCGGAGCGACACTGGTGGTCGATATGGAAAACCGCCCCTGCACATTGCCTGCCCGCCCAATTGAAACGGCGCATCCCGGCTTTGGTGCGAAGTTCAAGGCCGCAGCCAAGGGGCGGCGGGGTGTGACGGCCTGGGTCGAAGCCGAGGGTCTGTTGCAGGTGGGGCAGGCCGTGACCTTGCACATTCCCGATCAGCCGGTCTGGGCACATCTTGATACGGCGCGCAACGGATAGCGGGGCCGGCTTTCGCACTGCGCGCCTCGGGATGTCTCGGGCGGTTCCGATCGGAAACGTGCTTGGGCGAAAAACGAATGTTTCAGGTCGGAAATGCGCCTTTACGACGCAGGCACTGCCGCTATCACGGGGGCAACCGGGGGAGGATGCCCGGCAGGAACACGCCCGAGGGAGACGGACATGGCCTTCAAGACCGATATCGAGATTGCACGCGAAGCGAAAAAAAAGCCGATCATGGAGATTGGGGCCGCGCTTGGAATCCCGCATGAGCATTTGTTGCCCTATGGCCATGACAAGGCCAAAGTCGGGCAAGAGTTCATCAAATCACTTCACGGCAAGCCCGATGGCAAGCTGATCCTTGTCACCGCGATCAACCCGACCCCGGCCGGCGAAGGCAAGACCACCACCACCGTGGGGCTTGGCGATGGTCTGAACCGGATCGGCAAGAAAGCCGTCATTTGCATCCGCGAAGCCAGCCTTGGCCCGAACTTTGGCATGAAGGGCGGGGCCGCAGGCGGCGGCATGGCCCAAGTCGTGCCGATGGAAGAGATGAACCTGCATTTCACCGGCGATTTCCACGCCATCACCAGCGCCCACAACCTGCTGTCGGCGATGATCGACAACCATATCTATTGGGGCAATGGCCTTGGCATTGACGAGCGCCGTGTGGTGTGGCGCCGCGTGATGGATATGAACGACCGCGCGCTGCGTGACATCGTCACCTCGCTGGGGGGCGTATCAAACGGGTTCCCGCGTCAGACCGGTTTTGACATCACGGTTGCGTCGGAAGTGATGGCGATCTTGTGCCTGTCGAAGGATCTGGACGATCTGCAAAAGCGCCTTGGCGACATCGTCGTGGCCTATACCCGCGACAAGACCCCGATCTATTGCCGCGACATCAAGGCAGATGGGGCAATGACCGTGCTGCTGAAAGATGCGATGCAGCCCAACCTTGTGCAGACGTTGGAAAACAACCCGGCCTTTGTGCATGGCGGGCCCTTTGCCAATATCGCCCATGGCTGCAACTCGGTGATTGCCACCACCACCGCGCTGAAGCTGGGCGAATATGTGGTGACCGAAGCTGGTTTCGGGGCCGATCTGGGGGCCGAAAAGTTCTTTGACATCAAGTGCCGCAAGGCGGGGCTGAAGCCTGCGGCGGCGGTGATCGTGGCCACGGTGCGCGCGATGAAGATGAACGGCGGTGTGGCCAAGGCCGATCTGGGCGCCGAGAATGTGGATGCGGTCAAGAAGGGCTGCCCGAACCTTGGCCGCCATATCGCGAATGTGAAATCCTTTGGCGTGCCGGTCGTTGTGGCGATCAACCATTTCTACAGCGACACCGATGCCGAGGTGGAGGCCGTGAAGGCCTATGTCGCGGCTCAGGGTGCCGAGGCGATCTTGTGCAAGCATTGGGCCAAGGGGTCTGAAGGGATCGAGGATCTGGCGAAAAAGGTGGTGCAACTGGCGGAATCCGGGGCCAGCCACTTTGCCCCGCTTTACCCCGATGAGATGCCGTTGTTCCAAAAGATCGAAACCATCGCCAAGCGCATCTATCACGCCGATGAAGTGCTGGCCGACAAGTCGATCCGCGACCAGTTGAAAACATGGGAAGCCGCCGGTTACGGCCATCTGCCCATCTGCATGGCGAAAACCCAGTATTCCTTCTCGACCGACCCCAACCTGCGCGGTGCGCCCACGGGCCATTCGGTGCCGGTGCGCGAAGTGCGTCTGTCGGCGGGGGCTGGGTTCATCGTGGCCATTTGCGGAGAGATCATGACGATGCCGGGCCTGCCCAAAGTGCCCTCAGCCGAGGTGATCCGGCTGAACGATCAGGGCTTTGTCGAAGGTCTGTTCTAAGCGGTGCGGCTGGGGCGAAAGCCCGCGTTGCCCTTTGGCGGCTGCCCCCTTATCTGGGGGGCAGTTCAGCAGGAGATACCGATGCGCAAGCCAGCCGAATGTGAAACGATGGGGCATATCCGGGCCGAGATCGACCGTCTTGACGAAGATCTGGTCCGGCTGTTGGCCGAACGGGCGGGCTATATCGACCGGGCGGCCGAGATTAAGGCCAAGGTCGATCTGCCGGCGCGGATTGATGACCGGGTCGAGCAGGTGGTGCAAAACGTGCGCCGCCATGCGGGCCATTATGGCCTGCCGCCCGATCTGGTGGAAAAACTGTGGCGGCGTCTGATCGACTGGTCAATCGCCCGTGAAGAAAACCGGCTGGGGCCGGATACGTTGCGAAAGGGCTAAGGCATGCATGGGGCGCGGGTGGTCTGGACCTCGACGGGCGACTTTGCCCAGGGTCAGTATTCGCGCGCCCATGAATGGCAATTCGACGGTGGCGCCGTTGTCGCGGCCTCGGCATCACCTGCCATCGTGCCTGTGCCGTTTTCAAATCCCGAAGGGGTTGACCCAGAAGAGGCTTTTGTTGCGTCCTTGTCGTCCTGCCACATGCTGTGGTTTCTGGATCTGGCCCGCCGCGGCGGTTTTGTGGCTGATGGCTATGAAGATGACGCCTTTGGCCAGATGGGGCGGGTGGCAGGCAAGCTGTGCATCACCCGCGTAACCCTGCGGCCCCGGGTAAAGTGGCGCATCGCGCCATCTGCGGCAGAAGAGGCCGCCTTGCACCACGCCGCGCATGACGAATGCTTTATCGCGCAGTCGGTCAGGGCCGAGATTGTCATCGATTTGGAAGGCGACCATGACCGCAACACTGATTGACGGGCGCGCCATCGCGGCGCGGATGCAGGCCGAGACAAAGGCCGAGGCGGAAACCCTGGCGACCAAGGGTTGGGCACCGCGTCTGGTCTCGATCTCGGTTGGCGATGTGGCCGCAGCCGAGCTGTATGTGCGCAACCAGCAGCGTCAGGCCGAGGCGGCCGGCGTGGCCTTTGAGGCGCGCAATTACCCAACCGACATCAGCCTGGAGCAATTGACCGGCGTGCTGGCGGGCCTGAACGCTGATCCGCGCGTCAATGGCATCATCATCCAGCGTCCCTTGCCCGCGCATATTCCGGTCAAGGCGCTGCAAAAGGCCGTGCATCCGTTGAAAGATGTGGAAGGGATGCATCCGTCGTCGATTGGCAATATCGTTTACAACGACCTTGCCCTTGGCCCCTGCACCGCTGTGGCTGCGGTGGAAATTCTGAAAACCCTGCCGTTAAAGGTTGAGGGCCTGGATGTCTGCGTGATCGGGCATTCTGAAATCGTCGGCAAGCCGATTGCCTTTCTGATGATGGGGTTGGGGGCCACCGTGACGGTGTGCCATCACATGACCCGGCAGGTTGCGGTGCATTCGCGTGCGGCCGATGCGGTGTTCGTGGCGGTTGGCAAGCCGGGCCTTGTGCGGGGTGACATGCTGAAACCGGGGGCCGCGCTGATTGACATCGGGATCAACCGGGTTGACGGGCCAAATGGCCCGCGCACGGTGGGGGATGCCGATTTTGAAAGCTGTGCTGCCACGGCGGGCTGGATCACGCCCGTGCCGGGCGGTGTGGGGCCGGTGACGGTGGCCATCCTGATGAAGAATGCCGTTCTGGCGACACGGATGCAAATGAACCATTATCGCGCCGCTTTTGCGGCGGCTGGCTGAAAGGAACGTAAACATGACCGCAGTGGTGATTGACGGCAAGGCATTCGCGGCCAAGGTGCGGGCGCAAGTGGCCGCCCATGTGGCCCGCCTGCGCGAAGAGCAGGGGCTGACGCCGGGCCTTGCTGTGGTGCTGGTGGGGGAAGATCCGGCCAGTCAGGTCTATGTGCGCAACAAGGGCACGCAGACGGTGGAAGTGGGCATGAACAGCTATGAACACAAGCTGCCCGCCGACACGTCAGAGGCCGATCTGCTGGCGTTGATTGCACGGCTGAACGCCGATCCGGCCGTGCATGGCATTCTGGTGCAACTGCCCCTGCCGGGGCATCTGAACAGCGATCTTGTGATCAACTCGATCGACCCGGCCAAGGATGTGGACGGGTTCCATATCTCGAACGTGGGCCTGTTGGGCACGGGGCAAAAGTCGATGGTGCCCTGCACGCCGCTGGGGTGCCTGATGATGCTGCGCGACCATCACGGCAGCCTTGCCGGGCTGAATGCGGTTGTGGTGGGCCGGTCGAACATCGTCGGCAAGCCGATGGCGCAGCTTTTGCTGGGCGACAGCTGCACCGTGACCATCGCGCACAGCCGCACCAAGGATCTGGCCGAGGTCTGCCGTCGCGCCGATATTCTGGTGGCCGCAGTTGGCCGGCCCGAGATGATCACGGGCGATATGGTCAAGCCCGGGGCCACGGTGATTGACGTGGGCATCAACCGCATCGAGCGGGATGGCAAGGCAAAGCTGGTGGGCGATGTGCACTATGCCAGTGCTGCCGATGTGGCCGGTGCCATCACCCCGGTGCCGGGGGGGGTTGGGCCGATGACGATTGCCTGTCTTTTGGCCAATACGCTGACCGCCTGCTGTCGCGCCAATGCCCTGCCCGAACCAAAAGGCCTGACAGCCTGACGCCTGCGGGCACGGCGGCAACAGTCTAAGCATTTGCTACCAAAGGCTTCTTGCGAAGTTTTTGGTGGCCATCTATGTCAGATGCATAGTTTGTAATTCGTGCCGGGACGTGCATGAAAGCGTTTATGGTTTCCCTGCGGTCTGATTTGAAATCGGGCCTTCCCTTTGTCATCTGGCTGACGTTGACCCTGGTCAGCAGCCTTGCTGGCCCGTTTGATACCTACCGCGTTTTGGATTTTCCGCTGCGCTTTGCCTTTTGGGCCATGATCGTCGGCATGGGCGTGGTTCTGGGCATGCTGCTGCGGGCGCTGGTCTTCGGGGTCTGGAACGTCAAAAGCCTGACCGTCGGATCGCCGATCATTGCCCTGATTCTGGCGCTGATCTTTCCTCCGATTGTGCATCTGATCCTGCTGGTTCCGGCGTTTCAAACCGATGCGCCGTTGCCCAGCTGGCTAGAGATCGCCAGTTTTACCGCCCTGTGTTCGCTGACGGTTGGGGCCTTTCGCGGCGTGACAGATCAAATGGGCGAGGCCTTTGCCGAGCCAGAGAGCCCCATGCCAAGCGACGCGGCGGCCACATTTGCCCCGCGCCTTTTTGACCGCCTGCCCGATGCGCAGCGTGGCGATCTTTTGTCAATCTCGGTGCGGGATCACTATGTCGATGTGCGCACCACGGCTGGAACCACCAGCCTGTTGTTGCGGCTGTCAGATGCGATTGCGGAAACCGATGGGCTGGATGGGGCGCAGGTGCATCGGTCGCATTGGGTGGCCTGGCCGGCGGTTGTTGCGGCGGCGAAAGTGGGGGGCAAACTGGTGCTGACCCTGCAGGATGGCACCACCATTCCCGTCAGCAAGACCTATCGTGCCTTGGTCGAGGAACGTGGCATCGGCACGGCCAGCACCCTGCCAGCGGTGCAGGCCAAGGCGATAGAGTCTGGGGCCATCAGCCCCGACAAAGCCGGGTCAAACGACCACAGCCCGCCGGTATAGGCGCCATAGGCGGGCAGGATCATCCGCTTGGCATCCACCAGAAAGCAGCGGTGCGCTTGCCCGGCCAATCGCAGCTTGGGGTGATAATGGCCTGAAATCTCGGCCATTTCGTTGGGTTCTGCAATATGGCGAAAGGTCAGGGGGGGGCGTTTTACCTGGGCCAGATGGGTGCCTGCAATGTTCAGTGGCCCGGCATCATGATTGCCCGCCACCCAAACCCAGTTGCGCCCGGCAATCAGGCGGATCAGCCACAGGCGATCTGTCTCGTCAAGGCCATCAAGGGCGGCAGAATCGTCGAAACTGTCGCCCAGGCAGATGATCGTGGTCGCGTCTGTTGCGGTCAGATCGGCCTCAAGCCGTGACAGGGTGGCGCGGGTTTCATAGGGGGGCAGCAAGGTGCCGCCCCGGCGGGCCAGCCGTTCGGATTTGCCAAGGTGCAGGTCTGACACACAAAGCAACCCCTGCGCAGGCCAGAACAGCGCGCCCGAGGGCAGGCAGTGCAGGGTTTCGGTGTGGAAGGTCAGGCTGTGATGCATGGGCGAGGCTTGCCAAGGACAGGCGGCCTTGGCAAGGGGGTGATGTTGGGCCTAGGTCAGCCCCGCGGCGGCCATCAGCTTTTCAGCTTCGGCCTGCACCAGCCTGTCGCGGCCCTGACCGTGCACGGGAATGCGGCCGGGTTCCAGAAACAAGGGGGCAGCCAGCGGGGTGATGCGCGAAAGGCGTTTAAGATCAATGCTGTTGATACGGGCCAGCAGGTCTTCGATGCGCGAAAAGTCGATCAGACCGCGCATCGCCTCTTCGCGGGTGATGCTGAGCAGCAGGTGGTCGGGGTCGTATTTGCGCAAGGTGTCGTACAGGATGTCAGAGGAAAACGTCGCCTGCCGCCCCGATTTGCGTCGGCCCTGATGGCTGCGCTCGATCAGCCCTGCGATGATGGCGACGCTGCGAAAACTGCGTTTCATCAAGGCGTTACCGGCCAGCCAACTGTCCAGCTGGGCGCGCAGGCGGGCCAGATCGAACAGCGGTTCGGCATCGGTGACGGGATCAAGGCCCCAGATCAGGGTGGCGTAATCGGTGGCAACAAAACCCAGCGGGGCAAGGCCCTGTTCTTCCATGGTTTTCGTGATCAGCAGCCCAAGCGTCTGCTGGGCATTGCGGCCGGCAAAGCCGTAGATGACCAGATGTTCGCGCCCGTCATGGGGAAAGCTTTCCAGCAGCAGGCTGTCGCGGTCGGGCAGGCGGGAAACCTTGCGTTGCAGGGCCAGCCATTGGGCGGTGTGGGCGGGCAGGTCGGGCCAGTGATCTTGTTGGAAAATATCAAGAATCCGGTGGGTCAGCAGGGTTGATGTCGCAAATTTCGTGCCGTTGAACGTGGCCACTTTGGGGTCACGCCCAGGTTGGCGGGTGACCTCGACCGTCATTTCGGCCAACCCTTCATAGCGCACCACCTGACCGCCGATCAGAAAGGTGTCACCGGGGGTCAGGGTGGCGGCGAAGGCTTCCTCGACCTCGCCCAGAGGGGTGCCGCCAAAGCGACCCTTGAGGCGAACCTTGAGCGTTTCGGTGTCGATGATGGTGCCAAGGTTCTGCCGGATCACCGCGGCGCTGCGCGGATCGCGCAGATGCCACAGGCCATTGGTCTGTTTCAGGCGTTGCCATTTGTCATAGGCGCGCAGGGCATAGCCGCCGGTGGCCACAAAATCTAGTGTCTGATCAAAGGCCGCCCGCGACAGGTTGCGGTATGGCCCGGCCGTCTTGACCTGATGATAAAGGCTGGTCTCATCAAAGGGGCCAGCACAGGCCGTCATCAGGATATGTTGGCACAAAACGTCACGCGGGCCGGGACCGCGAGGTTCGCCATCCAGGGTGCGGGCGCGGACAGCATCAAGGGCGGCTTTGCATTCGACCACCTCGAACCGGTTGGCGGGCACCAGCAGGGCCTTGGACGGGGCGTTGTAGCGGTGATTGGCGCGGCCGATCCTTTGCACAAGACGTTTCACATTCTTGGGCGCGCCGACCTGCACCACCAGATCGACATCGCCCCAGTCGATGCCCAGATCCAGCGAGCCGGTGCAGACGACGGCCCGAAGCGCGCCCGTGGCCATCGCCGCTTCAACCTTTTCGCGCTGTTCGCGGGCAAGGCTGCCGTGATGAATGCCGATGGGCAGGCTGTCTTCGTTTTGTAGCCAGAGGTCGTGAAAAAACAGTTCCGCCTGTGCGCGGGTGTTGTGAAAGATCAGCGTTGTGCGATGCGCCTTGATTTCATTGAGGATTTCGGGGATCGCATAGCGCCCGCCCCCCCCCGCCCAAGGCGGTGGGGTGGGGGTTTCCAGCATGGAAATATCGGGGTCGGGCCCCGGATCGGCCTGAACGATCTGGGTATCTGGCGCCAGAAAGCGGGCCAGTGCAGGCGGGTCTTCGACGGTGGCGGAAAGCCCGATGCGGCGCAGGTTCGGGGCCAGCGATTGCAGGCGTGCCAACAGCAGGGTCAGTTGGTCGCCGCGCTTGGATTCCGCAAGGGCATGGATTTCGTCGATGATCACCCGCTGCAATGATGCAAAAATTCTTGTGGAATCTTCGTAACTTAGCAGCAGGGCAAGGCTTTCGGGCGTGGTCAGCAGGATATGGGGCGGATCGGCCCTTTGGCGGCGGCGTTGGGTATAGGTGGTGTCGCCCGTGCGATCTTCGACCCGGATGGGCAGGCCCGCGCCGTCAATCGGGTTGCGCAGGTTGCGGCGGATGTCTGATGTCAGCGCCTTGAGCGGCGAGATATAGAGGGTGTGCAGCCCTGATTTCGGATTTTCCGTTATTTCTGAGAGGCTTGGCAGAAACCCCGCCAGCGTTTTGCCGCCGCCCGTGGGGGCGATCAGCAGCGTGGCGGGGGCCTGTGACTGCGCCAGCATCTGCCGTTGATGGGGGTGCAGATCCCAGCCCCGTGCGGAAAACCAGTTGGAAAGGGGGGTGGGAAGCGTGACCATGGGCCAAGGGTAGCGGGGCGGGGCGCAAGGTCAACGGGGCGTGGTGACGGCGTGGTCTATCCGTGGTTTATCTGTGGTGCATCTGTGGTCACAGCCGTGACACGGTGCCTTGGCGCGGTTGCGACGCCGATTTGGCTTGCCCTGCCCCCGGCGCGGGCCTAATCGGGGCGGTATGCGGATACTTTTCTTGGGCGATGTGATGGGACGGGCGGGGCGTGCAGCGGTGGCGGCACGGCTGCCCAAGCTGCGTGCCGATTGGGGTCTGGATTTCGTGGTGGTCAATGGCGAGAACGCGACGAGCGGCGCCGGGCTTTCGGGCGACCATGCCAAGCTGATCCTGGAGGCCGGGGCCGATTGCATCACGCTGGGTGATCATGCCTTTGACCAGAAAGACATGCTGAGTTTCATCGAGCAGGAGCCGCGCATCATCCGGCCCCTGAATTTCAGCAAAGTGGCCCCGGGCAAGGGCGCGCGGGTGTTTACGGCCACGCAGGGGCGGCGGGTTCTGGTGACGCAGGTGCTGGGGCAGGTGTTCATGAAGCGCCCGTTCGATGACCCGTTCAGCGCAACCGAGGCGGTGCTGAAAAGCCATGCCTTGGGCGCGGCGGTGCAGGCCGCGGTGGTGGATGTGCATGCCGAGGCGACCAGCGAGAAGATGGCGATGGGCCATTGGTGCGATGGCATGGCCAGTCTGGTGGTGGGCACGCATACCCATGTGCCAACGGGTGATGCGCAGATCATGACCAAGGGCACGGCCTATCTGACCGATGCGGGCATGTGCGGCGATTACAACAGCGTGATCGGGATGGAAAAGCTGGAGCCGTTGCGGCGGTTTGTCACCGGGATGCCGAAAGCGCGGTTTGAGCCCGCGGCAGGTGAGGCGACGCTGTCGGGCGTGTTTGTGGAAACCGACGACAAGACCGGGCGCGCCCTGCGGGTGCGGATGATCCGGGTGGGTGGTCGTTTGGAAGAGGCCACGCCTTGAGCGGACGCAGGCTGGACCTTGCGGTGTTGGTGCTGTTGGGTCTGGGCTGGGGCTTTACCCAGCCGACCGGCAAGATGGCCACGGCAACGGGGCATGGGCCGTTCGGGCTGATCTTTTGGCAATTGGTGATCTGCGTTCTGGTGTTGGGGGCGATCACACGGTTGCGCGGGCGGGGGCTGATGCTGACCCGCCCGGCCCTGACCTTTGCGGTGGTGGTGGCGGTGCTGGGCACGCTGGTGCCCAATGCAACCTTTTACATCAGCGTGGCGCGGTTGCCTTCGGCGGTGATGTCGATTCTGATCTCGACCATTCCGATGATGGCCTTTGGGATTGCGATGCTGCTGGGGGCGGATCGGTTTTCGCTGCGGCGCGTGGCCGGGTTGGGGCTGGGGCTGGCGGGCGTGGTCTTGCTGGCGGCGCCGGGGGCGGGTGTCTGGGCGGCGGGTTTGGTGGCGTTTCTGCCGCTGGCACTGGTGGGGCCGCTGTTTTACGCGATGGAATCGAATTATGTGGCCCGCGTCGGGATGGCGGGGATGGATGCGGTGCAGGCCATGTTCATGGCCAGTCTGGTGGGCATGGTGTTGTGTCTGCCACTGGCGCTGGCTTCGGGGCAGATGTTCAATCCCTTGGCCGATTTTGGCCGCCCCGAACTGGCGCTGATTGCATCCAGTGTGGTGCATGGCCTGTGCTATGCGGGTTATGTCTGGTTGGCGGCGCGCGCAGGGGCGGTTTTTGCGGCGCAATGTTCCTATCTGGTGACGGGGGCGGGCGTTCTTTGGGCAGTTGTGCTTTTGGGCGAGCAGTTGCAACCGCAGGCCTTGGTTTCGCTTGTCTTGATGCTGGCCGGTGTGGCATTGGTCAAGCCGCGTGAGGCGGTCCGGGCGAATGCAGTCTGAGGTCTTGGCGGCATTCGCGTGGCGGCCGCAGTCTGGGAGGCGGTATGTTCGGATTTGAACTGGCGGCGGAATGGCAGCCTTGGGTGGCACTGGCGATCTTGCTGGTGATGTTCACCATGTTTGTGCTGGAAACCTATCCTGTCGAGGTGGTGGCGCTGGCCGGGGCTGCGGCCATGCTGGTGCTGGGCATCCTGCCGGTGGCCGATGCGGTGGATGTGCTGTCGAACCCTGCGCCCTGGACCATCGTGATGATGTTTCTGGTGATGGGCGGGCTGGTGCGGACCGGGTCGGTTGACATGGTGATCCGCATGGCTGAACGGAATGTGGGCAACCGGCCGCGCACCACGATTCTGGTGCTGTTCACCTTTGTCGCCATTGCCTCGGCCTTCATGAACAACACGCCCCTGGTGGCGGTGATGATTCCGGTGGTGATTCAGATGGCGGCGCGCATTGGTGTGGCGCCGTCGAAGATGCTGATCCCTTTGTCTTACATGACGATCATGGGGGGCATGCTGACGCTGATCGGCACCTCGACCAACCTGTTGGTGGACGGGGTGGTGCGCGCCAAGGGGATGGAGCATTTCGGGATTTTCGAGATCATGCCGCTGGGCATTGCCGTGACGGTGGTGGGCGGGCTGTTTCTGGGGCTGTTTGCCAACAAGCTGTTGCCCGACCGGCAGTCGATGGGGGTGCTGCTGTCGGACCGCAAGAAGATGAAATATTTCACCGAGGTCGCGGTGCCCGAGGATTCGGCGCTGGTGGGCCAGAAGGTGATGGAGGTCGATCTGTTCAAGCGTGATGGCGTGCGGGTGATCGACGTGTTGCGCGGCGATGCCAGCCTGCGGCGCGAGTTGGGGCCGGTGGTTCTGGAAGCGGGCGACCGGGTGGTTTTGCGCACGGAAATGACCGAACTCTTGGGCTTGCAGGCGCGCAAGGATGTGCAACTGGTGGACAAGCTGTCCTCTACCCGGACCGAAACGGTGGAGGTGCTGATCAGCCCCGGCTGCCGGATGGAGGGGCGGCGCTTGGGCGATCTGCGCCTGCGGCGGCGCTATGGCGTTTATGTGCTGGCCGCGCATCGGCGCAATCAGAACATCGGCCGGCAATTGGATGATCTGGTGGTGCGGGTGGGCGATACCCTGCTGCTGGAAGGTGCGATCGAGGATATTCAGCGGCTGGCGGCCGATCAGGATCTGGTTGACATCAGCCGCCCGGCGCTGCGGGCGTTTCGGCGTGAAAAGGCCCCGATTGCGCTGTTGGGGCTGTTGGGCATCGTGGGTCTTTCGGCGCTGAACATGGCGCCGATCCTGGCGCTGGGCGTGGTGGCGGTGGCGATCATCCTGATCACCCGCTGCATTGATGCCGATGAGGCGTTTTCATTCGTCGATGGCCGTCTGCTGGGCATGATCTTTGCCATGCTGGCGGTGGGGCAGGGGCTGGATCATTCCGGCGCGGTGACGGTGATCGTAAATGCGGTGGGCCCGCTGATGGCCGGGCTGCCGCCGTTTCTGATGATCTTGGCGGTGTATTTTCTGGGCCTGTTGCTGACCGAATTCCTGTCGAACAATGCGGTGGCGGTGATCTTTACCCCGATTGCCATTGAACTGGGCCTGTCTTTGGGCATGGACCCGCGGCCCTTTGCGGTGGCGGTGATGTTTTCAGCCTCGGTCGCCTTTGCGACGCCGGTGGGGTATCAGACCAATATGATGGTCTATGGGCCGGGGGGCTATCGGTTCTCGGATTACTTCCGGGTGGGGATTCCGCTGAATATCATCACCGGGTTGGTGGCCTCGGCCCTGATCCCGCTGATCTGGCCGCTGTAGGAGCTGGTTATGAAGATGATCTTGCCTGTGATGCTGGTGGTGGCGGGCTGTGTCGGCGCGCCTATGGGCCAAGTGGTGCCGCAAGAGGCGCGGTTGTCACAGACCCTGCTGACGCTGGTGCTGTCGGATGGCACGGTGTGCCGGGCCGATTGGCGTGCGGCGCCGGTGGGGCGGCTGGAAAGCTGTGGGCCGGGATATGGCTATGCGGTGCGCGAGATCGAGAACCCCAATATCCTGCGCCAGATCTGGACGGGGATCACTTCTGCCCTTGGGGCGGAAGGGGCGGTGCCGCCCTTGGCCGAAGTGGTGATCACCGATCCGGCGGGCGTGGATACGGTTTTTGCCTCGCCCCCGCCAGTGCCCGAGATCGACTGACCCCCGGACAATTGGCCCCCTACAGCTTACCCCGGTGGGTGGCTTGCAGCCGGGGGCGGGGCTGGTGTAAGGGAACCCGTTATCAGAACAGGTTTCAGGAGCAGGCATCATGGCGGGCCATTCCAAATGGGCGAATATCCAGCACCGTAAGGGCAAGCAGGACAAACTGCGCTCGAAGATGTTTTCCAAGCTGGCGAAGGAAATCACCGTCGCGGCCAAGATGGGCCTGCCTGACCCTGATATGAACCCGCGTCTGCGTCTGGCGATCAAGGCGGCCAAGGCCGTGTCGATGCCCAAGGATGTGATCGACCGCGCGATCAAGAAATCGCAGATGGGGGATGCGGGCGATTACACCGAGATCCGCTATGAAGGTTATGGCGTCAACGGGATTGCGATCATCGTCGAGGCGTTGACCGACAACCTGAACCGCACGGCATCGAACGTGCGGTCGTATTTCACCAAATCGGGCGGCAATCTGGGCACCACCGGATCGGTGGCGCACAGCTTTGACCGGGTGGGCGAGATTTCCTATCCGGCGGCGGTTGGATCGGCGGATGACGTGATGATGGCCGCGCTGGAGGCTGGCGCGGATGATGTCGAGAGTGATGAGGACGGCCACTGGATCTATTGCCAGGTCGAGGCGCTGTCGGAAGTGTCGGATGCGTTGGAAAAGGCTTTGGGGGAATCGACCGAGTCGAAGCTGATCTGGAAGCCGCAGAGCCGCACCGAGGTGGATCTGGAAACCGCGCAAAAGCTGATGCGGTTGATTGATCTGCTGGAAGAAGATGACGACGTGCAGACCGTGACGCACAATTTTGATGTGCCCGAAGAGGTGGCTGCGCAGTTGGAGTGACCGCGGATTTTTTGAAAAATCCGCACAAATTTTTTGGAAAAAATTTGCCGCCCGGCTGGCATGGCGTTGCTTTGCCGGGCCGGGCCTTGCATTTCGGCACGGGGCGGCCTATGTAACTCGTGCAAAGCTTCTTCTCTTTCGGTCTTCTGTCTGCTTCGGCCCACAGTCACTCGATCTAGACGACTCTCGGCCGGGCCACCGCATGCTGTGGGTGGCGCTACTTACAGGAGATCTCACGATGGCCAAAGGCACCGTGAAATGGTTCAACGCAACTAAAGGTTTCGGCTTTATCGCACCGGAAGGTGGGTCGAAGGACGTGTTCGTGCACATCACCGCTTTGGAGCGTGCTGGTCTGCGCGGTCTGAATGACGGCCAGGCCGTTCAGTTCGATCTGGAAAAAGACCGCAATGGTCGCGAATCGGCCACCAACCTGTCGCTGGCATAAGCCAAGCGCCGGTTCGGCATTGAAACGGGGGTGGCGCAAGCTGCCCCCGTTTTCTTTTACGCCTCAGGCTTGCAGGATCAGGCCAAGGGCGATCAGCCACATTGTCAGGCCGATGGCCAGTTCCAGCACCACCCAAGCGCGGGGATTGGCAAAGAGAGGTGCCAGAAGGCGGGCGCCAAAGCCAAGGGCCGAGAAGAACGACAGGCTGCCAAGGGCGGCGGCGGCCCCGAAGGCCCAGTGATGCGGTGCATACTGTGCGCTGATCGCCCCCAGCAGCACCACGGTATCAAGATAGACATGCGGGTTGGCCCAGGTCAGCACCAGGCAGGTGGCCAAGGTGGCGCGCAGGCTGGTGGTGCGGCCGGGGGCGGGCATCAGCGACTCTCCGCCGCGCAGGGCTGCACGAAAGCGCAGTGCGCCATAAGCGATCAGAAACGCGGCCCCGGCGTAAAGCATGGCGGTGGTCAGCCAGGGCGCCATGGCGGCAAGGCTGTCGAACCCGGCAACGCCAAGGGTGATCAACAGCGCATCCGACACGGCGCAGGTCAGCACCACGGGCCAGACATGGTCACGGCGCAGGCCCTGACGCAGGACAAAGGCGTTTTGCGCGCCGATGGCGGCGATCAGGGACAGGGCGGTCAGGTATCCGGCGACGGCGGCGTTGAGCATGGGTGTCCTGCGGGTTTGGGCTGCGGCTTGACTTAGGCCATGGGGCGTGGATCAATCCAGTTTATCTTTCTGATCATGGATAAGGAAAACTGATGTTCGATCCGGCCCAATTGGCGGCGCTTGTGGCGGTGCATCGGCGTGGATCGTTTGATCTGGCGGCGGCCGAGTTGGGGGTGACGCAATCGGCGGTGTCGCAGCGGCTGCGGGCGCTGGAAGAGCGGGTGGGCACGCTGCTGATCCGGCGCGGGACGCCCAGTGTGGCGACCGAAGCGGGGCTGCGGCTGATCCGGCATCATGACGAAGTGGCGCTGCTGGCGCGCGATGTGGCGGCGGCCCTGGGGGCAGGCGAGGCGCGGGCGGCGGTTGTTCGGGTGGCGGTGAATGCCGACAGTCTGGCAACCTGGGTGTTGCCGGCGCTGGCCGAGGTGCCGGGGGTGTTGTTCGATCTGGTGATCGACGATCAGGATTTTTCGCAAGACTGGCTGCGACGCGGTGAGGTTGTGGCGGCGGTGACGGCGCATCCGGGGCCGTTGCAGGGCTGTGACACACGGCCTTTGGGGGCCTTGCGCTATCGGGCCACGGCCTCGCCTGCCTATATGGCGCGCTGGTTTCCCGACGGTGTGACGGCGGCGGCGGTGGCGCGGGCCCCGGCGCTGACCTTTTCCGACAAGGATCGGTTGCAGGTGGCATGGGTCGAGGCGCGGGGCATGGGCGCGCGGGCGGGGTTTCCGTCGCATCGGCTGGCGTCGTCGCAAGGCTTTGTCGAGGCCTGTGTTCTGGGCTTGGGCTGGGGGCTGAACCCCGAGCCGTTGGTGGCCGGGCATCTGGCGGCGGGGCGGTTGGTTGAGCTGGTGCCAGATACGGCGCTGGATGTGGCGCTGCACTGGCAATTTGCGCGGCTGACGGCCGGGGTGATTGCGCCGCTGACCCGGGCGATGCGGGCGGCGGCGGGGCGGGTGTTGATTTGCGACGGGTTGTGACGGATACAATCGCGGCCTTGTCTTGCCGCGCGGCGCAACGCAGGGTGCGGCCATGGCTGCCGAACCCTTTGTCCCCGCCCAACAGAACCCGCTGCATGGCATCTTGTGGATGCTGGCCTCGGGCCTGAGTTTTGTGGCCGTGACCGGGGTGGTGCGGTCGCTGGGCACGGATCTTCCGGCGGCGCAATCGGCCTTTATCCGCTTTGCCTGGGGGGCCGTGTTTTTGCTGCCCACCTTGCTGGGGGTGTTGCGCGCAGGCATGCCGGTGGCGGTGTGGCGGCTGCATCTGGGGCGCGGTGTGCTGCATGTGGCTGCGGTGATCTTTTGGTTTTACGCCATGGCCCGCATCCCGGTGGCCGAGGTGACGGCGATTGGCTATCTGAATCCGGTGTTGCTGACCGTGGGGACGGCGGTGTTTCTGGGCGAAAAGCTGGCGGCGCGGCGGATGGCGGCGATTGGTGTGGCGCTGATCGGGGCGCTGATTGTGCTGCGCCCCGGCCTGCGTGAGGTGACGGACGGGCATCTGAGCCAGATCGGCGCGGCCTGCTGTTTTGCCGGATCCTATCTGTTTGCCAAGCGCTTGTCGGCGCTGGTGGGGGCGGGGCAGGCGGTGGCGGTCTTGTCGCTGGTGGTGACGCTGGGGCTGGCCCCTTTGGCCTGGTGGGTTTGGGTGCCGATCAGCCTGGCGCAGGTGGCCTGGTTGGCGGTGGTGGCGGCCTGTGCCACGCTGGGGCATTACTGCATGAGCCGGGCCTTTGCCGTGGCCCCTGTGGCGGTGACACAACCGGTGGTGTTCTTGCAACTGGTTTGGGCCACGATCTTGGGGGCGGTTGCCTTTGCCGAGCCGGTGGACCCCTTTGTTTTGCTGGGTGGCGGGGTGATCGTGGCGGCGGTCAGCTATATCACCTGGCGTGAGGCTGTGCTGCGGCGCCGTGCGGCCAAGCCAGATGTTCCGGCGATCTGACACTTACTCCCGCGTGCCACCCGATGGTCTGCGAGCGCTGCTGAATTGCTGCGATGCGGCAAATTTGCCCTTGCCATTTGTGGCGCATTGGTGCCCTTTGGCGCAATAATGTTGCGAGAGGTCGAATCAATGACGCAAGCTGCCCGCCCCTATCGGTCTGTTCTGTATATTCCCGGCTCGAAAGAGCGGGCGTTGGAAAAGGCGATGACGCTGGCGGCTGATGCGATCATCTTTGATCTGGAAGATGCCGTGGCCCCCGATGAAAAGGTGAACGCGCGGGCGATCCTGGCGCAGGCGCTGAACGGTGACTATGGCAACCGCGCGCGGATCGTGCGGATCAATGGTTTGGACACGCCTTGGGGGCGCGAGGATGCCGCGGCCTTTGCCGATCACGCGGGCGTTGATGCGCTTTTGATCCCCAAGGTCAGCCAGGCCAGCGATCTGGAGGCGGTGGCCGCCATTGCCCCGGAAAAGCCGCTTTGGGCCATGATGGAAACCGCCCTTGGCATGTTGAATGCGGCGGACATTGCCCGCCATCCCCGCTTGCAAGGCATGGTGATGGGCACCAATGATCTGGCCAAGGAACTGGGCAGCCGGTTCCGCGCCGACCGCATTCCCATGCAGACCGGCCTTGGCCTGTGCCTGCTGGCGGCCCGCGCCCATGGCCGGGTGATCGTCGATGGGGT
The DNA here is from genome assembly GCF_036553525.1 of Pseudotabrizicola sp. L79. NCBI lineage: Bacteria > Pseudomonadati > Pseudomonadota > Alphaproteobacteria > Rhodobacterales > Paracoccaceae > Pseudotabrizicola > Pseudotabrizicola sp. L79. The sequence continues at coordinate 22,685 of NZ_JAZHDA010000052.1, read as the reverse complement.
CTATAACGCCTTTAAGGATGAAGACGGCCTGCGCGCCGAATGCGAACAGGGGCGCGACATGGGGTTCGATGGCAAGACGCTGATTCACCCTTTGCAGTTGGAGATTGCCAACACTGCCTTTGCCCCGTCTGAGGCCGAGGTGGATCTGGCCCGGCGCCAGATCGCGGCCTATGATGCCGCCATTGCCGCCGGTCAGGCCGTGGCCGTGGTGGATGGCAAGATCGTCGAGAACCTGCATGTGGCTACGGCAAAACAGATGCTGGCCAAGGCCGAGGCGATTGCAGCCATGGCCGAATAGGGCCATGGTGCAGGCTGGTAGCCAAAGGTTCAAACCATGACATTGATCATTCTTGGCGTCGCCCTGTGGTGGGCTGCGCATTTCTTCAAGCGGATTGCCCCAGAGGCCCGTGCCCGGATGGGCGAGGCGGGCAAGGGTGCGGTGGCAGTGGCGATCATGCTGTCGGTCGTGCTGATGGTGGTTGGCTATCATGGTGTGACGCATATTGATGTCTGGTATCCGCCCAGCTTTCTGACCCATGTGAACAATCTGCTGATGCTGCTGGCGTTCTATTTCTACGCGGCATCGGGCATGAAAACGGCCATCACCCGCAAGGTGCGCCACCCGCAGTTGACGGGGTTCAAGACATGGGCTGTGGCCCATTTGCTGGTGAATGGCGATCTGGCCTCGATCTTGCTGTTTGGCGGTTTGCTGGCCTGGGCGGTGGTTGAGGTGATTGTGATCAATCGCGCCCAGCCGAACTGGACACGGCCTGCGCCTGTGCCGGTTTCGAAAGAGATCATGGCTGTTGTCGGGGCGGTTGTGGTGACGGTGGTCATCATGCTGATCCACAACTGGCTGGGCGTTCAGCCCTGGGGGTAAGCGGTGCGGTTGTATCGGTTCTTGTCTGACGACGACACCTCGGCCTTTTGTCACAAGGTGACGGCGGCGCTGAACAAGGGGTGGGAATTGCACGGCCCCCCCACTTATGCCTTTGACGCGGCCCGTGGCGTGATGCGCTGCGGGCAGGCGGTGACCAAAGAGGTGCCGGGCACCTATACGCCAGAGATCAAGCTGGGCGCGCAATAGGCGGCGCCCGCCGCAAGGAGAACGATGCCATGAAGACCAATCCCGGCCGCTTTTTTGAGGATTACCGCCTGGGCGAGACGATCACCCATGCGGTGCCACGCACGCTGTCGGGGGGCGAGAGGGCGCTGTATCACGCGCTGTATCCCGCGCGTCATGCCCTGTATTCGTCTGATAAATTCGCGCGGGCCTGTGGTCTGGCCGCCGCCCCACTGGATGATCTGATCGCCTTTCACACCGTCTTTGGCAAAACCGTGCCCGACATCAGCCTGAATGCCGTGGCAAACCTGGGCTATGCCGAGGGGCGGTGGCTGCAACCGGTGAATGCAGGCGATACGCTGCGGTCGGAAAGCACCGTGATCGGGTTGAAGGAAAACTCGAACGGCAAATCGGGTGTCGTCTATGTGCGCACCAAGGGCTTTAATCAGGATGACGAGCCGGTTCTGGAATATGTCCGTTGGGTGATGGTGCGCAAAGGCAATCTTGACGCGCCGGCCCCGTCGGCCGTGGTGCCGCAACTGGCCTCGGTCGTGGTGCCCGAGGCCCTGTCCATTCCCAAACGCCTGACCTTCAGCAATTATGATTTCACCTTGGCCGGAGAACCGCATCGCTGGGCCGATTATGCCGTGGGTGAGGTGATCGACCATGTTGATGGCGTCACCATCGAAGAGGCCGAGCATATGATGGCCACGCGGTTGTGGCAGAACACCGCAAAGGTGCATTTCGATGCGACCGTGCGCGACGATGGCAAGCGGCTGATCTATGGCGGGCATATCATCAGTCTGGCGCGGGCGCTGTCGTTCAATGGCCTGGCCAATGCGCAGATGATCGTCGCGCTGAACGGCGGGGCCCATGCCAACCCCTGCTTTGCCGGTGATACCGTTCGGGCCTGGTCCGAAGTGCTGGAAAAGGCCGAAACCGACCGCCCCGGCGTGGGGGCCATTCGGTTGCGTCTGGTGGCCACGCGCGGGCAGGCCGGGGCGCTGAAGGGCGCTGACGGGAAATACCTGCCCGAGGTTCTGCTGGATCTTGATTACTGGGCCTTGATGCCGCTTTGATAGCGGCAGGCGTGGATCATTCGGCGGGGTAAATGCGGTGCGGCATCTGATTCTTGGGGTTTGCCTTGCCGTTGCCCCGCCCGCCTGTGCCCAAGGCATTGCCGATCTGTCCCCGGGCGCGCGGGATTATGTCGAAGGCAATATTCTGGGCACGCTTTACCATGAGATGGGTCACGCCCTGATCGACCAGTTGGATCTGCCCGTTCTGGGGCAAGAGGAAGACGCGGCAGATATGCTGGCCGTGGTTCTGGCGCATGGTCTTTGGGAAGAGGACTATGCCCGGCGGGTGGCTGCGGCCACGGCCCTGTCGTTTCTGCTGTCATCGCAAGAGGGCAATGAGACCAGCTATTGGGATGTGCATGGCCCCGACGAGCAGCGCTATTACAACACCGTCTGCCTGTTTTACGGTGCCAATCCCGAGGGGCGGGCAGATTTTGCAGAACTGTTTGAACTGCCCGAGGATCGGGCCGCCCTGTGCCCGGAAGAATTCACGCTTGCCGATGAATCCTGGGGGGCGTTCCTTTATGAGATCGAGCTTGAGGAAGGCGCCGATCCTGCAACGGCGCTGACCGTTTCTGACGGTGGCGGCGATCCAGAAATCACGGTGTTGCTGCAAGATGAGATCACGGATCTGAACGCCATCTACGCGCTGCCAGAACCTGTGGTGGTGCACCATGAGCCATGTGGCGAGGTGAATGCCTTTTACTTCCCTGAAACCCGCTCGATTTCAATCTGCACCGAATATGTGGATTATCTGATCGAGCAGGCAATCGGCGCCGAACTGTGATCACACCCGGAAATTTCGTGATCACGAATGTCGGAATCTTTCGGGGTTAGCGCTAATTTGCAGCACCTGCGGCATTGCAGAGCGTGACAGGCGCAAAAAAAACGCTATTCAGAAAGGCATAATCGAAGCGCGCCCCGGGCCTGGAATGCCATCCGGGTCAAGCCAGCGACGAAGGGAACCGATATGGCAGACGTCAAGCGGGTCGAACGGCCTCTTTCTCCGCATTTGCAGATTTACCGTTGGCATGTGCCCATGCTGACCTCAATTCTGACGCGGATCACCGGAAACGCCCTGATCGTGGGTGTTATGTTGGCCGTGTGGTGGCTCTTGGCCGCCGCGACCTCACCCGAATATTTCGCCACGGCCAATGCGGTGGCCACCAGCTGGTTCGGGGATCTGGTCTTTACCGGCTCACTCTGGGCTGTGTGGTATCACTACCTCGCGGGTCTGCGGCACCTGTATTACGATGCCGGCAAGGGGCTTGATATCCCGACAGCAGAAAAGCTGGGGATGGCCTGCATCATCGGTTCGGTCGTTCTGACCGTGATCACACTTATTCTGGTTATGTGAGGCCCCCATGCGTTATCTGACTGATCGCAAGCGCGCCGTCGGCAAAGGCGCATCCGGCACTGGCACCGAACATCATTGGGCCATGACTGTGTCTTCTGTCGGGCTGGCCTTCATGGTGCCGGTCTGGCTGTATATCTTTGGCAACGCCCTTGGCCAATCACAAGAGCAGGTCGTGGCCACGTTCGGCCATCCGTTCCCGGCCATTCTGACGGCCCTGATCCTGGTGGTCGGCATGCGCCACTTTATCGGCGGCGCCACCATCATGATCGAAGATTACCTGCGTGGCTCGGCCAAAAAGGCTGCCATCATCGGGGTTACCTCTCTGGGCTGGATCCTTGCCGCGACAGGGCTGTTTGCCCTGGCCCGCATGGCCCTGTGATCCAGCGCGAAAAAGGACAAGAACATGAACGCCTATCCTTATGAAGTGCATGACTATGATGTGGTCGTGGTGGGGGCCGGTGGGGCCGGTCTGCGCGCGACCCTTGGCATGGCCGAACAGGGCCTGCGCACGGCCTGTGTAACCAAGGTTTTCCCGACCCGGTCGCATACGGTGGCCGCACAGGGCGGCATCGCGGCCAGCCTTGGCAACATGGGCCCCGACAGTTGGCAGTGGCACATGTATGACACCGTCAAGGGGTCAGACTGGCTGGGCGATACCGACGCCATGGAATATCTGGCCCGCGAAGCCCCCAAGGCCGTGTATGAGCTGGAGCATTATGGCGTGCCCTTTTCGCGCACCGAAGAGGGCAAGATCTATCAGCGCCCCTTTGGCGGCCACACCACCGAATTCGGCGAAGGCCCCCCGGTGCAGCGCACCTGTGCCGCGGCTGACCGCACCGGCCATGCGATCCTGCACACGCTGTATGGCCAGTCGCTGAAGAACAACGCCGAATTCTTTATCGAATATTTCGCGATTGATCTGATCATCACCGATGGCGTCTGCACGGGTGTTGTGGCGTGGAAGCTGGATGACGGCACGATCCATGTGTTCAACGCCAAGATGACGGTTCTGGCCACGGGCGGCTATGGCCGTGCCTATTTCAGCGCGACCAGCGCCCACACCTGCACCGGTGACGGTGGTGGCATGGTGGCGCGTGCGGGTCTGCCGCTGCAGGATATGGAATTCGTGCAGTTCCACCCGACGGGCATCTACGGCTCGGGCTGCCTGATCACCGAAGGGGCGCGTGGCGAAGGCGGATATCTGACCAATTCGAACGGCGAGCGGTTCATGGAGCGGTATGCGCCCCATTACAAAGACCTTGCGCCGCGCGATTATGTCAGCCGCTGCATGACGATGGAAATTCGCGAAGGCCGTGGCGTGGGCGATCAGGGCGATCACATCCACCTGCACCTGAACCACCTGCCCAAGGAAACGCTGGAACTGCGCCTGCCCGGCATTTCGGAATCGGCCCGCATCTTTGCCGGTGTCGATCTGACCAAAGAGCCGATCCCGGTTCTGCCGACAGTGCATTACAACATGGGCGGTATCCCGACGAACTACTTTGGCGAGGTGCTGAACCCGACCAAGGATAACCCCGATGCCATCTTTCCCGGTCTGATGGCCGTGGGTGAGGCAGGTTGTGCCTCGGTGCATGGGGCAAACCGTCTGGGCTCGAACAGTCTGATTGACCTTGTGGTGTTTGGCCGTGCGGCGGCCATTCGCGCCGGTCAGGTGGTGGATAAGAACGCCGCCGTGCCGGGCCTGAACAAGGCCGAGGTGGACAAGGCGCTGTCGCGCTTTGACGACACGCGGCACGCCAAAGGCGCGATCCCGACGGCAGATCTGCGGCTTGAGATGCAAAAGACCATGCAGGCCGATGCGGCCGTATTCCGCACCGACAAGACGCTGGCCGAGGGCGAAAAGAAGATGACCGCCATCGCCAGCAAAATGGGTGATCTGCATGTCACCGACCGCAGTCTGGTGTGGAACAGCGATCTGATGGAAACGCTGGAACTGGCCAACCTGATGCCGAATGCGCTTGCCACGATCTATGGCGCGAACGCCCGCAAGGAAAGCCGCGGTGCCCATGCGCATGAAGACTATGCCCAGCGGGATGATGCCAACTGGCGCAAACACACGCTGGCTTGGGTCGATGGCGACAAGGTGACGCTGGACTACCGCGCGGTGCATGTTGATCCGCTGACGGCCGAGGCCGAGGGTGGGATCAGCCTGAAGAAGATCGCCCCGGCGGAACGGAAGTTCTGATGAGGTCCTCGCCCGACATTTCTGCTGCACCGTTCGGGGCTTTTGCCCCGGATGGTTGGGCATATCTTGTCATGGCGACATTCAGCTTTGACCGCCCCCACAGAACCTGGCCCCTGCATCGAAAACTGGCAAAGCGTTGGTTGCGTGCGTCAGAGAAGGCGTATGATGTTTGCTTTCGGGGGCTACGGCTTCGATTGCTTCCATCGTCGAACGCCGGGGATGAGGGCATCGTTCTGAACGGGATTCACGGTGAGGAAGATGAGTTTGATCGTGTGATCGAACGCGTTGCCGAGTACGATAACTTTATCGATATTGGCGCGAACATCGGCCTGTATTCCATGCTGGCGGGTCGAATACTGCCCCCTGATCGGCCGATCATCGCCTTTGAACCAGCGCCGGATACTTTTGAGCGATTGAAGACGCATCTGGCCTTTAACGGGATGAGTGATCGCGTGACCGTCATAAATGCGGCGGTTGCAGAAGCGCCGGGTGAGTTGGCACTGTTTCGCCCCCCGCACAATCAGGGTGGGACGTCGGCCACAAAACGCTTTGATCATTGGCAAGAAATCAAGGTTTCCAAGGTCACGCTGGCAGATGCGCTGAATGACTTGGGCATTGACCATATCGGCATGCTGAAAATTGACATCGAAGGCTTTGAGGACAGTGCCTTACTCCCCTACTTTGATGTGATGCCACCCAAGGCCTGGCCGCGCTATATTCTGACCGAGGTTTGTCATCGGCGGTTTTGGAAGCGCGATCTGGTGGCTGAGTTGAGAGCTTTTGGGTATCGTGAGGTCTACTCAAACCAGCGCAACATCCATTTCGCATTGGATGAGGGGCGGGCATGAAGGTGCACTTCGGTCTTGTTGTGACGGTATTGCTGCTGGCGGGGTGCTCGCCACAGGATATGGCTGACACTGTTGGCCGCCGGGCGGCGGCAACCGTTGTGTTGCCGGTGATGCAGCGTGACATGACAGGCGCACAGGCGCAGCGGGCCACGGATTGCGTGATCCGACACGCCACTGCCGCCGAGGTGCAAGCCCTGTCGCGCGATGTGGCCGTGGTTGCTGGCACGCTGACCGAGGCGAACATCCGGGCCATTGCGGTGCGCCCGGAAACGCAGGCCTGCTTTGCCGCCAGTGCCGTGATGTGGAGGGGGTAGGATGCGCCAGTTTGTCTTTGCCGCCCCGCTTGCGCTGCTGGCCTGTGGCCCCATCCCTGTCGAACAGGCCGAGCGTCAGTGCCTTGAAAGGGCGCGTCTGGCCCAGCAACCGCGCGGCGAGATCGGGGTGGGCGTCGATTCCACGGGCAAGGCCCGTGGCAACCTTGAGGTCACGGTGACCTCGGATTTTATCATGGGTCGTGATCCTTCGGCTGTTTACGACCTTTGCGTGCAACAGAAATCAGGGCAGGCGCCGACCCGCCCGCTTTACTCGTTCCCGGAATGGAAGGGATAAACCATGGTCCAGTTCACACTTCCCAAGAATTCGACGGTTCGCACCGGCAAGACCTGGCCAAAGCCAGAAGGTGCCAAGAACGTGCGCAAGTTCCAGATCTATCGCTGGAACCCGGATGACGGCAAGAACCCACAGGTCGATACCTATTTTGTCGATATGGACAAATGCGGCCCGATGGTTCTGGACGCGCTGATCAAGATCAAGAGCGAGATCGACCCGACACTGACCTTCCGCCGGTCCTGCCGCGAAGGGATTTGCGGTTCCTGCGCGATGAACATCGACGGGCGCAACACCCTTGCCTGTATCTATGGGCTGGATGAGGTGAAGGGCGATGTGAAGATCTATCCGTTGCCTCATATGCCGGTGATCAAGGATCTGATCCCCGACCTGACCCATTTCTACGCCCAGCACGCCAGCATCATGCCTTGGCTGGAAACCAAGACCAATCGCCCGGCCAAGGAATGGCGCCAGTCGATCGAAGATCGCAAAAAGCTGGATGGTCTGTATGAATGTGTGATGTGCGCCTCTTGCAGCACATCGTGCCCGTCTTATTGGTGGAATGGCGACAAATACCTTGGCCCCGCCGCTTTGCTGCATGCCTATCGCTGGATCATCGACAGCCGGGATGAGGCCACGGGCGAGCGTCTGGATCAGTTGGAAGACCCGTTCAAACTGTATCGCTGCCACACGATCATGAACTGCGCCAAGACCTGCCCCAAGGGACTGAACCCAGCGCAGGCCATTGCCGAGATCAAGAAGATGATGGTCAGCCGCGTCGTCTGACGCCATGTTGCCCGAAAGCCTGTGGCTCGCCTTGGTTCTGGCCGCAGCCGCAGGCTTTGCCATTCCCTTGGGTGGGCTTTTGGCCCTTTTGATCGGCGCCGATGCCCGGTCAAAAGACACCGGCCAAGGGCCGAACTGTTCCACGCGATCGTCGCCTTTGGTGGCGGGGCTTTGTTGTCGGCGGTTTGTCTGGTGCTGGTGCCCGAAGGCATTGCGCATGTGCCGCCCGCTGCGGCCCTGTTCTGGCTGGGGGCAGGAGGCGTGGCCTTCATGTTCGCGGACCGAGCGCTGAAGTCGCACGGCGGTGGAGCGGCGCAGCTGATGGCCATGCTGCTGGATTTCGTTCCCGAGGCGATGGCCTTGGGGGCCATTCTGGCCTCAGACCGCACGCGGGCCATGCTGTTGGCGCTGCTGATCGCGCTGCAAAACCTGCCCGAAGGCTTTAACGCCTATCGCGAGGTTCTGGCCGCCCATAAAATCCGGCCCTGGCGTCTGCTGGCGCTTTTTGCTGCCCTTGCCTGTATCGGCCCGGCGTCGGCGGCTTTTGGGTTGCTTTATCTGGAAAGCCACGCTGCAATCCTGGGCGCGCTGATGCTGTTTTCCGGTGGGGGCATTCTGTATCTGATGTTTCAGGATATCGCCCCACAGGCGGTTCTGGAACGGCATTGGGTGCCGCCCCTGGGGGCCGTGGCGGGGTTCATGCTGGGCCTTGCGGGTTACCTTTACCTGCCCTGACGCCCCTGACGCCCCTGCCGCCGCTGTGCATCCCCGCGCGAGACTTGCGCGCCCCTGCGGGTGTGATCGCAGGCCCCGGTCGCCTATGGTGATGGGCACGGGAATTGGAGGGCGCGATGGGGCTGCTGGTCAACGGCGAATGGCACGACACCTGGTATGAGACCGACAAGTCGGGCGGCGCCTTTGTGCGCACCGATGCGGCCTTTCGCAACTGGGTGACTGCCGATGGCGCGGCTGGCCCTTCGGGCCAAGGCGGGTTTCGCGCCGAAAGCGGGCGTTATCACCTTTATGTCTCTTACGCCTGCCCATGGGCGCATCGCACGCTGATCTTCCGTGCGCTCAAGGGCTTGCAGGATCATATTGACGTTTCGGTCGTGCATCCCGACATGCTGTCCGATGGCTGGACCTTTGCCACGGATTTCCCCGGCACCACGGGCGACCGTCAGTTCGGCCTGCCCTTTCTGCGCGATATCTATACGCGCGCCATGCCCGATGTCTCGGGTCGGGTGACGGTGCCGATCCTGTGGGACAAGCAAACGAACACCATCGTGTCGAACGAGTCGAGCGAGATCATTCGCATGTTCAACTCTGCCTTCGACGGGCTGACGGGCGATCTGCAGGATTTCGTGCCGCAGGCCCTGCGCCCCGCGATGGCCGAGGTCAACAGCCGGATCTATGCCACGGTGAACAACGGTGTGTATCGGGCCGGGTTCGCCACCAGCCAATCCGCCTATGATGAGGCCGTGGCCGCACTGTTTGACACGCTTGACTGGCTGGAGGACCGTCTGTCGCGGCAGCGCTATCTGATGGGCACGCAGATCACCGAGGCGGATTGGCGGCTGTTTCCCACGCTGATCCGGTTTGATCCGGTCTATCACGGCCATTTCAAGTGCAACCGCCGCCGCATCGTCGATTACCCGCATCTTTGGGCCTATACGCGCGAGCTTTATCAATGGCCCAAAGTGGCCGCGACGGTGCATGTCGATCATTTCATGCGCCATTACCATTTCAGCCATCAGACGATAAACCCGCATCGGATTGTGCCGGTGGGGCCCGAGATCGACTATCTTGCCCCCCATGGCCGCGACCATTTGGGGGAATGAACCATGCCGCTGCTGGTGGCCTTGCTGCTGATCTTTGTCTTTGCCTATTTGTATTGGCAAAGGCGGACATCGACGCTGACCCGGATTTGCGCTTGGCGGCAGGAAAGGGCGGCAGGGCAATGGCGGTGCGCGGCCTGTGGGGCGGTCAGCCCGGGTGCGGCTGCGCCGAAAGACTGTCTGCGGCGGGATTGACCAGACCCGACAGGGCAGGGATGGTGGGCGCAGAGGTGACCCCATGAAGCCAGACCATCCCACCCATCCCGCACCGCTTGATGCTGCCGACCGCAAGGCCGTTGCACCGGTGATCTGCTATCCCGTCAACAGCCTGCCTGCCCCCGACCTTGCCCCCTATCGCGCGGCGCGCGAGGGCTGGCAGATGATTGCCGAAGTGCTGGTGCCCGCCCGTGAGGCCCGGTGTTTCGATGTGCCCGCGGGCTGCTTTTTTCGCATCACCAGCATCGATGGCCCACAGGTGGGAGATCTGAACCTGTGGAATGCCGTTGATCTGGGCGAAAGGTTCTTTTCCGGCAAAACCCGCGCGTTGCACGGCACCCATCTCAGCGCGGGGGATCGGATGTGGTCAAACCTGCCCTATCTGCGTCCGATGGCCACGATCACCGAAGATACGCTGGATTGGTATGGGTTTGATGGCTTTGGCGGGGCGGTGCATGATGTGATCGGCACGCGCTGCGACCCCTATACCCACAACCTGCTTAGCCATGGTGGCCAGTATCACCATTGCTGCCATTCCAACCTGACCCGCGCCTTGGCCGATGCGACGGGCCTGCCGCTGCATCAGGCGGAACTGCATGTGCATGATGTGCTGAATGTGTTCATGTGCACCGGCTTTACCCGCGATGCCGGCCAGTATTTCATGAAGGCAAGCCCGGTGCGCCCCGGGGATTATCTGGAATTCTTTGCCGAGATCGGCCTGTTGGGGGCCCTGTCGGCCTGTCCGGGCGGCGATTGTTCGGCGCAGCATTCGTCGGATCAGGCGCAATGCCATCCGCTGATGGTGCAGGTGTTTCGCCCTGCGGCGCCGCCACCGGGATGGGCGCCGTCAATAGCCAATGGATATGACCGCAGCCACGGACGCTAGGGGGGCTGTCTGCCCCCCACGGCCTTCGGCCTCCCCCCGAGGATATTTTTGAACAGATGAAGGGGGTTAGCTGTAGCGTTCAACCGAGGCGGCCATATCATCGTTGTAGCGGTCGCCATAGGCCCAGCCGATGGGCAGCACCTGTTCGATCGCGGCCAGATCGGCTGTTGTCAGCCGGATTTCGGCGGCCTTGGCCCAGGCCCGCAGATGCGTGGCGCTGCGGGTGCCGGGGATCGGGATCAGGTGCGGCCCCTGATGCAGGCACCAGGCTATGGCAAGGGCCGCCGGATTATGGCCCAAGTCGGCGGCCAGGCTGCGATAGGACAGTAGCCGTTCCCGGTTCAGCGGCCAGTTTTCGGCTGAAAAGCGCGGGATCTGACTGCGGAACGGGCCAATATCATGCAGATCGGGGTCCAGCATCGGGTCGCCCAAGGCACCACGGGCCAGCGGCGAGAAGGGCACGAAGGCCACATCCAGTTCGGCGCAGGCTTGCAGCAGCCCCAGTTCGGGCGCGCGTGTCCACAGGCTGTATTCGTTTTGCACGGCGGCAACCGGATGCACAGCATGCGCCCGACGCAGGGTATAGGGTGCGATTTCCGACAGGCCATAGCCGCCGATCTTACCCTCGCGGATCAGTTCGGCCATGGTTTCTGCCACCTCTTCGATGGGGCGCCCGGCTTCGTGGCGGTGCATGTAAAACAGGTCCACCCGCTCAACACCCAGCCGTTTTAGGGAACCCTCAAGTTCAGCGCGCAAATGGGCGCGCGAATTGTCGATGCGGCGATCTGGCCCCGCAACGATGCTGGCCTTGGTGGCAATCACCGGGCGATGCGGGCGGCTGGCCAGCCATGCGCCAATCACCTGTTCCGACAGGCCGTTGCCATAGATATTCGCGACATCCAGAAAGTTGATGCCACACTCCCATGCGGCATCAAGGCAGCGCAGGCTGTCGTCACGGGTTGTGGGGCCAAACAGGCCGCCGAAGGAAAGGCATCCAAGCCCGATGGCCGAGACAAGGGGGCCGCCCGCCCCAAGTTGACGTTTCTGCATGGGCTGTCCTGTGCTGTTTCAGACAAGGAAGCCCATGCAGGCGATGGGGTCAAGTCAGGCGGTCACGAAGTGCAGACCGGTGAACCTGCCCCGCAGGTCTTTGGTGCGCGCGGCCACCGTTTCCGGCGCGTTCGAGCGCAAAGCCTCGGCGATCAGGGCGGCGAGGGCGGGGGCATCGGCGGGGGTGACGCCGCGCCGCACCAGTTCTGGTGTGCCGATGCGCAGGCCGTTCAGATCGCCCGCCACCTCGGCGATCGGCAGGCCGATGCCGCAGGCCAGAAAGCCTGCCCTGCGCAAGGTTTTCGAGGCCGCTTGCCCCCCGCCGAAGCCCGCTGCCTGAACGGCAAACTGATGCGACTGCGTCATGCCGCGATCTGCACCAAACACGGGCAATCCAAGGGCGGCCAGTTCTGCGGCCAGTGCCTGAGACAGGGCGATCATCCCTTGCGCATAGGCGGCACCATGGTCGCGCCAATCCAGCAGGGAAATGGCAAGGGCGGCTGATTTGGCCGCATCGAAATTCGCAGTCATGCCGGGAAAGGCGATATGATCCAAGGCCTTGGCGATGTCTGCGTCATTCGTGACAATCAGGCCACCGGCAGGCCCGCCCAGCGATTTATAGGTGCTCATCGTCATCAGATGCGCGCCTTGGGTTAGCGGATTGGCCCAAGCCCCACCGGCGATGATGCCGCATTGATGGGCGGCGTCGAACAGCACCTTGGCGCCGACCTCATCGGCGATGGCGCGGATTTCGGGCACGGGGTGCGGAAACAGGTTCAGCGACCCGCCGATGGTGATGATCTTGGGCCGCACCTTTTGGGCCAGGCTGCGCAGGCCCTCCAGGTCAATCGTATAGCCATCGACATTCACCGGGGCCGAATGGGTGACAAGGCCGTAAAGACCCGCACAGCCAGCGGCGTGGTGGGTGACATGGCCCCCAACGGCGGGTGGGGGGGCAATGATCGCATCGCCCGGTTTTGCCAGCGCCATAAAGCCGTAAAGATTGGCCAACGCGCCCGAGCCGACGCGGATTTCAGCATATTTCGCGCCGAAAATCTCGCAGGCCAGTTCGGCGGCGATGACCTCGATTTCCTCGATCGCCTCTAGCCCCATTTCGTATTTGTCGCCCGGATAGCCCAGGCTGGGGCGGCTGCCCAAACCGCGAGACAGCGCCGCCTCGGCGCGGGGGTTCATCACGTTGGTGGCCGGGTTCAGGTTGAAACACTCTTGATCATGGATCGCAAGGTTCTGCTGAATAAGCGTTTCAATCCGGGCGTTTACAGCGGATGACGGGGCATTGGCGCGGGCGGCAAGGGTTTGGATATAGGCTTCGGTCGGAACCCAGGGGCGGGCGGTGGAATGGGGCATGGTGATCTCCTTTTGGGGCAGAATGCCCAACTGTGGGCTTGCCAGCAAATGAGATTTCCGAAATTCTAGGGTTAGAAAAATTGAGGCATTTATGGCTGTATCCCCTCCTCGTCCCCATGATCTGCCTCTGAACGCCCTGCGCGCCTTTGAGGCTGCGGCGCGGTTGGGGGGATTTGCGGCGGCGGCGGCAGAATTGGGGGTGACGCCGGGGGCGGTGACGGCGCAGGTCAAGGGGCTGGAGGCGGCCCTTGGCGCGGCGCTGTTTCAGCGTGGGGCCAAGGGGGTGGTGCTGACCCCTTTGGGCGCAAGGGTGCTGCCCGAGATGATGGCGGCCTTTGATGCGCTTGCGGCGGCGTCGCGGCGATTGCGCGATGAGGCCGCGCCGCAAACGGTGCATATCGCCACTTTGCCCGCCATTGCCCAGCTTTGGCTATCACCCAAATTGCCGGGCCTGCGGGCCCTGGCGCCCGAGATTTCAGTTTCCATCACCGCGATGGAAGGCCCGCCCAACCTGAAACGCGCGCCGTTCGATCTGTGCCTGTTCTATGCCGAAGGCCCCGGCGAACCCATTGAACAGGATGAGATTTTTCCGGTTTGTGCGCCCGAGGTGGCGGCGCGGTTGCAGGGGATTGACGACTTGGGGCGGGTGGCCTGTCTGTCGGATGCGACATGGGATCAGGATTGGCGTCTGTGGCTGGCCCATGCGGTGCCGGAAGTGCTTGTGGTGCCGCGGGGGCCGGTGTTTTCGCTGTATGGCCTTGCGGTCGAGGAGGCGGTGAATGGTGCGGGGGTGCTGATGGGCCATCGCGCCTTGGTGGCGCGGCATCTGGAGGAGGGGCGTCTGGTCGCCCCCTTTGCCACGCGGCTGACCCTGCCGCGCGGGCTTTTTCTGTGGTCTGACAAAGGGTTACGCCCCACATCGGCGGCGGGGCGGGTCGCGCGCTGGCTTCAGTCAAAGGCGGCGTGAAGGGCGATTTCGACCATATCGGCAAAGCTTTGTTCACGCTGATCTGACGGCAGGGCCTCGCCTGTCAGGATGTGGTCTGACACGGTCAGAACAGCCAGGGCGCGGCGTTGATAGCGGGCGGCGAGGGTGTAGAGTTCGGCCGTTTCCATCTCGATCGCGAGGCAGCCATGCCGTTGTAATTGCTTGGAAATATCGTCACGTTCATCATAAAACGTGTCCGAGGTCAAAATCCCGCCGACATGGGCCTTGCCCTGTGCTGCGGTGTGAGCCTTTGAAAGCAGGGTGAAATCGGCGACGGGGGCGAAATTTGCCTCGCGGAAGATCGTGCTGGAGGGGCCAGATATGGTGCTGGCGGCCTGGGCCAGCACAATATCGCGTAGCTTCACATGGTCTTGCAAGGCCCCACAAGAGCCGATGCGGATCAGGGTTTGTGCACCGTAGTCGCGGATCAACTCATTGGCATAGATCGACATCGAGGGTTGGCCCATGCCGGTGCCGTGGATGGTGACGGGGTGGCCCTGCCAAGTGCCTGTAAAACCAAGCATTCCGCGCGTTTCATTGACCAGTTCTGCCCCATCCAGAAACCGCTGGGCCGCCCAGCGGGCACGGTAGGGATCGCCCGGCAAAAGCACGGTTTCGGCGATTTGGCCGGGTTTTGCGCCGATGTGAAAGGTCATGTTCCGCCCTGTCAGATGCTGTCTGCCTTGGGTACACCCCCTGTGCACCCCCTGTACAGACAAAATCCGGGGGCAATGCGGAGGGCGACTCGGGCGTCAGGCGGCGGCCCAATGGGCGGTGAAACGGGCCGTGTTGGGGCAAAAGGCGGCGTCGCGCGGGTTGGCCAAAGCGCCCTTGGACAGCACCAGCGCACAGGCGGCGCGGTCGGGGCAGGCGGCGCAGGTTTCGACCATATCAAGCCAATCGGACCGGTTTTGTTTCAGCCCACCTTCGGACAGGCCAAAAACCCGCCCCATGGCCAGCACCCTGTCGGGTGCATCGGCGGGCATGCGCAGAAAATGCAGCACCGTGTCGCGGGTCATGCCCAGATCAGCCAGGTCGGCGGCGCTGAGCGCCTCGACCGCTTTTTCCTGACGCCTGCGGCTGATCAGGGCCTTGATGGCGTGCAGCATGATCGTCTCCTTGTCCCGCATCTTTGCTTTGGGGCAAGGCTAGGCGCGCCGGGGGCGGCGCGCCTTGATCTGGCGCAAGATCCGGGGCGCGTTACTCGGCCGCGAGGGGGGCGGTATCGACCAGCGTGACGATATCCATCATGATGCGGTTCAGCTCAAAATCCTTGGGCGTATAGACGGCCGCCACCCCCATGGCGCGCAGGGCCACGGCATCGTCTTCGGGGATGATGCCGCCGACGACCACCGGAATATGCGACAGCCCGGCGTCGCGCATCCGTTGCAGCGTTTCTTCGATCAGGGGAATATGGCTGCCCGACAGGATCGACAGGCCGACGACATGCGCCTGTTGATCGGCGGCGGCGCTGACGATTTCTTCGGGCGTCAGGCGGATGCCTTCGTAATGAATATCCATGCCGCAATCGCGGGCGCGGGCGGCGATTTGTTCGGCGCCGTTGGAATGGCCATCGAGCCCCGGTTTGCCGACAAGGAACTTGAGTTGCCGCCCCAGCTTGGCCGACACGGTGGACACGGCCTCGCGGATCGGTTCCAGCCCTTCGGTGCGGTTGCTGGGGTTGCGGGAAACGCCGGTGGGGGCGCGGTATTCGCCAAAGGCGCGGCGGATAACGGCGGCCCATTCGCCCGTGGTGGCCCCGGCACGGGCACAGGCGATTGAGGCCGGCATGACGTTTTCGCCAGAGGTGCAGGCGGCGGCCAGTTGGTCGAGTGCGGCCTTGACGGCGGTGGCATCCCGGCTGGCGCGCCATGCGGTCAGGCGGGCGATCTGGTCGGCCTCGGCTTCGGGATCGCAGGTCATGATCGCGCCTTCGCCTGTGGTCAGGGGCGAGGGTTCGGTGGTGGTAAAGCGGTTGACGCCGACGACGGTGGTTTCTTTTGACTCGATCCGGGCGATGCGTTCGGCATTCGCCTCGACCAGACGGCCTTTCATATAGTCGATGGCGGCCACGGCGCCGCCCATGGCGTCGATGGTGGCCAGTTCATCGCGCGCGCCTTGCTTGAGCGCCTCGACCTTGCGGTCGATGGCGGGGTTGCCGTCGAACAGGTCGTCATATTCCAGCAGATCGGTTTCATAGGCCAGGATCTGCTGCATGCGCAGCGACCATTGCTGATCCCAGGGGCGGGGCAGGCCCAATGCCTCATTCCAGGCGGGAAGCTGCACGGCGCGGGCGCGGGCTTTTTTCGAGAGCGTCACGGCCAGCATTTCGATCAGGATGCGATAGACGTTGTTTTCGGGTTGCTGTTCGGTCAGGCCCAGGCTGTTGACCTGCACGCCATAGCGGAAGCGGCGGTATTTCGGATCGGTCACGCCAAAGCGGGTTTCGCAGATTTCATCCCACAGATCGACAAAGGCGCGCATCTTGCACAGTTCGGTGACAAAGCGGATGCCGGCATTCACGAAGAAAGAGATGCGGCCGACCATTTCGGGGAAATGTTCGGGTGCGACCTTGGTTTTCAGATCGTCCAGCACGGCCACGCCCGTGGCCAGAGCAAAGGCCAGTTCCTGTTCCGGCGTCGCCCCTGCCTCTTGCAGGTGGTAAGAGCAGACGTTCATCGGGTTCCATCTCGGCAGATGCTGGCGGGTATAGGCCGCGACATCGGTGATCATCCGCAGGCTGGGTTTCGGCGGGCAGATATAGGTGCCGCGCGACAGATATTCCTTGATCAGGTCGTTTTGCACGGTGCCGTTCAGTTTTGCGACGTCAGCACCCTGTTCTTCGGCCACGGCGATATAGAGCGCCAGCAGCCAGGGGGCGGTGGCGTTGATCGTCATGGATGTGTTCATCTGTTCCAGCGGGATCTGGTCGAACAGTGCGCGCATGTCGCCCAGATGGGCCACTGGCACGCCCACCTTGCCGACCTCGCCCTTGGCGCGCGGATCGTCGCTGTCATAGCCGGTCTGGGTGGGCAAGTCGAAGGCGACCGACAGGCCGGTCTGCCCCTTGGACAGGTTGGTGCGGTAAAGCGCGTTCGAGGCCGAGGCCGTGGAATGGCCCGCATAGGTGCGGAACAGCCAGGGTTTGTCTTGGGTCATGGAAACCTCCGAGTCGATGGCGCGCAATTTTGTTTCGTCAGGGCACAGATAAGGGAAAGAATCTGGCGATGTCAATTCGCCGCGATGCGGCATTTGTTGCGATGCGGCGAAAAGGGGGCGGTTTTTCGCTTTGGGCGAAGAGCATTGTGTGGGGGGCGGGATCGGCTAGGCTGCGGATATGTTCAGCACTGTAGAGATTCCGGTCTGGTTGTTGGTGGTTGCCGGGGTTCTGGCGGCCATCGCGGCGTTAGAGCGGATCATCGGCCCCGGCCTGCGCTGGTTGATGCGCGGGCGGGTCGAGCGGGTGGTGGCGCGGGTCAATGCGCGGCTGGACCGCAAGATCGAGCCTTTCAAGCTGATGAGCCGCCGGGATTGGGTGGTGCGGTTGCTGTATGATCCGGCGGTGCTGGAGGCGGTGGCGGACCATGCGGCCGAAACGGGCGTGCCGGGCGAGGTGGCGCTGGAAAAGGCGCGGGCCTATGCGCGCGAGATCGTGCCGGGGTTTTCGGCGCTGATCTATTTCGGCTTTGCCACGCGGGCGGCGCGGTGGCTGTCGGCGGTGTTCTTTCGCGTGCGGGTGGGCAAGGTGGCGGGGGAACTGGCGGCGGTGGCCCCGGATGCCAGCGTTGTCTTTGTGATGAACCACCGCAGCAACATGGATTATGTGCTGGTGACCTGGTTGGTGGCGGGGCGGACGGCGATTTCCTATGCGGTGGGGGAATGGGCGCGGGTCTGGCCGCTGAGCGCGCTGATCCGGGCGATGGGGGCCTATTTCATTCGGCGCGGCAACCATGATGCGCTCTATCGCCGGGTCTTGGCGCGCTATGTGCAGATGGCGACGGAAAAGGGCACGGTGCAGGCGGTGTTTCCCGAAGGTGGCCTGTCGTTGGATGGGCGGGTGGGGCCGGCCAAACTGGGGTTGCTGTCCTATCTTTGGGCGGGGTGGCGGCCCGAGGGGCGCGATATCGTGTTCATTCCGGTGGGGCTGGCCTATGACCGCGTGCTGGAGGACGCTTTGCTGGTAAAGGCCGGGCGCAGCGGCACGCGGCGGTTTCGTCCGCGCCTTGGCCGGGTGCTGTGGGAGGCACTTCGGGTGGCCATCAAGCGGGCGGGGGGGCGCAAGTTTCTGTTTGGCACTGCGGCGGCCAGTTTCGGCGCGCCGATGTCGCTGCGCGACTGGCGCGCGGCGGGGGGCGATCTGGACGGGTTCGCCACGCGCCTGATGGCCGAGGTTGAGGCGGTGGTGCCGATGCTGCCCGTGCCCTTGATGGCGGCCAGCCTGACCGAAGGCATCGCGCTGGCGGATCTGGTGGCGCGGTTGCGGGCCGCAGGTGCGGTCTTGCGCCTGCCACCCGGGGGGCTGGCGCAGGCCGAGGCCGAGGGGATGGCGATGCTGCGGCTGCGTGGTCTGGTGGATGCTACGGGCGCCATCGTGCCTGACCGGCTGGATTTGCTGGCATTTTACGCCGCACCCGTGCGGCAAAGGCTGGGGCTTGCTGCAAGATAGCGCCATTTGCTGCGGCGCCGCAGACATAAAATTACAAAAAAGACTTTCATACTATTGCAAAGTTGCGCGGCGGGTCATATCCAAAGGCGTATAGCCCCGCCGATTCTGCGGCGCGGCAAAGGAAACCCGGATGGAGGCCCCCATGGCTCTGGACACGCAAAGCGCTATCGTCGCCTACGACGCGCCCAAGAAGGACCTTTATGAACTGGGCGAAATGCCGCCCCTGGGCCATGTGCCCA
This sequence comes from Pseudotabrizicola sp. L79, assembly GCF_036553525.1. Lineage (NCBI taxonomy): Bacteria > Pseudomonadati > Pseudomonadota > Alphaproteobacteria > Rhodobacterales > Paracoccaceae > Pseudotabrizicola > Pseudotabrizicola sp. L79. Next base: position 3,492 of record NZ_JAZHDA010000052.1, on the reverse strand, counting down.
AGCAGATGTACGCCTGGTCGATCCGGCGCGAACGGCATGGCGCCCCGGAAGATGCGATGCAGCAAGAGGTGGTCGATACCTGGACCATCGACAGCCATGAAGTGCTGGTGCTGGTGATGGCGGCGGGCGTGAATTATAACGGGGTCTGGGCCGGTCTGGGCGTTCCGATTTCGCCCTTTGACGGCCACAAGCAGCCCTATCACATTGCCGGTTCGGATGCGTCGGGCATCGTCTGGGCGGTGGGTGACAAGGTCAAGCGCTGGAAAGTGGGCGACGAGGTTGTAATCCATTGCAATCAGGATGATGGCGATGATGAGGAGTGCAACGGCGGCGATCCGATGTTCAGCCCCACCCAGCGGATCTGGGGCTATGAAACGCATGACGGTTCGTTCGCGCAGTTCACCCGGGTGCAGGCGCAACAGTTGATGCCGCGCCCCAAGCATCTGACCTGGGAAGAAAGCGCCTGCTATACGCTGACCCTTGCCACCGCTTACCGGATGTTGTTCGGCCATGAACCGCATGATCTGAAGCCGGGCCAGAATGTGCTGGTCTGGGGCGCCTCGGGCGGCCTTGGGTCGTATGCGATCCAGCTGGCCAATACGGCCGGGGCCAATGCGATCGGCGTGATCAGCGACGAAAGCAAGCGGGATTTCGTCATGTCGATGGGCGCCAAGGGCGTGATCAACCGCAATGACTTTAAGTGCTGGGGGCAACTGCCCACGGTGAACAGCCAGGAATATAACGACTGGCTGAAAGAAGCGCGCAAGTTCGGAAAGGCGATCTGGGACATCACCGGCAAGGGTGTGAATGTCGATATGGTGTTCGAACACCCCGGCGAGGCGACCTTTCCGGTATCGACCCTGGTGGTGAAAAAGGGCGGCATGGTGGTGATCTGTGCGGGCACCAGCGGCTTTAACTGCACCTTTGACGTGCGCTATATGTGGATGCACCAAAAGCGTTTGCAGGGCAGCCACTTTGCCCATCTGAAGCAAGCCGCCGCCGCCAACAAGCTGATGTGTGAGCGCCGTCTTGATCCGTGCATGTCGGAAGTCTTCCCTTGGGCGGATATTCCCAAGGCGCATACCAAGATGTGGAAAAACCAGCACAAGCCCGGAAATATGGCGGTTCTGGTGCAGGCCCCGCGCACGGGTTTGCGCACCTTTGAAGACACGCTGGAGGCCAGCAAGCAGCGCTGATCGCTGGCTAAACCGACCACAAGCCGCCGGCGGGGCCCCCTGCCGGCGGCTTTTTGCTGACCGGTCTTTTTGGGCCCATGAACAACATAAGATTGCAAATCATTGGCTTAAACTCTCCTATAGGATGAGGCCAGCGGATTGGTCTGAGTGGTGCTGGGCGGATATGTGTCACGACTGGATCTTTGAGGTGCTGGAGGATCTGCGATCTTACGCCGTGCAGAACTGCCTTCCGGCGACCGCCGCCATGGCAGATGAGGCGCTGCGCGTGGCGCGGGCCGAAGTGGCGCAAGAGGATGCGGGGATCGGGGCCGCGGGCCGGGCGCCAAAGGGGCGGCCGAATTAGGCGCGGCGCCTTGGCTTTGGCTCTGGCAGGCCCTTGGGCTTGGCCTTATGGTGCCGGGCATGACCGGCACGCAGATTTCCCTTACGCTTTCAGATGATCAGGCGCAGGCCCATGACAATGTGGCCCAGATGCTGCGCGTGGCGGGCATTGATATCGACGATGGCGCGCTGTTGCCGCCCGCCGAGGGCAAGACCCAGGTTCTGGCGGTGATGGGCAAGGCCGGATCGGGCAAGACCATGCTGCTGGGGCAGTTGACCAAGGCGCTGATCGCGGCTGGGGTTGAGGTGATCTCGGGCGATTATGAGGGCCGCAAGCGCAAGGACCGACGGACCCTGGCGGTGCTGGCACCGACCAACAAGGCGGCCAGCGTGTTGCGGATGCGCGGGGTGCCGGCGACGACCATTCACCGCATTCTTTATACGCCGGTCTATGATCCGCAATATGAACGGATTGCCGAATGGCTGGCCGGGGGCGGCACGCGCCCCGAGGTGGAGGGGCTGGCCGAGGGGGCGCTGGACCGGGCGTTCGCGTTCTTTCAGCAGGTGGCCTCGGTGCCCGGGGCCCTGGCGGCGGCGGGTCTGCGCGGATCGGATTTCATCAAGGGCTGGAAGCGCCGCGAAGAGCCGCTGGATGTGGGGTTCATTGACGAATCCTCGATGCTGGATGAACGCCAGTTCGACGATCTGCGCGAAATCTTTCCGACGCTGGTGCTGTTTGGCGATCCGGCACAGTTGGCCCCGGTGGGACAATCGGGCAGCATGGTGTTTGACCGGTTGCCCGAGGCGCGCCGGTTGATGCTGAGCCGGATTCACCGGCAGGCCGAGGATAACCCGATTCTGGATCTGGCCCATGCCCTGGCCGACCCCGATCTGGGGTTTGAGGATTTCGAGCGCATGGTCGAAGCGGCGGCGCGGCGCGATGACCGGGTGGTCTGGGCCGAGCGGGTGGATGCGGATCTGATGGCGCGCTCGCCCTGTCTGGTGTGGCGCAATGCGACGCGGATCCGGCTGATCACGGCCTTTCGTGCCGCGCATGGGGCGCCGGAAGATCAGTTGCTGCCCGGAGAGCCGCTGATCTGCGACGGGATCGAACTGCCGCTGAAGCACCGCAAGAAGCGGATTGATCTGGAGGCGCGGGGGCTGATCAAAGGCGCGCAGGTGATCTATCTGGGCCCCGGCAACCGTGAGGGCTTTGCCAAGCTGCATGTGGTGGGGGCGGAAGACCCGCAGGTGAGTGCGGCCAGCATCATCAAGATCGAACGCCCGGACGAGGAAGAGCCGTTCATCCCAAGTGCGGCGCGGATGGGGGCGGCCTTTCTGCATGGGGCGGCGGTGACGATCCACAAGGCGCAGGGCAGCCAGTGGGAAGAGGTGCAGGTCTTTGCCCCCGATCTGTTTGCCGCCGCGCAGGCCGGGCGCAATGAGGCCGGGGTGCCGCTGTGGAAGCGGCTGGCCTATGTGGCGATCACGCGGGCGGAAAAGCGGCTGTTCTGGGTGGTGCGCAACCGGCTGGCGCGGCCAAAGGGGGATCTGAGCGTGGCCGATCTGCGGCCTGCGACGGTGCCGCTGGTGATGCAGGCCGAGGCCGAGTGATCAAATTCCTTGAAAAGGAATTTGCAAATCTCTTGCAAGAGATTTGCCGCGTGCCGTTCCCGCTTTTCGTTTCCGGTTCAAGCGACTAGGCTTGGCGCAATGATCAGGAGGCCCCGATGCGCTGCGTATTCGTTCAGTTCCGCTGCACCCCCGGCAAGACCTATGAGGTGGCCAATGCCATCTGGGACCGGGAGATCGTGTCAGAGATGTATTCGACCAGTGGTGAATATGATCTCATCGCCAAGGTTTACATCCCCGAGGATGAGGATGTGGGGCATTATCTGTCGTCAAAGCTGTTTGACATTCCCGGCATCAGCCGGACGCTGACCACCATGACCTTCAAGGCCTTTTGACGCCGGGC
>NZ_JAZHDA010000045.1:0-505897 GCF_036553525.1 Pseudotabrizicola sp. L79 | reverse complement strand
TAGGTCACCGCCAAACCTAAACAGAGACACTTCTCTCTCTCAACGATAAAACAAACCCGATCGCACCAAAAAGCGCCCTCGGGCAACAAACGGACGCGGGGTGGAGCAGCCCGGTAGCTCGTCAGGCTCATAACCTGAAGGCCGCAGGTTCAAATCCTGCCCCCGCAACCAAATTCCATAACGATATCAAAAAGTTAGAACCCGACGTAAACCGTCGGGTTTTTGCTTTTGAAATTCTTGTCAACACCTGGTCAACGTTACGCGAGCCCCCCATCGACGGTGCGGATAATCGTCGTCGGAGGCATCCGTCACTTCGGAAGATCCTCACGGAACCGGTCCATCTGGTGCATCCGCTCGTGCAGGATCGTCACGATGCCGACGTCCCCGTTCGACAGCCGCCGCCAGTACACGAAATGATGCGCGTGCCGGAAATAGAAGCCTTCGACCCCGAACTCCGCCGGGATGGGGCGTGACGCGACGCCATGGCTTTCTATATGGTCAAACGCCGCGAAGAGCTCGGTGATGTACCGATCCGCCTGCTCGGCGCCCCAGCGGTCGCGCGTGTACCGATATATCTCGTCAAGCCGCAGCGATGCGGCCTCCTGGACGCGGATGGCCACGATGTCAGCCCCGGTTCCGGGCGATAACCTCGGCGGCGGTCAAAGGACGATAGCTTTCCTCTGGCGCTGCAAAAGCACGCGTCAGCTCAGCCTTCAGACGATCAAACGCCTCCCGTTCCGCCCGCTCCTTGTCGCGTCGGATCAGGTCGCGCACGTACTCGCTGATGTTCTCGTAAGACCCGTTCTCGCCCACGTTCGATGCCACGAACTCGCTCAGCGCGCCGCTGATGCGGACCGTCATCGTTGTGGTCTGGGACATGGCGGCCTCCATCAATTGTGTTCAAGATAAGCAAGAATGAACACGCAGGCAATGGGTGGCTCTCGCTCGATCAACGCGCCCCAATGCTGGTGAGTGCGCCAGACCGACACGAACATCAGGCCGCCTTCGATGGCACCCATCGACCCGTGGGTTTGGGTCCCGGCGAGACGGTTCTCCCCGCCGGGACCACGCTCTCAAGGTGCACGCATCTCTGTATATTCCCCACCCGTGCGCAGGGTCACGGTAACCGGCGCCTCGGTGCGGTTGCGCCAGAACCAGCCGTGGTTGCCGGTAAAAGCGGCGGTCAGATCGCCGGAACTCTCGGGCACGGCACGGCCTTGCTCGTAGCTGAGGCTCTGTCCGCCGCCATCGCCATGGAGGTCGAAGTTCACGACGCTGCCATTTGCCGTCCAGAAGAAGCGGGCGACCTGGCCTTCTTCCATGGCCAGCTTGACCTCGATCCCTTCGCCGGGGTTCAGCGTGTAGCTGACCTCGTCGCGCCATTCCGGTACTGCGGCTTCGGCAACAGCTACTTCGACGGGATCTGCGACGGCGCGAGCAGGATTTGCCGCGGTGGATGCCTCAGGGGCGACTGACGCGGCGGGTGCATCCTCCAGGGCCGCTGCCGCTGCATCGACAGGGGCGAGTGGAGCACCGATCACGGCCACCAAGGCGGCAAGCTGCGCGTCGATACGATCGAGGCGATGGACGATCTCGGCAGGCAAGGCGACGGGGACCCCGGCAGGAGGAGAAACGGCCGCCGCTGCTGTAGCCTGCGCATCGGCTTCGGCCTCGGCGGCCAGCTGCTGCTTGATCTCGCCCATCTCGGTCAGCCCGGTCAGGCTGCCGACGCCGGTCGGGTCGACGCCATATTCAGCGGGCAACCAGAAGAGGACAAGGATCGCCCCCGCCGCCCCGGCGGCCAGCAGGGTGGACCGGATCAACCCGCCGGGTGTCGCCGGAACGGACTGGATGGGTGCAGCCGCCGCAGGATGGCGGGGTTCGGCCCGCAAGGGGGCTTTCGAGATATCGAAACGGTTGGTCATGGGTCTCGCCCTCCTTTCAGGCGACGAAATAGCCGGTGATCTGCAGGCCCATCAGGGCAAAGCCAGCCACCATCATCAGGACATTCGCGGCATAGGCCTGCCGCGCGAAGGCGGGCCGCGCCCGCCAGTGGGTCATCGCCGTCAGGATCAGTGCCAGCGCCATAAGCTGGCCTAGCTCGACCCCCACGTTGAAGGCGATGAGGTTGCCCAGCAGGCCATCGGGCGAGATGTCGTAATCCTGAATCTTGGTCGCCAGACCAAAGCCGTGCAGCAAACCGAATATCAGCGTCGCGGCTTTGGTGTTCGGCTGCACCCCGAACCACAGACGGAAGGCGCCGAGGTTGTCGAGCGCCTTGTAGACCACCGAGAACGCGATGATCGCATCGATTATGTAGGCGTTGATCGAGATGGACCACCAGACGCCCGCGATCATCGTGACCGAATGGCCGATGGCGAAGATGCTGACGTAGGTGGCGATGTCCTTTGACCGGTAAAGAAAGAAGATCACTCCGGCGAGGAAGAGAAGGTGGTCATAACCCGTCACCATGTGTTTGGCGCCGAGGTAGATGAAGGCGATGGGTCGGAAGCCAGTCACCTCTTGCACATAGCCCGCGTCGCCTTCAGTGACGTTGTGGGCAAGCGCCGCGCCCGCAAGCAGCAGGGCGGCAAGAGTGGCAGCGAGCGCGAGAAGTACCTGCCACGGCAGGGATGGGCGTCGGTGCGCCCTTGGGTTGGATGTCATCGTTGGATTTTCCTGACTGATGGAACTGTCGGACCGCCCGCTGACGCAGGCGGCGGCTCAGGTCATCGTCAGTCGGGGTGGCCGTCGCGGCCCGTCACGGGTAGTCCCATCAGCCGCAAAGGAGGCAGGGCGCAGCATCCGCGCAGGGGGGGGCGGGACTTCGGCTCGTGGCGCCGCGAGCAATGCCGCGCCAACATGATCGTGATCGCTCGAGTCATGATGATCCGACCCGGCAATGTCATGCACATGGCCATGCTCGGCATGATAGGCACGGTGATCGGCCTCGGCGGCCATCGCGCCGGGCCCGTGCTTGACCGCTTCCACGGCCGGAGCAACCGCCAGCGACAGGGCCATGATCAGACATACGCAAAGCGCCCTGATCCCTGCCCAAGTTACCGAGATTGCCCGCATCCTCGTCCTTTGGGGTTGGCCCCCTTCACTCTCTTGCCTCATCCCCCCAGGGGGGATAATCTCCTCTATATGGCAGAAGATCACACCCACGCAAGCCACCCCGCCATCGCCACCCGGCTGAAGCGCGCCGAAGGGCATCTGCGCCGCGTCATCGGCATGATCGAGGAGGGGCGGCCTTGCGTCGATCTGGCCACGCAGCTGCACGCCGTCGAGCGCGCCGTGGCCGAGGCGAAGCGGGCGCTGATCCACGACCATATAGACCATTGCCTGACGGGCGCAGGGACTCATGATCTGGCCGAGATCAAGGCCCTGACAAAGCTGCTCTGATGCTTGGGACCCTGCGCAACCCCACGTTCCGACATCTCTTCGCCGCACAGCTCGTGGCGCTGGTCGGCACGGGGCTTGCCACCGTGGCGCTTGGCCTTCTCGCCTGGCAGTTGGCTGGCGACAACGCGGGTGCGGTGCTGGGCACGGCGCTGGCGATCAAGATGGTGGCCTATGTGACGCTCGCGCCAGTGGCAGCGGCCATCGCCGAACGCCTGCCGCGCCGGGCCTTTCTGGTTTCTCTGGACCTGATCCGGGCGGGCGTGATCGCCTTCCTGCCCTTCGTCGATCAGGTCTGGCAGGTCTACGTCCTGATCTTTGCCCTTCAGGCCGCCTCGGCCGGGTTCACCCCGGCCTTCCAGGCAGTCATTCCCGACGTGCTAAAGGACGAGGACGACTACACCAACGCCTTGTCCCTCCTCCGGCTGGCCGAAGATCTCGAACAGCTCGCCTCGCCCATGCTAGCTGCGGCGCTTCTGACGGTCGTCAGCTTCCCCGTGCTGTTTCTGGGCACAGTCGTGGGTTTTCTTGCCTCGGCGGCGCTTGTTGTGACAGCGCGCCTGCCAGCGCGGGCGAAGGCCGAACCCGGCCACTTCTGGGCCGACGTGACCAAGGGCATCCGCATCTACACCCGCACCCCGCGCCTGCGCGGGCTGATGGTGATGGAGGCCGCTGTCGCCGCAGCCGGCGCAATGGTCTACGTGAACACGGTCGTTCTGGTGCAGGCCCGATTGGGTCTGGGCGAGGAAGCCGTGGCGCTGGCTTTCGCGGGCTTTGGCGCCGGGTCGATGCTTGCGGCTTTTCTGCTGCCGCGCATCCTGGACCGGCTGGAAGATCGCCCCGTGATGATCGGCGGCGCAGCCTTGATGGTTGCAGGCGTAGCGCTGGTGCCGCTGGTCGGCAGCATTTCCGCACTCATCGTGCTCTGGGCCGTGATCGGCTTCGGCTTTTCCCTGACCCAGACCCCTATCGGCCGGATCATTAACCGGTCAGCGCGCGAGGCCGACCGGGGCGCGGTCTTCGCCGCGCAGTTCGCGCTGAGCCACGCCTGCTGGCTGGTGACCTATCCGCTTGCTGGGTGGATTGGCGCGGGCGTAGGACTGTCGGCGGCGGCACTGACGCTGGCGGTCATCGGCGCGGCAGGCATTGCGGCCGTGCTGCGCCTCTGGCCAGCCGATGACCAGACCGTCCTGCCGCACAACCACCCCGACCTGCCGCATGACCATCCGCATCTTGCGGAACACGGGGCCCATCATGCCCATGCCGTCGTGATCGACGACCTGCACCGTCGTTGGCCCAAGGCGGCATAAACTCCCGAACAAGAAGTAACCCCATGACAAAAATGCAGATTACACGTCGCACTATCCTTCTTGGCCTCTCTGCAAGCATCGGCCTCGTCCTGCAACCCAAGCCGGCTTCAGCCGCCACGACGGCGATCCGTGTTGTAAAGGATCCCAACTGCGGCTGCTGTGCGGCCTGGATCGAGATCCTCGAAGCCGAGGGTTTCGCGGCCGATGTCGAGCTGCTCGATTTCGACGCATTGCAAGCCCATAAGATGGCGAGCGGGGTCCCTGCAGACATGGTCTCCTGCCACACGGCGCATGTGGACGGATACATTATCGAAGGCCATGTTCCGCCCGCGGACATCCGGCGCCTTCTGGCTGACCGCCCCGATGCTCTTGGACTGTCCGTGCCTGGAATGCCCTACGGCTCACCCGGCATGGGGCCCGAAACCGAGCGAGAGGCCTACGTTGTCCATCTGATCCGCAAGGACGGAACAACCGAGGTCTTCGCCAGCTATGACGCAGCATAAATGGCCTGGCGGGCACTCTCCAAGTGGTTTGGGCTATAGGCATACCCGCGCCTGGTCGCGCAACACAGCGTAGTCGCTCAGCATCCTGAGGATGACGGCGCCTTCCGGCAGCGCCTCGACCTCGTCAGCTGCGCGCGCTTGATCGGCTGCCGTATACTCGACCACGGGTGGGCAGGGCGCGATGGCTTCAGAATCTGCCATCGCGCAGCCGGTCAGCCAGAGCATCGCGATCAGCAGGGCGGCGGGCGGCGGCGTCGAGCATCTGGCGGTGGATGGCATCGTTTCTCTCTCTGGCATCAAGCCTTTCGGCGGCGCGTCCTGCGCGTTCACCGGCACGGCGCAAGTTGAACAGAAACAGCAGGATCGCTGCGGCGGTGAGGATCAGGCCCAGCGCTTTCCGCGCCGGACCATGGGACAGGAGCCAGCCGATCACCGCTGGCCCCGTTTCCAGTCGTCGAGCCGAGCGTGGATCGTGACGGCGATGCCGATCAGGGCGATGGCGATAAGTACCCAGCGCAGGGTGTCGAGGTAAGGCACCAGCGGCTGGATCGTGGACTGGGTTTCCGCGAGGACGTCTTGCAGCACCTCCACCCCGGCCGCGCCGACAGTGGCCGCCCCGGCCGCGCCGCCACCGCGCAGGGTGCGGCTTTCCGAAAGCACCTCACGCGCAGGCGGGAGTTCCGGGGCGAAGGGCACGGGTCGCGCCGGGAACGGATCGCCCCAGGACCGGGCAGGACCAAGGTCGATGTGCATGAAGCCGGAGCGCGGATAGGTACCGAAGCCAAGGAAGCCCACGGCCCGCGCCGCTGCCTCGAAGGCCGCGGGATCGTGGTTCGACATGGCGATGTCGAAGGCGGTGCCCTGCATGTGTTTCGATGCCGGGGCCCCGCCCACGGCGCGATTATGTTCGGGGCTGCGATAGGCAGAGCGGATGATCAGCGGCTTGCCCAGCCGGTCGCGCAGGGCTTGCAGCTTGTCCATGGCTTCCGTGTTGATCTTGATCGCGCCGGTGCCGCGGCAGGCGATTTCGGCGGCCGAGAAGTTCGGCCAGCGCCAGGCAGTCGCGGGCACATCGCGCCAATGGGGGTAGGTAAGGGTCGGCATGGTGGATCCTCCAGATGAAAAAACCCGCCTCTGGGGCGGGGGACGTGGGCGTGGTGGTGATGTCGTTCGTCGATCAGTCGGATCGGCCGCGCTGGAAGGCGTCAAACAGCATGTCGCGCATCGAGCGGATGTCGGTCTCGATCCGATCGAGGCGGTCGCCATCGACCTTGCGATCCTCGCTGCGCTGCTTGTCAGTCCGGTCGCGTTCGGTGATGAGTTCCCGGTCGAGGCGGTCCAGCAGAGCCTCGTTGGTAAACGCTTTGCGCGTGATCGCCGCGATCAGTGCCATGGTGCCGCCGATCAGGGCGGTCAGCGCGGCGGTGATCCCGTGGTCCCGAAAGGCACGCGCGACCGCGTCGGCGAGTGTTGTCTGGTCGTTCATGATGGTCCTTTCATTGCCGCAGGCTGCGGTTGGTCAGAAATCAGTTTCGAGGTAGACACCGGCGCAGTCGTAGGCGACGGCGGCGGCTGTCGCGCCGGTGTTCAGGAACAGCCGCGGCGACAGGAACTGCGTCGCGGCGGGCAAGTCTGCGGTGATCTCCTCCTCGAAGTTCGCACCCGAGACCTCATCGACAACGCGGACCCAGACAGATGACCCATTCGGTGGCGCGGCGATGAAGAGGGTCAGCACCCCGCCGGTTGCGATAGCAAAGCTCGCGCCCATGTCGGTCAGGGTTGGCGCCCCGGTGCCGTCGTTCGCGACCAGCTGCCAGCGGGTGTGGGTGCCGCGCTGGAAGCCGATGCCGATGCAGTTGATGGCGGCGGCCAGCGTCAGCGTGGTAGCCAGCGCGGCGGTCGAACCGTAGAGGCCGAAGAACCCCATCCCGGTTGCCTGCAGGGTCGTCAGCGAAATCCGCGTGACGAAGGTCCAGCCGCCGAGGCCCGCCGCGTTCCCGCGCCAGCAGGCCCAGCCTGCGGAACGCTGGTCGGTAGCCGAGTCCACGACCGCCGCCGAGGTCAGACGCCAGCGCCGCATCGATGCTGCCAAGTTCGTGGCGGCCAGGGTCGGGTGCGAGACGGTGCCGACCGAGGTGATGGGCAGGCCCTCGGTCGTGATCGTGGTGCTGACCGAAGGAGACCAGTTCGCGATCCGGTTCACTCCGAAATGCGGCTGCAAAGGAAAGTCCCGCCCCGAGGGGCGCATCACGTCGATCCACGGCGCCCCGGCGCGGCTGCGCGCGTACACAGCGGCTTTGCCTGCGGGCGGCGGAGTCGGCGCGGCCGAGAGCCCCAGCAGGATTGTCGGCTGCGGCAGTTCCACCTGGCCGTTGGTCCGGTCGATGCGGATCGCGTCGAAGAAGGCCGAGCCATCCGGGCTGACCTTGAAGCCGAAATCGTCATTCCCGAGCAACCCGATGAGGGCGCGGGCCGAGAAGCCGGTCTTGAAGGCGAAGGCGGCATCGTTCCCGGCAGCGGCCTTGTTCACCGTCGCCTCGATCCCGGCCCCAGCGTTGTTCAGCAGCACGGCCGGGGTATTGACCGACACCCGGTTGTAGCTGTCGGCCGTGGCCCCGCCGAGGCCCAGAAGCTGCGCGGTCAGGTTCGCCTGGGGCATGCCGACCTGCGTCACGGCATTGGCGAAGGTCACCGTCGGCGTGTTCACCACCGTGGTGCCCCCGGCCCCTGCCGTCGCCGAGCCGATGTTGACGACCGTGGTCGATCCGGAGGCGCCCCCGGTGCCGATGTTCACGGTCTTGGTCACGCCCGTCGTCGTGGCGCCGGTGCCCATGCCATAGGTGGCAGTCGTCGTGGCCGTCCCGATACTGGCCGACGCGGCCGAGACGGTGACCGTGCCCGAGGCGGTCAGAGTCCCTGAAAAGGTCTTGTTCCCGGTAAAGGTCTGCATGCCTGCAAGGATCGCCAGTTCCGAGGAGGTATTCGGCAGGGTGAAGCTGCGCGTCGTCCCGGCGCTGATCCCCGCCAGCGAGAAAGTGGCCTTCTTCGTGGGGTCCGCATCGTTCACCAGGCTGAAGACCGCGTCCGAGACGTCGCGCGGCTCGCCCACGACCTCCCAGACGCTGCCGTTCCAGACGAGGAACAGCCCCTCGGCCGCGACCCAGACCAGCCAGCCGGTGCGCGGCACGAGGCGGATCCACGCGCCGTCCACCCAGAAGGCGATGTTCAGGTCCCACCCGGCCCAGAGGCCAGTCGCGCCGGAGGCCACCAGATGGCGGTTCCCGTCGGCCGGGCTGGCGGGCGGGGCCGTCCGCGTGCGGTCGAGGACGAAAAGCTGCACCATCGCGTCGAGCAGGCGCAGGGCCTCGTTGTGGGTGACATGCTTCTGGGCTTGGGCGGCCAGAAGATAAGGCAGGCCCAGATGGGTCGTGGTGTTGGACATGGGAAATCTCGTCAGAACTGGAGGGTCACGGTCGTGGGTGTGCCGCGGCCGAGGCGGTTCGAGAGCTGGTAGATGCGGAGCGCCAGTGTCTGGCCGGGCCCGAGCGGCGCGCCCCGATCGGCTGTCTGCTGGGCGGCGGTGTAGAGTACGGATGTCGTGCTGCTGGTCAGTGTGCGCTTGATCGATGCCCCGTCGAGGATCTGGACGTCATAGCTTTCCAGGTCTTCGGCCAGCGGCACTTCGACCTGCTCCCAGGCATCGGCCACCAGCGCACGGGATCGCCGCGTCCAGCGGATCGTCAGATCGCCGGGGCTGCGCGCCGTGCGCCACGGCTGCTCGACATGGACCGGTGAGAAGGGCACAAGACCCCGCCCGGTCGGAGTGAAGCCCAGCGCGGCATAGCTCGCGTCACTGACCGCCCGCGCGGCCGGGCCGACACGCCAGTTCCACGGCAGTCCGAGATCCGCCTCGGCGATGGGTGGCGAAGCCAGCGTCGTGTCAAGCACCACGACCCGCGCGCCAGCCGGTGCCGGGTTGCCGATGGCATGTTCCGTCCCGCGCTGGCCACGCAGCAGACGGGTCAGGCGGTACCTGCTTGGCGCGATCAGTTCAGCCTGACCAGCCTGGACGATCTCCCATTGGCCAGCGGCGGACTCGACCGCCAGCGCATTCGCCCCACCGAACAGTACGACGTCCGTCACGCTTTCCAGCGTTCCGGACAGCAGATCGACCACCAGTGCATTGCCCAGATCGAAGCGCGAGGTCGGCCCGGGAAAGAAGTCGAAGGCCAGCGTACCGATCCGCGCCCGACTGCCGAAGATGGTCAGGAAGTTGAACCCGTCGGTGGATGCGCTGCGGAACACCGCGATCTCGCCCGGCCAGGGGCTGGCATGCGCGGCGATCAGGGGGCGATGAGCGGGCTGGTCTTCGCTGATTTGCGGCAGGTCCAGCATCACCACCTCGGGCGTGCCGAAGACGACGGGACTGGCGAACGAGGCCGGGCGGGGATCGCCGGGCGGCAGATCATAGGAGGCACGATCCTGACGGACGGCCTCGATCCCGCGTGCTTCGGCATCGGCGACTGACACCAAGCGTAACTCGATCTCTCGGCCGTCATGTGCGAGCCGGATCACGTCGGCCGGATCGAGGGAAAGGCGCGAGGGCGGCAGGCGGAAGGTGGCGCTTTCCCGGCCGATCCAGGCTTCCATCAGCGCGCGGCGGCAGCGGCGTTCGGCTTCCTCGGGAGGGATCGCCATCGGGAAGGCCTCGGAGGCGATGCGGGTGGTGTCGACGGTGATGCGGCGGGCTTCGACCAGCGCCGCATCATAATCCTCGTCGGCACGGGCGACCTGCCACTTTAGAGCCTGCGGCAGTTCGGTCTCCTGGCCACGGGTCAGCTCGAAGGCCTCGCCGTCCCGACTGGCGACGAGATCATCGATGGCCAACGTGGCGACCGAGGCGCGGCCGCGCATGACGAAACGGATGACGCCTTCGGTCTCGATGGCATCGAAGCCGAAATGCCGGGCCAAGGTGGAAATCGACGCCCGAGGGCTTTCGAGAGCGCCGATCACATAGCCTTCGACCGCGCCCCAGAGGCCGGATACGTCGATCAGGCTTTCCGCCAGCCCGGCGCGCAGGCAGAGGTGGCGCACGAGCGCGGCGAGCGACACCGCGCCCAGCCTGCCGGTCAGCCAATGGCCGAGGCGCCAATTCGGGCCGTCCGTCCAGACCCCGGCAAGTTCCGGAAAGAACGGATAAGGTCGCGCGTCCCAGGTCCAGGCGGCGCATTCGGGGACATGGACCATGCGGCCGCCATAGACGGATGAGGTCGGGTTGTTCGTGCCCTGACCCCACCAGAGGTAGCTGGCCTCCAGGTAAGCGCGCTGGATGGCATCATCGCGCCAGCCACGGGAGAACCAGGGCGTGAAGCTTTCGGACGACTTCGGGTCGAAGAAGACGTTCGGCTGGTTGGTGCCCCGGTCGATGGCGGGACAGCCCAGTTCCGTGTACCAGACGGGCTTGGACTGCGGCACCCATGCGGTCGGCGTGCCGCTTTCCACCCCGCCCGGTCGGTTGAAATGCGGGTTCGACCACCAGGCGCGGAGATCCTTGTAGCGAAAGACCCACGGCTTGCCCGCGCTGCCGTCGGTGATGGGGGTGCGGATCTGTGCCGACCGGTTGGCGACGCTGGCATAGAACCAGTCGAAGCCTTCGCCACCCACGATATTGGCCTGCAGGTAGCCACGGTCGTGGATCGCAGGCCAACCTTGCAGGGCGTCGGCATGGTCGAAGCCGTCGCGCCAATCCGAGAGCGGCATGTAGTTGTCGATGCCGACGAAATCGATGTTGGCGTCCGACCAGAGCGGGTCGAGGTGGAAGAACACATCCCCGGTCCCGTCCCCGGGTTGGTGGCCGAAATACTCGGACCAGTCGGAAGCATAGCCCACCTTGGTGCCCGCCCCGATGACGGTCTTCACGTCGGCCGCCAGTACCTTGAAGGCATTGACAGCCGGATAGGCGCTGGCGCTCGACCGGATCGTCGTCAGTCCCCGCATCTCGGTGCCGATCAGGAAGGCATCGACCCCGCCCGCCACGACACAGAGATGGGCGTAATGCAGGATCATCCGGCGCAGGCCCCAATCGCCAGCGGGGCCGGTCCAGCCGACGGTGTCGCCCGCAATGGCGAACTGCGCCGGTGTGGCCGCGCCGAAGAAGCTGGAGACCTGCGTCGCCGCTGCGGCGGTCTTGTCCGTGGTCCCTGCATAACCTGCGGCCGGGGAGCAGGTGATCCGGCCGCGCCAGGGAAATGACGGCTGCCCCGGCATGGCGGCGTTGTTCGAATAGGGGTTCGGCAGCGTGTTGCCGGGCGGGACGTCCATCAGCAGGAAGGGATAGAACGTCACCCGCAGCCCGCGAGCCTTCATCTCGCGGATCGCCTGCACCACGGCGAAGTCGGCAGGAGTGCCGCCATAGACCGGCCGGTCCTCGGCGTCACGGCTCACCAGATGCGCATTGGCCCGCGCCACGCCGTTGACCGTCCAGGTCTTGGGGTTGGTGACCTTCGTCGCCACCTCGACGCCGGGCTTGATGCTGCAATTGCCCGCGCGCAGGTCATTGCCGAACCAGGCAACGACCAAGCTGACGCTCTCAACGGCCGGGGCCATGGCCTGCAGCCGATCAAGTGCCACGACGATGTCGGCCTCGTCGGGCAGCGCGTTCAGGTTCTCGGCCGAGGTCGTGCCGCCGGTGGTCTGGCCGAAGACCGTGGTCGTGGCGCCCACGGTCTTGCGGACAGCCTCCGTCGCATAGGTGAACTCGCCCGAGGCCGGGATAATGGTCACGGCCTTGACCAGCCCCTCGGCCGTGTCGGGGTCAGCCAGCGGTCGGAACACCTCGAAGGACAGTTGCGGCAGGCGGTTGCCGTAGGTTGCCAGCGGCAGTTCCTCGAAAACGACGTAGGCGGTGCCGCGAAAGGCCGGGGTGTTGGTGGCCCCCATCTTCGCCGCAATGAACGGGTCGGCCGTCTGGGTCTCGTTGCCGGGATACAAGCGCCAGGTGATGCCGGTCATGTCGAGCGGCTTGCCATCAGCCCAGATGCGCCCGATGCCGGTGATCGGCCCCTCGCAGAGCGCCACGGCGAAGCTGGCGTAGTAGAGGTATTCGGTCGTCTGGACCCGGCCGCCGCCACCGCCCTTGCCGCCGCCTTGCGTCGTAGTCTTCGTCTCCTCCCGGAAATCCGTGGCCCAGATGATGTTGCCGCCAATGCGCATCCGGCCGTAAAGGCGGGGGATGATCGCCCCTTCAGTGGCCGAGGTGATCCGCAAGCTGTCGAGGCGCTGACCCTCGATTTTCTGTGCCGGGGTCAGCGAGGACACGATCCAGCTGTCCACCACGGAACCGATGGTCGAGCCGATGAAGCCACCGATGGCGGCCCCGGAGAAGCCGAGGATCGCGCCGCCGAAGGCTCCGCCGATGGCGGAGCCGACAGCGCCAAGAACGAGCGTGGCCATTGCGTAAATCTCAGCTTGCAGGGAACAGGAAAGCGAAGGCGATCTTGCGCGCCCAAGTCGGCGTCAGCGGTTCCTCGATCACGCCGAGGCGTTCGTAGGCGTGAAGGAAGGTGCCGGGACCGGTGAGGATCCCCACATGCTTGGCGATGGCGCGGGGCATCATGCGGAACAGGACCAACGCGCCGGGCGGTGCATCGACTGGAGCGATCTCGGGCATCATCCGCCGCGCTCCGTCGGCCAGCACTTCCCTCGGCCCGGTCTCGCCCCAATCCCGGCTGTAGGGCGGGATCGGGAACGGTTCAGGCCCGACCACCTCGCGCCAGACGCCTCGTGCCAGGCCGAGACAGTCGCAACCGACCCCGCGCAGGCTGGCCTGGTCGTGATAGGGTGTGCCGAGCCAGGACCGGGCAGAGGAGATGACGCGGGCAGGATCGGCGGCCGTCACAGCACAGCCCCCTCGTGGCCGCCGTCCTTGGTGGCGTAGCGTAGCCCGTTCGGCGGGCAGACAGTCCCCCGGACTATCTGCTTGTCCGCCTCACCCTGACCCGGAATGTGCGTCACAACACAGCTCCTTCATGGCCACCGTCTTTTGTGGCGTAGCGAAGGACTGCGTCTTGCCCTGGGATATATGGAAAGCCGCGAAAGCTGGCGACATTGGCGAACTTCGCGGTGCAGGTCGCGATCCGCTTGTCGCAGCCCGCCCGGACCACGAAGGCATCCGTCGCCGCGATCGGTCGCACCGGCGCTTCCAGCAGCGTCAGGATCGCCACCGCGTCGACGAGGTCATGCGACAGCACCTCGACCCGCCGCCCGGCATTCGCGCCGGTCGACCATTCGACCAGCCCGAAGGCGAACCAGCCCGCCGCGAAGGGGGCGAGACCGGAAGCGGTGAAGGCCCGATCCCGCAGCAAGTCGATCACCGCGCCGGTCCCCTTGAAGGCCGCGGCCTCAAGGTTGACGCCACAACGCGCATCGCCCAGCGCGGCGTCGCAGCTCGCCTGAAACGTCCGCCCGACTGTCTGGCCGAGGACATGGGCCAGTGACCGTACTTCGGCCACGAAGGCCAGCCGCCCGCGCCTGATCTGTCCGATGGCCCCGCGACGCAGCAGCACGCGCTGCGAAGGGGCCGACCAGTTCACCCGCCAGACCTCGACCGCTGCATTATCCCATCGGCCATCGAGGATATCGGTCTCGGTGATCCGGTCCGACGACAGCACACCTTGGGCATCCTGCGCATCGACGGACAAATCGGACCCTGACCGAACCTCGGATGCCGTCAGTCCGGTTTCCGGTTCGAATTCGGTGCCGTCGAAGGTGAGAGGCCGATCATGGTCAGTGAAGCCGAAGGTCACGCCATCGGCCCGGGTGATGCGCCAGCACCAGGCAAGTGTCGTGGTACCGTCGTCGAGATGCGCCTGCAGCGCGGGGTTCAGGGACTTCATGTGCGGATTTCCACGAGCGGGATCGAGGTGATCGAGCCGAGGCGTTCGAGGTCGAGGGTCACGTCGAGGGCGTCAGTGTCGAAGCGGACGGGGACGTCGAATTCGAAGCCTGCGGAGATGGCCACGCCCGCGGCGGGAGCGGTTGTGAAGGTCACCAATCCCGTCGCGGTCGAGACCGACCAGCCGGAGGCTTGCGTCGCGCCGTTCAGGGCGATGGTGACGGAACCGGCGACTGGCTTGGTGATGGCGCGCGTCCAGGACTGCGCGCCCGAGGTGTAGCGCTTGGTGAGCTGAAACAGGGTGGCTGCCCCGTTGCCACTGCCGATCGGCTGATTGGTCGGGCCGGGCGTCTGCGACGGCAGGCAGGACTTGAAATCGGCCCAGTCCTTGAAACGAAAGCCGTGGAGACGGCCATTGCGGGCCTCGAAGAAGGCCACGACCGCGGCCAGATCGTCGGCGCGGCGGATGCCGTAGGCGACGTCATAGCGGCGGCGCGAATTGGCCCAGCTGGCATTGCGCTCTTCGGCCCCGCTTGCCAGTTCGACGATCTGTGTACGCCGCTCGGGGCCGCCGCGCGCGCCCCGGCTGATGTTGTCCGGAAACCGGACCTCGTGGAAGGCCATCACATCCCCCTTCGACCCAGCGACACGGCTCGGGCGATGTCGCTTGCCACCTGCGTGCGCGATTGGCGGAAGCTCTCTGCGTCGCGGGCGTTGATCGTGACGTTGACGGTGGAGGCAACCGACTGACCGTATCCCGCCGCTTCCTTGCGCGAGAGGACCCGCTCCCCGCGTTGCAGGATCGCTGGCACCTCGTCGGGCCGCAGCCCGGCCCAGCCACCACTGTGCATTCGCGGGGCACCGGCAAAGGCGAGGGCCGGGACCATCCGGCCGGGACCAGGGGCGCCGACGATCCCGCCCGCATGCAGGATGTTCGCGAAGATCCCACCCGCGCCGCCCAGCGCGTCGGAAAGGGCATTGGCGATGGGGCCGAGGATGAAACGCCGGGCCGCGAGCTTGGCGAGATCGGCGATCATCGAGGTCACCAGATCGCGGAAGTCGAGCTTTCCGGTCTTCACGAAGTCGCCGATGGCATTCTCGGCGCTCTGGAATGCCCTGACCAGCGCGCTGCCGATGTCCCCGCCGATGTCGCGCGCCTTGGCGGCGTAGTCGGCGAGTGCGGCGGTGACGGCCTGCCAGCCGGTGAGGGCCGTGTCCGCGCCTTCGGCGGCAGCCGCCCCGGCGTCGCGCGCGGCACCGCCTGCGCCCTCGGCGGCGGTGGCGGTGTCGTTCAGCCCCGTGGTCAAGGCATCGGCCGAGGCGGCGGCATCTGCCAGCGCGGTCTCCGCCTCGGTCCCCGTGCCGGTGACGGCATCCTTCAGGACCTGCCAACTTGCCAGTGGCCGACCTGCAGCGTCAGCCAGCATATCGGCCGCTTCGCGATAGCCGTCGGCGCGGGCGCGGGCATCCTCGGCCATGGCCCTGAGGCCGAGGTCAGGCGGCTCGAGGTAGGTGCGTGCAAGCGCGGCCGAGAAAGCATCCGCGGCGGCAGCACCTGCGGCAGTAGCGGCCCCCTCAAACGGGTTGCCGATGCGCCCCAGTTCCACCGGATCGAGAACGCCGATCCGAACGCCCCCTTCGCCTGTGGCCCATTCTGGCAGCAAGGCCAGCGCCGCGTTCAGGGTCTCAATGAAGCTGTTGATGCGGGTGACGACGCCGTTCAGCATCGCCTCGACGCCGGAGACCAGCCCGTTCGCAGCCTGGAAAGCGAAATCGCCGATGGCACCGGGCAGACTGCCCCAGATGGCGACGGCAGCGTCATAGGCGCCCTGGAAGATCGCGGCCGTCCGGTCACCGAAACTGACGACACCTGCGATGGTGCCCTCGAGGGCCGATAGTCCCGCCGCCTTCAGCCCCTCCCATCCGGCCGCCATCCGCGCCAGCGCCGCGTCCAGCGATAGGCCGATGTGCGACCACACCTCGCGGGCCAGATCGCCAAGCAGCCGGAAGGCCTCGCCCACACCGCCGACCCGGGCCACCATCTGCGAGAACTGATAGACCAACTCGCCCGCGCCGACGATCAGCGCCCCGATGCCGGTGCGGATCAGGGCGCCGCGCAGGAACACGAGCGCCGTGGCAAGACCGCGCACGGAGAGGGCCGCGGCGGCAAGGCCCGCAACCCAGCGCCCGGCCATGACGGCCGCGAACGTTGCCGCATAGGACGCCAGCCTTCCAAGGTTGCCGATCAGACCGTCGATGGCCGAGCGCAGGATGCCGCCATCCGAGGCGAGCGCCACGAAGGTATTGGCAAGCGCCTCTATGGTCGGTGCCACGGCGATGGCGATCCGGTTCCGAAGCCCGTCGAAGACCAGTGAAACGGTGCCGAGCGCCAGTTGGGTGCGGCGGAGGGCTTCGAGGGCATCACTGTCCAGAACCGCGCCAAGATCCGAGGCCTGATCGCCAAGTAGGGCCATCTCGGCACCGCCATTGCGCAGGAGGGGTAGCAGGCGCGTGGCGTCCGAGGCCATGGCCTCGAGATAGAAGGTCATCTCCTGTTGGCTGAGACCGGCGCGTTCCAGCGTGTCGACGTAGAGTTGCAGGGCTTCCGGCCCCGATAGGCGCGCGAACTGATCGGCTGTCACGCCCACGCGCGGAGCCACATTCTCGAAGAAATCCGCCATCGGCCCGCCGCCGGTCTGGAGGAAATCCCCGACCCGGTCGTTCACGTCCTTCAGGATGTCGGCGAGCTTCTCCTGTTCGATGCCAACCGTCCGCGCCCCGGCCGACCAGCGCTGCAGGGCTTCCGGCGTCGCATTGGCGACCTGCGCGAATTGCCGGATCTGCGCGGCACTCTCGGCGGTGGAGCGGACGATCAGGCCGAGCGAGGCTGTCGCCGCCGCAGCGGCGGCCCCAAGAGCGATGCCCGCGCGACGTGCAAAGGCCGCAAGCCGGGTGTTGGCCAGTTCCATCTCGCGCGAAAGACGGCCGAAACCGCGGGCTCCAGCCTCGCCGACGCCTTCCAGTTCGGCGCGCACGCGGCGTCCGCCCTCCGCCACAAGGCGGACGGAGACTTTCTTCTCAGCCATTCCGGCGTCCTTCCATCTGCTCGTTCAGTTTGCGCACCATCACCGCCTCGACCTCAGGCAGCAGTTCGGCGGCGATCAGCGCGTTGACGCCCAGCGCTTGCGCCAGCGCGAGGGCGGCGCCCATGTCCCATCCGATGACGGCCCCCGGCGCGACCCGCAGCTGGCCGCCGAGGCGCTGGGTCAGATCCCAGACCTGCCAGCCCTCGACCGTCTGCGGCCGGTTCAGTCTTGCGGGGCAGTCCGGGCAGGGGCCTGCGCAGGCCGCGCAGTAGCCGTCGCCCCCGCCGAAGGACCAGTCGGCGAGGGCGCGGAGGCGTTTTTTTCCTGATCCAGCATCAGGCCGCGGGCGACGTATTGCGCCTGGAAGGCTTCGAAGACCGGCCAGATTTCCAGAAGGGCGTCGATCCCGGCCGGGCTGACCGGCACGAGGTTGCCCGCTTCGTCACCGACCCCTTCCCATTCCAGCACCGCCCGGCGGGCGACCGCTTTGGCCATGGCCAGCGCCATGTCCTCTTGGCTTGACGCCTCCGTCAGGTTGTCGATGGCCGGGTCGGCGCGGGCGGAGACCATCAGCGCGGTGGTAAGGGGGGCCACCAGAACGCGCAGGCCGGGCAGCAGGTCCAGCCACTCGGGCCGGTTCGACAGGTTCAGTCGGATCATGATCAGTATCCCGTGACGGTGTTGACGAGGACGGCGGAGCACATGCGGGCGGGGCTGGTGGCCTTAGCGGCCTGCCAGTCGAAGGTGGCCTGGATGCCCTGGGGTCCGGGGATCTCGATCCGTGGGACCGGCAGGTAGACGGCAT
Organism: Pseudotabrizicola sp. L79; assembly: GCF_036553525.1. NCBI lineage: Bacteria > Pseudomonadati > Pseudomonadota > Alphaproteobacteria > Rhodobacterales > Paracoccaceae > Pseudotabrizicola > Pseudotabrizicola sp. L79. Next base: position 487,898 of record NZ_JAZHDA010000045.1, on the reverse strand, counting down.
GGGCCGTGAAGGTGAAGCTGGCGTTCGCGCTGAGGCTGTAGGCGAACTCGAGCTCGCAGGGCGTGCCGTCGATGGCTTGGGTCACCAGCGCAGAGTCCGCGAACCGCACGTCGATCCGGCCCGTCAGCGCGGCCATGCCGGGATCGGCGCCTTCGATCTTGCCGTCGTTGCGGATGGTCTCGATCCGGTCGAGGCCGTTGGCATAGGTGATCTCGGCCGAGACGACGTTGCCCAAGGCCGTACCGTTCCGCTTCACCACCCCGTTGAAATGGCCGAAGCGCTGCAGGCCCAGCGCGGTCGGCGTCCCCGCGGCCGTGGTCGTGGCGATGGCTTCGCCCTGCGCGATCAGCCGGGCGGTGGCGGTCAGCAACCCTGAGCGGCTCATCTGCCACGAAAGCTGGTCCATCACGCAGCCCGCGTACATCGCGAACCGCGGCACCTCGGGCATGGCCACCTCGATGGCCATGGAGGGCAGGGTCCAGTTGCCCGACTGGAAGGTGTGGGTCTTGGGCGTGGTTCCTGTCGTGGTCGGCGCGCCGAAAGCGGCCTTCAGCCAGTAGCCGAAGGCCTCCACATCGATCGGCACCACCACCTCGCCATCGGCGGTGACCGCGTCCTTGATGGGGGCCAGGGGATCGCGGCCGTAGCCCAGCAGTTCCGAATTCAGCAGGGGCTGTTCCGCGCCGAGCGTGGTGCGGGCAAATGGCATCAGCCGATAGCCGCTGGCGGGCGGGGTGCCGTAAACCGTTTCGAACGCAAGCGCCATTTGCGCCCGCGCGCCGTGTGCGCGTGCCATGGGGGTCTCCTATGTGGGGGATGTCAGGCCAGGGGGCCGGTGGTGGTATAGTGCAGGACGACAGTGATCACCGCCGCTTTCAGGGCGGCTGCGCCCTCGACCGGGAGATCGACCGAGGCAGGGGCCTCGGGTTCGACCCAATCACAGAGGCCGCCGAGCGTCCGCTCCGCCTCCAGCGCCGCGCCGATGGCGGCGATCAGGTCATCGAAGGCGCTGGCCCGGCCGGAGCCGGCCTGGACGACGACCTCCAGTTCGGCCCGGTGCTGGTAGTGGTAGCGCAGGGGCGACAGCGTGACCTCGGGCTCGCCGGGCTGGCCATCGCGCAGGATGATCAGCCCCGCCGCCGGGATCCGTTCGGGCAGGACCTCGTCACGCAGGGTGAGGGCGGCAAGCGGCTGAAGCCGCGCGTGCAGCGCGGCGAGGACGGTTTCACGGGTGGTGGGCATCTTCTTTTGATCTTCGTGAGGCTCGCAAATTGACAGGCTATCCGCACAGGTCACTTGCGCTCCATGGGTGGACTGTCGAGAGCCGATGGCTCATGCTGAAGGCTCAGCCTTCGATGAAGGCCATGGCGACCAATACTGAGCTAACATAGAGCCGGGCGACCTCGATGAAGCTATTGATCCGAATTGTAATGGGGAGCCTAATTGGCTTGGCAAGTGCTGCTCAGGCAAATTCCGCCTTTGATGAGCCAATGTCCTTTTATCGAGCAACTAGTGGTGGAAACTGTTCAAGCTGTGTCTGGATTGCTGCCGAGGGTGTAATCGAAGCCGATACAGCAGATAAGTTCCTGAAATTTCTCTCTGAGGAAGGCCTGCTTGGGGCTAGGGGCTTAAACGTGCATCTCAATTCGCCAGGAGGTCACCTTATCGGTGGCGTTCTGCTTGGTCTCGCCATTCGCGGCCAAGAGGCAAACACTGTTGTTTCAACTGCTATCATCGAAGATATCTATGACGATGGTCTGCGGAAGGTAACCTATGATCCTCCTGCTGAGGGGCAGTGCAGCTCTTCGTGCGTTTTCGCGTTCGCTGGTGGTGTAAGCCGGTTTGCATCAACCACCACCCCAGGTGGCGCTGTCGGTTTCCAGAATATTGGACGACTTGGTGTCCACCAGTTCTATACACCTCAAAGCCTCGAGGACCCGACAGCGCTGACTTTTGACGCGGAAGACAGGATCGCTGACCAGCGGATAATCGCCCTTTTGCTCGCATATTTGTCCGAGATGGAGGTTTCGGCAGAGCTCCTGCAGATCGCGGCGATGACAGACCCACGGGACATGCATTACTTGACCGAAGAAGAGTTGCGGCGAACCGAGATAGATAACCGCATGGTGCACAACGTCTTTCTGACCGGTTACCGCAATGGCGTTGCCATCACGGAGATCACCTATAGACGACCAGACGCAGATTACCGTCTTGAGGTTTACTGTGATCGTGGTGAAGCGAGAATGCTTGCGTCAATTGACTGGCGCGGACTCTACGACGTTGAGGGTCATCAAAGATGGGGTCTTTTCGGTGGTGTATCTCTTTCTGATGGTGGAGCTGTCGAACTGATCGAACAGGAATTCCTTCGGCGGCCAGACGGTGGAGTTACCGGACAACTGCGTTTCCGTTTTGCTGACCCGCTCACAACTGTCGTAGCAAGGAAGGATTTCAGTTTCGAAGATTGGAGCAGTCGGCATGCAAATGACGCAGCGGCATCGATGAGCTTTACCTTGCCTGACGATTTCGATGGGCTTCACCTCCTACCAAGGGCATGCCTCCGCTGAGTGCTTCGCGAGACGAATTAAACTTCACAAGGACCCACCTCTTGGCAGAACATCAAAAAGTACTGGTGGCGATATCTGTCACGACTGACCCTGCCAAACTCCGTAAGTTCCGCGAAAACGCACAGCGGCTGGGGGTCCCCGAGGTCGAAGAGGCGGCATTCAGGCGGTTGATCGAAATCCTTCCCGAAGAGGCACCCGGCAGCATCGAGCATGACTTCTGGAAGACAATCCACGCCTTCGAAGAAATCCTGCGGGATGAACGCGGCAAGACCGTCAGGCTTTCGCGCACCCGACAGAAGATCGACCGGGTTGGTGTGATGCGGACATTGATCGACTTTGCGGTCAGCAAGACACCAACGGACGGATTCAAGATGCTGATCGAGCGAGGATTGCCGGAACTCACCGGAGAAGCGCTTGTGCTCAAGCATGCCAGCCACTTTGAACCTGCCGTTCTGGACGCAGCGAAGTCCAGATTGGAAGGAGCCGGGGTTGATACATCGACGCTTTGGACCCAAGACTGATGCCTTGGCCATCGACGGGTCTAGAACCTTTCCCACCCCGCCACGATCCGTCCCGGCACGCCATCGATGGCCTGCTCGGCATCCCGCGCGAGGTCCAGCCGTTTGCGCAGCTTGACCTGCGGCACGAGGAGGAAGATCGGCACGGTGGTCAGCCCGCGGCCGGTCTTGGCTCGTGACGCGACCGCGCGGCCCTTGCTGTTCAGGCGCCCTTCGGCCACCAGCAGGCTCGGACCCCGGCGGCGGTAGATGAACCGCAGCCGCAACCCCGTGCGGCTTTCCCATTCGCCGGGGGTGATGCGCCCGCCGCGGGTGGATTTGCCTGCGGCCGGGGTGGGGATGGCCAGCCAGAACCCGTCGCGCGACCGGATCAGCGGCCCGGTGTCATGTGCGCCGACGATCACCGGGGCGTTCGACCAGACCAGCGCCGTGGCGTTCAGGCTCTGGCTGCCCTTGGGATAGGTCGCCAGCCGGATCGAGTTTCCGAGCCGGGTGCCCAGCCCCGCGCCAGTGATCTGACCGCGCCAGGCGGATTTCAGGCCCGTGCCCGACTCGCGCATGGCGGTGGTGACGGCCTTTTCTCCCGCAGCGATTTCCGCCTGCATCATCGCGACGATGTCAGGATCGATGGTGAGCTTCAGTTTCATCGGATCACGCCGGGCGGAGGTCGAGGGTCCAGATCAGCCGTTCGCGGTCGCGCAGCGGTTCCCCCTGGATGACATGGCTGTCTGCGCCGATGACGATTACGTCACCTGGACGCGGGGCGGGGAGGTCGGCCATGCGCACATCCACCACGGTCGTGTCGCTGACGAAGCGGCCTGCGCCGAAGTCGGTGATGCGATCCGGGGCGCGGCGGATGATGCGGATCGGGCGTTCTTCCGACGTTGTGGCTGAGATCCAGAGAGCCGGGGCCGCCATGTCAGCCTGGGTGAAGATGCGGTCCATGGCGGCGGCAAAGACGGACATGAGCAGGCCCGTCAGTTCGACGTGTGCAGGCGGATCGCCAGCCGCGGCCGCTTGTTGACGGGCAGGATCGAGGCCTCGGTCATCACGTCGATCCAGCGGCCCTTCTCGTCGAGATGCTGGCGGGCGTAGAGCGGCAGGCCGATGGTGTTGGCGGTTTCCAGCAGGTTCGCCGGGCCGCCATAGGTGGTGAAGGTGTCCATGGTCCCGAGCGGGAAGGCGATCCCCTCGTTCGCCGGGACCAGCCGTTCGGCAGCCTTGGTCGAGAGGGTCACCGTGCCCGAGTATTCCTCGAACAGGATGCCGCCGAAGGGGAAGTTGCGCCGCACATCCTCGCGCAGCGGCTGGGCGCCGGTCGAGGCGTAGAACTTGTAGGCTTCCTCGGTCTTGGGGTGCGCGATCAGCTTGTCGAAGAACTCGCGGCTGACGAGGGCGTGCACGCTGGTCATCGCCTCACCCAGCAGATTGTCCTCGATGGCGCGCAGCACCTCGCGCACCTTGCCCTGGACGTTCGTGCCTGCGGTGCCCAGCACGAAGTCGACGGAGATCTGGGCGAGGCCGAATTCGGTGAAGTAGTTGTAGAGGGTGGTGCCAGCGCCATCCTTCACGATGCCGCGGAGCGCGTTCATCTCCATGTATTCGCGGGTCTGGGCATGCTTCCGGCGCATCAGCAGGAGCTTGCGGTTCATCACCTCGACGAGGGGATCGGCCGCATCGAACGCGCCGCCCAGCGCGGGCTGTCCCTGGATGTCGGCAGGCAGGACCACGTCGTCATGCGGGATCCACGGCAGGGCGAAGCTGCGCATGGACCGGCCTTCCCGTGTGCCGACGGTGGCGGGGCCGCCGAGGGGAACCGAGGGCAGCAGGCTCAGGACGCCGTCGTATTGCTCGATGATGACCGAGCGCTGGCTGACGCCTTCGAAGCGGAAGAGGCCGATCTGTGCGAGGCGGGTGTAGAGGTTGGGCAGGATGTTGATGGCCTGCGTCATCTCGGCCAGCGAATAGCCGCCAGCGTCGAAAGGATTGCGGACGAGGGTCATGGGGATGCTCCGGGGGAATGAGGGGGATCAGACGCCGTCGCGGGCGACGATGCCTGCGGCGGCCAGTTGGCCAATCTTGGTGGTGATCTTGGCCCCGTCATCGACGGTGGCGTCGTAGGCGAGGGCGGCGCGCGAGACGATGGCCGGACCGCGGGCGACGACGATGCCCATGGCATCGGCCAGCGTCGCATCGACGGCATAGAGCAGGACGGCCGAGGCAGTCTGCGCGCCATCAGTGCCACCGCTGGTCGCGAGCTTGTACTTGCCGCTGGCGGTGATCCGGCCGAGGACGGCGCCGACGGGGTAGGGCGTGCCCGCGAGAAGCGTCACCACCTCGCGGGTGTAGTTCGGGTTGACCTCATATTTGAGGACGTCGCCCATGCTGGGCGGTTCCGTCAGGACGGGCATGGTTCAGTCTCCAGGATGTTGGTGGGGGTGGTTCGCCCGATCCGGGCGGTGCGCGTCAGCGCGAGGCGGCGGCCGACTTTTTCGCGGCCGCGACGATGGGGCTTTCCTTGGTGCCAGCCGCCGGGGCCGTGGCGATGATGGCCGCGGCATCACTGCGCGCGGCAAGATCGGCCAGCACCTTCGCGCGCAGCGCTTCGGGTTTCACACCCTTGGTGACTGCGTCTGCGGCATCGATCTGGATGCCAAGGCGAGCCGCCTGCGCGCAGACTTGCGCGACCTCGGCCGCCTCGGCCCGGATCGCTTCGGGCGACATAGCGGCCGCCGCCGTCTGCGGCGGTGCGACTGGCGCGGGCGCGGCCGGTTCCGGCGGGGTGCTGGCAGCAGGCGCGGTCGCAGGCTGCGCATGGTCTTCGGGGGCGGTGGTCATGATCGGGCCCTTTCCTCTGTGGGTGGATGTGCCGCGGGGTGCGGCGGTGAAAGCACGGAAGGCGGTGACGGGATCGGCCACCTCATCTGCGAGACCGGCGAACACCGCCGCCTCCCCGCGGAACACAGCCGCCTCGGTGCCCAGCGCGCGTTGGGTGTCGAGGCGACGGCCGCGCCCCTCGGCGACGGTTTCGGCGAAGAGCTGGCGCAGGTCCTCCAACTCGCCCGCGATCCGGTCGCGGACGGCCTCGGGTAGGGGCTGATACGGATTGGCATCGACCTTGCGCGCGCCTGCGTGGATCAGCGTCACTGCGATGCCCTTCTGGTCCAGCGCCCCGCTCATGTCGCTGTGCATGGCCACGACACCGATGCTGCCGACAGCGCCGGTGCGGGGCAGGATGATGCGGTCGGCTTGCGACGCCAGCGCATAGGCTGCCGAGAGGGCGTGATCGGCGACAAAGGCCTGCAAGGGCTTCTGTGTCCGGGCGGCCCGGATACGATCCGCGAGGTCAAAGGCCCCCGCGACCTCGCCACCGAAGCTGTCGATGTCGAGGGCGATGCCGCGGATCGCCGGATCGGCGACGGCTGCCTGCAGCTGCGCCGCGATCCCCTCGTAGGAGGTCAGACCGGAGGATTGCCCGATCCACGCCCCGCGATGGACCAGCGTGCCTGCGATCTCGATCACGGCAATACCATCGACGACCGCGAAGGGCTGGCTTCCGTTCCGCGCCTGGCAGTTGGTCAGGTCATCGCCGAACAGCGAGGCGCGGGCGGGCAGGGTGGCGGTAGCCTGATCCGCGGGATCCACTGCCATTCCTTCGACGCTGATTTCCCTGCCGGTGATCCGGGGCCCCAGCCCGGTCAGGAAGGCCAGCGCCTTGGCGGGATCGACCATCAGCGGTGTGTTGAAGACGCGCTGGGCGATCTGGGTGTGGTGCATCATGCGTCCTCCGCGGGCCGGGGTGCCCGGTCCTCGCCGTCGTCATCTTGATCGTTGCCGTCTTGCCGATCCTGCCGCCGGTCCTCGGCGTCATTTGGCTGACCGCCGCCACCGGCCGCCTGTGCCGGGGATCCCGGCCGCCGGAAGTCGAGGCCGAGGTCTGCCTCGCGCTTCCGCTCCGCAGCGATTTCCCGGTCGACCTGCTCGGCGTCGTAGCCGCGCTCGGCGATGGCCTGCGTGCGGGATTTCAGGCCTGCTTCGATCTGCAGGATCTCGGCCGCGGCATCCTTGGCCGGGTCAATCCAGTCCCACTTGGTCGGAAGCCAGTCGCAGGCGAGGTATTGGCGCCGCTCCGTGGCATAGCCCGGCAGGTCGATGGCACCCGCCAGCACCGCCATGTCCATCCAGCGCGTCCAGACCGCGCGGCAGAGCTGGTAGACCATGACCGAATGCTGGAAGGCCGAGATGCGGCGGCGGAAGTCGACCAACGCGATTCGCGTATTCGAGAAGTTGCCCTTGGCGGTATCGCCGGTCAGGTACCCATAAGGCACACCCAGCGCCGCGCCGATCTGCAAGAGCGTCCGGTACTGGAAAGGTTCGTAAGTGGACCCGGAGTCCGGGGTGGATGGCGTGGTCACATCCTCGCCCGGGTCAAGCCGCACCACCTGGCCCGGTTCGACCTCCAGATCGTCCTCGGCCGGATCGAGGGCGGTTTCCGGGGCGGGCGACGTGATGAACATGGCGAACATCGCCGCGGTCTTCTTCCGCTCCAGCTCCGCGTCGTCGTAAAGGTCCAGCGTGAAGAGCTTCACGACGGCCGCCGCAAAGCGCGACACCCCGCGCAGCTGGCCCGCCTCGACCGGGTCGAGAATGTGGATGACCTCTGACGCCGGAACCCGGACGGTTTCGCCCACGAGGCCGGGATCGGTCAGATCGCCGGGGTGGCGGCGCAGGAAGTGATAGGCAACGCGGCGGCCGATGCCGTCGAACTCGATCCCCTGCCGGATCGATCCCGCGCCGGGCAGCACACGAGTCATGTCCTGGGGCAGCATTTCGGACGGCAGCATCTGCAGCTGCATCGGCACCGTCAGACCATCTTCGGCACGCCGCGTGCGGATGCGCAGGAAGACCTCGCCTGCCAGAAACACCTCGCGCGCGGCCCGCCGCTGCAGGCCGAAGAAGTCGGTCAGCCCCTCGGCGTCGGCCTCGTCCGTCCAGGCGAGCCAGAGCTTCTGCAGTTCCTCCTTTTTCCCCTGATCCGCGATCTTCGACGAGGGCTTGATCCCGTCGCCGACGACGTTGTTCGCGAAGGCATCGACGGCGTTCGCCGCATATCCGTTGTTCCGGACCAGCCAGCGTGCCCGGGCGGTGATGGTCTCGCCCGAGGCCGCGATCAGCGTGTTCACATGTGCGCGGGTGGCGCGGAACCCGCGCAAGCGGCGATGGGATTGCGCGGCGTCGAACCCGCCGATGATTGAGCCGAGTCGTGCGCGGAAGGCGTCAAAGACCATCGTCACAGACCCTTCGTGGCGATGGTGCCCCAGCGGCGGCGACGGGTCATGGCCGAGGCTGCTACAATCCGCCCTTCCAGATCCCTGATCGCCGCGGCCAGTTCCGCGTCCGAGCCATAGGTCACGGTCTTGCCGTCATAGCTGACGCTGCGCAGCCCGGCGAAGCGGGCTTCCTGCAGTGCCGTGAGCAGGGCCTGCATGCGTTCCAGGTCCATCAGTCCCTCATGAAGTTCGGGGTGTAGGCCCGCCGTTTCCGGCGTGGCGTGGTCAGGGTTCCGGCCTTGGGTTGGGCCGGGTCGGGTGGTGCGGCGTCAGTCGGGATGGCTGCGGGCATGCGTGTTTCCACGCCAGCCTGCGCCTCGAGCCGTCGCCAGGTCGCCTCGTCCCACCGGTCGGCGCCGAGGATCCACGCCGCTGCGCGGGCATAGACCCGGCAGTCCAGCGCCTCGTTCCGTTCGCGCATCTTCTGCCATTCCTGGTGGGCGTAGCCGCGCTTGTTGCGGATGGTGACCAGCTGCTCGGCCACCAGCTGCTTCAGCCATTCGGTGTCGGCCCAGCCAGGGATGTGCACGGTCCCCGGCGCATCGGGGATGCCCAGCGCCCGGTCCTCATCCGAGGGGCGTTCGATGCGCAGGAACCGATAGGTCTCCGCCTTGAACGTCGCCGTCGCCACCGACCAGAGCCGCGCGCCGCGCCGCAGACGTTTCCCGCCGATCGTGGCGTCCACATAGGTCGGGCCAGAAACGGGGGCGGCGCGGTTGAACCCCTCGAGGCCCTTCAGCGGCGCCACCTGTTCGAAGCCGACCTTGCGCGACCAGGCATAGACCGCCGCCGCCTCATAGCCGGTGTCGATGCCAAGCCGCGACACGGTCATGAAGGCGCCGTTGGCATGTTGCCACGACCTGCCGAGCAGGGCGGTCAGCTTGTCCCATGCGGCTGGATCGTCGGGGCCGCCCGGAATGACAATGTGATCGACAAGCCAGCTTTCCATGCCCCGGCCCCAGGCCCAGATGTCGACCTCGATCCGGTCCCTCTGGACGTCGGCCCCGGCCGTCAGGAACAGCCCCTCCATCGGCACAGTGCCCGGCTTCCAGGACTCCCGCCGATCCGCCAGCCGCTGCCATTCCGGCGCGTCCCCGCTTTCGACCCATGTCTCGCCCAGAAGCGTGTTGCGCGCGGCGCGCAACGTCTCGTCCGAGCCCTGGGCCGCCAGCCATTCCCGCGCGACGTCGGACCAGCTTTTCCAGCCCAAGGGCGAGTAGAGCGCCGAAAGGTGGAAGCCGATGGCCTTTGGATCCTTGGAAACCGCAGTTGCCCGCCATTCGCCGCGGGCCAGCATTTCGGTCTTGTGGTGTTCGGCGATGGGCCGTTCGCAGCCCTCGCAGTGATAGGCCGCGGTTTCCGGCTTCCCCTTCGCCCAGCGCAGCCGGTCGAACTGCAGCCACTGCATCGCCCCGCAGTGCGGGCAGGGCACGAAATAGCGGCGCTGGTCCGATGCCTCGAACTCGCGCTCGATCCGTGACAGCCCCCGGATCGTGGGGGTCGAGACCATGAACACCTTGCGCCGATGCGAGAAGGTGGTGGTCCGCGCCTCGGCCAATGTGACCGGATCGCCTTCCTCGTCGGCCGAGGCCGGATAGGCGTCGACCTCGTCGAGGAACACATAGCGCGCAGGCATCGACCGCAGGCCGGTGGCCGAATTAGCGCCGGTCAGCACCAGGATGCCGCCGGGGAATTCCTTCGACAGCATCGAATTGCCCGCATCACGGGATCGGGCCGGGCTGACCCGTTCGCGCAGCGCCGGGCTGTCCGCAATCAGGGGGTCTAAACGGCCCCGCGAGGTGCGCTTGGCCAGTTCGAGGCTCGGCAGCACCGCCAGCATCGGCCCCGGGGCGTGATGGATCACGAAACCGATCCAGTTGTTCCCGGCCTCTGTCGCCCCCACCTGCGCGGCTTTCATGAAGGTGATGCGCTGCGCCGGATGGCCGGGCGACAGCGCATCCATGATCTCACGCAGATAGGGGGCCCGGGCGGTGCGATACCGCCCCGGCTCGGCCGCGCCCCGCGACGACAGCCAGCGATGCTGGTCCGCCCATTCCGATACCGTCAGGTTCGGATCGGGCCGCAGGCCCTGCCGCCAGACCCGCAGCAGATCCTCGGCGCCGTCGAAACCGAGGTCGAGGTCGGCCGTCAGATCGTTGTCATCGTCCTCATCATGCAAGCGAGACCCGGAGGTCGGCGAGGGCGTCGAGCTGTTCGCGGACATGGGCTTCCAGCACCCTCTGCATGATCGCGGTCTCGATCGTCACCGATGCCCCGGATTGCCGTTCCACCTCCGCCATGATCTGCGCCGCCATCAGCGCGGCCACCCGTCCGGGCCAGGTGACCCAGACGTCTCGTTCCTGCCGCGCCAGGCGAAACACCAGCGTTTCCGCCCGCGCACGGTCGACCAGCGTGCCCTTCTTCTTCTGGACGGCTAGCTGGCGTTCTTGCGCCGCATAGACCGTGAGCGCCGTGCGGGCCTTGATATACGAAGTCGTCTCGCCCGGGCTGCTGGACAGCCCGTCACCGCCCAATGACCGGCGCTGCTGGTCGGGGTCCGTCATCTCCGCCCGCCGCACGTCCGAGGCAGCGGCGTTGATCGACCCGTCGTCATGGACCACCAGCCGCCCGTTCTTCCGCGCCTTCTGTACCCCGCCGCGGGACAGGCCGGAATGCGCCGCATACTCGCGTTCGCTCATTCCTTTCATGGCGCTGTGAAGCCTATCAAGATATTGAAAATAAATAGGAAAATACAATCATTCCTGTTGATTGTGTCCCCCTCCGGAGCGATTCTGCGATCAGGAACTCACCCCCGGATCGGAGACCAGACCATGACCAAAACTGCCAAACCCGCCCCCACCGCGCCCGAGGCGCTGATGCTCGACATTGCAAAGCGCCACTTCCTCGTCGAGACGCTGGACACCCGGCACAGCGATGGGCTGGATTTCCATGACGTTGCGGTCTGGTCGATCCGCGCCGCCCTGATTGAGGCCTATGCCGCGGGCCTCGCTGCGGCTCGGCGCTAAGGGGGCCTCTGACATGACCATGGCCATCACCACCATCCGCATCGACTATTCCGCCCTTCCCGAGGGGTTCGACCTGAGCCGCCCGGACGCCATCGCCGAAGTCATCGAGCAGGCGCTGCGCGAGAGCGGGATCCCGGCTGAGGCCTCCGACGTCCTGTCGCACCTGAAGATCGAACTGCCGACCGCCCAGCTTGGTGCCGCCAGCCGCACGCTGGCCGAGATGCGGCTGATCTGACCGGAGCGATCAGAAAGCACTGATATTGCTCCGATTTGCCTACGATCATTCGCCCGACAGAGCGATGGTGTTGGCACCGGAACGATGCAACTCACCGAAGGACGACCCGCCATGACCACCCGCCGCGCCGCCTCGAACGACAAGGCCCTCGACGCCTTCATCGCCGCCAAGGCCGAGATCGACACCATGCTGGAGCGCCTGAAGGCCCTCAGCGACGACCACTTCGAGACCCACCCCGACGAGATCCATTGGGGGCACGTCGGTACGCTGAAGCACTACGCGGGCCTGCTGCGCCAGATCACCGACAGCGCCTTCAAGGAAGGCGAGCACGCTGCCTGACGCTCCGCGCGGCGCCAAGGCCGCCCCGTCCGACTACGGGGCTTGCCTCCGTAGAAGGCGTGCACACCGCGCGCCACAGCGCCCGGAGGCCCCCATGACCACCCCGTCCGACACCCAATCCCTGATCCTCTCCCGCGCCGCGACCCGGCCGGGCAACCTCGCCCTGCCGCTGCCCGAGGGGCTGGTCGGCGCCGCAGCCAAGATGGTTGTCGGCAAGATGATCGCCCGCGGTTGGCTTGAAGAGGTCGAGGCCAACCTGCGCCGTGGCGAGCCGATGTGGCGCGAAACCGGCGACGGACATGGCACCACGCTGATCGCCACCGAGGCCGGGCTGGAGGCCATCGGGATCGAGCCGGTGGTGGCCAGTGCGGTTGTCAGCGCGCGGAGGGCGAAGCCCAAGGCGGAACCCGCGGAAGCGCCCGAAGACACCGGCACCGCGAAGCCCGTCGCCATCCGCGCTGGCACCAAGCAGGCCCAGATCATCGCCATGCTTCAGCGTCCCGAGGGTGCCACCATTGCCGAGATGGTGGAGGCCACCTCGTGGCAATCGCACACGGTCCGCGGCTCGATCTCAGGTGCCCTGAAGAAGAAGCTGGGCCTGCCCATCACCGCCGAGAAGGTTGAGGGTAGGGGGATGGTGTATCGGATCGGATGACGACGCGATGAGCCCATAGCGGTCACCCGCTATAGATGAAGGCAGAGTCTTCGCGACAAAGTTTCGTCACTGTTGAAAGCTAAACACATGGTCGGATTGCGCCATTTATGGCGCGCAAGGGGCAAATAGAATGTGGAAGGTTCAAGCGATGTTGCGCGTGCTGAGTGCGGTTTCTGTGTCATCTCTCTTGATGGGCTGGCCCGGTAATGTCTTTGCGCAGCAGGACGAAGCCGCGTCCACCCCCAGCGCGGTGTCGAATGAGCTGGCGGGAAAAACTGCCCGCTTCTTATCTGATAGGCACGGATCAGGCGTCGTATACTTTGCTCAGGATGGCCGCACATTTATGTGGAATCCCGGTCAATTTGACGTTCTGACCGGCAACTGGTCCGGGGAGACAATACAGATCAGTCAAGGCTCCCCGAAAACTCTCACAGTGATCGACATTATCACTGTCACCTTCCCCGATAGTTTTGAAGATCGGGGAGGGGTTTTTGCATTTCTTGAGGCCAACCGAATCCATGATGATCTGGGTGTGGAAGAGGTCTCTGAAGGCGATATCCTGACTTTAGAGGATGGAAAGCCGCCTTGCCGAATGTGTCGTGTGGACATGACCTTCTCGCAGATGCTGGGAAATTGACGAAGCAAACAAGACGCGGTTGTGAGCAACGTCCCCTCCGTCCCGCAAAGCTGACACAGCGTCTGGTTCTCTACCACGTTAATCGCTCGCAAGTATCGCCTTCCGCCCCGTCGCCAACTCCCACCGCCGCACGGCAACGTCGCAGTAGACCGGGTCCAGTTCCACCGCGCAGCAGCGCCGCCCGGTGCGTTCCGCGGCGATCAGCTGGGTGCCGGAGCCGCAGAAGGGTTCGAACACCAGGTCGCCGGGGTCGGAGAATGCCTCCAGCACCGCCTCCACCAGCGCCACCGGGAACACGGCCGGGTGCGATCCGGCCGTGCCCAGCCCGCCCTTGTGGCGCATGATCCGGAACACGCTGTCGGGGATGCGGTGGCTTTGGATCGCGTTGCCGAAGCCGGTCTTGCGATGGACGGCTCCGTCGGCCCCGCGCAGCCCGCCGCCGCCGAGGGTCTCGCCTGCGTGCTTGCTCTCGACCGTCTTGTTCGGCTTTCGGGGCTGGCGGTTGAAGTGGAAGATGAACTCGTGCGACGGCGCGAGGCGGCCATTCCAGTCGCCCGGCAGGCCCGGCCCCTGGTCCCAGATATACCATCCGAACCGCCGCCAGCCCTGCGCGCGCATCCAGTCGACCCAGCCTTCCCAATACGGCATCCATTCGCCATCGCGGTGAACGAGGCCGAGGTTCACCAGCAGCTGGGCATCGGCGGTGACCGGCGCCGCGGCAAAGACGCCCTGCATCAGCGCGTCCCAATCGCCGACCTTCTCCTTCGCCGCGCCATAATCGCGCTGCTGCGCGTAGGGCGGTGAGGTGAACAAAAGCGAGGCCTGCGCGCCATCCACCAGCCGCGCCACCAGACCTGGGTCGGTCGCATCGCCGCATATCAGCCGATGCTCGCCCAGCGCCCATATGTCGCCGGGGCGGGTGATCGGATCGGCCGGGGCCTCGGGGATGGTGTCGGCTGTGTCATCGTCGATGGGCGCGCGGTCGTCGGCATGGTGCAGCAGCGCGTCCAGTTCATCCTCCGGGATCCCGATCAGCCCGAGGTCGAAATCTTCGGCCATCAGGCCCCGCAGTTCCTCGAGCAGCAGCGCCTCGTCCCACCCGCCCAGTTCCGTCAGCTTGTTGTCGGCGATCCGGTAGGCGCGGCGCTGCGCCTCGGTCAGATGGCCCAGTACGATGACCGGCGCCTCCGCCAGCCCGAGCTGTGCCGCGGCGAGGACGCGGCCATGGCCCGCAATCAGCTCGCCATCGGCGGCGACGAGGCAGGGAACGGTCCAGCCGAACTCGGCCATGCTGGCGGCGATCTTCGCCACCTGGTCTGCATCATGGGTTTTCGCATTGCGGGCATAGGGACGGAGGCGGGCCAGTGGCCAATGCTCGATCCGGCCGGGCAGGAGGGGCGCGTTCATGCCGCGGGTCGGCTAGCCTTGAGGGCGGCGAAGGTCTCGCCGGTTTCCGCCAGAACGGCTTCCTGCCCTGTGAAGGATTGCCAGCGCTCGATGGCGACATCGACATAGGCCGGGTTCAACTCGACCCCGAAGCACACCCGGCCCGTCGTCTCGGCCGCGATCAGCGTGGTGCCGGAACCCATGAAGGGCTCATAGACCGCCTGACCGGGGCTGGAATTGTTCAGGATCGGGCGGCGCATGCATTCCACCGGCTTCTGGGTGCCGTGCACGGTGTCAGCGTCCTGATCCCGGTTGGCGATCTGCCACAGCGTGGTCTGCTTGCGGTCGCCCGCCCAGTGCCCCTTGCCCTTGGCACGCACCGCATACCAGCAAGGTTCATGCTGCCAGTGATAATCGCCGCGGCTGAGGACCAGCCGGTCCTTGGCCCAGATGATCTGAGACCTGATGGCGAAACCTGCGGCCATCAGGCTGTCCGCCACGGTCCCGGCATGCAGCGCCCCATGCCAGACATAGGCCACGTCACCGGGGAACAGCGTCCATGCCTCGCGCCAGTCGGCCCGGTCGTCGTTCAGCACCTTGCCGGTGCGTTTCGTCTTCGCGGCCCCTGCGGCATTGCGCCAGGAGGGATCGTATTCCACGCCATAGGGCGGGTCGGTGACCATCAGGAGCGGACGCACATCGTCCAGCAGCCGCCCGACCACATCGGCCGCGGTGCTGTCGCCACAGATCAGCCGATGCGCGCCGAGTTGCCAGAGGTCGCCCGGCATGGACACCGGCGTGACCGGCAGGTCTGGAACGTCGTCCTCGCCCTCGACCGGGCCGTCGCCGCCCAGCGCCTCGGGATCCCGGAGCAGCGCGTCGAGGTCATCATCGCTGATGCCCAACAGCGTCAGGTCGAAATCCTCAGCCAGCAGCCCCGCGATCTCGTCGCGCAGCAGGGCCTCGTCCCATTCGCCCAGCTCGGTCAGCTTGTTGTCGGCGATGCGGTAGGCCCGGCGCTCGGCCTCGTCGAGGTGGCTGAGCCGGATCACCGGCACCTCGGTCAGCCCCAGCATCGTGGCCGCCAGCACCCGGCCATGGCCCGCGATCAGTTCGCCGTCGTCGGCGACCATACAGGGAACGGTCCAGCCGAACTTGGCCATGCTGGCGGCGATCTTTGCCACCTGATCGTCGCCATGCATCTTGGCATTGCGGGCATAGGGGCGCAGCCGGGCAATCGGCCAGGACTCGACCTGGCTCGGCGCGAAGACGAGGTCCATGGGATGGGGCTCAGAATGTGGGGGAGGGGAAATGAAAAGCGCCCGCGAGGGGGTTCCTCCGGGCGCAATTCTTCGATGATCAAGGGGTAGGTCAATGGGGGCAGGTCTGTCAACCGGAAAAGTGAAGCGGATTCAACGGCTTCTAACGAATTGGCTTCCAGGGGTGGCTTCCCGCCCCCTGGCTTCCCCGAAGGTGGCTTCCCTGGCTTCCCGCCGGGAATCCACCTCGTCCAGATCGTGATTCCGCAAGTCGCTGATCTGACTCACGAATTCCGGCTCCGGGTCGCAAGGTGGCTTCCGCCTGGCTTCCCCGGTGAAACTGCCTGACGCTAGCGAACCACCGCGCTGCGCCCCCCCGCATACGTTCGGTGCCGGGGAGGAACCAGAGGAGGGGGGCATGATGCGATCTCAATCTCGATCAAGTAGTTTGGCGTCAATGAAACTCGACTTCATCGTGCAGGGGTCGGTTGATGGTTGGTAGGATGTCCGATAGGCTGACTTAGGGCTTGGCTGACCAGCCGTGAATCTGATCGCGCATGCGAATGGTGCCAGTTTTGAGGGTTTGATGACCGAAAAGGAACAGACTGAAGAAAGCACGCGGGCCTTTTCCGTCGCATCTGACGAAACAATTGCGCAAATGATCTTGTCCGCTAAAGCAAACTTGGTTGTCGCGGCTCCGGCTTTGGGTGAGGCATCCGTCGAAGCGTTGATTTCTCGCCTTTCAGATCGTTCATCGCTCACATTGTCGATCATTATTGACGCGGACCCAGAAGTCTACCGGCTGGGTTACGGTTCCGAGAGGGCTCTGCGACGCCTTCATGAAGCATGCTTGGCCAACGACCTCGCCTTGAGGAAGCAGCCCGGATTGCGGGTGGGTGTCGTTGTTGCCGATGATGCATGCATGATCTTTTCTCCAACGCCGCAGTTGATCGAGGCCGGTTCGAAGACACCTGAAAAGCCAAACGCCCTTATACTGCGGGGCTCTGCTCCCGTTCAGATTTCGGAGGCAACATCCGGGGATCGAGACGCTGGCTTCAAGGGGCAAGAAATCGGGTCGGAACCTATGCGTCAAGGAGAGATTCAGGCGACGATCGAGAACTTGAAGGAAAGCCCGCCTCAACAGTTTGACATCGCTCGCGCTTTGAGAGTCTTCTCATCCAAGGTTCAGTACGTAGAATTCGAGGCTGTTGGCTATAAACTGGATCGCAAGGTCGTGCCACTCCCAGATCAATTGAACGATGTGAATGACAGCGCGCTGCGAGATCAGATTTCATCAAGAATTCGTTCCCCGTTGCAGGACTTGGCGAGTGTTGATCTGGAGGTCGAAAGAAATGGAAAGACCCAGAAAGTTAAGGTCGATGGTCGTTGGCTGGATTCAGAACGCAAGAAAATCGAAGATGAATTTCTTTACGCCATTTCTGGGTTTGGAAAGGTCATTCTTCATACGAAGCGCGAAGGTTTCAAATCTGCAGTGGAAGGATTTGAAGGCGTCATCAAGGACTATATTGCTGTAGTAAGGTCCGAGATTGGCAAGAAGAAGGAAGACTTCGTGTCGAGTGTCGTAAAGGAGTATGCCCCTCGTTGGGCTGCCCGGCCTCCGAAGTTCTATAGTGATTTCTCTATCTCTCCGACAAAGGAGAATATTGAGAAAGATTTGAGGCGGATCGCTGAGGAGCTATTTGATAAGTCGATAGAGTTCAGGGAGCCCAAAGTTCGAATTGTTCCTAAGAATATTGCCCCCGAGACTATCAAAGATCAAGATTTCAAGAAAAAAGTCGAGGTGGCTTTCAGGAAACGAAAGGCACCAGAGTCTCTGATTCAGTCACTTTTCGAAGACTTTGATGCTGCACCTGCTCCTGCAACCCAGACCCGATAAGAACGGATTGGCATCCCCTTTGACTGAAGCACGCGAGCAACAACATAGCTTTCTGGCCGGAGAGTTTAGATCGGCACTCTGGGACGCCGCGAATACGCTTCGCGGCTCCGCTGTCGATCGGACGGATTGGAAGGGCTATATCCTACCTTTGCTGTTCTTCAAGCGCATCTCCGACGTCTGGGACGAGGAGACCGCTGAGGCTCGGGAGATCTATGGCGAAGCGGACCCTTCACTATTTCCTGAGGTGCACCGCTTTGTGCTGCCTGACGGCTGTCACTGGAACGACATCAGGGCAGTGCCGTCGAACGTCGGCGCGGCTCTCCAGAAGGCCATGCAGGAGATCGAGCGGGCCAATCCGGACACGCTGTTCCGCGTATTCGGTTCGGCGGACTGGGGCAACAAGGAGAAGTTCTCCGACGAATTGCTGAAGGATCTGATCGAGGGGTTTTCCGAGATCGGGCTCGGCAACACCACCGTCAGCACTGACGTGCTGGGCGACGCCTACGAATATTTGGTGGGCAAGTTTGCCGACGTCACCCGCCGCAACAAGGCGGGCGAGTTCTACACGCCGCGTAGCGTCGTGCGCATGATGGTCGAAATCCTCGACCCCCAGGAAAGTGAAAGCATCTACGACCCTGCCTGCGGCACGGGCGGCATGCTGCTCGGGGCTATCGAGCATGTCATGCGCAAGGGCGGCGACCCGCGGACCTTCTACGGGAAGATCTATGGCCAGGAGAAAAACCTGACCACCGCCGCCATCGCCCGGATGAACCTTGTCCTGCACGGGATCGAGGACTTCCAGGTGGCCCGTGAGGACACGTTGCGGAACCCGGCCTTCACGGACTCGAGCACCGGTGGCCTTGCCACCTTCGACTGCGTCATCGCGAACCCGCCGTTCTCGCTCAAGGAATGGGGGCGTGACCTGTGGGAGGCCGACCCCTGGGGCCGTGCCCAGTATGGAATCCCGCCGGAAAGCTATGGCGACTACGCCTTCGTCCAGCACATGATTGCGTCGATGGCGCCCACTGGGAGCAGCCGCATGGCGATCGTCCTGCCACAGGGCGCGCTGTTCCGTAAATCGGCCGAGGGCTCGATCCGGCAGGCCTTGCTGGAGAAGGACATGGTCGAGGCGGTGATCGGCCTTGCGCCCAATCTGTTCTACGGCACGCAGCTGGCCGGATGTGTCGTAATCCTGCGCCGCAAGAAGCCAGAGGCCCGCAGGAACAAGGTCCTTATCATCGACGCCTCAGGCCTGTTCCGCAAAGGCCGGGCACAGAACTTTCTCGATCAGGAGCACAGCGATCAGATCGTCGCCTGGTACCGCGCCTTCGAGGATGTCGAGGACCGTGCCAAGGTGGCGACGCTGGACGAGATCAAGAAGGAAGGTTGGACGCTGAACATCTCGCGTTACGTCCTGCCCCCCATAGGCCAGGACATCCCGCCGCTGCCTGAGGCTGTAGAGGCATTCAAGACAGCGCTGGCCGACGCTCGGGCGGCCGAGGATCACCTGCGCAAGGTGCTGGTTGAAGGAGGGTGGCTCTAGTGTTTCACGTTGGATTCGGATCAGCGCAGCGCGAGGCGGAAATCAGAAAGATCGCCACTTCAGATCGTACTACGGCCTTGATCTTGGCTGCTGTTCATTTCGAATGGATGCTGAAGCGGGCTATCTTGAAGCTGGGCGAAAGCCCTAGCAAGGACCTGCGCCAGCAACTTGAAGACGTTTTCAGGATGCAAAGCAAGAATGGCAAAGATGGCTATAAGGAAGTGTGGGAGAGGGAGGTAGGACGTCGCTTCAAGAACGCCGCACTTGGCACAGTACTCGGAAAGCTGAGTCGTATTCAGATCCATGCGCTTGATGTGCGTGGCAAGGTTATCCACGGAAACGGCACAGTTAAGAAATCTGATGCTGACGAGGCAATTGAGTTATTCCTCGAAGCAGGCGAAAAACTTCGTGATTTTGCGAGTAAGCACCGAGTAGACCTTGATGCCCGGTTGAAAGCCCGCCCTAGACCGAAGGCGGCGAAAGCATGACCGGACTGACCCAACGCGAACTCGAAAGTTACCTCTGGGGCGCCGCTACCCTGCTGCGCGGTCTCATCGATGCCAGCGACTACAAGCAATACATCTTCCCACTGCTATTCTTCAAACGTCTGTCCGATGTCTGGGATGGGGATTATCAGGACGCACTCGATGAAACCGGGGACGAAGGCTACGCGATCGCCACCGCCAACGACCGCTTCGTCATTCCCGAAGGCGCGCACTGGAACGACGTGCGCGCCGCACCGCGCGATGTTGGGCGGGCGCTGCTGTCAGCCTTCCTCGCCATCGAGGCCGCCAACCCCGAACGCCTTCAGGGCGTCTTCGGCAACGCCAACTGGACCGACAAGGCCCAGATGCCCGACAGCACGCTCAAGAACCTGATCGAGCATTTCTCCAAGCACGACCTCACCCTTGCCGCCGTGCCCGAAGACGAGCTTGGCAACGGCTATGAATACCTGATCAAGAAATTCGCCGACGACAGCGGCCATACCGCGCAGGAGTTCTACACCAACCGCACCCTCGTCCATCTGATGGCGCAGATGCTGGAACCACAGCCGGGCGAGAGCATTTATGACCCGACCTGCGGCACCGGCGGCATGCTGATCTCGTGCCTGGCCGAAGTGAAGCGGCGCGGGGGCGACATCCGCACCACCGGCCTTTACGGGCAGGAACTGATCACCATCACGGCCGCCATCGCGCGGATGAACCTGGTCATCCATGGCGTGGACGATTTCCACATCGCCAGCGGCAACACGCTGGCCACGCCCGCCTTCGTGCAGGGCGACCGGCTGCGCACCTTCGACGTGGTCCTCGCGAACCCGCCCTATTCCATCAAGAAATGGAACCGCGGCGCGTGGGAGCAGGATGCCTGGGGCCGCAACTTCCTTGGCACCCCGCCGCAGGGGCGGGCGGATTACGCCTTCTTCCAGCACATTCTGTCGTCGATGCACCCCAAGACCGGGCGCTGCGCGATCCTGTTTCCGCATGGCGTGCTGTTCCGCAATGAAGAGGCCGAGATGCGGCGCAGGCTGGTGGAATCCGACCGGGTCGAATGCGTGCTGGGGCTGGGGCCAGGGCTTTTCTACAACTCGCCGATGGAGGCCTGCGTGGTGATCTGCCGGTCGCAGAAACCCGAGGCGCGCAAGGGGCGCATCCTGTTCATCGACGCGGTGGCCGAGATTGCGCGTGAACGGGCGCAAAGCTTTTTGCGCCCGGATCATCAGGCGCGCATCCTGTCGGCCTATCATGCCTTTGCGGAGGATCCGGGCTTTGCCGCGGTGGCGGATGTGGCTGATGTGCTTGCGGCCGACGGCAACCTGTCGATTGCCCGCTATGTGAAGCGGCCCACGGCGGCGGTGGCCGGCGGTGCAACGCTGGCGGCGACTTGGGCGGCGTTCGATGAGGACGGGCGCGACTTCTGGTCGGGCATGGACGCGTTGGTGGACATGCTCGATGGCCTGACGCCTGCGGAGAATGCCGATGCTTGAGCGGCCGAGTTCCAAGGCGGGTTGGACGCGCGTGCGGTTCGATCAGATCGCCACACAGATCAACGACCGGGTCGACAACCCCGCCGAGGCCGGCGTGGAACGCTATGTCGGGTTGGAACACCTTGATCCCGATAGCCTGCGCATCCGGCGCTGGGGCGAACCCACCGATGTGGAGTCGACCAAGCTTCGGTTCCAGCCGGGCGATATCATCTTCGGCAAGCGGCGCGTATATCAGCGCAAGGTCGCGGTGGCGGATTTCGAGGGCATCTGTTCGGCGCATGCGATGGTGCTGCGCGCCAAGCCCGGCGAAGTGCTGCCCGATTTTCTGCCCTTCTTCATGCAGAGCGATCTGTTCATGGAACGGGCCTTGAGCATCTCGGTCGGGTCGCTGTCGCCGACAATCAATTGGAAAGCCCTCGCCGCAGAAGAGTTCCTGCTGCCGCCAATCCAGGAGCAGGCGCGGTTGGTTGAGCTTTTAACCGGGTTAGACCTTTGTCGCTCCAATTACGCCGCGTGTATTGACGCGATACATACAATGAAACGCGCTGCGGTTCGTGATGAATTTGCACTGCGTAAAGCTCACGCACACCAAAGAATTGGCGAGAAAGCGTTCACATTAACTGATCTATGCAGGATTCGAACGGGCAAGTTGGACTCCAATGCCGCTGTTGAAGGCGGCCGCTATCCATATTTCACGTGCGACCCTGTCCCAAAGACCATCAATGATTACGCGTTTGACTGCGAGGCAATCCTTCTGCCGGGCAATAATGCACAGGGGATATTCTGGGTAAAGACGTATCATGGGCGATTTAACGCCTACCAGCGAACCTACGTAATTGAAGTTATATCTGAATTGGCGCGATTGGATTACATCGCTCAGTTTCTTGAAGATCAACTCGCCAACCTACGAAACCTCTCAGTTGGCTCAACAACCAAATATTTGACCATGGATCTATTTTCCAAGTTGTCTTTAGTTATTCCGCCTGTCGAGCAGCAAGACAGGTTTTTGAGCATAATTAAAAGCCTCGACCGAGAGTTGGTTACTACTGGCGACCGTTTGTCGAAAGTTGGCACATTGGGCAAGTGGGCGCTGGCGTCATTAGGTTCCGAGGGTTGCGAGAATGTTTAACGAATCCAACACCGTCGAAGCCCATCTGCGTGACCTTCTCGCAGGCGCAGCCTCGGCCCGCCCGGCGCAGCTCTCCATCGGCCTCGCTCGCACGGGTGGCAAGATCGCGGGCCTCGGTTGGCATTACGTCGCCCCCGCCGACCTTCCCCGCCAGCCGCAAGAGGTGCTGGTCGAACCCCATCTGCGCGACGCCCTGATCCGCCTGAACCCCGACATCGCCGCCAATCCCGGCCGGGCCGATGACGTGCTGTACCGCCTGCGCGCCATCGTCATGGGAGCGCGGTCGGACGGGCTGGTGAAGGCGAACGAGGAATTTGCCGCCTGGGCACTGGGCGAACGCTCCATGCCCTTCGGCGCGAATGGCGAACACGTCACCATCCGCCTGATTGATTTTGACGAGATCGAGAAGAACAGCTTTGTCGTCACCCAGCAGTTCACCATCCGGGCGGGCAAGACCGAAAAGCGCGCCGATCTGGTGCTGCTGGTCAACGGCATTCCGCTGGTGCTGATCGAGGCCAAGACGCCGGTGCGGTCCAGCCAAAGCTGGCTCGACGCCGCCATCCAGGTCCATGACGACTACGAAAAAAATGTGCCGGAGCTGTTCGTGCCCAACGTCTTCTCAGTCGCGACCGAGGGCAAGGAGTTCCGCTACGGCTCGGTTCGGATGCCGGTCGACATGTGGGGCCCCTGGCGCGACGGTGACGGCAAGCAATCGCTGGGCGAGGTTGAGAAAGCCGCCTGCTCGATGCTGCGCCCGGCGATGGTGCTCGACATGCTCGACAGCTTCACAGCGTTCGTGACGCAGAAGGGCAAGCACCGCATCAAGATCATCGCCCGCTATCAGCAGGTGGACGGCGTCAACAAGATCGTCGCGCGGGTCGTGGCGGGCCAGCCGCGCAAGGGGCTGATCTGGCACTTCCAGGGGTCGGGCAAATCGCTGCTGATGCTGTTCGCCGCGCGCAAGCTGCGGCTGCACCCGGCGCTGAAGAACCCCACGGTGCTGATCGTGGTGGACCGGATCGACCTGGACAGCCAGATCTCTGGCACCTTCTATGCCGCTGACATGGCCAACATGGTGCGCACGGAAAGCCGCAAGGAACTGGCCGATCTGCTTGGCAAGGACGCGCGGAAGGTGGTGATCACCACGATCCACAAGTTCGCCGAGGCAGATGGGGTGCTGAACAACCGCGACAACATCATCGTGCTGGTGGACGAGGCGCACCGCACGCAGGAAGGCGATCTGGGCCGCAAGATGCGCGACGCGCTGCCGAACGCGTTCCTGTTCGGCCTGACCGGCACACCGATCAACCGCGCTGACAAGAACACCTTCTACGCCTTCGGCGCCGACACCGACGATGGCGGCTACATGAGCCGCTACGGCCTGAACGACTCGATCCGCGACGGGGCAACTAAGGAGCTGCATTTCGAGCCGCGCCTGGTGGACCTGCACATCGATCAGAAGGCCATCGAGGAAGCCTATGCCGAGCTGACGCAGGGCCTGACCGACGAAGACAGGGATCGGCTGGGCAAGGCGGCGGCCAAGATGTCGATCCTGGTCAAGGCCCCGAAGCGGATCAGCGCAATCTGCGCCGACATCGCCAAGCATTTCCAGGAGAAGGTCGCGCCCAACGGCTTCGGCGCGCAGGTTGTGACCTTCGACCGCGAAAGCTGTTTGCTCTACAAGCAGGAACTCGACCGCCACCTGCCGCCCGAGGTTTCGGACGTGGTGATCTCGGTCAACAGCAATGAGCCCGAATATGCGGCCTTTAAGCGCGACCGCGATGCCGAGGAGAAGCTGCTCGACCGGTTCCGCGACCCGAAGGACCCGCTGAAGATCATCATCGTGACGTCGAAGCTGCTGACCGGCTTCGACGCGCCGATCCTGCAGACGATGTATCTCGACAAGCCGCTGCGCGACCACACGCTGCTGCAGGCGATCTGCCGGACGAACCGCCCTTATGGGGAGCAGAAAACGCATGGCCTGATCGTCGACTACCTCGGCATCTTCGACGACGTGGCGCAGGCGCTGAAGTTCGACGAGGAAGGCGTGCAAAAGGCGGTGTCGAACATCGCCGAGCTGATCAACGCCCTGCCGACCGCCCTGCAGAAGTGCCTCGCCTATTTCGCGGGCGTTGACCGCAGCCTGACCGGTTACGAGGGCCTGATCGCCGCGCAGGAGTGCATCCCGAACAACGACCTGCGGGACGCCTTTGCGGCCGATTTTAGCGTGCTGGCGCGCATATGGGAGGCGCTGTCGCCTGATCCGGTGCTGACGCAGTACGAGACCGACTATCGCTGGCTGGCGCAGGTCTATGAATCCCTGAAGCCCTCCAGCGGCACAGGGCGGCTGCTTTGGCATCGGCTCGGCGCCAAGACCATCGAGCTGATCCACGAGAACGTCCATGTGGACGCGGTCCGCGACGACCTCGATACACTGGTTCTGGATGCTGAACTGCTTGAAGCGGTCCTCGGGAACCCGGATCCGGAAAAGAAGGCCAAGGAAATCTCGGTCAAGCTGGCGGGCCGCCTTCGGAAGCATGCGGGAAATCCGAAGTTCAAGGCGCTGGGCGAACGGCTGGAGGATCTGAAGAACCGGCATCAGCAGGGTCTCCTGCTGTCCATCGACTTCCTGAAAGAGCTTCTGGCGCTAGCGAAAGACGTGGTGAAGACCGAGCGCGAGATGCCAGAGGAAGAGGACATCGACCGGGGCAAGGCGGCGTTGACCGAGCTGTTTGAAGAAGCCCGGAACGGCGACACGCCCGTGATGGTCAAGCGGGTCGTGGACGATATCGATGCCATAGTCCGCGAGGTGCGTTTCGAGGGATGGCAGGCGACCCATGCAGGCGAACGCGAGGTCAAGAAGGCGCTTCGGCAGACGCTGTTTCGATACAAGCTGCACCAAGATGCCGAACTCTTCGAAAAGGCGTACTCTTACATCAAGGAGTATTACTGACTCGGTGGCGGTCGATGTCGGTGATCGGTTTCGAATGGTCCCAAGGCCGCGCCTTCGGCATTGCCGCCGTCACCTCGACCTCGCGCAGCATCCCGCCCACGATAAGCCCCTCGCGGACCCAGCCCAGCGCCTGCCACCAGTCGTCATAGCCGCGCCGGGCAGCCTCGATCTGCTGCGGATGCGGCGAGAAAGTGACCGGGCAGGCCAGGATGTCGATGGTTTTCCATGTGGCGCGAGCGCCTGGGCCGCGCACGCGGATGCGCTCGGTACCGACGACGATGGCGCCCGCATGCGTGCCGTGCTGGTTCTGCTTGACGATGGTCGGCACGCAGCGCGGGACGGCGCCGGGCATCCAGTCCGGGGTCAGCCCGGCGCGGGCCAGTTCGGCGACGCGGATCGCCATGCGCTTGCCGCCGAGGCTGTCGGGGATCCCGGCGACGGTGGCGGCGATCACCTCGGCGTCCTCGTGGGTGTAGCCGCCGATCTTGTGCTGGCCGCCGTCGATCTTGCAGCCAAGTACGGCGCGCTGGAGGAGCACGTATTCCAGGCCGAAGCCGAAGCCTTCCTCGGTGACGTCTGGGGGCAGCGGCAGTTCCAGCTGCGCCTGTTCGATGCGGAAGGCCCATTCCAGCGCGGCTTGCACGCCCAGCGCGCGCTTGATCTTGGTGCCGCTTACGCGGCTGTGGAAACTCATGGCTGCAATCCTTCAAGGAAATCCATCTGCGCCGGGCGCTGGGCCGCATCGATCGGCCGCCAGATCCACGGGCCCGAGGCCATGGGCAGTCGCGAGAGAGCGCCACGCATGTGCCGCTGCCAGAGGGTGAACTCCGTTGCCGAGCAGGCGCAGAGCGCGTGCCCGATGGGCCAGCCCATCAGCCATCCGACGAAGAGCGGGTTCAGCCGCCGCCGCGACCGGCCCTTCAGGATCCGCCGCGAGGCGGCGCGCCCATGCGAGGCAATCATCGAAGCCCAGAGCGGGCGCGAGATCGGGGCGTGCGGCGAGGACCGTGGCCCATCCGGCATGGTCACCGGGGCCGGGCGGGTGAAGCCCTGCTCCGCCCGATAGTGCAGCAGGTCCATCCGGGACTTGCCGTTGGTGCGGGTGATGCTGGCTTCCGAACTGCCCTTCCAGTTCTGCGCCGCCGGTGTCGGCCAGTGGTTCGGCAGGGCCTTTGCGATGCCCAGCGCCAGCGCCTCGGCCTTCCTCGTGAAGTCGCTGTTCCCGGCCGGGTTGTAGCGGCCGGTGCCGGGATGCAGGCTCATCGGTGTGGGCCAGGATGAAGATCCGCAGCCGTTCATGCGGCGCGCCGACCTCTGCCGCCGAGAACATGCCCGCCGCAGGCGTGTAGCCCAATCCCCAAAGTTCTCGCAGGACGGTTTCAAGACCGAGGGTGACGTGACCGGCGACGTTTTCGAGGAACACCCATTCCGGGCGGCATTCGTGGACGACGCGGGCGACGTCGGGCCAGAGGTGACGCGGGTCATCGGCGCCGCCGCGTTTTCCGGCCGCGCTGAAGGGCTGGCAGGGGTATCCGGCGAGAACGGTATCAAACGCACCGCGGAGGGGGCGGGGGTCGAAGCTGCGCAGGTCGGTCCAGATCGGGGCTGGGGCGAAGTAACCCGCGCGCTGGGCGGCGATGAGCACCGCCCTTGGCCAGTCCTCCCATTCGACAAAGGCGCAGGTGTGATAGCCGGGCTCGGCGAGCATGAGGCCCAGATCAAGGCCTCCGCCGCCTGCGCAGAGGGAGAGTCCGTGCCGGGGACGTGACACCATGCCATTCACCGCACCCCGCGCTCGCGCAGGCGTTCTGGTGTCACCAGCCCGCGGGCGAGCATGGCATCGCGCATCGTGTTGCTGATCGCGCTGACCGGCAGGTAGCGGTCGGAGTTGACCAGATCGGCGTAGAAGGCGGGGAGGTCGGTGATCGGTTTCGCAGCCGGGGCAGGGGCCGCCTTGGGTTTCCGGCGCTTGCGACCGGCATCCTCGACCTTGCGCTGGGCAGCTCGCTGCATGGCGCGGTCCAGCGCCTTCGGCCCATCAGGCGGTTCCGGATGTTCCTGGCGGCTGGCCTCGGCCGCGGCGATGATCTCGGCCTCTGTCAGGTCCAGTTCGTCGCGCCAGCGCTGGACGTGCAGCCGAGGCGGCCAGCCTTGCCACCAGCCGGGCAGGGCGGCGGGATCGAGGCCCAGCGCGTTGAGCAGGTCGCCGAAAACCTCATCGGAAATCGCCTCGCGCGCTTGTGCGCCCTCCTCCTCCTTTACTGGTTTACTTAGAGGTTCCCTTACAGGGTTAGTGTCCGAAATCCGGACACGGCTTTCGGCATTTTCCGGACACGGCTCGGCCGGAAAATCGGACACGGCTCCCGCGTCCTCCCCGTGTCCGAAATCCGGACACGGCAGGGCGTCGGCGGTGCCATCCAGAGGCGAACCCCCGGCCATGTCAGGGATTTCCGCGCCTCTGTCATCCCCGTGTCCTATTTCCGGACACGGCACCACAGCCACAGGTGCGAAGCCCGGCTCGAACCCCAGGATGTAGCGGGTGGGCAGCTGGCGCTTGGTCAGGGGATCGAGCCGCGGCACGCGCCGCAGCAGGCCTACGGCCTCCAACTGGCCGAGGTGATCGTTCAGCGTGGACCGGCTGATTTCGCAGTCATGCGCCAGCCGGTCCTGCGAGGGAAAGCAGCCGTAGTCTGGGTTGAACCGGTCGCAGAGATGCCAGAGCACGATCTTGGTCGTCGGCTTCAGCCCGCGCTGCTTGATGGCCCAGTTGGTGGCCTCATGGCTCATGGCGCGGCCCTCCGCGGTGCAGAGGCGATGCGCGTGGTGAAGCCGTGATCGGCCAGCGCGCCCAGCGCGTCGTCGAGGCTGCGGACCAGCGCCCAGCCGAACCCCTGCGCCTGGACGGCTTCGCGAAATGCCTCCTGCTCCGGCCGCAGCCGCCCCTTCGGTGCCTTCAGTTCGAGGAACAGCACGCGGCCGTCGCTCAGGACCATCAGGTCCGCGAACCCGGCATGGACGCCCATGCCGACAAGGATCGCCTGGCGCTTTGCCCCGCGGGGCTCGGCCTCAGTGACTTCGTTGGCGCAGTGGTGGATGATGGCGCTGCGGGGCAGGGCGATGCGCAGCGCCTGGACAACGGCGCGCTGAAGATCGGCCTCGGGGGTGCCACGGCGCTTCATCGCGCGGCCCTCCCCTGATCTTCGCACTGGGCGCGCCGCACTGGCCGCCGTGCATCAACGACGACCAGCAGGCGCTGCGCCTCCGCTCGCTCCGCCGACGTTTCGCCATGCTGGGCAAGCACGTTGCAGGCGAGCCGAATCAAGAGATCGCTGTGATGCGCGACATCGGCGATGACGGCGCGGGCCTCGGCCACGCGGTCGGAGGGCCAGGCGGAACTGTGCGGCGGGTTGGTCATGACCGCCCCCGCGTCTTGCGCACCGGATGGGCCTGTTCCTGCGCGCGGATCCACTCCTGAATGGCGGCGCGGCGATAGAAGGTCTTTCGACCTATGCGTGTGCATGGCGGCCCCTGGCGGCGGGCTTCCCACCGGGACAGCGTGTCGGCCGTCAGGCCCAGCGCCCGGGCCAACTGCTCCCGGCTGATCCAGTCGGCCAGCAGGTCCGGGATGTCCTCGTCGGGATCGGTCTGAATGTCCTTCATCGGCTGCTCCGTTGGCTATGCGCCCTCTGGCAGGGGCAGGGTCAGCGAAGCAGAGCGCGAGGACCGGAAGACAGGCGGAAGGTGGAACTGAGCGCGGCGGATCAATTCCACCCCAGTTTTTATTGGGGTTTTGGGGCTTGTGGGTGGTCGGTGCTACCGGATGCAGCCGCCTCCGCGGCCATCATCCGGGGCGGTTCCGGGCGGCGATCTGTGCGCGTGCGTCACCGCTCCCTCCGGGCCGGGCGATCTGACCGGCTTTCGGACGGTTTGGCCGGTTCCGAGGGGAGCGGAATTGCCAGAACAGGTCGTTCCGGTCAGGTTCCGCAGGCGCTCGACGATATCCACAGGTTCTTTCTTTGTTCGCACTGCGGAGCGCAGGATTGTGGTTGCGTGCTCGCCTTCTGGATGCGTAGATTCATGGTTGAGCAGTCCATAAGAATCGAAAAGACGAACGCAGTCGGGTGCGCACGCCGGTCACGGTGTGCCTCTGGCATACAGGCGGTTTTCCTCGACGACGTGCTCTGAACCCTGAGTCAGCCCACGTGCTCGGCACGGCGGGTCATTTGTAACCTGCATGCCGACGGCCTTGGCCGAAGGATGCCGCATGTCTGAAAGGAGTTTCCCAATGCCTCTGCCGCCTGTCGCATTCTTCTCGATCTACGAAATCGCCGTGCGTTGGGGTTGCCCTCCGGCCGATGTGGCGGGCTGGGCGGCGGCAGGGCATCTGCATGTCGTCGCGGGCATCCCTCCGGTCGTCTGCGGTGACGAGACTGTGGCCGGGATGGTTCAGGTGCCGATGGCGGAGCTGATGGGGATGTTCCGGCGAATGGGCCCGAGCGACGAGCAGGCGCGTCTCAGGCGGGTCATGCCGCTGGGCAGCAAGACTTGGCTCACGATCACCGATCCGGCCGAGGGGGTTCTGGTCCGGTCGTCCGATCTGCTGCTGGATTCCGGAACGCTGCAGGCATTCGAGGAGGAGCGCGATCTGCTGCGGCGCCCGGCCTCCACCATCGGGGCCAGCCCGCGCTACGATTGGGACGCGATGTATGCTTGGCTGACGTGGTTCCTGTTCGAGAAGGGCGTGCCCGAGACCCAGACCGCTCTGGTCACGCTGGTGCAGGACTGGTTCGTCCAGAACTCGAAGTCGGGGGAGGTGCCGGATGAAAGCACCATCCGCAAGCGGCTGTCCTCGCTCTGGCGCAGGCTGCGCGGCGAGGATGCCGCGTGAGGCTCAGGCCGATTTCGGCAGGTCGGCCCCATCCTGCGCCGCGTCATGCACAAGGCGCGGCCGCGGGCGCAGGAGGCTGGCCACCGTGTCGACACCCGCCCGCAGGGGGGAATCCATCAGGTGCGCATAGCGCTGGGTGGTCTGCATCTGGCTATGGCCCAAAAGCTTGCCGATCATTTCCAGCGATGCGCCGCCGCTGACCAAGAGCGAGGCGAAGGTGTGGCGAAGGTCATGGATGCGGACGTCGGCCAGCCCGGCGTCCTTCTGCACTTTGGCCCAGAAGCGGCGGATTTCCCGCACCGGCTGGCCGACAGTGTCGCCGGGGAAGAGCCAAGGGTTCCCGCGCGGTACCGCTTGCTGGCGCAGGCGCACGATGGCCGCGACGTCCTGCGAAATCGGCACCCGGTGGATCTTGCGCTGCTTTGTGGTCGAGGCGGGCTTCGACCAGATGGCATAGTCGAGGTTGAATTGTTCGAACCGCGCCGTCCGAACCTCGCCCACCCGGGCGCCGGTCAGCATGCACATGCGGATGATCGCCGCGGCACGCTGATCCTCGGCGGAATCCAGCACGCCCGCCAGCCGGGTCAGTTCCTCGGGCGACAGGAACCGTTCGCGGGCATGTTCGATGCGCCGATGGAACCCCTGCGCCGGGTTGTCTGTCCGCCATTCCCATTCCACCGCCAGCGTGAACATCTTGCGCAGCACCTCGCCCATCCGGTTGGCGCGGATCGGGGTGGGCTTGTGACCCTGCAACTTGCGGGCCCGGTTGTTGGGCTTTGCCTTGCAGGGGCGAGGCCGCCCCTCGGCCACGAAATCAAGGAACTTCGCGACGTCGGACTTGGTGATCTCCGTCACCAGCCGGTTGCCCCAGGCCGGTTCGACCATCTTTTTCAGCATCGAGACCTGGTCGCCCGCATTCGTCTTGGCCAGTTTCGGCAGATGCTCGGCGATGTAGCGGTCGATCATGTCCGTGACGCGCGGGGCCCCTCGCCATTCGTCGCGCGCCGCCAGAGGGTCCTGCCCTTCGTCGATGGCGCGCCGCAGTTCCTTGGCGCGTTCGCGCGCGGCCGTGACACTCCACTCCGGCCAGCGCCCGATGGTCATCCGCCGCTGCCGCCCGGCATGCCGGTAGTCGATGGTGAACGTGCGCGCGCCCGATGCCTGCACCCGCGCGGCGAAGCCGATCACCTCCGTGTCGAAGATCTGATAGCTGACGCCGGGCTTCGGCTCCGCTTCGCGCAGAGTTTTCTCATTGAGTTTCAGTCGCTTGACCATCCATTCCGCCTCCTTGCCCGACGACACAGGCGTAGACCTGCGCCACTATCAAGTCGGACCACGAGGTGGGGGCCGGAACACAGGCGGAAGGTGGAATTGGGGTGGAGAACTGTGATCCGGATAGAAAAATCAATAAGTTACACTGAAAGGCCCGGCGTGCAGTGAGGTTGGCCTGAAAGTCAGTTGCAGGGCTATTGCCGGTTTGATCGCGAACGTCCCTTGGGCTACGTCTGGCGCACACGAAGATGCATCTGGGCTCCTGTCTCGTTGACCAAAGCCATTGCAGAAGGAGTTGCTGTCATGTCACAAATTCCGATCTGCGTACTCGAAATGAGGTCGATCAATGGGCGATGAACTTACAAAAGGCTTGGACAAGGGAGCCCATTTTTTCCGCTGTGATTTTCAGGTTCATAGTCCGAGAGATCGCCAATGGACAGGAGCTCCACGCGTTACCGACGCTGAGCGCATCGAGTATGCAAGTAATCTGATCGCGGCATGCAGAGAAAAGGGTCTGGATGCAATCGCTGTAACGGACCATCATGATATGGCATTTGTTTCGTACATTCGGCAAGCTGCGAACCAAGAGACCGATTCAGATGGTAATCTCCTGCAACCCAAAGACCGCATCGTTGTCTTTCCAGGAGTCGAACTTACGCTAGCGGTACCTTGCCAGGCGATCCTGCTCCTGGATGCTGATTTCGAGGACAACCGTTTCGACGCCGTCTTGACAGCGCTTGCGATTACGCCCGCTCCGATGGGTGACGAAAAAACAATCCAAACTGAACGCCTAGACCACATCGATTCCCTGAGAGCATTGAAAATTAAGCTGGACGAGCACACTTGGCTACGTGATCGCTATATCATTTTCCCCAATGTCAGCGGCGAGGGTAAGTTTTCACTGCTTCGAAGCGGCATGGCCCCAAAATATAAAGATATGCCGTTTGTTGGAGGCTACCTCGATGGATCCAAAGATGGGTTGAAGGCTGGTACACTCAACATCATTGCCGGAAAAGAAAAAGCGTGGGGCAATAAGAGAATTGCCTGCATACAAACATCGGACAATCGACGGGAAGATCACGCTGACCTAGGTAAATACTCGTCTTGGATCAAGTGGGCTGCGCCAACTGCGGAAGCGCTGCGCCAAGCGTGTCTTGCTCAAGAATCTCGAATTTCCGATACAGAACCAAGTATACCTTCGGTCGTGATATCGTCGATTAGTGTTCAGAACAGTTCATTCCTTGGACCTGTCGAGCTCGCTTTCAATCCACAGTACAATGCACTTATCGGTGGCCGAGGAACTGGAAAATCGACGATCCTTGAGTATCTGCGGTGGGCGCTGTGCGACCAACCTCCGGCCGGCAGTGACGATGATACTCCTGACTATCAGGCTCGCCGGGCGCGCTTGATCGAGGGAACACTCAAGCCTCTCGGCGCAACAGTTGATGTCGCCTTCACGGTAAACGGCGTGCCGCATCTGGTACGCAGGGCGAGCAAAGATGGAACCGTTCAGATCAAGGTCGACAATGATGAATTGCGACCCTGCACTGAGAACGAAGTTCGCACGTTGCTGCCTGTTCAAGCCTACAGCCAAAAGCAGCTCAGCAATGTCAGCGTGCGACTTGACGAACTCGCAAGGTTCATCACCGCCCCGATCAGGACTGAACTCGGGCAGCTAGAACGGAAAATGGACGAGCAGCAAGAGGAGTTGCGCCGGACCTATTCTACGAGGCAACGACAGAAGACCATAGAAAAGGACTTGGCCCGCCAGGACTTGGAGATCCGTTCGTACCAGGAACAGGCGAATAGGCTCCGCGCATCACTAGGCGGACTAACTGAGGAGGACCGGACGCTTCTGGACCTCGGTTCCCACTATGACTACGCCGAACAAGCGGTGGATGCCCGCGAGAAGCGTCTGCACGACGCTGGTGGACAGATCGATCGGTTACTCGAACTGATCGGCAATGAAACTCGCGGAGACCTTTCTGAACTGCCCGACCAATTTCCGGAAAAGGCATTGCTTGCGGATTTGTCAGTCGAATACGGCGAGTTGGTCGTGAAGATTGCAGACGCTCTACGCTTGGCGAAGTCCAATATTGATCAAGCCCTGCTAGCGAGCGAAGACAGTAAGTGGTCTCTGTGGCGCACACGGCTCGAGGCTTACCGCAACGCCTATTCGGACGCTCTTAACAGATCGTCGGCACACATAGACAGAATGGAGCAGTTGAAATCGCTGGAGGCCAAGGTCACTTCGCTTCAAAAGGAGCGCACTAGGCTGTCGGACGAACTTACATCGCTGCAAAAGGCGGGTGAAGCCTATCAAACCGAACAGGCAAATCTGCTCGAACAGAGACGCCAGCGTGATGAGTTGATCCAGGGACAATGTGACGCCCTGACCGAAAGGTCCGGTGGGGCTATCCGCGCGACCGTTCGTCGATTTTCGAACGCCGACGCATTCAGTGAGCTGCTGAAAGAGCGTCTGAGCGGGTCGGGAATTCGAAGGGATAGGATAGAGCAGATCGCCGGAGCTATTCTTGAGGCCGAGGATCCCCATCGCACATGGCTTGGGACCCTTCAAGACCTTGAAGTTCTTGCGAACTTCGACCCAGAAAAGGATTCGGCCGAGCACCTGCCCGACACGCCTTTTCTGACAGGCGCCGGTGCGACCAAAGGTGACTGTGATAAGCTCGCACGCAAACTTTCTCCAAGCGATTGGTTAGCGCTATCCCTGACAGAGATCGCGAGTGAGCCGCATTTTGAATATCGCTCGCGGGAAGGGGAATACATTCATTTTTCGAACGCTTCTTCCGGCCAACAAGCAACAGCACTTCTTCGGACCCTACTGAACCAGGCAGGCCCTCCTCTGCTGATTGACCAGCCAGAAGAAGACTTGGACAATCCTGTTATGCAAGAAATAGTCGAACAGATATGGGCGGCAAAGAAGCGTCGTCAGATCATTTTCGTGAGCCACAATGCGAACTTGGTAGTCAACGGTGACGCCGAGTTGGTAGCATGGTGCGAGTATCGAAAGGCGGGAGATCAATCCGGCGGCAAGATTGCGGGTGAGGGTGCTATCGACATTCCAAATGTTCGAGAAGCCATCAAGCGAATTATGGAAGGCGGCGAGGCCGCATTTAACCTTCGAAGAGAGAAGTACGGCTTCTGATGGAACATCTCGTGTATTCTCTGCATTTCCTTTTCCGGTGTCGATTATGATCGTCGTTGGTCTGTTCGTGCGCTTGTCAACGTCTGGTCAACCCGCGAATGCGTTCCTAAGCGCACGTCGATCCGCCCAAATCCGGCGAGAAACGTTGAGAGTTCGCAAAAGAATCAGCTATTCCAAAGGCTTGCCCGCTAAGTATCTGAAATAAAGGGAGGCTTAAAAATCAATAGGTTCGGCTCATAACCTGAAGGCCGCAGGTTCAAATCCTGCCCCCGCAACCAAAAAACCTTTGGATAACAAAGACTTGAAATCCGACAAAAACACTTGTGTATAGACACCAGCGTTTTACCTCAACGCCACCTCAACGTTTGACGAGCCCCCCCTGAAAAGCGGGGACTTTTTGCGTTTTGTGGCGGCGGAGTAAAGCTGTGGCTGCGCCACGCTATGGTCAATTCTAGCTCTGGCGTATGACGATTGCCAAGGGACGCTCGACTGATCGGCACTTCGCATGCTGATTGGCCGTAGGACGAAACCGCAGAATTGATGGCCCCAAGCGTGGCGCTGGATACGAGATAACGCGACGGCTTCGCGCGATGCAGGCGAGGTTGCAGGCTTGGCGGAGCTAGTCATCGGTCAACCGCCCGTCGCGCAGGTGGATCAACCGGTCGAAACGGTCGAAGATTTTCTCGTCATGGGTCACTGTCAGGATGCAGGCTTCCTGCTCGGCGGCAAGCTTTCGCAGCAGGTCCATGACCAGTTGTGCGCGTTTGCTGTCCAATGCCGCGGTCGGCTCGTCCGCAAGGATGATCCGCGGGCGGTTGGCCAGCGCGCGTGCGATAGCCACGCGTTGCGCCTCGCCCCCTGATAACAGCGCGGGCTTAACCGGGGCGCGGTGGCCGACCTCGAGATAATCGAGAAGCTCTTTTGCCCGCTCCTTTCCCTTTTCGGGCGCCCAACCGGCAAGGTCGAGGACGAGGGATACATTTTCTGCCGCCGTCAGGAAGGGCAGCAGGTTGTGCGCCTGAAAGATGAAGCCAATCTTGTCCAGCCGCAGACGACGCAGATCGCTGCGCAGCCATTTGCCGTCAAAGACCGGATCACCATCCAGCACCACCCGACCCGAGGATGGGTCAAGGATGCAGCCGATGATGTTCAGAAGCGTCGTCTTGCCAGACCCTGACGGCCCCAGGAGTGCGATCACCTCACCTGCACGCACCTGCAGGTCAACTTGGCGGAGGGCATCGACGCGGGTCTCGCCTTCGCCATAGTGCTTGGCCACGGCTTGCACATCGACCAGAATATCACCGATGGCCATTGCTCAGCCTCCCAGCGCGGTGGCGGGGTCCACCTTCAGGGCCGCGCGCACGCCCAGACCGCTGGCGGCCAGACAGACCACGACGATGATCCCGGCCAGAACGGCCACGTTAAACGGTTCCAGCACCACGCGGCGCGGAAAGACATCCTTGACAAGCAGGATCAGAACCAGACCGATGCCCCAACCTGCGGTCCCAAGGATCAGCGATTGCTGTACGATCAGCCCGATGATGGTGCGGTCTGGGGCGCCGATCAGCTTTAGCGTTGCGATCTGCTTCAGCTTTTCCATGGTCATGGTGTAGATGATCAGCGCGATCACCACGGCCGACACCGCCAGGAGGATTCCCAGAAACAGCCCGATCTGACGGCGCGCCTTGTCCACAACCGAGGCCAGCAGGATGTTTTCCTGTTCGGTCTGGCTTAGGGCAGCCAGATGCTTCCATTGCCGCAAGGTTGCGGTCAGCAGATCGACATCCGCGCCGGGCGTCACGCGCACGATCACTGCCGCGACCGAGGCCGACTTGACCGCCCCCGCCCCGCGCGCGGCCTGCACCCGTTGATCTGCCGGAGCAAGTTCCGTTTGCAGCGCCATCGCATCGGCAAGCGTCATGTAAACCGCCGGATCGCCGCCCGAGTTCATCGCCCCTTCGACGAGCCCGACCACGGTAAAGCGGTTGCGGCCAAGGCGGATGGTATCACCCAGCACAAGGCCAGTCTTGCGGTCGGCCACCAGTTCGAAATGGCTGGTGCCGATGCCGCGCCCTTCGGCGATGATCTGCGGGCCACCCGGACGTCCGGTTTCATAGCCGATGATATAAAGCCGCAAGGCGCGGTCAAGGAAGGGGGCCTCGATGGTCTGGTAATTGATGGCCCCGGCTTCGGCCACGCCGGGCATGCGGGCCACGGTGTCGCGGCTGTCGGCGGGAATGGACGAGGCTTCGGCAAAAGGCCCCTTGGTGCCCGCCTCGACCACCCAGACGTCCGCCGCGGGGGCCTCGACCACCGCCAACGCATCGGCCACAAGGCCATTGTAGATGCCGATCATCGCCAGAACGACCGTCATCAGCAGGCCCAACCCGAAACAGGTCAGCACAAAGCGGAACAGGCCATGCCGGATGTCTTTCAGCGCCAGATTCATGGCGCGTCCCCGATCCGGGCCAGTCTGCCTTCGTCGGCACCTTTCGGCGGCATGGCGACAATCGCGGCGCCCTCGGGCAGGCCGCCTGTCACCTCGACCCGGCCCCGGTCGTCGCGTGCGCCAAAGGTCAGCTCGGCGCGGCGTAGCCGACCATCCTGCACCAGCCAGACTATGCCGCGAAAGCCGTCAAAGCCGGTGATCGCCACCTCGGGCACCATCAGCGCGTTGTCGCGTATGCCGGTCAGGATGCGTACTTCGGCCTGTTCGCCAAGGAACATCGCTTCGGGGCAGTCGGAACAGGTCAGCCAGACGCGGCGCTCTTCGTTAACGCGGTCACTTTCCAGCCCGATCCGGGCGACGGTGCCGTGGAACTCTGCCGCAGGCTGTGACCGCAGGCGGATGACACCCTCTTGTCCAAGCGCCAGTTGGCCGGCGCGTTCTTCGTCGATAAAGGCCTGAACCCAAATCGTTGCCGGATCAATCAGGGTGAAGATTGGATCACCGGCCTTGACCACCGTGCCCGGCTCGACGTGGCGAGCCACGACAACCGCATCATAGGGTGCGACCAGCCGGTGATGGGCGAGCAATGTTTGTTCCAGTTGCAAGGCGGCCGCTGCATCTGCGCCCTGCGCGCGGATCACCGCCAGATCGGCCTCGGCCAGCGCCAGTTCGGCCCGCGCCACATCTTCGTCGCGCAGCGCTTCCTCGGCCCGCTGAACCGAGGCGACATCCTGCCGCGCCAGTTCCTTTTGCCGATCATTTGCTGCGATGCGCTGCGCCAGAACTGCCTGCGCCCGCGCCACTGCGGCGTCAGCCTTGGACTGACCGGCGGCATTGGCCGCAACAGCCGCCTGCGCCCGCGCGACACGCGCTTCCTGTTCTGCCGGATGCAAGGCGGCGAGTTCCTGTCCGGCCTTCACCGCATCCCCTGCATCTGCCGAGACCGACACCAGTGCCGCGCCAACTTCGAACCCGACGCGCGACAAAACCCGGGCCTCGACGGAACCAAGGCCGTAAAGGCGCAAGGGCACCCCGGTTTCAGCCGCGACAACCGTCACAGTCAGGGGCCGTTCGGTCAGAAACCAACCCGCCGCCGCCAGCCCAACCAGCGCAACCGCGCCAAGGATCCAGCTTCTGCGCATCGCTCAGCCCTCGGCCCGGCGCATGCGGTTGATCAGGCCGTCTTTCAGCACAAACTGATGATAGAGCGCACCCAAAACATGCAGCGCCACCAGCGCCAGCAGCACGATCTTCAGCACGTTATGGCCCTGTGCCGCCAGATCGACCCCGCCGAACCAGGCCATCGACCCGCTGAGCGGCATCAGGATCATCAGCGCGTAAAGGCCGACATGGGCGGCCTTTGCCAAGGCGCGCTGCGCGGCACTGTCACCGACCATGGCAGGCGCGCCGCGCCGCGCCCGGATCGACAGCCGCCACAGCGCAAACAGCATGACCAGCGCCCCGCCTGCGACATGGGCCAGAACCAGCGGATTAAAGGCGGTTTCCACCCCCTTTGCCGCAGCGTCCCACGCGGCTGCAATGGCATCTTTAAACAGGTATTGCTGCACGATCAGCAGGGCTGCGCCCCAGTGAAGGGCGATCTGCCGGCGGGTGTATCCCTTGGGGCTGGGCATGGCGGTCCTTTCGGTCTGGCGAATCAGCTTGCTTGTTTGGCAGATTATGTTAGTGATTACTTACTTACAAGAGGTGTCCCATGTTGCGTCGCAAATCAGCCGAGGATCGCAAGACCGAAATCATTGCCGCCGTTCTGGACTTGTCCGACCGTATCGGCCCTGACCGGCTGACGACCAATGACATCGCGCAAGAGGTAGGCGTCACCCAAGCCGCGATATTCCGGCATTTCCCAACAAAGGCGGAACTCTGGACGGCCGTCGGTGACGCTATCGCGGACCGGCTGGAAGTTGCTTGGCAGCAGGCCATGGACGGCAATGCAAGTCCAATGACAAGGCTGCGGGCGCTGATCGCCGCCCAGTTGCAGCAGATCGCGGAAACCCCCGCGCTCCCCGCCATCCTGCATTCCCGCGAATTGAATGTGGATAATGCCGCCCTGCGCGACCGGTTTCGCGGGGTTCTGATGCAGTACCAGGCGCATCTGGTGGCACACCTACAGGCCATGGCCGAAGCCGGAATGATGGGGGCGGGCGTTCAACCAAAGGATGCCGCCGTACTGCTGACATCACTTGTTCAGGGCATCGCCATAAGGTGGAGCCTTGGCTCGCGCAGCTTTGACATCGTACCCGAGGGGATGCGCCTGCTGGAGGTGCAATTGGTCCTGTTTGCCTGCAAGGAGGGGTAGACATGAAAACTCATCACATCGCCGGTGCTGCGGCCATCGCCTTTGGGTTGTTGACGCTGATCTCGGGTGGATCGGCCCTGTTCGGCGCGGTTGACATGGGGGCCGTCGTGCCCTTCGTCCTGTGGTTCAACTTCCTCGCAGGCTTCGCCTATGTCATTGGCGGCCTGCTTCTGATGACCGGGCATCGGCTTGCGTTGCCCGTGGCGCTGACCATCCTGATCGCGACCGCAACGGTCTTTGCCGTGTTCGGCTGGCGGGTTTTCGCAGGAGATGCCTTCGAGATGCGCACTGTCGGGGCCATGACACTGCGGACATTGTTCTGGGCCGCGATGGTGTGGGTTGCCATGAAGGCACGGGGCAGGAAAAGTCGCCTGTAGCGGCGTCAACCGCTCCTGGTGCGTCTTCGATTCAAACCTCTACCGTTTCATCCACGGTACTGACACATCGACGGAGCCATAATGAACGAACAACTCTGGCAAAAGGATCAGGGCTGCAATCCTGTAAGTTCTAGCGTGACAGACATACCCGAGCTTTGTCGAGTCATGCGTCCGTAAACCGGACCAGGCGATGTGCCGAAGTTCACGCGGACGGCGGTACCCGTGGGCTGGTACCCGGTGTAGATTTCACCTGCACGCCTCCGACTGATCACGCAGGACCGCGTAGTCACTTAGCATCCGCAAGACGACCGCATCCTCAGGCAATGCTTCGACCTCGATAGCGGCTCGCAACTGATCGACTTTGGTGTATTTGACGACAGGCGGGCAAGCGGCAGGTCCGTCAAAATCGCCCATCGCGCATGCGCTGAGCCAGAGCATCACGATCAGCGGGGCGGCGGCTGGCGGCGTCCAGCATCTGGCGTTGGACTTCATGGGTTTTCTCCGATGTTGAAAGGCGTTCTGCCAGCCGACCGGTCCGTTCACCGGCGCGGCGCAAGTTCATCAGGAACAGGGCGATGGTGAGGGCGGCCAGCAGCAGGCCCAGCGCTTTGCGCGCCGGGCCGCTGGCGAGGAGGACGGTGATCCAGCCCATCAGCGCTGGCCCCGCTTCCAGTCATCGATCCGGGCGTGGATCGCGATCGCAATGCCGATCAGCGCCACGGCGATGAACACCCAGCGCAGGGTGTCGAGGTAAGGCACCAGGGGCAGGATCGCGGATTGGGTTTCTGCCAGGACATCTTGCGCGACTTCGACACCGGCAGCGCCGACAGTGGCGATGCCCGCTGTCCCGCCGCCTTTCAGGGTGCGGCTATCGGCCAGCACTTCGCGGGCAGGCTGGGTTTCCGGCACGAAGGGCGTCGCACGGGGAGCGAAGGGTTCGCCCCAGCTGCGCGCAGGCCCGAGGTCGATATGCATAAAGCCCGAGCGCGGATAGGTGCCGAAACCGAGAAAGCCAACGGCGCGGGCAGCCTCTGCAAAGGTGACCGGATCATGGTTCGACATGGCGATGTCGAAGGCCGTGCCCAGCATGTGCTTCGAGGCCGGGGCCCCACCGACGGCGCGGTTGTGGCTCGGGCTGCGATAACCCGAGCGGACGATCAGCGGCTTGCCGAGGCGGTTGCGCAGGGACTGCAGCTTGTCCATGGCCTCGGTGTTGATCTTGATTGCGCCGGTGCCGCGGCAGGCGATCTCGGCCGGGGAGAAACTGGGCCAGCGCCAGGCGCTTTCGGGCACGTCGCGGAAATGGGCATAGGTCGTGGTCGGCATGGTTGGTCTCCAGAAATGCAAAACCCGCCTCTGGGGCGGGTGGGGGACAGGTTCAGTGATGGTCTTGGGGGCGCGTCAGTCGGTACGGCCGCGCTGAAAAGCTTCGAACATCACGTCGCGCATGGCACGGATGTCGGTTTCGATGCGTTCCAGCCGGTCGGCATCGGCCTTGCGGTCATCGGCGCGCTGCTTGTCGGTGCGCTCGCGTTCGAGATGCAGTTCCCGGTCCAGCCGCTCCAGCATCGCCTCGTTGGTGAATGCCTTGCGGGTGACGGTGGCGGCGATGGCAAGAGAACCACCGACCAGCGCCGTGATGGCAGCGGTCATGCCGTTGTCGCGGAAGGCCTGGCCGACTTCCTGCAGGAGGGACGTTCGTTCTGTCATGTTGATATCCTTTAGTAATCTGTCTCGAGGTAAACGCCCGCGCAGTCGTAGGCGACGGCCGCCGCTGTGGCGCCGTTGTTCATGTAGTTGCGCGGGCTGAGCAGTTGGGTGGCAGCGGGCATGTCGGTGGTGATGGTGAACTCGACCGCCGCGCCGCTGACCTCCTCGACCAAACGCACGCCGATGTCGGCCCCGTTCGGCGTGGCGGCGATGTAGAGCGTCAGCACATTCGTCAGGCTCGCCACCGGGAAACTGGCCCCAAGGTCGATCAGCGTCGGC
This sequence comes from Pseudotabrizicola sp. L79, assembly GCF_036553525.1. NCBI lineage: Bacteria > Pseudomonadati > Pseudomonadota > Alphaproteobacteria > Rhodobacterales > Paracoccaceae > Pseudotabrizicola > Pseudotabrizicola sp. L79. The sequence continues at coordinate 445,985 of NZ_JAZHDA010000045.1, read as the reverse complement.
GCGCCGGTGCCGTCATTGTGCACCAGCTGCCAGTTGGCATGTGTGCCGCGCTGGAACCCGATGCCGATGCAGTTCACCACAGTGGACAGCGTCAGGGTCGTTGCCAGCGCCGCCACCGATCCATAGAGGCCGAAGAACCCCATCCCCGTCGCCTGCAGCGTGGTCAGCGACAGCCGGTTGACGTAGTTCCAGCCGCCAAGGCCCTCTGCATTCCCGCGCCAGCAAACCCAGCCCGCGGAGCGTTCCTCGGCGGCGGCATTGGCGGTGGCGGCACTGGTGACGCGCCAGCGGCGTATGCTGGCGGCAAGGCCGGTGGTGGCAAGGGTTGGCGTGGCCACCGTGCCGACGGCCGTGCGCGGCATGCCATCCGTCGTCACGGTGGTGCTGACCGACGGCGACCAGGTGGCGACCCGGTTGACCCCGAAATGCGGTTGCAGCGGAAAGTGACGGCCGGACGGGCGCTGCACATCGACCCAGCCCGTTCCGGCACGATTGCGGCCATAAAGCGCGATCCGCCCCGCTGGCGGTGGCGCGGGGGCTGCGTCATGCGCGGGCAGCAACAGCGGTTCAGGCAGTTCGACCCTGCCATTGGTGCGGTCGATTTTCACGGCATCGAAGAAGTCCGAGCCATTCGGGCTGACCTTGACGCTGAAATCGTCACTGGCAAGCAGGCCGATCAGCGCCCGCGCCGAGAATCCGGTCTTGAAGGCGAAGGCCGCATCGTTTCCGGCCGCTGCCTTGTTGACGGTGGCCTCGATCCCGGCCCCGGCGTTGTTGAACAGGAGCGCCGGGGTGTTGACCGAAACCCGGTTGTAGCTGTCTGCCGTTGCGCCACCAAGGCCCAATAGCTGCGCCGTCAGGTTGGCCTGGGGCATGCCGACTTGCGTGACGGCATTTGCGAACGTCACCGTGGGTGTGTTGACGACCGTCGTGCCGCCAGCGCCTGCGGTCGCCGACCCGATGTTGACGACCGTTGTCGATCCGGATGCGCCACCCGTGCCAAGGTTCAGGGTCTTGGTCACGCCGGTCGGATTGACCCCAGTCCCCATTCCATAGGTTGCAGTCGTGATCGCTGTGCCGATCGAGGCCGCCGCCGCCGAAACCGTGACCGTCCCCGAGGCGGTCAGCGTGCCGGTGATCGACACAGCACCCGACGCTGTCAGCGAACCCGAGAAGGTCTTGTTGCCAGTGAAGGTCTGGGTGCCTGCGAGAATTGCCAGTTCTGACGATGTGTTCGGCAACGCGAAGGTTCGGGTCGTGCCAGTGCCGATCCCCGACAGCGAGAACACCGCCTTCTTTGTCGGGTCGGCATCGTTCACCAAGCTGAAGACAGCATCCGACACATCCACCGGTTCGCCGACCAAATCCCAGGCCGACCCGTTCCAGACGACAATGGCCTGTTCCGCCGCGATCCATGATAACCAGCCCGGGCGCGGCACCAGCCGCATCCAGACGCCATCGACCCAAAAGGCCACGTTCAAGTCCCAGCCTGCCCAGAGACCTGTCGCGCCCGATGCGACGATATGCCGGTCGCCATCGGTCGGGCTGACGGGTGGGGCGGCGCGGTTGCGATCCAGCACCGACAGCTGAACCATCGCATCCAGCAGGCGCAGCGCCTCGTTGTGGGTGACATGCTTCTGGGCCTGCGATGCCAGGATGTAGGGCAGCAGGAGGTGGGTGGTGATGTCGGACATTTTTCGGTCTTTCTGGGTGTGCGCTTTCAGATGCTGAGTGTGACGGAACGCCCAGCGCCCCGGCCGATCAGGGCCGAGAGCTGGTAGATGCGGATGGCGAGGGATTGGCCGGGGCCGAGGGGTGCGCCCCAGTCTGCGGTCTGCTGCGCGGCGGTGTAGAGGACGCTGGTTGTGGTCGTGGTCAGCGTGCGCTTGACCGTACTGCCATCACGGATTTCCACCTCGTAGGCTTCACTGTCTTCGGCCAAAGGCACATCGCCCGCGCCCCAGGTGTCAGCGGCAAGTGATCGCGACCTGCGCGTCCAACGGATCGTCAGATCGCCGAGGCTGCGTGCCGTGCGCCAAGGCTGTTCGACATGCGCGACCGAAAACGGCCGCAACCCAGCGCCGTCCGGGGTGAAGCTGGTGGCGACAAAGGTCTCGTCGCTGACAGGCTTGGACGCAGGGCCGATGCGCCAGTTCCACGGCAGGCCCAGATCGGCTTCAGCAATGGGCAAAGGTGCCACGGCAGTGTCCAGCACAACAAACCGCGCGCCGGTCGGTACCATTGCAACCATGGCCCATTCTGTCCCACGCTGGCCGCGCAGCAATCGGGTCAGCCGATAGCGCCCCGGCGCGATCAGTTCAGCTGACCCTGCTTGGACGATTTCCCATTGCCCGGCGCCAGTGTCGACGGCCAGCGCATTGGCCCCACCGAGCAAGGTGATGTCCGTGACGCTTTCCAGCGTGCCGGAATAGAGATCTACCACCAGCGCATTGCCCAGATCGAAGCGCGACACTGGCCCCGCGTAAAAATCTGCCGCCAGCACACCCATGCGCGCCCGAGAGCTGAAGGTCGTCAGCAGGGCAAAGCCATCAGTCGCTGCGCTGCGGTAGACGGCGATTTCGCCGGGCCATGGCTTGGCATGCGCCGCGACTATGGGCCGATGCGCAGGCTGATCTTCGCGCAATTGTGGCAGGTCCAGCAGCAGAACATCCGGCGCGCCGAAAACCGTCGGCGTCGACAGCGTGGCCGGTCGAGGCTCTCCGGGCGGCAGGTCATAGACCGCCCTGTCCTGGCGCACGGCGTCGACGCTGCGAAGATCGGAGTCGGCGATGGACACAAGCCGCATTTCCGTCAGGCGGCCATCGTGGTCGAGCAGGATGACGTCGCAAGGATCCAGTGCCAGACGCGAAGGCGGCAGGCGAAACGCCGCACTCTCCCGACCCACCCAAGCTTCCATCAGCGCGCGGCGGCAGCGGCGTTCGGCCTCCTCTGGCGGGATGGCCATTGGAAACGACTCGGACGCGATACGCGTGGTGTCGACGGTGATGCGCCGCGCCTCGACCTGTGCCGCGTCATAGTCCTCGTCGGCGCGGGCGACCTGCCACTTCAAGGCCTGCGGCAATTCGGTTTCCTGCGCCCGGGTTAGTTCCATCACGTCGCCTTGCGCCGAGGCGGGCGCGACCATGCTGTCGGGCGTGATGGTCAGACCGGCAATGCGGCCGCGCATCAGGAAGCGGATGCGGCCCTCGCTTTCGACAGCATCGAAGCCGAAATGCCGGGCAAGCGTGGAAATCGAGGCGCGCGGGGCTTCCAGAGCGGAGACGACGTAGCCTTCAACTGCGCCCCAGAGGCCGGAGACGTCGATCAATTCCTCCGGCATGCCAGCGCGCAGGCAGAGGTGACGGACAAGGGCAGCGAGGGATACCGCGCCCAGCCGCCCGGTCAGCCAATGCCCGAGCCGCCAGTTCGGGCCATCGGTCCAGACATCGGTCAGTTGTGGAAAGAACGGATAGGGCCGCGCGTCCCACGTCCAGGCGGCGCATTCCGGCACATGCACCATACGCGCGCCATAGACCGAGGAAGTCGGGTTGTTCGCCGCAACACCCCAGAACTGATAGGTTGCCTCCAGATATGCCCGCTGGATCGCATCGTCGCGCCAGCCGCGCGAGAAGTAGGGGTTGAAACTCTCCGACGATTTCGGGTCGAAGAATACGTTCGGCTGGTTGGCACCCCGGTCAATCGCCGGGCACCCAAGTTCGGTGAACCAGATCGGTTTCGACTGCGGCACCCATGCCGTCGGCGTGCCGCTTTCCACTCCGCCGGGCCGGTTGAAATGCGGGTTTTGCCACCAGGCTCGCAGATCCTTGAAGCGAAAGACCCATGGTTTGGCCGCCGCGCCATCTGTGATCGGCGTGCGGTTTTGCGCGGCGCGATCAAGGGCGCTGCCATAGAACCAGTCGAAGCCTTCGCCGCTGATGATGTTCGATTGCAGATAATCCCGGTCGTAAATCGCAGGCGCCAGCGCGGCATCTGCATGGTCAAAGCCATCGCGCCAGTCCGATAGCGGCATGTAGTTATCAATGCCGATGAAGTTGATGTTGGCGTCCGACCAGAGCGGATCGAGGTGGAAGAACACATCGCCCGAGCCATCAGCGGGGTGATGGCCGAAATATTCCGACCAGTCGGCCGCATAGCCGATCTTGGGTCCAGCGCCCAGGATGGCACGGACATCGGCTGCGAGGGACTTGAAGGCGGTGACGGCAGGATAGGTGCTGGCGCCCGAGCGGATGGTTGTCAGGCCGGGCATTTCCGAGCCGATCAGGAAGGCATCGACGCCGCCTGCCGCTTTGCAGAGATGCGCATAGTGCAGGATCATCCGGCGCAGGGACCATTCACCGACCGTGCCGGTCCAGCTGACAGTGGTCCCCGACACGCTGAAGTTGGCTGGTGTGGCCGTGCCGAACAGCGCAGCGACCTGCGTGGCAGCGGTCGCGGTCTTGTCCACCGATCCTGCAAAACCCGCAGCCGGGGAACAGGTGATCCGTCCTCGCCAGGGGAACGTGGGCTGGCCCGAGGTGGCGGCATTGGCGCTGTAGGGATTGGGCTTGGTGTTTCCGGGTGGCACGTCCGGCAGCAGGAACGGATAGAAGGTCACCCGCAACCCGCGCGCCTTCATCTCCTGAATTGCCTGCACCACTGCGAAGTCGGCGGGCGTGCCGCCATAAACAGGACGGTCTTCAGCATCGCGACTGACAAGAAACGCATCAGCACGTGCGACACCGTTCACGATCCAAGCGGACGGTGTCGTGGTCTTGGTGTCCACCTCGACGCCCGGCCGCACCTTGCAGTTCCCGGCCCGCAGATCATCACCGAACCACGCGACAACCAGGCTGACGCTTTCCACAGACGGAGCGAGCGACTGCAGCCGGTCCAGCGCCACAACGATGTCGGCGGTGTCGGTGATGGCATTCAGGTTCTCGGCCACTGTCGCGCCGCCGGAGCCGGTGGATTTTTTGACCGGGGCGGTCGCATAGGTGAATTCGCCGGATGCCGGGATCATCGTCACAGCCTTCACCAGCCCTTCGGCGGTGTCGGGATCGGCCAGCGGGCGGAACACCTCGAAACTGATCTGCGGCAGACGATTGCCGAACGCGCTGAGGTTCAGTTCTTCGAAGACAACATAGGCGGTGCCACGATAGGCCGGGGTGCTGGCGGCACCCATCTTGGCGGAAATGAACGGGTCAGGGGCCTGTGCCTCATCGCCCGGATACCAGCGCCAGGTGACGCCGGTCATGTCCATGGCCTTGCCGTCGGCCCAGACCCGACCGATGCCGGTGATCTCGCCTTCGCACAAGGCGACAGCGAAGCTGGCGAAGTAGAGATATTCGGTCGTCGTGACCTTTGGCCCGCTGCCCTTGCCGCCGCCCTGGCTGGTTGTGTTCACCTCTTCACGGAAATCCGTGGCCCAGATGATGTTGCCGCCGATCCGCATCCGGCCGAACAAGCGCGGGATCACGGCCCCTTCGGTCGAGGAGGTGATGCGCAGGCTGTCGAGCCGCGCGCCTTCGATCCGTTGGGCGGGGGCGAGGGATGATACGATCCAGTTGTCGACCACAGACCCAATGGTCGAGCCAATGAAGCCCCCGATGGCCGCGCCGGAAAAGCCGAGGATTGCTCCGCCAAATGCGCCGCCAATCGCGGAGCCGACGGCGCCGAGAACCAAAGTTGCCATGTGTGGGGTCTTAGTCTCTTGGGAACAGGAAGGCGAAGGCGACCTTGCGCGCCCATGCCGTGGTCAGGATTTGCTCGACAACGCCCAGCCGTTCATAGGCGTGGATGAAACGGTCAGGGGCGGTCAGGATGCCGACGTGCTTGGCGATGGCGCGCGGTGACATGCGAAACAGGATCAGTGTGCCGGGTCTGGCCTCGGCTGGCATGATTTCCGGCATCATCTGGCGCGCACCGTCTGCCAGCACCTCGCGCGGGCCGGTCTCACCCCAATCCCGGCTGTAAGGCGGAATGGGGAAAGGCTCGTCGCCGACAACCTCACGCCAGACGCCGCGCGCCAGCCCAAGGCAATCGCAGCCGACCCCGCGCAGGCTGGCTTGATCGTGATAGGGCGTTCCGAGCCAGCGCCGGGCAGTCGCGATGACCACGGCAGGATCGGCGGTGATCACAGCACGTTTCCTTCATGGCCGCCGTCCTGACTGGCATAGCGCAGGACCGCATCCTGGCCTGGGATGTTGGGAAAGCCTCGGAAGTTAGCCGTGTTGGCGAACTTGGCACTGCAGGTCGCGATGCGCTTGTCGCAGCCCGCCCGCGCGATGAAGCCGTCGCCCTCGGCGACGGCGCGCACCGGTGCCTCCAGCAGGGTCAGGGTGGCGATGCTGCCATCCAGCCCATGCGCCAGCACCTCGGTGACGCGCCCGGCATTTGCCCCGCTGGTCCAAGTCAGGGTACCAGAGGTGAACCAGCCCGCATCAAACCCGGACAGCCCCGTGGCCATGAACGCCCGGTCGCGCAGCACGTCGGTGACAAGGCCGGTGCCCTTGTAGATCTCGTTCTCCAGATCGATTCCGCAGCGCGCATCGCCCAAGCGGGCATCGCACCCCGACTGAAACGTTCGTCCGACCGTCTGACCCAGAACATGCGCAAGGCTGCGCACCTCGGCGACAAAGGCCATGCGGCCACGGCGGATTTGCCCGACAGCACCCCGGCGCAAGAGCACGCGCTGGCTGGTATCGGCCCAGTTCACCCGCCACAGCTCCACCGCCGCATTGTCCCAGCGCCCGTCGAGGATGTCGGTTTCGGTGATACGATCCGAGGTCAGCACGCCGGTGGCATCCTGCGCATCGACGGCGAGATCGGAGCCAGCGCGAATTTCCGAGGCAGCGAATCCGCTTTCCGGCTCAAAGCTGGTGCCATCGAAGGTCAGCGCGCGATCATGATCGGTAAATCCCAGCGCCACGCCGTCGGTACGGCTGATCCGCCAGCACCAGGATAAGGTGGTCGTGCCGTCATCGAGATGGGTCTGCAGTGCAGGGGAGAGGCTTTTCATCTGCGGATCTCCAGCAGGGGGATGGCGGTGATCGACCCCAGCCGCTCAAAGTCGAGGGTCACGTCGAGGGTGTCGCTGTCGAAGCGGACCGGCACATCGAATTCGAAGCCAGCGCGGACGGCGACACCGCCAGCAGGGGCAGTGGTGAAGGTGACGACGCCAGTCGTCGTGTCCACGGTCCAGCCCGACATCTGTTCCACCATGCCCAGCGCGACGCGGACGGTCCCGGCGACGGGCTTGGCGATGGTCCTGACCCAAGTCTGCGCGCCGGAGGTGTAGCGTTTCGCCAGTTGGAAGGTTTGCAGGCTACCGGTGCCGGTGCCAATCTGCTGGTCTGTCGCGGTGATTGCCTGCGACGGCAGGGCAGATTTATAGTCGGCCCAATCCTTGTAGCGGAAGCCGTGCAAGCGGCCGTTGCGCGCTTCGAAGAAGGCGACGACTGCCGCCAGATCATCGGCTCGGCGAATGCCATAGGCGACGTCATAGCGGCGGCGCGAGTTGGCCCAGCTGGCGTTGCGTTCCTCGTCGCCGCTGGCCAGTTCCACGATTTGCGTGCGCCGCTCCGGCCCGCCCCTCGCCCCGCGGCTGATATTGTCGGGGAAGCGCACCTCGTGAAACGCCATCACATGCCCCTCCGGCCGAGGGACACGGCCCGGGCGATATCGGCTGCGACCTGTGTGCGGGATTGGCGGAAGCTTTCGGCGTCACGGGCGTTGATCGTGACGGAGATGTTCGGGGCAGAGCCTTGCCCTTGGCCATAACCAGCAGCTTCCCTGCGCGACAGAACCCGCTCTCCCCGTTGCAGGATGGCCGGAACTTCATCGGGCTTGATCCCGGCCCAGCCGCCCGCGTGCATGCGCGGGGCACCGGCAAAGGCCGTGGCCGGGACCATCCGGCCCGGGCCTGGCGATCCGACCATCCCACCCGCATGCAGGATATTAGCGAAGATACCACCCGCGCCGCTCAGTGCGCCCGACAGCGCGTTGGCGATGGGGCCGAGGATGAAGCGTCGTGCCGCCAGTTTGGCCAGATCGGCGATCATCGAGGTGACGAGGTCGCGGAAATCCAGCTTGCCGGTTTTCACGAACTCACCCACGGCGTTCTCGGCCGAGGTAAAGGCCGAGACCAGTGCATTGCCGATATCGCCACCGATGTCGCGGGCCTTAGCGGCATAGTCGGCGAGCGTGGCCAAGGCGGCTTCCCACCCGGTCTTGGCCACTTCGGCCCCAGCCGCTGCTGCTGCCCCAGCGCCACCAGCAGCGCGCCCTGCCTCGTTCATCGACTCGTCCAACCGGTCGGCAGCATCCGCTGCCCCGTCGAGCGCAGCCTCGCCTTCGGTTCCTGCCCCGGCCACTGCATCCCTCAGCGCCTGCCAGCTTTGCATCGGACGTGCGGCAGCGTCGGCCAGCACGCCAGAGGCCTCGCGATAGGCATCGGCCCGGGCTGTCGCCTCTTCGGCCATTCCGGCGAGGCCAAGGTCGGGCGTTGTAACATAGGTCTGCGCCATCGCGGCCGAAAAGGCTTCGGCTGCAGCGGTTCCAGCCGCCGCCGCTGATCCCGCGAAGGGGTTGTCGATCCTGCCCAGCGCCACGGGGTCCAGCGTGCCGATCCGCACCCCGCCTTCTCCCACCGCCCAATCGGGCAAGAGGTCCAGTGCGGCATTCAACCCGTTGATGAAATTGTTTATCCGGGTGACGACGCCGTTCAGCATGGCCTCGACGCCGCCGATCAGACCGTTGGCGGCCTGGAAGGCGAAATCGCCGATGGCACTCGGCAGCTGGCCCCAGATCGCTTTCACCGCATCATAGGCGCCTTTGAAAATGCCCGCCGCAGAATTGCCGAAGCTGGTCACGGCTTCCACTGAGGACTGCATCGCGCCATAGATCGTGGCCTGCAGCCCCGCCCAGCTGGCCTCGATCTTCGACCAGGCCGAGGCCGCGCCAAGACCGATGCGATCCCAGACCTCCAGCGCCAGATCTTTCAGGAGGCCAATCGCCGCGCCGAACCCGCCCGCGCCCGCGACCAGCCGGGTGAACTGGAACACCAGCTCCCCCGCTCCAACGATCAACGCCCCGATGCCGGTGCGGATCAGCGCGCCGCGCAGGATGACGAGGCCGGTGGCCAGACCCCGCACCGAAAGGGCCGCAGCCGCCAGCCCCGCCACCCAGCGCCCGACCATCAGCGTGGCAAAGGTGGCAGCGTAGGTGGTGAGGCGACCAATGTTGTCGAAGAGGGCGTTTATCGCGATGCCAATCGGCCCGGTACTACGCGCCATGTCGGCTAGCGTGTTGGCGATGGTTTCCAGCGCTGGGGCGACCGCTGCGGTCAATCGGTTGGTCAGCCCCAGCCAGATCAGGCTGAGCTTGGCGATGGCATCGCCAGTGCGTTCTATCTGGGCGGCATCAGCCGCGCTGACGGCCACGCCGAAGTCGCGCACGTCCTGCGCCGCCTCGTGCAACGTGGCCGGGTCAATCCGCAGAAACGCCAGCGCCGCCTTGTCGCCGAAGAGGTCAGACGCGACGGCCGCCCTTTCTGCTTCCGGCACAAACCGGTTCAGGGCTTCTTGAATGGCGACGATGCGCTGGTCGAGCGGCAGCGCCTGAAGCTCAGCGGCCGTCAGGTTCAGCCGTTCCAGCGCGCCGACGGCCGATCCGGAACCAGAGGCCGCTTCCGACAACCGGGTGGTGAGTTTCTTGGTCGCCTGTTCGATCTCGCCCATGGAAACCCCGGCAAGCTCACCCGCCCATGTCAGCACTTGCAGGCTTTCGACCGTGGTCTTCAGTGACGCCGCCATGTCGGCTTGCGCACCGATGGTCTCAAGGCCCGACCGCACCATCGCCACGCCCGCTGCCGCAGCTGCAACCGTCACGGCCGCAAGCGCGATCCCGGCCTTGCGGCCAAAACCGGCCAGCCGGGTGTTGGCCAGTTCCATCTCGGTCGACAGGCGGCCAAAGCCCCGCGCGCCAGCATCACCGATACCTTCGAGTTCCGCGCGCACCTGGCGGCCGCCCTCCGCCACGAGGCGGACGGACACGCGTTTTTCAGCCATCGCGGCCTCCTTCCATCTGTTCGTTCAGTTTGCGCACCATCACCGCCTCGATCTCGGGCAGCAGTTCTGCGGCGATCAGGGTGTCGATGCCCAGTGCCGCAGCGAGCGCGAGGGCCGCGCCCATGTCCCAGCCCAGCACCGCGCCTGGGTTCACGCGCAGTTGCCCACCAAGGCGGCCGACCAGATCCCAGACCTGCCAGCCTTCTTCGGTCTGGGGCCGGTTCAGTCTTGCAGGGCAGTCGGGGCAGGAAGCTTCGCAGGCCGCACAGTACCGCTCGCCACCGCCGAAGGACCAGTCGGCGAGGGCGCGGAGACGTTTTTTTCCGCGTCCAGGATCAGACCCTTCGCGACGTATCGGGTCTGGAACGCCTCGAAGACCGGCCAGATTTCCAAGAGGGCGTCGATGCCTTCGGGCGTGACGGGCACGATACTGCCTGCGTCGTCGCCGACCCCCTCCCAATCAAGTACCGCACGACGGGCTACGGCTTTGGCCATGGCGAGGGCCAACGCCTCCTGCGACGCTCCATCGGACAAGGCTTCAATCGCCGGATCGGCGCGTGCGGACACCATCAGGGCGGTGGTCAGGGGTCCGACGAGCAGGCGCAGGCCGGGGGCGAGGTCCAGCCATTGCGGCGTGGCAGTGAGGTTCAGTCGGATCATGATCAGTATCCTGCGAGGGTGTTGACGAGAACTGCGGTGCACATTCGGGCAGGGCTGGTTGCTTTGGCCGCCATCCAGTCGAAGGTCGCCTGCACGCCTTGTGGCCCAGCGATTTCGATGCGCGGGCGGGGCAGATAGACGGCATGAGCTGTGAAGGTGAAGCTGGCGTTGGCCCCGAGGCTGTAGTTGAACTCCAGCTCGCAGGGCGTGCCGTCGATGGCTTGCGTGATCAGCGTGGTGTCGGAGAAACGCACCTCAATCCGGCCCGACAGGGCGGCCATAGCGGGGTCGGCACCATCGATGCGCCCGTCGCCACGGATGGTTTCGATCCGGTCGAGGTTGTTGGAATAGGTGATCTCGGCCGAAACCACATTGCCCAAGGCCGAGCCATTCCTTTTCACCGTGCCGTTGAAGTGGCCAAACCGCTGCAGGCCCAGCGCCGTTGGCGTGCCAGCCGCCGTGGCAGCAGCGATGGTTTCGCCTTGGGCCACCAGCCGGGCCGTCGCAGTCAACAGACCCGACCGCTGCATCTGCCATGTCAGCTGATCCAGCACACAGCCGGAATACATCGCGAAGCGGGGTACCTCAGGCATGGCAGTTTCAATCGCCATGCTGGGCAGCGTCCAGTTGCCTGACTGGAAGGTGTGGGTCTTGGGCGTCGTCCCGCTGGTGACCGGCTGGCCGAAAGCTGCCTTCAGCCAGAACCCGAAAGCCTCCACATCAATGGGGATCACCACCTCGCCGTCGGCGGTGACCGCATCCTTGATCGGGGCCAGGGGATCGCGGCCATAGCCCAGCAGTTCGGATTCCAGCAGCGGCTGTTCCAACCCGAGCGTCGTCCGGGCAAAGGGCATCAGCCGGAACCCACTGACCGGCGGGGTGCCGTAAACCGTCTCATACGCAAGCGCCATCTGCGCCCGCGCGCCTTGCGCACGTGCCATGGGTTTCTCCTCGATGTTGGGGGTGTCAGGCCAGAGGGCCGGTGGTGGTGTAGTGCAAGACGACGGTGATCACCGCCGCCTTCAGCGCCGCCGCGCCCTCGATGGGCAGATCGACCGACGCCGGTGCTTCGGGTTCGACCCAATCGCAAAGGCCGCCAAGGGTGCGATCGGCTTCCATCGCCGTGCCGATGGCGGCGATCAGTATGTCGAAGGCGCTGGCCCTCCCGGTGCCCGTTTGGACGACGACCTCCAACTCGGCGCGATGCTGGAAATGGTAGCGTAGCGGTGACAGCGTGACCTCTGGCTCTCCGGGTTGGCCATCACGCAGAATGATCAGCCCGGACGTCGGGATCCGCTCAGGCAGCACCTCATCGCGCAGGACAAGGGCGGCAAGCGGCTGCAACCGCGCGTGCAGCGCGGCGAGGATGGTTTCGCGGGTGGTGGACATCGCTCTCACAGGTGTCCGCACCCTGTTGACGGGTGCGTTATGATGCGCTATCTTCACAAGTGTTCGCACCTTGTGGAGATTCGCTATGGTTTCCGAAAATACGACCCGGGTTTCATTCCGGCTGAAAAACGACATCCATGATCTGATTCAGAAGCTTTCGGCCGATGCAGGCATTGATCCCTCCGCGTTCATGCAACGCGCTCTCGAACGGGCGGTCTATGCGCATCTTCCACCTGAGCGGCAAAAGGAACTGGATGATACCGAAGCGCTCTATGCGGTAGCGCAACAGAAGGCCCGCGAGGTTTTCAATTCTGGTCGGTTCGATGAACACTTTACGCTGACTGTGTTTGGCGAGTTGATGACCGATCCGAAGGCCCGCACGCTTTACGAGGAGGTCATCGGTGCTGACGCCTATACCGATGGCGCTCCCAAGAAGACGCCGCTGAACATGTATCTCGGTTGGTACATCAAGAACGCAATCGACGCTGAGCCATTGTTGGACGATGCCGGGAAGCCGCGAAGGGCATTCGTCAAGGATCAGCCCATCAAGAGCTACACGCTCTTGAAGTCGACGAAATCCGCCGCGTCGGGCAGCGCTGCATTACGCATTTCGAGGAACTGAACCATGGCCGACCACAAGAAAGTCCTCGCATCGATTGCTGTTGCGACCGATCCAACGAAACTTCGGACCCTTCGGGAAAACGCACAGCGACTTGGAGTTCCCGAAGTGGATGAGGCGGCATTCAGACGGTTGGTCGAAATCCTGCCTGAAGAGGCTCCCGGCAGCATCGAGCACGACTTCTGGAAGACCATCCATGCCTTCGAAGAAATCTTGCGAGATGAACGCGGCAAGACAGTGAGGCTTTCGCGCACTCGGCAAAAGATCGACCGGGTCGGTGTGATGCGGACACTGATCGATTTTGCAGTGAGCAAGGCACCTACGGACGGTTTCAACATGCTGATCGAGCGCGGATTGCCGGAACTCACCGGAGAAGCACTTGTTCTCAAACACAGCGGCCACTTTGAACCTGCGGTGTTGGAAGCAGCCAAGTCCAGATTGGAGGGTGCCGGGGTTGATACATCAAAGCTATGGCCTCAGTCCTGATTGCTTGAGCATTGACTGGCTTTAGGGCGTTTTCCACATCGCCACGACAAGCCCCGGCACGCCGTCCACCGCCCGTTCGGCATCCCGCGCCAGATCCAGCCGTTTGCGCAATTTGACCTGAGGCACGAGCAGGAAGATTGGCACTGTGGCCACGCCGCGTCCGGTTTTGGATTTCGATGCCACGGCCCGGCCTTTCGAATTCAGTCGTCCCTCCGCTACGAGCAGGCTAGGCCCCCGGCGGCGATAGATGAACCGCAGGCGCAACCCAGTGCGGCGTTCCCATTCGCCGGGGGTGATGCGGCCACCTTTCGTGCTTTTCCCTGCAGCCGGGGTGGGGATTGCCAGCCAGAACCCATCCTTGGACCGGATCAGCGGCCCGGTGTCATGCGCACCGATGATGACCGGAGCGTTGGACCAGACGAGGGCCGCCGCGTTCAGGCTTTCGCCGGATTTCGGGAAGCTGGCCAGGCGGATGGAGTTGCCAAGCCGGGTGCCAAGCCCTGCGCCGGTGATTTGGCCGCGCCATGCGGACTTCAGGGAGGTGCCCGCTTCGCGCATGGCTGCGGACATGGCCTTTTCCCCGGCGGCGATTTCGGCCTGCATCAGGGCGACGAGGTCGGGATCGAAGGCGATTTTCAATTTCATGATGGCCGCAGGTCCAGTGTCCAGATCAGGCGTTCGCGGTCGCGCACCGGTTCGCCTTGGATGGTGAAGCTGTCGGTGCCGATCACGATCAGATCGCCCGTGCGTGGATCGGGCAGGTCGGATACGCGGACGTCCACCATCATTGTGTCACTGACAAACCGCCCAGCGCCGAATTCGGTGATGCGATCCGGGGCGCGGCGGATGACGCGGATGGGACGTTCCTCCGAGGTGATGGCAGAAATCCAGACAGCGGCCGCCGCCATGGTCGGGTTGGCGTAGATTCTGTCCATGGCAGCGGCGAAGACGGTCATGCCCCGACCGTCAGTTCGAGGTGTGAATGCGGATCGCGATGCGCGGCCGCTTGTTCACTGGCAGGATCGAGGCCTCGGTCATCAGGTCGATCCAGCGGCCCTTTTCGTCGAGGTGCTGGCGGGCGTAGAGCGGCAGGCCCACGGTATTCGCCGCCTCCAGCAGGTTGGCCGGGCCGCCATAGGTTGTGAAGGTGTCCATCGTGCCCAAGGGGAACGCGATGCCTTCGTTGGCCGGAACCAGCCGTTCGGTTGCCTTGGTCGAGAGGGTGACCGTGCCCGCATATTCCTCGAACACGATGCCCGCGAAGGGAAAATTGCGGCGCACGTCCTGGCGCAACGGCTGCGCGCCAGTTGCGGCATAGAACTTGTACGCCTCCTCGGTTTTGGGGTGCGCGATCAGCTTGTCGAAGAATTCCCGGCTGACGAGGGCATGCACGTCCGTCATGCTTTCGCCAAGGAGGTTGTCCTCGATTGCCCGCAAGACCTCGCGTACCTTGCCCTGCACATTGGTGCCAGCTGTGCCGAGGACGAAGTCGACCGAGATCTGCGCCAGCCCGAATTCGGTGAAGTAGTTGTAAAGGGTCGTCCCAGCGCCATCCTTCACGATGCCGCGGAGCGCATTCATCTCCATGTATTCGCGGGTCTGGGCATGCTTGCGGCGCATCAGCTGCAGCTTGCGGTTCATCACCTCGACCAGCGGATCGGCACCATCGAAGACGCCCAGCGCGGGCTGGCCCTGAATGTCACCGGGCAAGATGACGTCATCATGCGGGATCCACGGCAGGGCGAAGCTGCGCATCGAGCGGCCTTCCCGGGTGCCGACGGTTGCAGGCCCGCCCAGCGGAACCGAAGGCAGCAGGTTCAGGACACCCTCGTATTGCTCGATGATCACCGAACGCTGGGTGACGCCTTCGAAACGGAACAGGCCGATCTGGCCGAGGCGGGTGTAAAGGTTGGGCAGGATGTTGATGGCCTGCGTCATCTCGGCCAGCGAGTAACCGCCAGCGTCAAAGGGATTGCGGACAAGGGTCATGGGGTGCTCCGGGGATTTGGGGAAAGGGATGCCGACGTCGCGCGTCAGACGCCGTCGCGGGCGATGATGCCGACGGCGGCAAGCTGGCTGATTTTGGCAGTGATCTTGGCTGCGTCGTTGACGGTGCCCTCGTAGGCCAGGCCCGCGCGGGAGACGATCGAAGGGCCACGGGCCACTACGATGCCAACGGCGTCAGCCAGCGTGGCGTTCACCGGGTAAAGCAGGACCGCAACGGCGACCTGTGCGCCATCCGCGCCGGTGGCGGCTGACAGGGTGTATTTCCCGCTTGCGGTGATGCGGCCGAGGACGGCACCAGAGGGATAGTTGGTACCGATCAGCAGCGTGATCACTTCGCGGGTGTAGTTCGGGTTGACCTCATATTTGAGGACGTCGCCCATGCTGGGCGGTTCCGTCAGGACGGGCATTGGTCAGTCTCCATGTCTTGGGGGATGGGGAAGAGGCGCTGGTTCAGCGCTTGGAGTCGGTCGCAGTCTTTTTGGCTGCGGCCACTATGGGGCTTTCCTTGGCCGAAGCGGCCGGAGCGGTGGCGATGATGCCAGCGGCGTCGCTGCGCGCGGCGAGATCGGCCAAGACCCGAGCGCGCAGGGCCTCGGGCTTCAACCCGCGCGTGACGGCGTCCGCCGCGTCGATGGTCACGCCGAGCCGCGCAGCCTGCGCGCAAACCTGCGCCACCTCGGCGGCCTCGGCGCGAATGGCCTCGGCGGTCATGGCATTGGGCGAAGCAGTGGCCGCTGCAGCGGGCGGCTCTGGCGCTGCCGCGACCGCTGGCATTGCGGCAGGAAGTGCGGCAATCGGAGCCGGGTTCGTGGTTTCTGTGGGCGTGGTGGTCATCTGTGGACCCTTTCTGTTGGAGGAACTGGAGCCGCGGGGTGCGGCGGCGAAGGCGTGGAAGGCGGTGACAGGATCGGCGAGTTCGTCGGCCAGACCGGCGGTAATGGCGTCGGCACCGCGGAAGACCGCAGCTTCGGTGGCCACCGCGGCTGCATGGGTCAGCCGATCACCACGACCTGCGGCGACGGTTTCTGCAAAGAGGAAGCGTACCACCTCCAGCTCGCGCTGCATTTGGTCGTGCACCGCCTCGGGCAGCGGCTGATACGGGTTTGCATCGACCTTGTGCGATCCCGCGTGGATCAGCGTGACGGCGATGCCCTTTTGATCGAGGGCCCCACTCATGTCTGTGTGCAGCGCCACGACGCCGATGCTGCCGACAGCGCCGGTGCGGGGCAGGACGATCCGGTCAGCCTGGGACGCCAGGACATAGCCAGCCGACAGCGCATGTTCAGCGACGAATGCGTGTACGGGCTTCTGCGCCCGGGCAGCGCGGATGCGATCCGCCAGATCGAAGGCCCCGGCTACTTCGCCGCCAAAGCTGTCGATGTCGAGCGCGATGCCGCGCACGCCGGGATCGGCGACTGCCGCCTGCAGCTGGGCAGCAATGCCCTCGTATGAGGTCAGGCCCGAGGATTGCCCGATCCAGGCACCGCGATGCACAAGTGTGCCCGCGATTTCGATCACGGCGATGCCATCGACCACAGCAAAGGGCTGGGTGCCGTTGCGCTGATGGCGCTGGGCGAGATCGTTCCCGAAGAGCGAAGCCCGGGCGGGTAAGCTGGCGGCAGTTTGATCAGTGGCTTCCACCTCCAGCCCTTGAAAGGTGATCTCCTGCCCTGTGAGGCGAGGGCCCAGCCCGGACAGGAAGGCCAGCGCCTTGGCCGGGTCCACCATCAACGGCGTGTTGAAAGCGCGCTGGGCGATTTGCGCGTGATGCATCATGCGCCCTCCTTGGGGTCGGGTTTCTCGTCGCCGGTGTCGTCGTCCTCGTCGTCCTTTTCTGCGTTGGGATCTTCATCCGTCTTGCCGCTTCCACCCGGCCCCTGCGCCGGGGATCCCGGCCGCCGGAAGTCGAGGCCCAGCGCCGCCTCGCGTTTTCGTTCAGCGGCGATCTCCCGATCCACCTGTTCGGCGTCGTATCCTCGTTCGGCCAGCGCTTGGGTGCGGGATTTCAACCCGGCTTCGATCTGCAGGATCTCGGCCGAAGTGTCCTTCATCGGGTCGATCCAGTCCCATTTCGTGGGCAGCCAGGCGCAGGCCTGATATTGGCGGCGCTTGCTGTCATAGCCGGGCAGGTCCAGCGCACCCGACAGCACGGCGGTGTCCATCCAGCGCACCCAAACCGCCCGACAAAGCTGATAGACCAGCACGCCATGCTGCCAGGCGGATATCCGACGGCGGAATTCGATGAGGGAAATCCGCGTGTTCGAGAAGTTCCCCTTCGCCGTGTCACCGGTCAGATAGCCATAGGGCACGCCCAGCGCCGCCGCGATTTGCAGCAGCGTGCGGTACTGGAACGGCTCGTAGGTTCCGCCCGAGTCTGGCGTCGCGGGTGTCGAGACATCTTCGCCCGGATCCAGCCGCACCACTTGGCCGGGTTCAACCTCCAGATCCTCTTCGGTCGGTTCCAGCGGTGTTTCCGGGGCGGGCGACGTAATGAACATCGCGAACATCGCCGCGATTTTCTTCCGCTCCAGCTCGGCGTCATCGTAAAGATCGAGGGTGAACAGCTTGACGATGGCGGCGGCGAACCGCGAGACTCCGCGCAATTGCCCCGCCTCGACCGGGTCGAGAACATGGATCACATCGCCAGCAGGGACGCGGACGGTTTCACCCGCAAGGCCGGGATCGGTCAGATCACCCGGATGACGGCGCAGGAAGTGATAGGCGACACGGCGACCGATGCCGTCAAACTCGATGCCCTGACGGATCAGTCCCGCACCGGTAAGGGGGCGGTTCATGTCGAGCGGCAGCATCTCGGCGGGTAGCATCTGCAGCTGGAGCGGCACCGTCAGGCCGTCCTCGGCCCGGCGCGGACGGATGCGGATGAAGACCTCGCCCGACAGGAAGACCTCGCGCGCAGCGCGCCGCTGCAGCCCGTAGAAATCCGTCAGCCCTTCGGCGTCAGAATCGTCTGTCCACGCGAGCCAGAGTGCCTGCAGCTCTTCCTTCTTGGCCGCATCCGGCATGGTCGAAGAGGGTTTGATGCCATCGCCCACCACATTGCTGGCGAAGCTTTCCACCGCGTTTGCCGCATAGCCGTTGTTCCGGACCAGCCAACGGGCGCGGGCGGTGATCGTTTCGCCCGAGGCCGCGATCAGCGTGTTCACATGGGCGCGGCTGGCACGGAACCCGCGCAGGCGACGGTGGGCCTGTGCTGCATCGAAGCCACCGATGATTGACCCCAGCCGCTGGCGGAACGCCTCGAACGCCATCACAGACCCTTAGAGGCGACTGTGCCCCAGCGCCGACGACGCGGGGTGCCGGTCGTGGCTGTGGCGATCCGGGTTTCCAGATCGCTGATGGCGTTGGCCAGTTCGGCGTCTGAGCCATAGTTGATCGACTTGCCGTCATAGCTGACCGACCGGACGCCCGCGTAACGGGCCTCCTGCAGCGCGGCCAGCAGGGCGCGCATCCGTTCCAGATCCATCTCAGTCCCTCATGAAGTTCGGTGTGTAGGCCCGGCGTTTGCGCCGTGGCGTGGTCGGTGTTCCGGCCTTGGGTGTGGTCGGAGCAGCCGGTTCAGTGGTGACGGGCGCTGCTTGTCGGGTTTCCACCCCGGCCTGCGCCTCGAGCCGCCGCCAGGTCGCCTCGTCCCACCGATCCGCGCCCATGATCCAGGCCGCCGCCCGGGCATAGACGCGGGCGTCGAGCGCCTCGTTGCGTTCGCGCATCTTCTGCCATTCGGGGTGGGCATAGCCGCGCTTGTTGCGCACGGTGACCAGCTGTTCGGCCACGAGCTGCTTCAGCCATTCGGTGTCGATCCAGTCGGGCAGATGCACGGTGCCGGGGGCGTCGAGCACGCCCAGCGCGCGGTCCTCGTCCGAGGGGCGTTCCAGCCGCAGGAAGCGATAGGTCTCGGTCTTGAAGGTCGCCGTGGCCACGGACCACAGCCGCGCGCCCCGGCGCAGGCGCTTGCCGCCGATGGTGGCGTCGACAAAAGTGGGGCCCGACACCGGCGTGGCGCGGTTGAAGCCTTCCAAACCCTTGATCGGCGCGACCTGGTCAAAGCCCTGTTTCCGCGCCCAAGCGTAAACCGCTGGGGCTTCATAGCCGGTGTCGATGGCCATCTTGCCGATCACCATCACCGCGCCATTGGCGCAGGCCCACGTCCGACCGAGCAATGCCGTCAGCTTGTCCCAGCAGGCCGGATCGTCCGGGCCGCCGGCAATCACGATGTGATCGATTAGCCAGGACTCCAAGCTCCGGCCCCAGGCCCAGACATCGACCTCGATCCGGTCTTTCTGCACATCGACGCCAGCGGTCAGGAACAACCCGCCGACGGGGATTTGCACGCCAGCGTAACTTTCGCGACGTTCCGCCAGCCGTTGCCATTCGGGCGCGTCGCCGCTTTCGACCCACGTCTCGCCCAGAAGCGTGTTGCGCGCGACGCGCAGCATCTCTTCCGAGCCTTGCGCCGCCAGCCACTCGCGCGCGATCTGCTGCCAGCTTTTCCAGCCCAGCGGCGAATAAAGCGCCGAGATGTGGAAGCCGATCGAGTATGGATCGGCAGAAACGGCGGTCGCCCGCCATTCGCCCCGTTCCAGCATCTGCGTCTTGTGATGCTCGGCGATGGGGCGTTCGCAGCCTTCGCAGTGGTAGGCGGCCGTGTCGGGCCGCCCTTTGTCCCAACGCAGGCGTTCAAACTGCAGCCATTGCATGTGGCCACAATGCGGGCAGGGCACGAAATACCTGCGCTGGTCCGAGGCATCAAACTCGCGCTCGATCCTCGATAACCCCCGGATCGTCGGGGTCGAGACCAAGAACACCTTGCGCCGGTGCGAGAAGGTGGTAGTCCGCGCTTCGGCCAGCGTGACCGGATCACCTTCCTCGTCAGCAGAAGCTGGATAGGCGTCTACTTCGTCGAGGAAAATGTAGCGCGCAGGCATAGACCGCAGGCCGGTGGCGCTGTTGGCACCGGTCAGTACCAGGATACCGCCGGGGAATTCCTTCGACAGCATCGAATTGCCCGCGTCGCGGGACCTGGCAGGGTTGACCCGTTCGCGCAGAGCCGCGCTGTCCGCGATCAAGGGATCAAGACGGCCCCGCGACGTGCGTTTGGCGAGTTCAAGCGATGGCAACACCGCCAGCATCGGCCCCGGCGCATGATGAATGACGAAGCCGATCCAGTTGTTGCCAGCCTCGGTCGCGCCGACCTGTGCCGCCTTCATGAAGGTCACACGCTGCGCCGGGTGACGCGGCGACAGCGCATCCATGATCTCGCGCAGGTAGGGCGCGCGGGCGGTGCGATAGCGCCCCGGTTCGGCCGCACCGCGAGACGACAGCCAGCGATGTTCATCCGCCCATTCCGACACGGTCAAGTCTGGGTCGGGACGCATCCCCTTGCGCCAGGAGCGCAGAATGTCCTCGGCCCCGTCAAAGCCAAGGTCGAGATCGGCGGTCAGGTCGTGTTCTTCTCCTTCATCCAAGCGAGACCCTGAGATCGGCGAGGGCGTCGAGGTGCTGTCTGACATGGGCTTCCAACACCCTCTGCAGGATCGCGGCCTCGATGATCACCGGCGTTCCGGTCTGTTTCTCCACCCCCAAGGCCACTTCAGCCGCCATCAGCGCTGCCACTCTGTTGGGCCAGGTGACCCAAGTATCGCGTTCCTGTCGGGCCAACCGGAACACCATCGCTTCTGCGCGCGCCCGGTCGACCAGCGTGCCCTTCTTCTTCTGAATGCCAAGCTGCTTGTCCTGCGCCTGGTAGACGGTCAGCGCGGTGCGAGCCTTCAGGTAGGACGAGCTGTCTGCGGGACCGCTGAACCCGCTGTCGCCGCCGGTGCTGCGGCGCTGCTGGTCCGGGTCGGTCATGTCGGCGCGGCGTACATCAGAAGCAGCCGCGTTGATCGACCCGTCGCTGTAAACCACCAGCCGACTGGCTTTTCGGGCCTTCTGGATCGCCCCGCGCGAGAGGCCGGAATGGGCGGAATATTCCCGCTCGGACATACCTTCCATGGCTATTGGATTGTCCTCAAGATATTGAATTTAAACAGAAATGATCTGCTTATTCAGTTGATTACACTCCCGCGTAGAGCGATTCTGGCTGCAGGAAAACGATGCAACTCACCCCCGGAGACGACGCCATGACCACCAAGACTGCCCCCGCCAACGCCCCCAGCGACGCCCTGCTGCTGGAGATCGCGACGAAGCACTTCCACAGCATCGAGACGCTGGAGACCCAGAACAGCGACCGGCTCGACTTCCACGATGTGGCGGTCTGGGCGATCCGCGCGGCGCTGGAAGCGGCCTACGCCGCTGGCGTCGCCGCCGCTGCGAAACGCTGAAGGACGGCAGGGACATGACCATGGCCACCACCACCGTCCGCATCGACATCGATACGCTGCCGGAACATCTCGACCGCAGCCGCCCCAGCGTGTTGGCGGAAGTGATCGAGGCCGCGCTGCGCGAGGCCGGGATCAAGGCCGACTGCTCGGACCTCTTCTCGCACATCAAGATCGACCTGCCGACCGCGCAGCTGGCGGCAGCCAGCGCGGTGCTGGCCGATCTGCAGCTGATCTGAGGCGGCACCATGAGCACCCGCGCACAGATCGCTATCCAACTCGGCCCTGAGGAATGGGCGCATGTCTACGTCCATTTCGACGGCTATCCCGCCCACATGCTGCCTGCGCTGGCACGCTGGAAGCCCGAGAACATCATCGCGGCCCGGGAAATCCGGCAGGTCACGCCGGAGGCGCTGGATTGCTTCAGCCCGCCCCGTGCGCCGCGCATCCTGCCCCGCCCGACTCGGGAGTTTGCCCATCTCTACATGTGGATCGGATGCCAGTGGGTGCATGTGGTGCCGCAGGCCGATGCGCCCGAAGTGTAATCAGAACGCACTGATATTGCTTGGATTTGCCTACACTAGCCGCCCCGCCAGAGCGATGGTGATTACACCAGAACGATGCAACTCACCCCCGGAGACCACGCCATGACCACCCGCCGTGCTACCGACAATGCCAAAGCCCTCGACGCCTTCATGACCACCAAGTTCCAGATCGACGCGATGCTGGAGCGCCTGAAGGCCCTGAGCGACGACCATTTCGACACCCACCCCGACGAAATCAACTGGGGCGATGTGGGCACCCTCAATCACTATGCCAGCCTGCTGCGCCAGATCACTGACGCCGCCTTCAAGGAGGGCGAACATGCTGCTTGATCCCGCCCAGCGCCACCAGATCGAACAGGATGCCATCACCGCTGCATGGGAGGCCGAACGCATCGCCGTCTGCGATGCCGCAATCGCCCTGCTGCGCATCACCGCCTTCCTTGCCACCCACGACCTGTAGAGGACCACGCGATGACCAAGCTGACAGAAACCCAGACCATCATCCTCAGCGCCGGGGCCCAGCGCCCCGACAACATCGCCCTGCCGTTGCCCAAGGGGCTGGCCGGGGCGGCGGCGAAGATGGCCGTCACCAAAATGATCGAACACGGCTGGCTGCAGGAGGTCGATGCCAACCTGCGGCGCAATGAGCCGCTCTGGCGCGAAACCGGCGATGGCCATGGCACCACGCTGGTGGTGACGGACGCCGGGTTGCTGGCCATCGGGATCGAACCGGTGGTGGTCAAGACCGTTGTCGCCATCCGCAAACATGCGGCTGAAATGCCTGCGCCCATATTGCCTGCTGCAAGTCAGCCGAAGCTGCGCACAGGCACCAAACAAGCCACTCTGATTTCCATGCTGCGCAATCCCGATGGCGCTACGATTGAAGAGATCATGACGGCCACTGGCTGGCAGTCGCACACGGTTCGCGGCGCGATGGCCGGGGCACTGAAAAAGAAGCTGGGCCTCGAGGTCAGCTCGGAAAAGGACGATGCGCGGGGAAGGGTGTATCGATTGCCTGCAGCATGACCAGCTTCCTCTTTGACTTCGACATGACCGCCGCCCAACTCGGGCGGCGGCGTTCATACAGTGGCTTCATCAACTGAGGATCTTTGCGCGGTCTTGCCTGTTGCCAACTCCCA
This sequence comes from Pseudotabrizicola sp. L79, assembly GCF_036553525.1. Lineage (NCBI taxonomy): Bacteria > Pseudomonadati > Pseudomonadota > Alphaproteobacteria > Rhodobacterales > Paracoccaceae > Pseudotabrizicola > Pseudotabrizicola sp. L79. The sequence continues at coordinate 422,735 of NZ_JAZHDA010000045.1, read as the reverse complement.
ACGCCGCACTGCAACGTCGCAATAGACCGGGTCCAGTTCCATCGCGAAGCACCGCCGCCCAGTGCGTTCGGCGGCGACGATCTGGGTGCCGGAGCCGCAAAACGGCTCGTAGATCAGGTCACCCGGTTCCGAGTATGCCGTCAGCACGGCCTCGACCAGCGCAACCGGAAACACGGCCGGATGCGACCCGGCCGCACCCAACCCGCCCTTGTTGCGCATGATGCGGAACACAGAGTCCGGAATACGGTGGCTCTGGATCGCGTTGCCGGTTCCGGTTTTGGCGTGGACCGTGCCGTCGGCCCCGCGCAGCCCACCGCCGCCTAGGGTTTCGCCCGCGTGCTTGGACGGGACGGTCTTGTGCGGTTTGCGGGGCGCGCGGTTGAAGTGGAAAATGAACTCGTGCGACGGGGCCAGGCGGCCGTTCCAATCGCCCGGCAAGCCCGGCCCCTGGTCCCAGACATACCAGCCAAACCGCCGCCAGCCAGAGGCGCGCATCCATTCCACCCATCCTTCCCAATAGGGCTGCCATTCGCTGTCGCGGTGCACGAGGCCGAGATTGACCAGCAGCTGTGCGTCGGCCGTGACTGGCGCCGCCCCGAACACGCATTGCATCAGCGCATCCCAATCGCCGACCTTTTCCTTGGCGGCACCATAGTCGCGCTGCTGGGCGTAGGGCGGTGAGGTGAACATCAGCGTGGCCTGTTCGCCCTGCATCAGTCTGGCGACAGCGGCAGGATCGGTCGCGTCGCCGCAACATAGCCGGTGCTTGCCAAGCGCCCAGATGTCGCCCGGCTTGGTGATCGGATCAGCGGGCGGGGCCGGGATCGCATCGGCCGCATCATCAGAAATCGATGGGCGCTCGTCGGGATCGGCCAACAGCGCGTCCAGTTCATCCTCGGGGATCCCGATCAGCCCGAGGTCGAAATCCTCGGCCAGTAGCGCCTGCAGTTCTTGCAGCAGAAGCGCCTCGTCCCAGCCGCCCAACTCGGTCAGCTTGTTGTCGGCGATGCGATACGCCCGGCGCTGGGCTTCAGTCAGATGGCCGAGCACGATCACCGGGGCCTCGGACAGGCCGAGTTGGGCGGCGGCCAAGATGCGACCATGACCAGCGATCAACTCGCCGTCGGCCGCCACTAGCACCGGCACCGTCCAGCCAAACTCGGCCATACTGGCCGCGATCTTGGCCACCTGATCGGCGTCGTGGGTCTTGGCGTTGCGGGCGTAGGGCTTCAGCCGGGCGAGAGGCCAGTGTTCGATCCTGCCCGGCAAGAGGGGCGCATTCATGCCGCCAGCCTCTTGGCCTTCAGGTCGGCGAAGGTCTCGCCGGTGTCCGCCAGCACGGCATTGGCGCCGGTAAATTGCTGCCAGCGCTCGATGGCCACATCGACATAGGCCGGGTTCAACTCGATGCCGAAGCAGACGCGCGCCGTGGTTTCGGCCGCGATCAGGGTGGTGCCGGATCCCATGAAGGGTTCGAACACTGCTTGACCCGGGCTGGAGTTGTTCAAGATCGGGCGGCGCATGCATTCCACCGGCTTCTGTGTGCCGTGCACGGTGGCGGCATCCTGGTCCTTGCCGGAAATGTGCCAGAGCGTCGTCTGCTTCCGGTCGCCTGCCCAATGACCCTTGCCGGTCTTTTTGACGGCATACCAGCAAGGTTCATGCTGCCAGTGGTAATCGCCGCGGCTGAGGACGAGGCGGTCCTTGGCCCAGATGATCTGCGACCGCACTGCGAAACCTGCCGCCACCAGGCTCTCGGCAACGGTCGAGGAGTGCAGCGCGCCGTGCCAGACATAGGCCACGTCGCCGGGGAACAGCGCCCAAGCCTCGCGCCAATCGGCCCTATCGTCGTTCAGCACCTTGCCGGTGCGTTTGGTCTTGGCCGCTCCTGCCTGGTTGCGCCAGCTTGGGTCGTACTCCACCCCATAGGGCGGGTCGGTGACCATCAGCAGCGGGCGCACATCGCCGAGCAGCCGCACGACCACATCGGCGGCGGTGCTGTCGCCGCAGATCAGCCGATGCGACCCGAGCTGCCAGAGGTCGCCCGCCATGGACACCGGCGTGACCGGCGGCTCGGGAATGTCATCTTCGCCCTCGACCGCGCCGCCTTCCGCCTGATCCGGATCGCGCAGCAGCGCGTCTAGATCCTCGTCTGGGATACCAAGCAGCGTTAGGTCGAAATCTTCGGCCAGCAGCCCCGCGATTTCATCGCGCAGCATGGCCTCGTCCCACTCGCCCAGCTCGGTCAGCTTGTTGTCGGCGATCCGGTAGGCCCGGCGCTCGGCTTCATCCAGATGGCCGAGCCGGATCACCGGCACGTCGGTCAGCCCCAGCATCGCGGCCGCCAGCACCCGGCCATGCCCAGCGATCAGCTCGCCATCGTCGGCCACCAAGCAGGGCACGGTCCAGCCGAACTTGGCCATGCTGGCTGCGATCTTGGCGACCTGGTCCGTGCCGTGGATCTTTGCATTGCGGGCATAGGGGCGCAGCCGGTCGAGAGGCCAAGTTTCAATCTGGCTCGGCGCAAAGACCAGGTCCATCGGGTGGCTTTCATCTGGGGCAGGGCGGACACGCCGATGCGCGCTGGGCGCTGCCAGCGTCACGATCAGGATCCGCGATGTCGGGAAATGAGAAACGCCCGCGAGGGGTTTCCTCCGGGCGCAATTCTTCGATGATCAAGTGGTAGGTCAAGGGGGGCAGCTTTGTCAAATGAAAAATGCACGCGGATTCAATGGCTTCCCTGCAAGTGGCTTCCGCTGGTTGGCTTCCGGCGTGGTGGCCTCTGCAAACTGGCTTCCCTGGATTCCGCAAAGAATCCAGCGCGTCAAGATCGTGATTCCGCAAGCCTTTGATAATGAGTCTCTTTTCCCGAGGTCATCGGGCAGGTGGCTTCCGCCTGGATTCCCCGGTGAAAATGCCTGTCGCTAGCGAAACGCCGCGCTGCGCCCCCCCGCATACGTTCAGGGCCGGGGAGGAACCAGAGGAGGGGGTTGCAGCCTAGGACTCGCCGAACCCCTGGTCTCTCATGCGTCCGAGCACATCGAGGGCATGGCGTGCCTGCAGGTCCGAGGGAATCCGGCGCGGCATGGATGCGCAAACTTCGAGGATCTGCATGTCCTTGGGCGTAAGGCGTTTCCGCTCGCGCCCCCAAGCCAAGACTCCGCTCCAGAATTCGGCGCCCAAGGTCACGACCTCCGCCTGGGCATTTATGCCCTCGGTCATTGCCTTCTTTGCCTTCTCGTCGCGCTTTGCCGCCTTGGCGGTATCCACGAGGGTCAGGCAGGTCTCGAAGTCATCGCCATAGTTCAGCGTCCGACCCTTCATCCCGTTCCAGCAGGCCTGTTGCTTCGCCCACTCCGACATGTTGCGGACACCTGCGGGAGGGTGGGTGATGACGTCATGTGCCTCTGCTGCGGCCAGAAGCAGAGCGCGCTGGAGGGCCTCCGGTACAGACTGCCGTCTCCAGATCGCGTCGAGGTCGAGGACCTGCTTCTCGCCGTTGGCATCGTGAAACACCTTGGCCATGGAGTAGGTGACGATGTTGGCGCGATAGCCACCCTCGTACCACGGCTGCTTCGGAACCTCGGTCTCGAGCCAGCGAAACACGATCGCCTTCGAGACAAGCCGCTTGTACCAGAGCTCGTCATACTTGGCGTCGCTCCTGGACCATGATTCACCGATGTCCTTGGCGAATTCGGCGAAGTTCTTCTGGGCCCCGCGCGAAACGATGTGCGGCTGGCCGGCCGCCGAGAACTCGAACTTGGCGAGATCGGTCTTGCTGAAGAGCTGTGATTTTGGGAACTGGATGTCGAAATCAGTCTGGGCTTTCCCTTTCACCTTCGGCCGCGCGTTGACGAACTGACCTCGGGAACGCTCGTAGAACCACTTGGTATCATGACGCTCGCCAGCACGCGCCGGAAAGAGAACGCTGCGCGAAAACTGTTCCATCCGGATATGGAAGGGATGGTTCGAGAAGAAGTCGGCAGCGTTCACCTTGTTCTGGGTGTTCGCGTATTCCGAGATCTTCGGCACGATGTCCTCAGACCTGTCGGAAGGAACGACAGTCAGTTTCATCTGCACGAAGACTTGCGGGAGCTGTTCCTTCGCAGACTTCAGCCCAGCGTGGATTGACCCGGTTGTCTGAGCGCCATTGACGATCTGCAAGTTGCTGATCGACGCAACCGCCAGCCCGTCATCCGTCCGCACGCACGAAACGGCATCGGCGGTGGCCGACAGCCCGTTGTTGTAGGGGAAGAAGAGTTCAGGTTCGTCCTTGATGGTCTTCTGGATGCCCTTGTTGGTCTTGGCCCTTGCCTGAAGGAAAGACCGGACGTTGGCCTCGAGAAGGCGTGCGCCCCACTTGTCGTAGATTTTGGCCAACTGCTCCCCCGGCACGATCAGGAGGTAGCTTTCGAGGGCAGCTCCCGTCTGCGACGCCTTGAGCGCCGGAAGGGGCGCCCCGAAATCTTGGGCAAAGTCGATGACCATGTCCTCGCGGGCCTGTCCCGACCTGTCGAACCGTTCGAAGCGCGCCAGATCCCAGACTGACCATGTGATCGGCACGTCGCCGATTTCTGCCAGTTTTACCGTATCGTCGCGGCCGATGTACTGCCGGTTGGAAATGAGGATCAACTTGACCTTCGTAACCTGCGACCAAGTCGTGATAATCAGGTCCGAGACTTGGAAGGCGGGGTTGGCCTCGTTCAGCGAGTCGCGGAATTCTTCGGTCTTTGCCTTCTTCAGAAAGCGGATCAGAGGATTCAGGATCGGGGGCACATCCCCCTTGCCAAAGGTCTGGACAGTGTCGCTGTCGGCAAAGTCGCAGACGATCAGCCCTAGAACACCTTCGCTGTCGCGCGGGTCACCTGCATATCCGTCAATCCGCAGTTTCTGGGCACCTTCCCCGCTCTGGTAGTAGGCGCGATCTGCGACTTCCAGTTCACCGGCCTCAGTCAGCCGTTCGGTCATACGGTCGAAAAAAGCTTCCACAGGGAATATGCCACTGGCATCCGCTTCGCGGCGGATATCGGCCATCAGGTTCTGGTGATATTCGTCGAGTTCGCTCATGGCTGCTCTGCTTCGTTCAGTTTTTCCTGCACCGTGATCCACTCCGTCCGGAATGGCGTGCAGGCAGAAAGGGCGAGGGCGTAGGAAACAACCGAGACTCCGAGCGGCACTGGTGCGGCAATCCGAGGGAAGTCCTCGGTCACGGCGTGGAAATCGGGGGACGACACGATCCAGCGCCAGGACGAATAGTCGTGCAGGATGTCGAAACCGGCATCAGCAAGGTGCAGGTCCCAATCCATGATGGCCGAAGGTTCGGTTCGCTCCAGAAGCTCGGTGACTTCCGAGACATACTCGGTCAGCGTCCGGCCGTGCGGCGGCTGCACCTTGTCGACGGCCAGCACTGCCAGCCATAGGCGACGTTCCGGCACATCTGCCAGCTGGAACTCGTTCGTGATCTTCACGAAGGGCTGCGAGGCCCCGCGCCGCGCCTTGACCTCGATGCAGTCGGCCTTCAGCTCGAAATCCTTTGGTGCGCCAGAAGGCCCGGTCCAGGCGGTCAGCGCCGGTTTGGCACCGAGCGTGGAAATCAGCAGCTTCAACACCTCGATCTCGCCGATCAGCCCCTTCTGGGCTTCTTCCGACAAGACCTCGAGCTTTCCGCCACGCAGCAGATAGTGCCAGCGGAAAGTGCGGCCTATGGCGCGTTCGAGAGCCTCGGCCTCCGTCTCGGCAAGCTCGCCAGCCGCCATCACATCGCGGCAGAGGGTCTCGAACAGTTCGAGTTGCGCGCTGTCCTTGAGCCGGATGTAGAGAATCGGGCCACCGGGAAGTGTCTGAAACCGGATTTCGAGGTTACGCAGCTTAGGCAGGTCGGGGGCGGGTTTCGGAAGGTCCGCTAGTTGCAGGACAAGTGCCACATCGGCACGCGGCATCACCGCCCAGAACCAGTTCCACCGTGCCGATGCCGAAACCCGGCGCGTGTCCACTTTCCCAGCCTCGAGGCCGGACCAAGGTGTGTCAGTCGGTATCACCGAGCGCCTCCTCCTCGATCTCTTCCTCGCCGAACATCTCGCGCATCCGGATGGTGTTGACGATGTATTCCACGGTGCCGCCCTGAACCTCTGATGGCGGGAAGCAGATGCTCCATGCCAAGACCAGATCTGGCGATTTCGCCTTCAGCTCTTCTGGAACCACGGGTTCGACGAACCGGAGGATGATCAACGGGCGGCGCCCCCTGACCTCGCAGAAAATGCGGGGCGGAAGGGTTTCCGGAACGGGCTTTCCGTCTCTGATCCGTTCTTCGCGAAAGGCATTGGTGGCTGCGTCGATCTGTTCCTTGGTCAGCCCGACACGCTCGTCGCCGGGCGAACCGACGCGTCTGCTGGTGCCGCTGATTGCGAGGACGCCCTGCCGGAGATCCGGCTCGCCGACTGATCGACCGAAGGCCCGCATGTCGATCCCGGACAGATCGGCGGGTGTCGCATCTGCCTTCTGTGCACTGGCGAAGAGGACATCCCATTCCCTGAGCTCGGTGTCGGCGCGCGCATCTATGTAATCTGCCATCAGCCTCGGATCGGTTAGGGGGTCAGAGGCATCGGCGCGGAATGCACGCAGGAAATCGCGGATCAGATCGACAGAGACGCCGCTGAAAAGGGTTCCGCGGGAAGGGTGTTGCGGTGCCAGCCCGCTGGCCTTGATTGCCGCCGCCAGGGCTTGCCCGGCCTGTCGGTTTCGGTCCAGCTGATCGCGATCCGTGCGGATGCGTGTCGTTTCGACCAGCTTGCCAGCGAGGCCGACTTTCATAGGGAACTCGCGCCCAGTGCCCATCTTGTTTCGGGCCGTCACGATCAGCGATTCCGGATGACTGCGCACGGCGAGACCGAACTGCTCTGGCGTGGCCTTGGCCAGTTCCATGCGCTTCAGCTGTGTCTGCAGATCGTCCATCGCCTCGTGGATATGGGCATACCAGCCCACACCGTCAGCGGGGATCCAGATCCGGCACAGATCCTCGTAGCCCGGCCGGTAGCCGAACCACCGGCCCATCTGCATCAGGGTGTCATACATCATGGAGTTTCGCAGGAAGTAGCTGATGGTCAGCCCTTCCAGCGTCAGGCCGCGCGAGAGGGAGAAACCGCCGACGGCAACCACCGTCACGCCATGTTCCCCGGCCTGGTCATAGTCGAGCGGCTGCGACCGCTTCGAAGCGTTGACTTCGACAACACGCGCGGCAACCAGAACCTCATGCAGGCGAGCCTGGACGGTGGGCCAGTCCGCGCCTTCTGCCGCGGCAAACTCCGCCTCCCAGACCGCATGCAGCGCGGCAATCTCAGGATTGCGCAGCGCTGCCGTCCCTTTGGCCCCATCGACCGCAACCGCGGCTCGTATCCTGTCGACCACATCGGCCACGCGGGAACGCAACCGCCCCTGGACATCAGTGAAGCGCGAGGCGTTGATCAGCATTGAGGCATGCGCTGCTTGCTGGCCCCGGGCATTCCGGATCGCCCGCGCGACGATGAATGCGCGCACGGCTCGGATGAGGCTTTCCGGCAGCACATCGACCGGATGGTCGATCTTGTGCTTCATCGGCAGGATGTCCTCGTTGTCGTCGATCAGACGGACATGCCGCTCGCGGGCATCGAGGAACACCTTCTGCGCCCCGAAGTAGTTGGACGGCGCGTCGAGGCCGATGATGAAGTGCCGCGGGAACAGATCCTGCTTCAGCGTTTCGTCGTCGGTATCCGGATCGATGAAAATGTTGGCGAAGGGAGTGGCCGTGTAGCCGACGTAGCAACTGCGGTGGAACAGCGAAAGCAGCTCGCGAATCTGGCCATTGATGCGGGTCACTTCATCGCGCGCATACGCCGTGTTGATCGAGGCATTGTCGGCCTCGTCGTCGATCAGCAGCATGGGCTGGCTGACCATCTGCGTGCCCTGGTGGACAGAATGTTCCTTCAGCCATTCCAGCAGGTTTTTCAGCGTGCTTGAGTTCTTCTTGATCACCAGGACGACGGGCACGTTGTATTGCCCGATCTGGCTGGTGTTCGTTGTCGCCGTCGCCTTGTTGAAATCGCGCAGCGTGTTGGTGAGAGAGACCGGAAACTCGCGCTGATCGAACTGGCCGACCCCGATGATCTTCTGACGCTGCGCCTTGTTGGCATGAGCCAGCCGTCCGGTATCCCGGCCGATGAAGCCCTCGTCGATGCGGGCCTGGGTCTGGTTGCGCAGGTTGTTGTGGATGCCCGCGATCACGACGATCAGGCGATAGCCCGCATCCGCCGCCTTGCAGATCAGCCCCGTGTAGTTGGCGGTCTTGCCGCTTTGCACATGGCCCACGACCATGCCGCGGCGGCTCCAGGGGCTCATGTCGCGTGGATTACCAAGTCTATCCAAGACCTTGTCAGTGACGGTGTCCGTGGCATCGATAACCGATTTCGGCAGTCCCTTTTTGAAGAGCAACTGTCGATATCGACCCCAGTAGAAGTCGCCGACTTCGTCATTGATCTTGGCGTCGTTCAGCCACGGTTCAAATTCCTTGGCATCGACGATCGCGCCGAGGCCCATGCTGATGCCATGCTTTTCTTCAAGCAGGCGTGCCACCTGCTCAGCTTCGTCCGCACTGACCTTTCCATTGAATGTTTGATTCTTGAGCTGCTCAGCTATTGCTGAACGAATCTTCTCCGCCGTCAGCGGTTTGGGCAGCAATCCGATGTCAATCTGAACGATGCCTTCAAGAGCGCGGAGCAAAGGATTCATTCGGTTTCCTTGGTCTCAATCGTCGCAGCGATGATGCGTTCCGTGTCTTCCCAAGCCGATCTGAACGGATCGACGTCCTTCATCAGCGACTTGATTTCCTTGATGTCCTTGCGCGCGCCCAGAAGGACGGAGAGGGTTGCCTGCACGGCTTGGGCAAGCGTGTCTTCGTCCACCCGATCCGGGACGATTTGCTCGGCTGTGCCAGCCATGTCTGCGTGCAACGTTTCGATGGGCAATGACGCCCCGACCAGTGCAATGCAGTTGAAGAAGCCGCGCCGCAAGTCCGGGGGCAGGCTTTCGGCGAAATCGGCAAATGCGGGATGTTCGATGTTCGGGCGGTAGCGGATCTGCCCATCTGCCTGAATCCGGTGCCACATGGGCAGCCGTTCATGATCGACGAGCTTCTGTCCCCGCTTGCTGTAGGTGCGCTTCGAACCGGCAAGAATGCGTTCGATGACCTTTTTCAGTCGATCGCGCACGACTGGCGGAAGCTGTGCCGAGGATTTCTTGACGTCGATTTTCCAGTCCGCGTCCATGCTGTTGGGAATGTCGATCCTGACCCGGGACAGTTTGGTCAGTTCGGACTGGCGGCACAGACCAAACCATGTGCCATGCAGGATCAGGCGCTTGCCGCGATAGAGATAGAAGCCCTGTGATTTCAGGTGACCCTCCGGCCCGCCGATATCCTCCCATTCCGTCTTTCCCATCTGCTTGTGATGGGGAAGCGTGAAGCTCTGGATCTCCACATCACCCCTGATAAGGCTCAGCTTTTCTTCCGGGTCTGAAATGGTCGCGGGGTTCTTTCGGGCAAACGGATCAAGGGGACGAAGCAGTCGCCCGTTCAGGAGAATGCGCAGCGGTTTGGCATCCTCCATGAACCGATGAAACACGAGGCGCAGGTGGCGCTCTGTTTCAGCGATCCTCTGGTTGATGACCTCCGCGCGCTTGGCCGCATTGTGGGAATAACCGCCAGTCAGTCGGTCAAGTTTCTGCCAGAGCACAAGCGTACCCTGCTGCCCCAGCTTCTCGATGCCGGGGATGAGATCGAAATGATCGGGTAATTGCACCGCCCATTCGTTCCGTTCGGCGACATCATCAAGATCCCAGATTGCTGCGCTGGTTTGTCCGGAACGCCGGGACACGACCGTGAGCCGACGGCACTGGGAGAAGCTGGCGCTCTTCAGGCCAAGGCCGAACCGACCGAGGTCCGGTTCATCACGTGTGGCCAGCGGGTTTCTGCTGCCGGGTCGCATTGCTGCGACAAGTTCGTCTTCGGTCATGCCCAGGCCATCGTCGATGATCGCGATATAGGGCTCGTCCGAATAGGTCTCCGTGACAATCTCGATCCGATGGGCGCCCGCGGTGATCGAGTTGTCGATAATGTCTGAAATGGCCGTTTCTAGGGAATAACCGATATCCCTCAGGCCCTCGATCAATGCCGCGGCGTGAGGCGTGGCATCTGCCCGTCTTGAAACAACAATTTCCTGCATGCGAACCCTTGGCAGTACGATCAGGATCTACTCTGGCGCGAACGGATCGTTGTTACAAGGTGCAGGAGGTGCCTCAGAGGTTGAGGGTGTCCGGTTTTGTCAGGGATGCATGGACGAGCGCTGCAATCTGCCTTGCTAGGAAAGGCGGGACCGCATTTCCAACCTGGACATACTGCTGTGTCCGGTTACCGAGGAAGAGATAGTCGTCTGGGAAGGTCTGCAACCGGGCAGCTTCGCGCACCGTCAGGCTGCGGCACTGGAGCGGGTCCGGGTGGATGAAATAGTGCCCGTCCTTCGAGATGTGACTGGTCACCGTTGTCGAAGGCTCATGCGCAAGCTGGACGCGAAAGCGGTCGTTGAAGACGCCGCTGTGCCAGTTCCGATGATCCGGGCTGAGGGCCAGCGGGAAGTCGGTGGCCTTCGGGCTATAGCCACGCACCTTGCCGAAGACTGCGGCAAACAGGTAGCGGCCGAGGTCCGTGGCCATGTGACCCCTGGTTTCGTGCTGGGCCAGTGCGTGCAAGCCTGGACGCTCCAGCCAGCGCATCAGGTCGTCATTCGAAGTTCCATAGGCGGCAGGAAGCATGGAGGAGGAGCGGCGGGTTTCGGCGCCGTGCTTCAGGACTTCCCGTATCTCGCTGAATTCCGACGCGAGGGTACCGTCTTCGTCGCTCTTGGAAATCTTCGCGAGCAGGCTGGCGAACCCTGCGACCTCCTTTCTCCATGCCTCGGCGGTGTCTGACGCGCGGCTGATGCCGCTGCGCAGAAATGGCATGTTGCCGATGGTGTCCTCGACCGTGCGGGTTGGGCCCGATACCGAAATGCTTGCGCCGACCGCCCGGGCCGCCAGATCGGACCTGATGCCGACGATGATGACGCGATGGCGGCGCTGCGGAACACCGAACTGTTCGGCACGCACGATGAAGTCGGAAGGCTGTGCCGCCTCTTGCAGGGTGGCCATTCCATCGATAAGTCGGATCGCCCGAAGCTCGTAGTGATGGCCGTGACCTGTGCCCAGGGAAGCGAGGTCTTCCATCAGCATCTCGAAGACCAGTCGACTTTCGACGGTCGAGGACAGCATGCCCTTGACGTTTTCCATGACGAAGGCGGCAGGTCTTAACCGGTCGAGCACCCGGATGTACTCGCGGAAAAGGTAATGCCGGTGGTCTTCCTCTGGGACGTAGTCCGTCTTGCCGCGCGAACGGGCCCGCCCGACCAGCGAATAGGCCTGGCATGGCGGCCCCCCGATCAGGATCGTGTCGTCGAAGCGCTGTCGCTGCCGACCTATAGCCTCGTCGATGGCTGCTGCGGCTGCTTCACTGCCCAGCTCGAGACAGCGAGCTTCGGCTGTCGCCTCTGCCCATGCGGCGGCATCCACCCCGGACCAGTCCGGTTCGTCCGTCAGACCGGCATGGAACTTCACGAAGGCTTCCGGCAGGGCGCCGTGTCGCGAGACATGGTCACGCAGAAAGGCGCGGAGCCGAAGTGTCCGATGTGCCGATGCCTCCTTCTCCACGGAAATGCCGATATGGAACGGGTGCTGGCCGCCAGCCTCCAGCGAGGCGAACCCCTCTCCAAGGCCTCCCGGACCTGCGAACAGATCGACAATGCCGAAAGTGGCTGGCAAATCAGAGACCTCTCGAATTCGGATCATTGGCTGTATACCAGGTCCACCGGCCGAGGCCAGGAGGCAAATGACCGACATCGTCGACAGCCAGACCCGTTCCCGGATGATGGCCGGCATCCGCGGAAAGGATACGAAGCCGGAGCTGGCCCTCCGGCGGTCCTTGCATGCGCTGGGCTTTCGCTATCGGCTCCATGCCAAGGGCATACCCGGCAAACCGGATCTTGTGCTGCCGAAATACAAGGCCGTCATCTTCGTGCACGGGTGCTTCTGGCACCGGCACCTGGGCTGCCGTTATGCAAGCACTCCGGCAACACGCCCGGAATTCTGGGCGTCGAAGTTCAGCTCGAATGTGGCGCGGGACAGTGCCGTTAGATCGGCGCTGTTGCTGGCCGGTTGGAGGGTTGCGACAATCTGGGAATGCGCCTTGCGAACCGAGGCTGGTGTTGCAGCCGTCCGGGACGTCGTTTCGGGATGGCTTCAAGGTGATGGTCGAGAGCTTGAAGTCGGAGAGGCGGATATTGGGGCGCCCAAAGACCGAAGAAGCGGCCCGGTAGGGTCTGAACTGACATGAAAGGTCCGAGCGTGGGTCGGACAGTCCGGAGCTGCGATATGACGGTCCGTCTGACATGTCACCGGCTCCCCTCCCACGGCCGCGCCTTCGGCATCGCCCCTGTCACCTCAACCTCTCGCAACATCCCGCCCGCAATCAGCCCGTCCCGAACCCAGCTCAGCGCCTGCCACCAGTCGTCATAGCCACGCCGGGCGGCCTCGATCTGCTGCGGGTGGGGGGAGAAGGTGACCGGGCATGCCAGGATGTCGATGGTTTTCCATGTGGCGCGCGATCCCACGCCACGCACGCGGATGCGTTCTATGCCCACGACGATGGTGCCAGCATGCGTGCCGTGCTGGTTCTGCTTGACGATGGTCGGCACGCAGCGTGGAACGGCGCCTGGCATCCAGTCCGGGGTCAGCCCGGCGCGGGCCAGTTCGGCGACGCGGATCGCCATGCGCTTGCCGCCGAGGCTGTCGGGGATTCCGGCGACGGTGGCGGCGATCACCTCGGCATCCTCGTGGGTGTAGGCGCCGATCTTGTGCTGTCCGCCGTCGATCTTGCAGCCCAGCACGGCCCGTTGCAGCAGCACGTATTCGAGGCCGAAGCCGAAGCCTTCCTCGGTGACGTCCGGGGGCGGGGGCAGCTCGAGCTGCGCCTGTTCCACCCGGAACGCCCATTCCAGCGCCGCCTGCACGCCCAGCGCACGTTGAATGGCTCGACCGCCCGCACGGCCGATCGGCCGTTGCAGTGTCATCGAACACCTCGCTCGCGCAGGCGTTCGGCTGTCACTAGGCCCCGGGCCAGCATGGCGTCGCGCATCGTGTTGCTGATCGCGCTGACCGGCAGGTAGCGGTCGGAGTTGACCAGATCGGCGTAGAAGGCGGGCAAGTCGGTGATCGGCTTTGCCGTTGGGGCGGGGGCCGCCTTGGGCTTTCTGCGCTTCCGTCCCGCATCCTCGACCTTGCGCCCTGCTGCACGCTGCATGGCGCGGTCCAGCGCCTTCGGTCCATCGGGCGGTTCGGGGTGTTCCTGGCGGCTGGCCTCGGCGGCAGCGATGATCTCCGCCTCGGTCAGCCCCAGCTCGTCGCGCCAGCGCTGGACGTGCAGCCGGGGCGGCCAGCCTTGCCACCAGCCGGGCAGGGCGGCGGTGTCGAGGCCCAGCGCGTCGAGCAGGTCCCCGAAAACCTCATCGGAAATCGCATCGCGCGCCTGCGCGCCCTCCTCCTCCTTTACTGGTTTACTTAGAGGTTCCCTTACAGGGTTAGTGTCCGAAATCCGGACACGGCTTTCGGCATTTTCCGGACACGGCTCGGCCGGAAAATCGGACACGGGCCTAGCGCCATCCCCGTGTCCGAAATCCGGACACGGCAGGGCATCAGCCGTCCCATTGCCTTCACAACCATCGGCAACGTCGAGCGTTTCTGCGTCCTCGTGCTCCCCGTGTCCGATTTCCGGACACGGCACCACAGCCAAAGGTGTGAAGCCCGGCTCAAACCCCAAGATGTAGCGGGTCGGCAGCTGGCGCTTGGTGATGGGATCCAGCCGCGGCACACGCCGCAGCAGGCCCACCGCCTCGAGTTGCCCAAGGTGATCGTTCAGCGTGGAACGGCTGATCTCGCAGTCATGCGCCAGCCGGTCCTGCGAGGGGAAGCAGCCGTAGTCGGGGTTGAAACGGTCGCAGAGGTGCCAGAGCACGATCTTGGTCGTCGGCTTCAACCCGCGCTGCTTGATGGCCCAGTTGGTGGCCTCGTGGCTCATGGCGCGGGCCTCCGAGGGGCAAGGGCGATGCGCGTGGTGAACCCGTGTCCGGCCAGCGCGCCCAGCGCATCGTCGAGACTGCGCACCAGCGCCCAGCCGAACCCCTGCGCCTGCACCGCAACGCGGAACGCTTCCTGTTCCGGCCGCAGCCGCCCCTTCGGCGCCTTCAGTTCGAGGAACAGCACGCGACCGTCGCAGAGCACCATCAGATCCGCGAATCCGGCATGGACGCCCATGCCGACAAGGATCGCCTGGCGCTTGGCCCCTCGTGGCCCAGCCTCCGTCACCTCGTTGGCGCAGTGATGGATGATGGCCGAGCGGGGCAGGGCGATGCGCAGCGCCTGCACGACGGAACGCTGCAAATCGGCCTCGGGGGTGCCACGGCGCTTCATCGGCGGACCTCGGGATCGAGGGCCTGCGCGCGGCGATGGCGGGCCGGGCATCGGGCCTCGATCGCAAAGAGCAGGGCGCGCGCATCGCGGCGTTCGCGCTCCGATTGGCCGTGGGTGGTCAGCACCTGACAGGCGAGGCGGACGAGATGATCGGAATGACGCGCGACGTTGGCGACGACGGTGCGCGCCTCGGCCAGACGCTGCGCACGCCAGGCGGGATCGACGGCAGGGCGTCGGGCGGGGCGATGCGGGGCGGTCATCAGCGCCGCCCCCGGGTCTTCGGCGCGGGGCGGACCTGTTCCTGCGCGCGGATCCACGCCTCAACCGAGGTGCGCCGATAGAACACCTTGCGCCCGATCCGGGTGCAGGGCGGGCCTTCGTGACGGGCTTCCCACCGGGCGAGGGTGTCGCTGGCAACGCCCAGCTCACCCGCAAGCTGGTCGCGGCTGATCCAATCCGCCAAAAGGTTCAGGGGTTGGCCCTCGGGGGCAGCGGTCGTGGTTTGCATCTCGTACTCCCATCCAGATCCCGGTCGATGCCGGAGACGGGGCGAGGCAAGCAGAGCGGTGGGACCGGAACCTAGGCGGAGACCGGAACGGACAGGCCAAGGGCCATTCCAGCCCAAGTTTCATTGGGGATTGCTGGCCTGCCCGGAAACCGGAATTGCAGATGCGCCCAGCGCCATTCCGCCATTTCCGGTGATGGTGGGCGCGTTGATTCTGCGGATCAACGCGGATCGCCGCGCCGATCCGCATTCATCGACACATGTCTGCGACGGTGGGCCGGAACAGGGACGCTGCCGTTCCTGCGATGCGGTGTCAGGGCAGCGCGGGAAAGTCCGGTCGACGGTGCGCCTCGACCATGGCCCGCAGTTCGGGAGGCGAGATCACCTCGACGGTGTCGCCCCACTGGTAGAGGTGCCAGGCCATCTCCAGCCACCCTCCGGCGGTGAAGCGGACGGTCAGGCTGCCGTCGGCCTCGGTCGTCACCTCCTGGTCGGGATGAAACAGGAAGTCACGCGCGACCGGCGCCGCCGCGGGGGAGAACCTCCATTCGACCGGTGCAAGCTCCGCCTCCGAATGGAACGACCCAAAGGCGCGGGAGGCGTGGACCCGCAGGTCGAAATCCGGATCGCGCTTGAAAGACGATGGCAGCAGCTGGGCCTTGCGGATCCGGTCCAGTCGGAAATGCCGGAAGCTTGACCCGTTCCCGATTTCTCGGGCGATCAGATAGCCGCGCATGCCGAACAGCACGCCATAGGGTTCGATCTGCCGCGTCCGCGGGCAGGCATCCTGTGCTCCGGCATAATCGATCTGCATCGTGAACGGGCCCTTCAGAGCCGTTTCGATGGCTCCGAGGATCAGGGGATCGTACTTGGCCCGGGGGCCGGGGCGGCAGGCATGGCCACGGGCTTCCAGGACCGCCTCAGCATCCGCCTCGGCGCGGCGTGCGTGGGAGGACGGCATGGTGGCAAGAAGCCGGTCCCGCAGCGAGGTCAGCGCCGAAACCTCGGTCAGGGCTCCGTCGCGCTCGGCGCGGCGAATGCCCATCTCCAGCGCCGACAATTCACTGTCCCGAATGCCCTGCCCATGGAGCAGTTTCTGTTCGTTCAGTTTCCACCATTTGCGCCGGTCCTTGTCGATGCGGATCTCGACCATGGGGAAGGCCGCCTCCAGCGCCTTCGACATGCGCTGCGCGGTGCGCAGGTTCACGCCGAAGGTCTCGGTGATCTGCACGAGGCTGATGCCGTCCGCCTGAGCGGCGGCCACTTCTGCCAGCCGCATGATGTCGATGGCCTTGCCCAGACGCTTGTTCACACTTCTTGATCCCTGACCGAACCTGTCAGGGTGAGATAGTGCAAATTCGCGCGAAAGGCGAGTAGCCTGAACCTGTCAGATCAAGGCGATTCCCATGATCCCCGACGGCCAATGACGGGCAATCAGCCCGGACAATAACGCACGCCTGTGGGAGGGGCGGGGAAATGGTGCCGACATCCAAACACGCGCCGACAAGTCTCTGTTTGCAAACAGCATCCCTGCCGCATGCCTTTCTGACCTGGGTTTTATCGATTGCAGAAAGGAGACCGCCGCGATGAACCTGCCGCCCCGCCCGTTCTATTCCCTGACCGAGATTTCTGCTCGCTGGGGTTGTAATGCTGCCGATGTCGCCGGGTGGTCCGCGACCGGCCTTCTTTCGCTGAACACCAGCATCGCCTCGGTCATCTGCGGCAGGCAGCCCGTGGCGGGAATCGTGCAGGTGAGCGCGGCCGACATGATGCGGATGTTCCGTCGCCATGGGCCGAGCGATGAGGAATGCCGCGTCTATCGGATCCGGCTTCCAGGAACCACCGAGTGGCAGTTCATCACCGACCCGACCGATGGGGTGCTGGTGAAGATCACCGACCTGCTGCTCTTGGCCGACGAGGTCCACAAGTTCGAGGACGAGCGCGATCTGCTGCGGCGCCCCGCGTCACCGCCGGGATCCGCGCCGCGCTACGATTGGGATGGGGTAAACCTGATGCTGTTCCGCCGCATCAACGAACGCGGCCTTCCCGCGACGCAGGGCGAACTGATCAACGAGGTGCAGGATTGGTTCGCCCAGAACTCGCCCAACGGGGACATCCCCGAGGAAAGCACCACCCGCAAGAAGATCGCGCCGATCTGGCGGGTGCTGCGCGAGCGGGATTGACCGGCGGCGCGGCGTGATCAGGCGCTTTTCTGTTCCTGGTCGGCGTCATGGACGAGCTGCGGCCGCGGCCGGAAGATGCTGGCGACGACATTCACCCCATGTCGGAGGGGCGAGTCCATCAGATGCGCGTACCGCTGGGTCGTCGTCATCTGCGAATGGCCCAGCAGCTTGCCGATCATCTCGAGTGAGGCCCCGCCACTGACAAGGAGTGACGCGAAGGTGTGGCGCAGGTCGTGGATCCGGACACCGGGCAGGTTGGCCTGCTTCTGGATCCCGACCCAGAACCGGCGGATTTCCTTGACCGGCTGGCCGGGCGTGTCGCCGGGAAAGAGCCACGGATTGCCCCGTGGTACCAGCAGGCTGCGCTGACGCACGATGGCTGCGACATCGTCGGAAATCGGGATGCGGTGGATCTTGCGCTGCTTGGTCGTGCTGGCCGGTTTCGACCAGCTCAGCAGGTCGAGATTGAACCGTTCGAACCGTGCTTGCCGCACCTCGCCCACCCGGGCGCCAGTCAGCATGCAGAGCCGGATGATCCCGGCCGCGCGCTGGTCCTCGGCCGCGTCCAGCACCTTGGCCAGACGGGCGATCTCCTCGGGCGACAGGAACCGTTCGCGCTCCGTCTCGATCCGGCGGCGAAAGCCACTGGCCGGGTTGTCCGTGCGCATGCCCCATTCGATTGCGAGCGAGAACATCTTGCGCAGCACCTCGCCCACCCGGTTGGCGCGCACTGGCGTGGGCTTCGGCCCCTGCAGCTTGCGCGCCCGGTTGTTGGGCTTCGCCTTCGAGGGCCGGGCCCGGCCCGCGGCGATCTTGTTCAAGAGCTTCTCGACGTCGGCCTTGGTGATCTCCGTCACCAGCTTCTTGTTCCAGTCGGGGCCGACCAGCTTGTGCATGATGGTGTGATGGTCGGCCGCGCTGCGGGGCGCGAGGTTAGGCGTGTGTTCCGCCAGATACCGTTCGATCAGATCGCTGATCCGCGGCGCCTCCCGCGCCGCCTGGCGCTGGCTCAGGGGATCACCGCCCTCATCGATCTCGCGCCGCAGCTGCTTGGCGCGTTCGCGGGCGGCCGTCGCGGTCCATTCCGGCCAACGCCCGATGGTCATCCGCCTCTGACGCCCCGCGACCCGGTAGTCCAGCGTGAAGGCCCGGTTTCCGGAAGGGTAGATGGTGACCGAGAACCCCCGCACATCCGTGTCGAAGATCTGGTAGTCCCGCCCCAGGTTCGCTGCCTCGCGGACGGTTTTCTCATTCAGTTTCAGCCTCTTGACCATGCATCGCTCCGTCTTGCTCGTCTCGACATGAGGCGTGGATTCGCGCCTGGATCAAGGCAAGCATGGACGGAGGACCGGAAAGGAGGCGGAGACCGGAAGTGGAGTGGGGATGGGTGTTCCGGAGGACGGGAATTCAGCGTGACTGCTCAACGCTTCAGAGTAGAGGTTACTTCGCCTCTCGATCAAAATCGTCCAGCAGCCCATTTGGATGTAAAGCTGACCAACGAGAACTCTGCCACCCGAGGTCAAACAGCTCTGTCCGCGGAACGACGCCCACATGGTGTGTTGCATCGCGCGACTGCCGCATTATCCTGTGTCCATGACGTTTAGGATTCTGTCACTATCCGGAGGTGGCTACAAAGGCCTCTACACCGCTCAGGTCCTCGCTGGCCTTGAAGCGGAAAGCGGCGATGTTCCTCTGCACAAGCGCTTCGATTTGATCGCAGGCACATCAATCGGGGGTATTTTAGCTCTGTCGCTGGCGTCGGGTAAGACTACGATGCAAGCCGTGGCTAACTTGATGGCAGAGCAGGGCATCAAAATATTCGGGCAAAAGGACCCACCGAAATCTCAGGTTGGCGTAGCCCTCGACCTATTTAATCATCGCGCAAAGGCAAGATACTCTGCGCGGCCATTGCGGGAACTGATAGAAAAGATCGTTGGGGCCGATACCTGCATCGGTGATCTAAAGCAGAAGACAATTGTTCCAACTGTGAATGTCACCAAGGGTAGTCCGCAGATATTTAAGACTCCGCACCATCCAACTTATGAAAGAGATTGGAAAGTTCCGCTTGTCGATGTGGCGCTCGCAACTGCCGCTGCCCCCACCTATTTCCCGTTGCACAAGATCGGGAGCGAGCGTTTTGTAGACGGTGGTGTGTACGCGAATAGTCCCGATGAACTTGCCGTGCATGAGGCATTGCATTTTCTTGGCATAAAGCATGACGAAATAGAAATCCTAAGCGTTGGAACAACGACAGCAAGGTTCAGCTTCTCTGGGAATCTAGTAAGCGACATGGGTCTGAAAGACTGGTTTACCGATCAGAGACTGATGTCGGTGATGATTGGCGCCCAGCAGATGAATACAGATTTCATGATGAAACATCGATTTGCAGAACGATATGTCCGAGTGGACGCCTTTCCGTCTGCTAGCCAGATTCCTGACATGCGCTTGGACAATGCAAAGCCAGGTGCGACAGAAGATCTGAAGGGGCTGGCCGAGGCATCGCTGAGGGATCATCTTCCCAAACTTAAAGCACGAGCCTTCTTCGCGCACGAGGTGCAGGAAGAAGACTTCATGCAAAGAGAAGAGATCGCAAAATATTTTCGCAAGTTAAGGGGTGCAGATGGGCCTTGCGGCTAAGCTATTTTACAATCCCGAGGACCGGGAAAACACATTAGCGTACCGAGTTCGACCGTCCGATGTTCAGGTCGAAGAACAGCAAGAACGTTGGAACGATCTGGCAACTTTCATCAGGGAACGCTTAGGTTCAGCATTTGGTTTGCCGGTATCCTCATGGCTTCAAGGGTCGTACAAGTTCGGCACTCAAATCCGCCCAGCGCGAACCGGTGAAGACTTTGACATCGACTTGGGCGTATATCTCGAATGGCCAGGAGATGCAGATGCTGGGGATGTATCGCCTCTGGAGCTAAAGCGGGAAGTGCAGTCGATACTAGACGATTATGCTGCTGATGACGCCAACGATGCTACTGGTACTGCAGAGCCGAAGACGAGATGCAATAGAATATGCTTTGATAACGACTTCCATATTGATATTCCGAGCTATCACCTGGACCGAGATGCTGATGTTCGGGATCTTGCCACTGAAGACGATGAGTGGGAATTTAGCGATCCAAAAGCAATTTACGTTTGGTGGAAAGATCAGTTTGAGGGCGCGGAGCGTGACAGGGCACGAAGAATGGTCCGCTACCTTAAGATGTGGGCGGCACTCGAGTTTCAGATTTCATCCCGTCCGTCTTCAATTCTGATTACGGTTCTTGTCGCGCAGTCGATGGCCACGATAGACTCTGAATCAGTTTCGGGGGATGACGAGTACTTTCGCGCTGTGGTGGAGAAGGTAGAAGCGCGAATGAGGCGCTCTGCTGTAGTGAAGAACCCTGTGAATAGTTCGGAGAATCTTAACCGGCTTTCTGCTGAGGATTGCGCAAAATTTGTAGACCAATTGGCGAGTCTTCGTAACATCGCTGACCGAGCTCTTGGCGCAGCGGATCAGTTTGACAGTGCGGATATCTGGTCGGAAGCTTTCAAACACTTCTTCCCACTGCCGAAGGTTGAGGAGCAGGCCGTTGCAAAATCCTCCTATCACGAGAACGGTATGTTGTCCGTCATTCGCTATGACCCCGATGTAAAGATAACTGCGACTTCGGGGGGGAGGCGGTGGGAGGGAATCAATGCTGTCGGGCCCATCCCAAAAGGATGCGATGTCCACTTCGCCGTTTTGAGCCCTGAGAGGTTTCCGAATGGAGCAATAGTCTACTGGACTGTTCGAAATGAAGGTGCGGAGGCTGAGGCGATCAATGATCTTGGTCATGTCTCCGGGACAGGTTTTGTTAAAGATGAAAGCAGTGCCTATCGCGGCAGTCATTTTATGGATGTCGTAGTCAAGCTGAACGGTCGGATCATCGGGCGCCGCAGAGTAATAGTGCATGTATCGGGGTTGGGCATTCCGAAGAGAAACAGTCCTAGGCCCGCGTGGACCAGGCTTCGATAGCTGCGTATCAGCCCGTTCAGGGTTTCTTCGGTCATGGCGCAAAAATGATGAACTTGGCCATTAGGCAAATTCGCTAAGGAGCCGGTGAAGTGGATGCCTTGGGGTATATCCTCCCTCGCGATGGCCGATTAACTTGACCCGATTGATCGATTGTTCTTTACCTCAACGCCACCTCAACCGTCGTATGCGGTTTCGTGTGGCTCTTTCAACTCAGGATCCATCTTGCCCCGCTGAATGTGGTCGATTAGGACGTGGCCATCACGTTGGATTATCGACGCTTTTTGAGTAAATCATTGAATTGTCTGTATTCACGATGTTCAGCTGAGCCCGGCTCATAACCTGAAGGTCGCTTATCAAGTCAGTGCTACAAGCTCTGGTGACTTGCGGCTGCTGCATGTCACTGCAGTCAAAAAATACCGTATTATTTGAGCCTTAAAGGCCGCGCAAATTGCTTGGCTTTTGTCATCCCAAATTCTTGTCAACACCCGGTGACTTGCAAGCAGGCTTCACCGCTCGGAACATTTCTGGATCGGAACCAATTCGTCAGTGCCCCACGGCCCTTGAGAGCTTTGTTAAAATTGAGACAGTTCAGGGTCCCGCAGGCCGGTCTGTTCCGTCTTCTCATGTCCTCCAGCCGCCACGCCGAATTCACGAAAAGAATCGCTCACAGGATTCATGCGACACAGCCACCGCGATCCTCAACCTGAGTAACGGCATCGCGCTTGAACTTGTCTGTGAATTTGTTTGCGGACATCTCGTCCTCCTTGCTTTCAGAAATACCAAGCGAGGCGTCTACAAATCCAGGTGCTATTCAGCCCAAGCGCCTTTGCGGGATGCTGATAGCGCTCAAAAATTGCTCTGAAAACCAGATATCGCATAAAAAACGATCGGTAGTGACGTGAGCATCTTTTTTGTTTGGGTCGCTGGCTGTCAATTCCAGGATTGTAGCAGCAGTGTCGCCCCATCAAAGGGGGGCTTTGATGGACAGTCCGCTGACCATTATCGTGGTAGAGGCCGACCGGCAGCGGGCGCTTGAGATCGTTGATGCGATCCGGGCGTCGGGTGATCACCGCGTTCAGGTGCTGGGGGATGGTGCGGGGTTGGCGCGGCGGGTTGCCGAAATCCAGCCGCATCTGGTGTTGATCGATGTTGCCAATCCCTCGCGCGATATGCTGGAAGAACTGACCCTCGCCTCGCGCCCGACCGAGCGCGCGGTGGCCATGTTTGTCGATCGCTCTGACCCAGGCCTGACCCGCGCGGCCATCGAGGCAGGGGTCAGCGCCTATGTTGTGGACGGTTTGCGGGCCGAACGCATCCGGCCCGTGCTGGATGCGGCCATTGCGCGCTTTCACATGGTCAGCCGCATGCGCAGCGAACTGGCGGCCACCAAAGCCGCCCTTGAAGAACGCAAGGTGATTGATCGCGCAAAGGGGTTTGTCATGCGGGCCAAAGGCTTGAGTGAAGAGCAGGCCTATGCCTTGATGCGCAAGACGGCGATGGACCAAGGCAAAAAGCTGTTGGATGTCGCCCATGCCATTGTTGTTGCGGCCGAGGTTTTGAAATGACGGTCACCCTGCGCCTTGGCTATATTCCGCTTGTCGATGCCGCCCCGTTGATCGTGGCCAGGGAATTCGGCTTTGCCAAGGAAGAGGGCGTCAGTTTCGATCTGGTGCGGGCGTCGGGGTGGTCGATGCTGCGCGATCTGTTGGATTTCGGGCAGGTCGATGCCGCCCATATGCTGTCTGTCATGCCTGTGGCGCGGGCCTTGGGTCTGGGTGGTGGGTCGCAGGCGCTGGAAGCCTTGATGGTTCTGTCTTTGAACGGGCAGATTTTCGGCCTGTCGCCGCAAATCCCCGCTGTGCCCTTTGGTGATCCCTATGCCGCCGCGCGCGCCTTGGCTGATCTGCCAGGCCCATTGCGCATTGGCGTGCCCTTTCCCTTTTCGATGCAGGCCGAACTTCTTGCCTATTGGCTTGAACGCGCGGCAAGCTCGGCCAAGGTCGATATCCGCACCGTGCCCCCGTCGCGCATGGCCGAAACGATGCAAGCCGGAGAGATCGACGGTTTTTGCGTCGGCGAACCCTGGGGCAGTCACGCGGTCGAGCAGGCGGGTGCCCGGCTGGTCTTGCCGGGCTCTGCCATCTGGTCACAGGCGCCGGAAAAGGTTCTGGCGGTGCGTGCCGGCTGGGCCAGTGAAAACCCGGCGGTGGCGGGCAAGGTGATGCGCGCCTTGTGGCGCGCGGCCCGGTGGATTGAAATGCCGGGCAACCGGGGCACGCTGGCCGAGGTCTTGTCCCGGCCAGCCTATCTTGACGTGCCCGCAGAGCTGGTGGACCGAACGCTGTCGCATCGTCTGTTGATTTCGGCCCTGGGGCCAGAAATGCATGTGCCGCAGTTTCAAAGCTTTCATCACGGGGTTGCCAATTTTCCGTGGCGCAGCCAGGCCGCCTGGATCGGGGAACGTCTGGCCAAGCGCTTTGCGATGGATGCAAACCTTGCGGCCAGCAAGGCCCGCGCCGTGTTTCGCAGTGATATCTACCGTGACCATATCAGCGAAATGGGCGAGGTCTTGCCCCGCGCCTCGGACAGGGCCGAGGGCGCGCTCGAGCGTGAGGAGGCGATGCCGGCAACACATGGCAGCCTGATTCTTGCCAGAAATCGCTTCTTCGACGGCCAGATTTTTGATCCGGTCTTTGCAGAAGGCTGAAAAAACGGGCAACTTGCTGCAATGCAGAATGCGGGTGCAGCATTCTTGCTCCAGACAGCCCCTGCAAGCTTGACTTGGTCTGCACCGGCCCGCATCGTTAACCCAACACGGAGCAATGGCGTTCCGTTCGCTTCCCCGAAAGTCCGGGACCACAGGCAAGGCCGCCTGACCGCGTTGCATCCTATTGCGGCGCCGTCAGCGGCCTTTTTCGCATTTCCAGCTCTTATGAGGATTCAGAATGATCTCGCGCACCCTGCTGACCGCACTTGGCCTGTCATCTGCCTTGGTGGCCCACCCCCTGTTTGCGGCTACCCCTGAAAAAGATGAACTGACCCTTGGCTTTATCAAGCTGACCGATATGGCCCCTTTGGCGGTTGCCAAGGAAAAGCGGTATTTCGAAGACGAAGGCCTGTATGTCACGCTGGAAGCCCAATCGAACTGGAAGGTTCTGCTTGATCGGGTGATCTCGGGCGAGTTGGACGGCGCGCATATGCTGGCCGGGCAGCCGCTGGCCGCAACCATCGGTTATGGCACCCAAGGCGATGTCATCACGCCGTTTTCGATGGATCTGAACGGCAATGCCATCACGGTTTCCAATGCCGTTTGGGATGAGATGAAACCCCATGTGCCGGCAGATGCCGACGGCAAGCCGATCCACCCGATTTCTGCCGCCGCGCTCAAGCCCGTTATCGAAAGCTATGCCGACCGGGGCCAGCCGTTCAATCTGGGCATGGTGTTCCCGGTCTCAACCCATAACTACGAACTGCGCTATTGGCTGGCGGAGGGCGGCATCAATCCGGGCTTTTACACGCCCGAGGATGTCTCGGGCCAGATTGCCGGTGATGTGCTGATCAGCGTCACCCCCCCGCCACAAATGCCCGCAACGATGGAGGCAGGCACCATCCTTGGCTATGCCGTGGGCGAGCCGTGGAACCAGGCCGCGGTGGCCAAAGGCATTGGCGTTCCCGTCATTACCGATCATGACATCTGGAACCACAACCCCGAAAAGGTTTTTGGCGTGACCAAAGCCTTTGCCGAGGAAAACCCCCAGACGATGATCGCCCTGACCAAGGCGCTGATCCGTGCGGCGATCTGGCTGGATGAAAACGACAATTCCAACCGTCCCGAAGCGGTCGAGATCCTGGCGAAATCCGAATATGTGGGCGCAGATGCGGCGGTGATTGCCAATTCCATGACCGGCACCTTTGAATTTGAACCCGGCGACAAGCGGCCCGCCCCCGATTTCAACGTGTTCTTCCGCTATAACGCGACCTATCCCTATTATTCGGATGCGGTCTGGTATCTGACCCAGATGCGCCGCTGGGGCCAGATCGCCGAGGATAAGCCGGACAGCTGGTATGACGAAGCCGCCAAATCGGTCTATCGCCCCGATATCTACAAGCTGGCCGCCGAAGAACTGATCGCCGAAGGCAAGGCTACGGCCGATATGTTCGATTTCGATGCCGATGGCTACCGCGAGCCGACCAGCGCCTTTCTTGATGGCATCCCCTACGACGGCACCAAGCCGAACAGCTATCTGGAAAGCCTGACCATCGGGCTGAAGACGGGGCAGACCGTCGAGACCCTGATCGCAAACTGATCTGACCCGCGGCCTCGCCTGTCGGGCGGGGCCCCCTTTGGCCAGCACAAGGACCACCCCATGACCGCCATCGACCCAACGTCGCTTTCCAACGCCAAATCAAAAGCTGACGAAGCCGCAAAGGCCCGCCGTTTCGCCCGGATCAACAAGATGGACGGGTGGCTCAAGGCCCTTGGCCTGCCCTTTCTGACCCCGGTTCTGAAAATCGCGGCAGGTGATCCGCCAAAGGCCCATCTGAAAGACATCTGGCGCCTGTTGGGCGTGCCTGTGCTGTCGCTTGTCGTGTTCGTGGGCCTTTGGGCACAATTGGCCCCGATGGTGCAAACCTCGCTTGGGGCCATCCCCGGGCCGAAAGAGGTGCTGGCCCAGGTTGTCGTTCTGCACAACGACGCAAAGGCGGAAAAGGCCAAGGAAGCTGACTTCTTTGCCCGCCAAGAAGAACGCAACGCCGCCCTGATTGCCGAAGGCAAGGCGGATGAGGTGAAACTGCGCAGCTATACCGGCAAGCCCACCTATTATCAGCAGATCTGGACCAGCATTCAGACCGTCTTCTTCGGCTTTCTGATTGCCACGGCGGTTGCTGTTCCCTTGGGCATCGTGTCGGGCCTGTCCCCTACCGCCAATGCCGCGATCAACCCGCTGGTGCAGATCTTCAAACCGGTGTCGCCACTGGCATGGTTGCCGATCGTCACCATGGTGATTTCGGCCGTCTATGTGGGGGGCGAAGGCTCGATGTCGAAATCGTTTCTGATCTCGGCCGTCACGGTCACGCTGTGCTCGCTCTGGCCCACGTTGATCAACACGGCCCTTGGCGTGGCGTCGATCGACAAGGATCTGGTCTCGGTCAGCCGCGTGTTGAAACTCAGCGCCTGGAAGAAGATCACCCGGCTTGTGCTGCCGTCGGCGCTGCCGCTGATCTTTACCGGCCTGCGGCTGTCGCTGGGCGTGGGTTGGATGGTGCTGATCGCGGCTGAAATGCTGGCGCAGAACCCCGGCCTTGGCAAATTCGTCTGGGATGAATTCCAGAACGGCTCATCGGACAGTCTGGCCCGGATCATGGTGGCGGTGCTGACCATCGGTGTGATCGGCTTCTTGCTGGACCGCGTGATGTTCGCCCTGCAATCCGCCTTCACCTTCTCGAACAATCGGTGATCCCCATGGCACTTATCGAATTCAGGAAAGTCTCGAAAAGTTATGGCGATCACCCGGTGTTGCGCCAGCTTGATTTCACGGTTGAAGACGGCGAGTTTCTGGCGATCCTTGGCTTTTCGGGCTCTGGCAAGACCACGCTGATGAACCTGATGGCGGGGTTGGAATTGCCCGATCAGGGGCAGGTCTTGTTCAAGGGCCAGCCCGTCACCGGGCCGGGGCCAGACCGGGGGTTGGTGTTTCAATCCTATGCGTTGATGCCCTGGCTGACGGTGCAGGGCAATATCGCTCTGGCGGTCGATGCGGTGCACGGCGGCACATCAAGGGCCGAACGGGCCGCGCTGGTGGCCAGGTATATCGGCATGGTGGGTCTGGCACATGCCGCCGACCGCCGCCCGGCCGAGTTGTCGGGGGGCATGCGGCAGCGGGTGGCGGTGGCGCGCGCCCTGGCGATGGCGCCCGAAGTGCTGCTGATGGACGAACCCCTGTCGGCGCTGGATGCCCTGACCCGTGGCAATGTTGCCGCCGAAATCGAGGCGATCTGGGAAGCTGACCGCCGCACGGCTGTTCTGATCACCAATGATGTGGATGAGGCGCTGGTTCTGGCCGACCGCATCCTGTGTCTGAACCCCGATGGCAGCCTTGGCGATGTGTTCAAGGTGGGCCTGTCACGCCCGCGCGACCGCAGCAAGATGGGTGAAAACGCCGCTTACAAAGAACTGCGCGCCGCCATCACCGCCTATCTGATGGATGTCGGCATGGCCGCCAAAGCCACCGAAACACGTCGCCTGCCGCAAGTGACCCCGCGCCACGCCATGCCAAAGGCCTATGCCGAGGCCGCGGTCAGCCAGATTGACGACCGCTATCTGCAATTCTCGCAATTGCACAAGGTCTATCCCACCCCCAAAGGGCCGCTGACCGTGGTCGAGGATTTCAACCTGACCCTGAAAAAGGGCGAATTCGTCAGCCTGATCGGGCATTCGGGCTGTGGCAAATCCACGGTGCTGACCATGACCGCCGGGCTGAACGGCATTTCCAAGGGCGCGATCAAACTGGACGGCTATCACGTCGAAGGGGCCGACCCGGAACGCGCGGTGGTATTCCAGTCGCCCAACCTGTTCCCATGGCTGACGGCCAAGGAAAATGTCTCGATCGGGGTGGACAAGGTTTATCCGAAATCGACCCGGACCGAACGGCAAGAGGTTGTAGAATACTATCTGGAACGCGTCGGTCTGGCCGATGCGATGGACAAGCCCGCGTTGGAAATGTCGAACGGTATGCGCCAGCGGGTGGGCATCGCGCGGGCCTTTGCGCTGTCGCCCAAACTGCTGCTGCTGGATGAACCCTTTGGCATGCTGGACAGCCTGACCCGCTGGGAATTGCAGGAAGTGCTGATGGAGGTCTGGTCGCGCACCAAGGTGACGGCGATCTGCGTTACCCATGATGTCGATGAGGCCATCCTTTTGGCCGATCGCGTGGTGATGATGACGAACGGCCCCCGCGCCACCATCGGCAAGATCACCGAGGTAAACCTGCCGCGCCCGCGCACCCGCCGCGCGCTGCTCGACCACCCCGATTATTACCACTACCGCCAGCAAGTGCTCGACTTCCTAGAGGAATACGAACACGGCGCGCATAAGAAGGATGCAGCGTGATGGGACAGAAACTTGTTGTCATCGGGGCCGGAATGGCCTCGGGCCGGATGCTGGAGCACCTGTTCGACACAGCCCCCGGCGCCTATGAGGTCACGCTGTTCAACGGCGAGCCGCGCGGAAACTATAACCGCCTGATGCTGTCTCCGGTCTTGTCGGGCGAAAAGACCTATGCCGAAATCGTCACCCATGACGATGCCTGGTATGGCGCCCATGGCGTGACCTGCCGGTTCGGCGATCATGTCACCAAAATTGACCGCGACCGGAAAGTGGTGATCTCAAAGTCTGGCGAGACACCCTATGACAAGCTGGTGATTGCCACCGGATCGGCCCCCTTCATCATTCCGGTGGCGGGCAAGGATTTGCCGGGCGTGGTCACCTACCGCGATCTGGAGGACACCAACGCCATGATCGCGGCCTCGCAGCCCGGTGCAAAGGCCGTGGTCATCGGCGGCGGCCTGCTGGGGCTGGAGGCCGCGGCAGGCATGGCCGCCCGCGGGGCCGAGGTGACGGTCATTCACCTGATGGGCCATCTGATGGAACGTCAGCTTGACCCGGCGGCGGGCTATCTGCTGCAAAAAGATCTGGAACGGCGGGGGATCAAGGTTCACTGCAAAGGCGCGACCAAGGCCATTCTGGGCAAGGATCGTGTCGAGGCCGTGCTGTTGGAGGACGGCACGGTCTATCCCGCCGATCTGGTCTGCATGGCCGTTGGCATCCGCCCGGAAACGCGGCTGGCCACCGATGCCCATCTGGAAGTGGCGCGCGGCGTGGTCGTCAATGACCAGATGCAAACCAGTGATCCTGCAATCTATGCGCTGGGCGAATGCGTCGAACACAACAAGCAACTCTTTGGCCTTGTGGCCCCGCTTTATGATCAGGCCAAGGTGCTGGCACAGACCCTGATCGGGCAGGGGGCGGCTTTCCAGCCGGTGCAGACGGCCACCAAGCTCAAGGTGACGGGCGTTGATCTGTTCAGCGCAGGTGATTTTGCCGAAGCGCCAGGGCGCGAGGATATCGTCTTCCGCGATCCGGGGCGCGGCATCTACAAACGCCTGATCATCGAGGGCGAAAAGCTGATCGGTGCGGTGATGTATGGCGACACCGCCGATGGCGCGTGGTTCTTCAGCCAGATCAAGGATAGCACCGACATCACCGATCTGCGCGAGACGTTGATCTTTGGCCCCGGCTTTGCAGGAGGGCCCAAAGCGGACCCTTTGGCAGCCGTTGCAGCCTTGCCGCCTGAGGCGGAAATCTGTGGCTGCAACGGCGTGTGCAAAGGCAAGATCGTTCAGGCCATCGAGGGGGGCGCAACCACGCTTGATCTGGTGCGCAGCCAGACCAAGGCCAGCTCATCCTGCGGCACCTGCACCGGGCTGGTGGAACAGGTGATGGCGCTGACGCTGGGTGATGGTTTTGCCGCCAATGCCAACCCGCCGATGTGCAAATGCACCGATCACACGCATGAAGATGTGCGGCGGATGATCAAGACACTGGGGCTGAAATCCATCCCCGCCGTCATGCAGGAACTGGGCTGGAAAACGGTGGGGGGCTGTGCCTCGTGCCGACCTGCGCTGAACTATTACCTGCTGTCCGACTGGCCGCTGGATTATGTTGACGATCGTCAAAGCCGCTTTGTGAACGAACGCAACCACGCCAATATCCAGAAAGACGGCACCTATTCAGTGGTGCCGCGCATGTGGGGCGGGGTGACCACCCCGGCCGAATTGCGGGCCATTGCCGATGCCGCCGACAAATATGCCGTGCCGATGGTCAAGGTGACGGGCGGGCAGCGCATCGACCTTCTGGGCGTCAAGAAAGAGGATCTGCCCGCCATCTGGGCCGATCTGAATGATGCGGGCATGGTGTCGGGCCATGCCTATTCCAAAGGTCTGCGCACGGTGAAAACCTGTGTCGGCTCTGAATTCTGCCGCTTTGGCACCCAGGACAGCACCGGCCTGGGCATCAAGCTGGAAAAGCTGCTGTGGGGGTCATGGACACCCGCCAAGGTCAAGCTGGGCGTGTCGGGTTGCCCACGCAACTGCGCCGAGGCCACCTGCAAGGACGTGGGCGTGATCTGCGTTGACAGCGGCTATCAGATCAGTGTCGCGGGTGCGGCGGGCATGGATGTGCGCGAAACCGAACTGCTGTGTCAGGTCGCCACCGAAGACGAAGCGATGGAGGTGATCGCGGCCTTTGTTCAGCTTTACCGCGAAAACAGCCGCTATCTGCACCGCATTTACAAATGGGTGGCCAAGGTGGGGCTGGATTGGTGCAAGGCGCAGGTGGTGGAGGATACGGTCAATCGCCGCGCCCTTTATGACCGCTTCATGCTCAGCCAGTCGGTCTATCAGAAAGACCCCTGGGCCGAAGAGCCAAAGCTGCGCGCAGATTTCGCCCCCATGATGGACCTGAGCCGGGAGGCCGCAGAATGAACATGATCTCGGAAAACTGGCTGGATATCGGCGCGCTTGAAGACATCCCGCGCCAGGGCGCGCGGGTGGTGAAAACCCCGCGCGGCTGTGTGGCGGTGTTTCGGGCGGCCGATGACCATGTCTTTGCCCTTGATGACCGTTGCCCCCACAAGGGCGGGCCGCTGTCCGAAGGCATCGTGCATGGCCATTCGGTCACCTGCCCCCTGCACAACTGGGTGTTCGACATGAACTCGGGTCAGGCGCAGGGCGCCGACAGTGGGCAGGTGGGCACCTATCCCGTGCGGGTATCCAAGGGCCGGATTCTGATCGACGGCGCAGAATTGGCACGGGGGTAGGGGTGATGGCAGCAGTGCGCTCGACCTGTCCCTATTGCGGCGTGGGCTGCGGGGTGCTGGTGACCGCTGGCACGGTGGGCCAGGTGCCCGGCCATTTGACTGTGCAGGGTGATCCCGATCACCCCGCCAACCGCGGCAGGCTGTGCTCCAAAGGCTCGGCCCTGGCCGAAACTCTGGGCCCCAAGGGGCGCCTTCTGACCCCAAGGATCAACGGAGCCGAGGCCGATTGGGACAGCGCCCTGACGCTGGTGGCCGACCGGTTTTCGCAAACGATCCGCGATCACGGCCCGGATGCGGTCGCCTTTTATGTCTCTGGCCAATTGCTGACCGAAGATTACTACGTCGCCAACAAGCTGATGAAGGGCTATATCGGCAGCGCCAATATCGACACCAATTCGCGGCTGTGCATGGCCTCGTCGGTGGCCGGGCACCGGCGCGCCTTTGGCACCGATACCGTCCCCGGCCAATACGAAGATCTGGAACAGGCCGATCTGTTGGTTCTGGTGGGCTCGAACCTCGCCTGGTGCCATCCGGTGCTGTATCAGCGCCTGGCCGCCGCCAAAGAGGCACGTCCCAGCCTGAAGGTGGTGGTGATCGACCCGCGCCGCACCGCGACCTGCGATCTGGCCGACCTGCATCTGGCCGTGGCCCCCGGCGCCGATGCGGCCCTGTTCAACGCCCTGTTGGCCCAGATCGACGCCCGGGGCGCGCAGGATGCCGCCTTTCTGACCCATGTCACCGGGGCCGAGGCCGCCATCGCCGCCGCCCATGCCAGCGATCCCGCGGCAACCGGTCTCGACAGCGCTGATCTGGCCCGCTTTTTCGATCTGTGGATCGCCACCCAAAAGGTGGTCACCGTCTATTCCCAAGGCATCAACCAATCCACCAGCGGCACCGACAAGGTGAATGCCATCCTGAACTGCCACCTGGCCACCGGGCGCATCGGCAAGCCGGGCATGGGGCCGTTCAGCGTGACGGGCCAGCCCAATGCCATGGGCGGGCGCGAAGTAGGGGGGCTGGCCAATATGCTGGCCTGCCACCTTGATATCGAAGCCCCCGCACACCGGGCAGCCGTGCAGGCCTATTGGTCCAGCCCCGCCATGGCCGAAAAGCCGGGCCTCAAGGCCGTTGACATGTTTCGCGCGGTGGAAGATGGCCGCATCAAGGCGCTGTGGATCATCCACACCAACCCCGCCGTCTCGATGCCCGAGGCAGACCGCGTCGCCCGTGCAATCGCCCGATGCGACTTTACCGTGGTCAGCGACATCACCGCCGCCACCGATACCGCCCAACTGGCGCAGGTTCTGCTGCCCGCAACCGGCTGGGGCGAAAAGGATGGCACCGTCACCAATTCCGAACGCTGCATCAGCCGTCAGCGCGCCTTTCTCCCCGCCCCCGGACAGGCCCGGCCCGATTGGTGGCATCTGGCCCAGGTCGCGCAGCGCATGGGCTTTTCGGGGTTTGACTGGCACGGCCCGGACCAGATTTTTGCCGAATATGCTGGCCTGTCCGGGGTTGCCGGTAGCCTGGGCAGCGATTTCGACATCTCGGCCCATGCCGCGATTTCGGCCAAGGATTACAACGCCCTTGCCCCCTTTGTCTGGCCTGCCTCTGCGCGCAAGACCGCCGGGCGCTTTTTCGCGGATGGCCGCTTTCACACCCCCGATGGCCGGGGCCGGATGATGGCCGTCACCCCGCGCGCGCCGCAAACCCTCAGCCCGGATTTGCCGTTCCGTCTGAACACCGGGCGCATCCGTGACCAGTGGCACACAATGACACGCACGGCCCTTGCCCCGCGTCTGAACCAGCATCTGGCAGAGCCCTTCCTCGAACTGCACCCCGACGATGCCAAGGGGCTGGACCTGGCCACAGCCGATCTGGTCGAGGTCAGCAATCCCTTGGGGCGCACGGTGTTTCGGGTGCTGGTCACCGACCGTGTGGCCAAGGGGCACCCCTTTGCTCCGATGCACTGGACGGGTCAGACGGCACCGACCGGGCGCGTTGACGCCATCGTGCCGGGGCTGACCGATCCGATCTCGGGCCAACCCGAAAGCAAATCTGCCGCCGTGGCGCTGCGCCCGTTCCGGGCGAAATGGTATGGCTTTGCCGTTTCGGCCCAGGCCGTGCAGCCAAAGACCGATTACTGGGCGCTGTCGGCCATCCCCGGTGGGCACAAGGTTGAACTTGCCGCTTTGGACGCGCCAGCAGATTGGCAGGCTTGGGCCCGCGATGTCTTGACCGTTCCGGCCGAGGCGCAGGTCATGGTCTATGAAGATGCGGCGCGCGGCCATCTGCGTCTGGCCTTTGTGGCCGACGACCGGGTGATCGCGGCCCTGTTCGTGGCCCCCACGCCAGTGGCCCTGTCGCGCCCAACGGTCGAAGCCTTGCTGGGCCAGCCTGTCTTGCCGAACGTGCTGTCGGGCCGCCCGGCCAAAGACCGCCCCGATCCCGGCCCCGTGGTCTGCGCCTGTTTTGGCGTGGGGCGCAACACATTGGCGGCCGCCATTGCCGAAGGCGGCTGTCACAGCGTGGCCGCCCTTGGCACCGCGTTGCAGGCTGGCACCAACTGCGGCTCGTGCAAGCCCGAACTGGCCGCCCTGATCGCTCAATTCCGTCCTGCCTTGCAAGAGGCCGCAGAATGACCCACCTGCCCAACGCAACCGCCTTTGACTGTGCCCCGGGGCGGATCAGCCTGGTCGGGGCAGGGCCGGGGGCCGCTGATCTGTTGACCATGCGCGCGCTGAACCGGCTGCAAGGGGCGGATATCGTGTTCTTTGACCGTCTGATTGATGCCCAGGTGCTGGCGCTGATCCCGCCACAGGCCCAGCAGGTGAACGTCGGCAAAGAGGTGGGCCGCTGCAAATGGCCACAGGATCGGATTGATGCGGCCATCGTGATGGCGGCTTTGCGCGGCTTGCAGGTGGTCAGGTTGAAATCGGGCGATCCTTCGGTCTTTGGCCGCGCCGCCGAAGAAATCGCCGCCGCCCGCGCCCATGGTATCGAGGTCGAGATCATTCCCGGTGTCACGGCGGCATCGGCTGCCGCGGCCTCATCGCTGTTGCCGCTGACAGAACGCGGTCGGTTTGACCGGTTCATGATGCTGACGGCCACCTCGTTGCAGGGCACCATTCCCGAGGATTTCGCACGCGCCATCGCACCGGGAACGCGTCTGGCGATCTATATGGGCGTGCATCTGGTGCAAACGCTTCAGTCACGCCTGCTGGCCGCCGGTCTTTCGCACACGGCCCAAGTGACGATTTCGCAAAATGTCTCAACCCCGGCCGAGCGCCATCTGCACACAACCCTTGACCAACTGGTTCAGACCGTTGCCGACCACGGCGTTCGCAACCCGGCTGTCATCTTTGTCGATTGCGAGGCTCTTGTAGATCAAGACGTACAGACAGCGCAAAAATTGTTGCTGAGGAGTTGAATCTCACCCAGAACCACGCCGGGTTTTCGCCGAAACTTTGAACATCAATGCGGGCGTATTTCGGTTGATGCTGTTGCCGAGATCTGGCTGAGATAGCTGGATAGTCGGCATCCGAGAAGTTCCGTGCGGGGGCGTCGGGGTGGCCATTCCGGGCTAGGATGCGCAATCCCTGCTCTTGCAAAGGATCGGGCGTGGTGCCGGTCTGATCAAGAGGCCATGAATCCGAAGTCCAATGCCCCCCTTTTGTCTTTCTGTGGCGTCGGACCACTCTCGGCTGCGGCTGACAAGACATGTGCAGGCGTCAAAATGACGGGGGCGTGCAGGCTGAGACAATGATGCAAGCCGCATCCGAGCGGTTGTGGAAACGATGCGGGATGCGGCTGTCAAAGATATAGCCGTCGCCGGCTTTCAGTTCCCGCGTCTCACTGCCGACTGTCACTTCAATGCGCCCAGACACCACAATTCCGGCTTCTTCCGCTTCGTGGGCATATAACTCTGCACCGGTGTCGGCACCTGGCGGATAGGTTTCGTGCATCATCTGAATACGGCGTTCCGAGCTGTCGCCGACCTGTCGCAACGAGATGCCTTTTATATCGGTCCCCTTGTGAAATATTTTCAAAGGGTTGATCTCACGCAGCTCTGACGCAGAGAAGAACACCTTGCTCGGGTCGCCGCTACCATCACTGTCGGAGAAGAACTCGGCAAGCGACATCGGTACAGCATCGAGGATGCGTTTCAGGGATGCCACTGAAGGCGAGGAATGATTCTGTTCAATCTGACTAATCAGGGCGTTAGTCACCCCCGATTGCCGGGCAAGTTCGCGCTGAGACAGGCGCCGCGCCAGTCGTATTTCGCGCAGGCGACCACCGATGTTCAGATCTGATGGACTTCTTTGAGCAGACACAGCTTTCTCCTTGAAGGGCCCGTGCGCATCGCGCGCTTCCAAGCTCCTTATATAGGGTAGTCATTTTCGGTTCATTGAACAGTGTTGATAAATATTTTTAACAGTGGTAGTAATTAAGGCGCAGTTAGACGATGGAAGCCGCGCATATTCGGTTTCGAAGAATGTCCCTGACGGCGCCAGAAGGCACGGGTTGTTGCTGATGTATTGGCCGTTTGGACGAGGGCATGGAATGATCCATGCCAGACGTTTGAAGTTGGTCGCATCAGGCGGCAAGAGGGTGCCCGAAACCGGGCCAGACTTGTCGCACAGGCGCTGATCGGTTTGAGACAACAGGAGGTGACCCAAACAGCCTGCGGGCTTGGGTTGCGACCCAACCGGACACAGATCCGGGGTCGCGCTAAAAAAACATACAAAGGGAGAGCTTGTGATGAAGCACTTTAAGACACTCACGATGGCCGCAACAATGAGCGCACTTGCCGGTATGGCAACGGCGGAAGAGCGGTTCATCACCATCGGAACGGGTGGCCAAACCGGCGTCTATTTCGTGGTCGGCCAATCGATTTGCCGCTTGGTCAATCGCAATACTGAAACCACTGGCCTGAAGTGCACCGCTCCGTCAACTGGCGGGTCGATTGCCAATATCAACGCAATCTCGGCAGGTGATATGGATATGGGCGTGGCCCAGTCCGACTGGCAGTTCCATGCCTATAACGGAACGTCGGAATTTGAAGGCAAGAAAGTCGACAAGCTGCGCGCCGTGTTTTCTGTGCATGGCGAGCCCTTTACCGTTGTTGCCCGCAAGGATTCCGGCGTAGATTCGTTCGAGGCCTTGTTTGGCAAGCGTGTGAACGTGGGCAACCCAGGCTCAGGCCAGCGCGCCACTATGGATGTCGTTCTGGCGGCAATGGGCAAGTCGACTGCTGATTTTGCTTTGGCATCAGAGTTGAAGCCTGCCGAACAGGCTGCAGCGCTTGGCGATAACAAGGTTGATGCCATTGTTTACACAGTGGGCCATCCGAACGGTTCGATTCAGGAAGCCACGTCAACCGTTGACGCTGTGCTGCTGCCGGTCACGGGAGAAGCCATCGACAAGTTGGTTTCGGAAAACCCCTATTATGCCAAAGCTGTTATTCCCGGCGGCATGTATGCGGGCACGGATTCCGATGTTGAGACCTTTGGCGTGAAGGCAACGTTCGTCACATCTTCTGACGTGGCCGATGATGTCGTCTATGAGGTCGTGAAAGCAGTTTTTGACAACTTTGACCGCTTCAAGGGCCTGCACCCGGCCTTCGCCAACCTTGTCGAAGCTGACATGATTTCGGACGGCCTTTCTGCACCGCTGCATCCCGGTGCCGAAAAGTACTACAAAGAGCGTGGCTGGATCCAATGATCTCTGCGGCGGGGGGCGTCTTCCCGCCAACTGCCCATGATTTCATATGAACTTTGCAGGGGCGCGTTCGACCCGGTGCCCCTGCCATTTGCCACAAAGCGCCAAAACCGTGCGCGGACAATCGGCCCGTTTGCGGGCTTCAAGGGGATGCCATGACCGGATCAGATCACCAGCACTCTACCACGGCCACAGCCACGGCGTCTGACCAGGCTGGCCTGAGTCAGGCGGAACTTGACGAACTCGTTGCGTCCTCTGACACTGGGGCGCGCGGAACCAAGGGTGGCGTCGGCGTCTTTCTTATGCTTGTGGCCCTGACTTGGTCGCTGTTCCAGATTTGGATCGCTTCGCCGATCCCTTTTATCCTTGGCTTTGGGGTATTTAACGATACCGAGGCGCGGTCCATCCATCTGGCCTTTGCGATTTTCCTTGCCTTTGCCGCCTTTCCGGCAGCCCGCAGCAAGGTGCAGCTTGGTCTTGGGCTGGCCGTCCCCATCGGTCTTGCCGCATTGTTCATGGTGTCGGCAAAGGACGGCACTGTTGTCTGGTGGATTCCGCTTGTTGGCGTGATCATTGCCGCAGCGGTTTTGATCGGGTCCCCGAAGGACAAGATCCCGGCTTGGGAATGGGCAATGGCTGCCATTGCCGCCGCAGCATCGCTGTATCTCTACGTCTATTACAAAGATATCTCCAGCCGCGTGGGCGCCCCGATCTTGCAGGATTTCGTGGTGGCGGTCGTCGGCATTCTGTTGCTGTTGGAGGCAACGCGCCGCGCCTTGGGCCCGGCGCTGATGATCGTGGCATCGGTTTTTCTGGTCTATACGATCCTTGGCCCCAACATGCCCAGCATCATCGCGCACAAGGGTAACAACCTTTCGGAAATCGTGAACCACCAGTGGATCACCACCGAAGGTGTCTTTGGTATCGCGCTTGGCGTCTCGACCTCGTTTGTTTTCCTTTTCGTTCTGTTCGGATCGCTGCTGGATAAGGCCGGGGCTGGCAATTACTTTATTCAGGTGGCTTTCAGTCTGATGGGACACATGCGCGGCGGGCCGGCCAAGGCAGCTGTGGTCTCCTCTGCCATGACCGGGCTGATCTCGGGCTCTTCCATTGCGAATGTCGTGACCACCGGCACTTTTACGATTCCGTTGATGAAAAAGGTTGGCTTTTCCAGCGAAAAGGCCGGTGCGGTCGAGGTGGCCTCTTCCGTCAACGGCCAGATCATGCCGCCTGTCATGGGGGCTGCGGCCTTTCTCATGGTGGAATATGTCGGCATTCCCTATTTTGACGTGGTGCGCCATGCCTTTCTGCCAGCGGTGATTTCCTACATCGCACTGGTCTATATCGTGCATTTGGAGGCGTTGAAGGCGGGGATGCAGGGGCTGCCGCGGGCCTACACGCCCAAGCCGATCGTGCAGCGTTTGATCGGCATTGCCTTCACCATTGCTGCGATTTGTGCCGTCTCGCTGGCCGTCTATTATGGCATGGGTTGGATCCGCCCGGCATTCCCGGCCACTGCGGGCTATATCGTCTTTGCGCTTTTGGTGGCCGTTTATGTAGGCCTTTTGCGGATTGCGGCAAAGGAAGAGCCGCTGCATCTGGACGACCCGAATGCGCCGGTGACCAAATTACCGCTGCCGGGGCCAACCTTGCGGTCTGGCTTTCACTACATCCTGCCCGTCGTGGTCTTGGTCTGGGCGCTGATGGTTGACCGGTTGTCGCCCGGTCTGTCGGCCTTCTGGGCCACGATGTTCATGGTCTTCATCCTTTTGACCCAGCGCCCTATCCTTGCTGTTCTCCGAGTGAAGGGTGATGTGTTGGCCGAGGCCAAGGCCGGTGCCATTGATCTGCGCGATGGCCTTGTGATCGGTGCGCGCAACATGATCGGTATCGGGATCGCTACGGCTACTGCGGGTATTATTGTTGGTGCGGTCAGCCAGACAGGAGTCGGCTCTGCCCTTGCGGATGTGGTCGAGGTGCTGTCCGGCGGCAATATCCTGGCCATTCTGGTGCTGACTGCGATCTTGTCGCTGATCCTTGGCATGGGCCTGCCGACCACCGCAAACTACATTGTGGTTTCGGCATTGCTGGCCCCAGTTATCGTCACCCTTGGTCAGCAAAACGGTCTGATCGTGCCGCTGATCGCTGTCCATCTGTTCGTGTTCTACTTTGGCATCATGGCCGATGTGACACCGCCGGTGGGTCTGGCCAGCTTTGCCGCCGCTGCCGTTTCAGGCGGTGATCCGATCAAGACAGGCGTTGTGGCCTTCTTCTATTCACTGCGCACGGCCGCGCTGCCGTTCCTGTTCATTTTCAACACCGAGCTTTTGCTGATCAATGTCACTTGGGCTCAGGGGGTCTTTGTCTTTTGTATTGCTACGGTGGCGATGCTGCTGTTCGCTGCCGCGACACAGGGCTGGTTTTTGGCAAGGAACCGCATTCATGAGACAATCGCCTTGTTGCTGATCGCTTTCACCCTGTTCCGCCCAGGCTTTTGGATGGACATGGTGTTTCCGCCCTATCAAGAGGCACCGCCGTCGGAAATCGCGGCCGCAGCCGAGGCGACCCCGGCGGGGGAAAAGCTGCGTATTCGCGTCAAGGGTGTCAACGATTTGGGCGACCCCATCGAGTTCGTAGCCTTGTTAGAGCTTCCAGACGGTGCCAACGGTGAGGAAAAGCTTGCGAATGCCGGACTTGCCTTGCGTCAGGATGGCGACAAGACCATCATCGATGATGCATCCTATGACTCGGCTGCGCAAAAGGCCGGACTGGACTGGGATCAGGAAGTTTTGCGCGTGCTGCGCCCGATTGATGTGCCGTCGAAATACTGGATGTTCTTGCCTGCCCTGCTGCTTCTGGCCGGCGTCGTGGTTTTGCAGCGTCGTCGCGCCACCCCGCAAACCAAACCTGTTTAAAGGGGGACATGCTGATGTTCACGAAGGTTCTGCTGACCGTTGATCTGAGCCACGAGGCATCGTGGAAGAAGGCATTGCCCGTTGCAGCCGATCTGGCCACGCAAGGGAGTGGAGAGTTGCATCTGCTGACCATCGTGCCCGAGATCGGATCTGTTCTGGTGGTGCAGGATCTGGGGGAAGGTTTTGTGAAAAAGGCCATGGCTGATGCTTTGGCAGATCTGAAAGCCCTGAGGAAGACGGCGGCAAACTGGCCACCTGAGGTGCGCGAGCATGTGCGTTACGGAACTGTCCATTCCGAGATTGTCGCAGCGATTGACGAGTTGGGGGCAGATCTTGTGGTAATGGCAAGCCATGCTCCTGATCGTATCCGAGAGTTTCTGGTGGGCAGTCAGGCTGATCGTGTCGTTCGCCGCTCGCCCGTATCCGTTCTGGTGGTGCGCTGAAAATCCACGCATAAGGCTCCGGGCCCTGTCTTGCGGGCTTGGAATAAAGGACCAAACTGATATGACCCCCTTCGCGATTGCCGGAATTCAGATGTATGTCAATGCGTTGCAGCCCAATGTCGAGGGTATGCTGCAGCGCCTTGATATCTTGATGGCGCGCTTTCCATGGACCCAGATGGTCTTGTTTTCTGAACTTGCGCCCTTTGGTCCGCTGCCCCGCCATGCCTTGCCGCTTCACAATGACGCGATCTCGCGCTTTCAAGAAGCCGCGAACCGTCATAATGTCTGGCTCATCCCGGGGTCTATGTTTGAGCGCGCCGAGGATGGCCGCATTTTCAACACCACGACAGTGATCAACCCCCAGGGTGAGATCGTCACTCACTACCGGAAGATGTTTCCGTTCCGCCCCTATGAGGCCGATGTTGCGGCGGGCACTGAGTTTTGCATTTTCGATGTGCCGGGCGTTGGCCGTTTTGGCTTGTCGATCTGCTATGACATCTGGTTCCCTGAAACGACACGGCACTTGACTGCTCAGGGGGTCGAGGTGCTGCTGCACCCGGTTCTGACCGGAACCACCGACCGCGATGCCGAACTGGCGATCGCGCGGGCCACGGCGGCGCAATTCCAGTGCTATGTGTTTGATGTCAACGGCCTTGGGGCCGGCGGCAATGGTCGCTCTTGCGTGGTCGATCCATCGGCTCAGGTGTTGCACCAATCGGCCGGTCAGGAAGACATGTTCCCGATTGAGCTTGACCTTGATCAGGTGCGCCGTCAGCGCGAATTTGGGATCAAGGGGCTGGGGCAGGTTTTGAAGAGCTTCCGCGACCGTGACGTGGAATTCACGGTCTATGACCGGGCCAGCGGGTCAGATGCTTATCTGCATCAACTGGGACCGTTGCAGATGCCGCGTCAGGGCGCTGGAACGCATCCGGTGCAAGACCTGCGCGATACATCCCTCATCGGGGCGCGTGAACATCGGATTGAACCCGCCCTCAAAGGGGCTGATCCCTTGGCAACGGTGCCGATGAAGCCAAAGTCGGTGATTGGCTAATTCGCGCGACGCGCGGGGCCTTTCACCCAAAATCTCCCGCCTTGCAGTCGCAGGGCGGGGAAAAGAGAGGAGCCTGTGCATGCAGTCTATGAGTGACTACTATTCGGCCGTCCAGCTTCGGTCTGACCGGTGGAGCGCTCTTCGCGAGTCGCTGGAGCAACTGACCCGTGACCCGCATGGCAAGAATGCCGCCAAGACGACGGCCAAGATTGCTGATCTGTTCAAGGCCCTGTCACTGATCGAGACCTATTGGGCCTTTCCTGGCACGGCAGTTTTCGAACACATGCGCCGGCAGTTCGAGCATGGCAATCTGACCGATGTTGCCTATTCCGTGCGTCGGGTCACCCGCGCGCTTACAACAGGGGCATACCGCCGGCGATCCATCCCGCTGGAACGCGACTCGATGGACAATGATGAGCATGAGGATGAGGCGATCCTGTCGCCCGAGGCCCGCGCGCTCTCCAAGCCTTATTTCGAAGTGCTGATTGTCGATGACGTGAACGAGCATCAGGAACGGTTCCTGAAGCAATCGATTTCCGCAATGCGGCGCCCAGAAGACAATTTTATCTATGAAGCGGTCGTTGTGCCCTCGTTGCAAGATGCGCTGATTGGGGTGCTGTTCAACCACAACATTCAGGCAATCGTCGTGCGGCCGGGGCTGAAGCTTGAATCCAAAGTCTCGTTACCGATCCTGACGCGCTATCTCAGCCGCGCCGGAGGAGAAAACGCGATGGATGACATCGCGCCCGAGGATTATGGTCCCGAACTTTGCCGCCTTGTAGCCAAGGTGCGACCGGAACTGGACGCCTATCTGGTCACCGATCGTTCGGTCGAAGATATTGCCGGACTCGATTTGGGAATTTGCCGCCGGGTCTTTTACAATCAAGAAGACTTCATGGAGTTGCACCTGAACATTCTGCGCGGTGTGCAATCGCGCTATAAGACCCCGTTCTTTACGGCATTGAAGGAATATTCCAAACAGCCTACCGGCGTTTTTCATGCAATGCCGATCAGCCGCGGCAAATCCATCAGTCGCAGCCATTGGATTCAGGATATGGGCGCCTTCTATGGCCCCAATATCTTTCTGGCCGAAACCTCGGCCACCAGCGGCGGGCTGGACAGCCTGCTGGAACCACATGGACCGATCAAGGAAGCTCAGGAGTTGGCGGCGCGCGCTTTTGGGTCAAAACAGACTTTCTTTGCGACCAATGGCACCTCGACCTGCAACAAGATCGTCGTGCAGGCCTTGGTCAGGCCCGGCGACATCGTTTTGGTGGATCGGGACTGCCATAAATCCCATCACTACGGAATGGTTCTTTCGGGCGCGCAGGTGTGTTACCTCGACAGCTATCCGCTGAACGAATATTCGATGTATGGTGCCGTGCCGCTGAACGAGATCAAGCATCAGTTGCTGAAGCTGAAAGCGGCAGGCAAATTGGATCAGGTGCGGATGCTGCTGCTGACCAACTGCACCTTTGATGGCATCGTCTATAATGTCGAGCGGGTGATGGAAGAATGTCTTGCCATCAAGCCTGACCTGATCTTCCTTTGGGACGAGGCATGGTTTGCCTTTGCCCGTTTCGGCCCAACCTATCGGCAACGAACGGGCATGAACGCTGCAAACCACCTGCGCGAGAAATTGCGTTCTCCTGCTCATGCCAAGGCCTATGAGCGGCAGCAGGAAAAGCTGAAGGACGCTGATGAAGCGACACTGCTGAAAACCCGGTTGATCCCGCCCCCCAAGGCGCGGGTACGGGTCTATACCACCCAGTCAACGCACAAGACCCTGACATCGTTGCGGCAGGGCTCGATGATCCATGTGAACGATCAGGATTTCAAAGGCGAAGTCGAGGCCAGCTTCCACGAAGCTTACATGACTCACACCTCGACCAGTCCGAACTATCAGATCATCGCCAGTCTGGATGTCGGGCGGCGTCAGGTTGAACTGGAAGGGTTCGAATTCGTTCAGCGTCAGGTCGAAGCCGCCATGTCGATGCGCCGTGCGATTTCGACGCATCCGCTCTTGCAGAAGTATTTCAAGGTTCTGACCGCCGGAGATATGATCCCCGACGAATACCGCGAAAGCGGCGTCAGTAGTTATTATGACCCCGAGCAGGGCTGGACCGATATTTGGAACTGCTGGGAAAAGGATGAATTCGTCTTGGATGCTACCCGCGTGACTCTGGCGGTCGGCGGAACTGGCTGGGATGGCGATACGTTCAAAACTCAGATCTTGATGGATA
The DNA here is from genome assembly GCF_036553525.1 of Pseudotabrizicola sp. L79. Taxonomy (NCBI): domain Bacteria; kingdom Pseudomonadati; phylum Pseudomonadota; class Alphaproteobacteria; order Rhodobacterales; family Paracoccaceae; genus Pseudotabrizicola; species Pseudotabrizicola sp. L79. Next base: position 379,210 of record NZ_JAZHDA010000045.1, on the reverse strand, counting down.
AATACGGCATCCAGATCAACAAGACCTCCCGCAATACTGTGCTGTTCATGACCAACATCGGCACAACTCGGTCTTCGGTAGCCTATCTGATCGAAGTGCTGGTCGAAATTGCCAAAGAACTGGATGATCGTCTGGACGATGCCTCAAAAATGGAGCGTCTGGCCTTTGATCGCCGGGTCAAGAACTTGTTGCAAGAACTGCCGCCGTTGCCAGATTTCAGCCGCTTTCACGACGCTTTCTGCGCCGATCCGGAAACCGGCGAAGGCGATATCCGCACACCGTTCTTCCTGGCCTATGACGAGAACAACTGCGATTATCTGGAACTGAACGGTGGCATTGACGCGGCCATGGACGCCGGGCGCGAAGTGGTTTCGGCCTCTTTCATCATCCCCTATCCGCCGGGTTTCCCGATCTTGGTGCCGGGTCAGGTGGTTAGCCGTGAAATCCTTGCTTTCATGCGCGCACTCGATGTGAATGAAATCCACGGCTACCGCGCCGATCTGGGCCTGCGTGTCTTCACCGACGAAGCGCTGGCCAGCCAATCTTCCAAATTCGCCAAAGCAGCCAAATAAACAGGGGGGCACAAATGTCCAAGAGTAATCTCAAGAACATCTCCGAAATCCGTCGCTTCTTTCATCGCAATGAAGATCCGGTCTATTTTGTTTCGGCCACGAACTTCAATCTTTTGGGGATTGATGAATGGTGCAAGAATTTCAAATACATCTGCTATATCGATTGCTACGATGGGCGCCACCCCAACGTGTTCTGTCCGTCCGAGCAGCCGCATGCGGAATTCCAGTCGATCGAAGAGATCAACAATTATCTCTTGCAGCATAAAGAGGTGATCGATCTGGTCAAACGCCGCGGGGGTAAGCCCAAATTTGTCTTCCTGATGTTTGACGAAGAAACCGAGCGTCTGGCCAAGGAACTGGGTGGGGAAGTCTGGTTCCCCAAAGCCAATCTGCGCACGAAGATGGACAACAAGATTGAAACGGTTCGCGTAGGCAACAAGGCAGGTGTGCCTTCGGTGCCCAATGTTCTGGCCGAGGTAAAGTCCTATGAAAACCTGAAAAAAACTTGTGACAAGGCAGGCATCGGCCATGATCTTGTATTGCAATCGGCGTTTGGCGACAGCGGCCACACCACCTTTTTCATCAAATCTGAAGCTGATTTCCGCAAATACGAGCATGAGATCATCGGTCAGGGTGAGATCAAGATCATGAAGCGGATTGACTGTCGGGGGTCTGCGATTGAGGCTTGCTGCACCTCGCAGGGCACGATTGTTGGCCCGTTGATGACCGAGCTTGTCGGTTTCAAGGACTTGACCCCCTATCGTGGCGGTTGGTGCGGCAACGAAATTCTCGCAACAGCATTTCCGCCAAAAGTGCGTCAGCAGGCCCGTGACCTGACTTTCAAATTTGGCGAGCAATTGCGCAAAGAGGGGTATCGCGGTTATTTTGAGCTGGATTTCCTGATCGACAAGAAGACGGGCGATCTGTGGTTGGGCGAATTGAACCCGCGTATCACCGGCGCCAGCTCCATGACCAATCATGCGGCCTTTGCCCATGCCGACGCGCCGCTGTTCCTGTTCCATCTGCTGGAGTTTTCCAAGGCCAAGTTCCAACTGGATGTGGACGAGTTGAACGCTCGTTGGGCAGACCCCGACATGATCGATAGTTGGAGCCAGATGGTCATCAAATATACTGATGACAATGTTGATATCATCACCGCGGCCCCTCAAACCGGCATCTACAAGATGCTGGAAGATGGTCGGGTGGTCTTTGACCGCTTTGATTATCACCGTCGGGCGGTTGAGGATGAGAACGAAGCCTTCTTCCTGCGCATTCAAAGACCGGGCGACTACCGCTATGAAGGCGCCGACCTTGGCATTCTGGTCACGCGTGGCCGATCAATGACCAATAATTTCCACCTGAATGAACGGGCGAAAAAGTGGATCCACGGGATCAAGTCGCAGTTTCAGGCGCGGCCTCTGCCTGTGGCCAATGCGGGCCCGGCCTTTGCTGATCCGGCGTTCAAAATCATGTAAGGCGGCTATGCAGCTGATTTGGCGCGCAGTGAATGAAGCTCAGCCCGGCCCCAAATGGGCTGGGCTTTTCGCGGAATATTGGCCAGCCTATCGGGCATGGTGGTTGCGCGAAGGTGGTGATGCGCGCCCGACCTATCGAGAATGCCGCTCCGCTCTGGCCGAATTCATGCCAGAACTGATGCCGCTTTATGATCAGCTTTGTGATCTGGCGGGCGGAGGCGATGTTGCGGCGCGGTTTCTGTCGTTTTATCGCCCGCCGCCCTATTTGTCTGGTTGCTCTCAGGCGATCTGGCCCGGCAAAGAGCCAGTTCTGGTGCGCAATTACGATTACAACCCAAACGCCTTTGATTGCCTGTTTCTGCGCAGTGAATGGCAAGGCAGGGCGGTGATGGGCACCTCTGACGGGCTGTGGGGGTTGGTGGACGGGGTGAATGACGCGGGGCTTGCTGTGTCTCTGACCTTTGGTGGGCGGCGCGTCGTGGGCGATGGCTTTGGCGTGCCGCTGATCTTGCGCTATGTTTTGCAGACATGCACGACCACAGCCGAGGCTGCGCAAGCCTTGGCCCGCATTCCCACGCATATGAGCTATAACGTCACGCTGCTGGACCGAAGCCGCGCTTTCTGCACGGTTTATATGGCGCCGGACAGGCCAGCCTCGGTACAACATGTGGCTGTCGCCACCAACCACCAAGAGCGGGTGGAATGGGATGCCCATGCCCGCATGACAGCCACCGTCGAGCGAGAGCGATTCCTGCTGCAACGCCTGACGCTGCATGTCGAGCCAGAAGAGAAATTCATTGGGGCATTTCTGAAGCCCCCGATCTATTCCACCGCCTTCGACCGCGGGTTCGGAACGCTCTATACAGCCGTCTATCGTCCGCGTCTGGGCGCGGCTGAATTACGTTGGCCGGGTGCCCTGTGGCCGCTCAGGCTTGACAGCTTTACCGAAGGTTCACTCGCGATCCAGACCCCAGAACCGGAAACAACACGGTTTCCGGTTTGAGGCAATCTCGGCGTGCGAGCCGGGCAGGGTGAACACATCTTCATCTGTGCTCGGATCATTGTGGGTTTGGCTAACAAGAGCATAAAGCGCAAAACCGACTTGATCGATACGAGGTATGTACAGGCACAGTGCCTGTCATAGATCTTACGGGTGAAAAAGCGTGGTGCCGTTAGAAGAACTGGCGGCGCGTCGCAACCGTCTTGTTTTGGTTTTGCAGATCAAAGGGTCTGGGGCTAGCCCGTCACAACGCCATCGCTGACCACGATCTGGCGCTGACACAGGTTTGCGATCTTTTCATCGTGGGTCGAGATCAGAAAGGTCGTCCCTTCCTCGCGGTTCATCTGCCCGATCAACTCCATCACCTGCATGGCCGACTCGCGGTCCAGATTGCCCGTCGGTTCATCGGCCAGCACCAGTTCGGGGTTGTTCATCAGCGCGCGCGCCACGGCCACCCGTTGTTTCTGGCCGCCCGACAAATTCGCCGTGGGAAAGTCGATCCGATCCGCCAGCCCCATGCGTCTGAGCAGATCGCGGCCCCTGTCGCGTGCGGCGGCCGTTTCACGCCCGGCCTGCACAGCGGTTGGAAAGATCACGTTTTCCAGCGCGGTAAAGTCGGGCAGCAGATTGTGAAACTGAAAGACAAAGCCGATATGGGCGTTGCGAAACCGGGTGACGGCGGCGTCATCTGCGGCAATCATGTCTTGGCCCAACATCGAATAGCGCCCCGAGGTCGGCTTCATCAAGGTGCCCAGAATGGTCAGCAACGTGCTTTTGCCCGACCCGGATGCGCCCAAAAGTGCCGCAACCTCACCCACGTCAAGATGCAACGACAGGCCACGCAAGACCCGCGTCGCGGCCTCTCCGCTGCCATAGGTCTTGACCAGATCGCGAACGTCCAACAGCGTGCTCATTGGCCGATCGCCGTCACCGGATCAACCCGGGCCGCCGACCGGGCGGGCAGGATCGAGGCAAGGATCGCCCCCAGCACCGTCAGGGTGATGGCCAGCCCGTAAGAGCCTTGGGTGATGTCCATCGGCAAGGTGCCCGGACGAAAGGCATCGCGCGGGGGGAATGGCAACAGCGCCAGATAGCCCAAGGCCGCCCCCATCACCCCGCCCATCAGCCCGATCAGCGCGCCTTGTGCGACAAATACAAAAATCACAAAGCCACGCCGCGCCCCCATCGCCCGCATGATCCCGATTTCGGGGCGGCGGCGATAGGTTGACAGCAACAAGGCCGAGGCAACGCCGATCACAATGGTGATCAGGGCAAAGGTCTTCAGAAAATAGCCGGTCTGGGCCTGAGCGTCCAAGGCCTCCATCAGTTGTTCGGCGCCATCGGTCCATGGCACGGCATCCAGCCCCGTCAGCGCCCCGATGCGCAGCGCGGTGGCATCTGCGGCGTTCAGATCCTCCAGTTTGATTTCGATCCGGGTCGCCCCCTGTGGCAGTGCAAACAAGGTGCGGGCCGTTGACAGGCTGACAAAGGCGCGGGCCTCGTCCAGCGCACCATTGCCGGTCTTGAAAACGCCGCTCAGGGTCAGCGTGGCCGTCACCCCGTTTGCGCTTTGCAACCGCACCGTCTGGCCGATCGTCAGGTTCAGATCATCGGCCAGGGGGCGGCCCAGCACCACCAGCCCGGTGCCAAGCCGAACATCGCCCGCAACCATATAGCCCGCAAGATCCAGGATCGCGGATTCCCGCCCCGGCTCCAGCCCGGTCACGCTGACCTGTGCCACCTGCGCGCCGCGTGTCAGAAACCCCGCGCCGTTGATTTGCGGCGATACCGCCCGCACACCCGGCACAGCCTCGATCAGGGGCACCCAGGTTGCAGCCTCGGGCAGGGTGGCCGTGCGCAGCTGCCCCTGTTCGGTCACAACCAGCGCATGCCCCTTGGGCGTGATCAGCAGGGGGGGGGCTTCGGCCTCGGCCTCGATGGTGATATGGGACATATCGCCCACCGTGCGCGACAGGATGAATTCCGCCAGCCCACCAATCAGCGCCGACATGAAAATGAAGATGAACACACCCACCGCAACGCCCGTCACCAACAGGGCGGTTTGTGCCTTGTTTGCGGTCAGATAGCGGGTTGCGATCTTAAGGGCATACAGCATCAGGGGTGATCCACGACAACGGTCTGACCTTCGGCCATGCCGGCAACATCGACGATCACCGTGTCGCCCGCGTTCAGCCCCGAGGTGACGATCAGACGCGCGGCAGGCCAGTCCACCACCGTCACCGGGCGCCGTTCGGCAACACCATCGCTGACCACCAGAACGGCCCCGCCGCCGTCAACCAAAGCGGTGCGCGGCACCGTCAGTGCGGCGCTGCGTTCCTCCACGATGATATTCGCGGCCACGCTCAGGCCGACAGGCGCCGAAACCGGGCTGTCAAACCCGATCTTGATGGCCAGCCCCCCCGTGGCCGCATCGACGCGGTTCGACACAAAGCTGACATGGCCCTGATGCGTGGCGCTTTCGCCCGCCAGTTGCAGCACCGCCTGTTGGCCCATGCGGATCTGCGTTGCATAGGCCTCGTCCACATCGGCCTCGACGACCAGTGTGCCAAGGTCGGCCAAGGTCAGCAATGCGGTCGAAGGCCCGACGATCTGGCCCAATTCGGCATCCAGCGTCAGCACTGTGCCCGCCACCGGCGCGCGGGTCGTATAGGTTTCAAGCACGGTCTGCGCCTGTTCCAGCAGGGCCGTCAGCCGCGCCACCTCTCGCTCGGCCGATTGCAGCGCATAGGCATCTGCCTCCAGCGCCGTTCGCGTCACATTCCCGCCCAGCGAAACGGACCGGTCATAGGTTTCTGACGCCTGTTGCTGCACCAGAATGGCGGTATCCAGCGCGGCCATGGCCTGCCGGACCACGGCGTTCTGGGTTGCGGCATCAACCTGTGCCAGGATCTGATCCTTGGCCACCAGGTCGCCTTCGGCCACGGGCAGGGCCGTCAGGCTGCCGATCACCACGGATCTGACATCAACCGATTGCAGCGCCGCCATCCGCCCGTTGACAGCCAGCACGCGGGTGACCGGGGCAGGGGCCAGGATCTCGACCAAAACGGGCAGGGGCTGCCCCATCCACAGCTGCCAGATGCCAAAGCCCGCGCCCCCCAGACCCAGCACCCCGGCCAAGGCCCAAGCCCAAAGACGACGCTTTCTGGCAGGCGGGGGCGCCGCCGGGCGCAGCGCCGGAACCCGTGCCACCCCTGCTGCATCCGCTGGCGCAGGGCCGGGGCTTGGCTGTTTCTGCTTTTCTACGATCAACTATTGTCCTTTGGTGCAATCAATTCTGCATGGGTGGGGCTGACACCAATCCAACCGCAATCGGGCAAGCATAAGACCCAATGGGCGTCTCGCCTTGATATAGATCAGCGACGCATCTGGCCCCGGTATGGCATCTTGAACAGGGTAAAGCGACGGAGCGGCGCTTTGCGTCACAGCTAGTGCCGGTTGCCGAAGAGGGAACTTGGATGTCCAACACTCCATACGACACGCTGGGCCTTACCAAGGCCGCCACAGCAGATGACATCAAAAAAGCCTATCGCAAGCTGGTTCGCACAAGTCACCCCGACCTCCATCCCGACGATGCCGGGGCCGAAGCGCGATTCAAGGCCATCTCGGCTGCCTACGATCTTCTGAAAGACCCGGAAACCCGCGCCCGCTATGATGCCGGCGAAATCGACGCCCTTGGCGCCGAGCGCCCGCAGCGGCAATACTACCGCGATTTTGCGGGTTCTGCCGAGAACACCTATCAGCAACGGCACGATTACGGGTTGTCTGCTGATCCGGGGGATATTTTTGCCGAAATCCTGCGCAACCGTGCCCGGTCAGCCGAAGGTGGCCGAGGATTTGCAGCCCCGGGCCCGGATGCTCGCTATTCACTTGAGGTGCCGTTTCTTGATGCTGCGCGGGGCGCTGAAACGCGGATTACACTGCCTGATGGCCAAAGTCTTGCCGTCAAGATCCCACAAGGCACCGAAGATGGCCAGACGTTGCGGTTGCGTGGCAAAGGCGCGCCCGGTTTTGGTGGCGGAAAAGCCGGCGATGCCCTGATCACCGTTTTGGTGCGGCCCCATCCGATATTCCGTCGTGACGGAGATAATATCCTGCTGACGCTCCCCATCACGATTGACGAGGCCATTCTGGGGGGCAAGGTCGCAGCCCCGACCATCGATGGCCCTGTGGGCCTGACAATTCCAGCGGGTGCGAGTTCGGGGCAGGTTTTGCGCTTGCGGGGGCGGGGGATCGCCCATGCCGGGCATTCGGCGAAAGGCGATCAGATGGTAGAACTCAGGATCGTCGCACCGCCCGAACCGGATCAGGGGCTGCGTGATTTTTTTGAGAACTGGCGCAAGACCCACGCCCACGACCCTCGGGCCGATCTGATGAAAGGGGCTGGGATATGACCGAAAGGCTTTCCGAAAATGATGTTGTCGCCGCCGTCACCCGGCTGACCCGAAGCCAGCTTTTCCGTTTTGTCGAAGGCGAACTTGTCCGCCCTGAACGTAGCGATGATGGCTATGTCTTTCGCCGCGTCGATATTGCGCGGCTGGAACTCTTGTGTGACCTGTCCGAAGATCTTGAGATGGATGAGACTGGCGTGGCTATCGTGATTTCTCTCATCGATCAGTTGCATGCCGCGCGACAAGAGCTTGCAATGATGGCGCGCGCCGTTGATGCCCTGCCACCAGATGTGCAAGCCCGGATCATGGCTGAAATCAACCGACCCTGAGCTGACTTGGTTGATGCATTCGCAGGTCAGGCAAGCGGCCGTGGACGACCCAAGGCATAGATCTGGCCGATGCTGTAAGGTTGCCTCCGGCAACTTTATGGGGGCGATAGGTCCTGTTCAGGTATCTATACTGTGCCCCGTGCCTGCTCGCTTGGGTGCACCAAGCCTGCTATCTGATCACGCAACGCACGGGCGTTGAACACGCCCATTGCATGCTTTCCAGGTTTTAATGCCAAGCTGGCCGGACTACACTGCCCAAACCGCTATTGGAGAACGCCCTTGAAACCCGAGCATATTGCCGTCGCCCGCAATTGCCTTTTGCTTTCTGCGGCACCCGAGGCTGTCTTGCAGCACGTTTTGGGGTCGGCCCGACTGCGCGATTTTGATCGGGGCGCGACGATCTTCATGCAAGGCGAACGTGCCTCGGCCATTTATATCGTGGCCGAAGGCTGGGTTAAGCTGTATCGCATTGCGCCAAATGGGGCCGAGGCGGTTGTGGGGGTGTTTACCAAGGGCCGCAGCTTTGGCGAGGCCGTCGCCTTTCGTCACGACACTTATCCCGTTGCGGCCGAGGCGGTCACGGATTGCAGCCTGATCCGCATAGAAGCCGAAACATTCCTTCGCCTGCTGCGGGACAACCCGGAGGTGGCGATCCTGATGCTGTCGGCTACCCATGTGCATCTGCAATCCCTGGTCATGCAGGTCGAGGCGCTGAAGGCTCAGACAGGGGCGCAGCGGGTGGCAGAATTCCTGCTGGAACTTGCGCCATGCAGCGAGGGCGCCTGTGAAGTCGTTCTGCCCTATGACAAGTTTCTGATCGCTGGCCGACTGGGCATGAAGCCCGAAAGCCTGAGCCGCGCCTTTGTCAAATTGCGCGAACACGGCGTCACCGTGCGGCAGAACAATGCGGCCATTGCCGATATTTCGGCCCTGCGTGCCTTTTCAGAAGAAGACCCTGCCACTGCTTGGGCGCGATAGGGCCCGGGTGTGTGCTAGGGGGCAGGCGACACGCCGATCACCGGCATATGCAGCATCCACAGCCCTGCCCAGACCAGCACCCAGATCATGCCGCGCCGCACAGAAGGAAACGTGGCTGGTCGCCAGCGCCCGGTCAGCAGGGCCGCGCCGGGCACAAGGCTGGTCTTTGCCGTCACTCGCTGCCAAGTGGCCAGCCCCATGGATTGTGCCCGGCGGCGTTCGACCATACCCATGCCCAACAGCGAGAACAGGGCAAAGCTGCCGAACAGCAGCCCATGGGCCAGATCGCCATTGGCCAGCAGATGCCCTGCCGCCCAAAGCGTCAGCCCCCACAACAGCGGCTGACGTGTCAGGCCCACAATCCCCGGTCGGACCGGATCAAAGCCGCTGGCCTTGCCTTCAAAGGCAAAGGGGTTGGGCGCGGCAAGGCCAAAGACGATCAGACCAAGCGCAACAGGCATGATCAGGTTCAGCGCCCAACGGTGCCACAGCGCGTGGTCCCACAGCGCCACATAGGGCGCGCGCCCGGCTGCCACGATCACCCAAGCCAACAGCAGGGTTGAGATCAGGCTGAAGGCAACGGTATAGCCGTGCGGCCCCAAAGCGCGGGTCAAGGGGGCCTTGACCCCGATCAGCGCAGGAATGCGATGCGACGCCAGAAACAGCGCCATCGCCAAGGCAAATTCTACCCAGTCCATCGCGTTACCCCACAAGCGCCAGCCCCAGCAGGGCCATCATGGTCAGCGCCAGAACAATGTCAAACCCACGCAGCACCGGGGGGCAGCGCGCAAGGCCCAGATAGTGTTTCAAGATCAGGTGCGCCTTAAGCCAGGCCAGCAGCAGGATCACGGCCAGAACCGCCCGCCCGCCGTGGCCCGCGCCGATCTGCCCGGCCAGGCCGGTGGATACAAGCGACAGCCCGACAAGCACAGCCCAGGTTGCGGTCAGGCCCATCTCAGCGCACCAGATAGAGAACGGGAAACAGGATGACCCAGACCAGATCGACCATATGCCAAAAGGCGGCACCGTTTTCCGTGGCATAGGGGGTGGGGCGCCAGATAAGCAGGCCGAAGATCACCACCCCGGCGACAACATGGGCGGCATGAAACCCGGTCAGCAAGAAGTAGAAGGTAAAAAAGGGGTGGGTCTCGGTGCCAATCCCCTGTGCGGCAAGCGCGGTGAACTCTGATGCCTTGATGATCAGAAACACCACGCCCAAAGCAGCGGCGGCTGCCAGATGTGCCCGTGCCATGGCCAGGCGCGCAGCGTCGGCAGCGGCGGCCCCGCGTGCGGCAAGCCAACCAGAGGTGACCAGAACCAGCGTGTTCACACCGGCCCCAACCCGGTGCAACTGATCTTGCGCCAGCGCAAAACCCACCGGATCACCCAATCGCACAGCCAGAAACGTCAGCAGACCTGCGCCAAAAACCAGCAGTTCGGATACGATCAGAACCCAGATCATCAGATCACCGGGCAGTTCATCCAGCAGGCCGTGCGAGTGAGGGGCGTTCATGCGCCGACCAGATGCCGATAGATTTCAGGCAGGGCTTGCGTAAGTTTTTCAGGATGCGGGATCAGGGCAAAGCCGCCCTGACCAAAGATGCGGGGAAACCAGCTTTTGCCCTCGCGGTCCACGGTGATACCAAAGACGGCATGACCTGCGCGCCGCGCCTCGATCACGGCCTTGTGGCTGTCTTCGATGCCGTGGCGGCCTTCGTAATGATCAAGATCATTGGGCTTGCCATCAGTGATCACAAGCAAAAGGCGGCGTTTGCGGGCCTGTTCGGCAAGGCCGGCGCTGGAATGGCGAATGGCGGCACCAAGGCGGGTATAAAACCCCGGTCTAAGTGCCGCGATGCGGGCCTCGACACTTTGGGACATCGGCTCGCCAAAGTGTTTGGCGCATTGGATGTAGACGCGATCGCGTTTCAGGCTGGAAAAGGCGTGAATGGCGAAATCGTCGCCGCAGGCCGAAAGCCCCCAGGACAGGGCCGTAAGGGCCTCGCGCTCGACATCGATCACCGCGCGCCCGCCATGCCCGTGGCCGGGTATGGCACTTTCCGTCGAGCGCGACACATCCAGCAAAATCGACACCGCAAGGTCGCGTTTCTGCGGCCTGGTCTGACGCCAGATGCGGTCATCGCCCTGACCAGTTGCATAAAAATCGACCCGCGCGCGCACGGCACGATCCGTATCCAGTTCATCGCCATCAGGGTGGCCAGTGGTCGAAATTCGGCTGGGACGCAGAGCCTCGAACTGACGTTTGACGGCGCGGATACGGGCTTGCGCGCGCGGATCGTCCCGAAATGGGGGTGTGGTCAGAACTGGCGTGATGTCAGAGGTCAGAACCTTGACGTGGTCTTTCAGATAGCTGCCGGTTCGCACATCCCATTCGGGATAGGTTTCGGTGCCTGACAGGGCCTCGCGGTCCACATCTTCGGGGGCGAGATCGAGGTGCAGTTTCAGGCGCGTTGCGGGTGCCTTGGAGATTTGCCCAAGGCCAATGTCATCGGCATCCTCTGCCGCCTTTTGGGCATCGTGGTTTTCATCATCCTCGACCCTGCGGTTCAGGTTGATGAATTCGGCCCAAGACAAGATCGCCTCAAACTTGTGCAGGATGAAACTGTCGCTGCGTTCGGCCTGGTCGGCCTTGCGGCGGCGCGCGCGGTGGGTCTTGTTGCCAATCGCTTCCTCGGGGGTGCCATCGGTGGCGCGGGTTTCGACGGCGGTTGTCTCGGACCGGTCGGGTGCGCGCAGATCTGGCCACAGCGGCACGGGGCGAAACGGGCGATAACCGCGCGGGGCGCGATAAGCCGACAAATCCCCACTTTCGATGGCCGCCAGCATGCGCGCCGCTTTGGGCCGCAGGGGGGCCGGATCGCCCAGCAGATGACAGATGACAGAGTCGACACAGCGTTCGGCATCGGGCAGATGCGGCGTGTGCCGCAGCGCCAGCGTTGCCGCGCAAAGATCGGCATAAAGGGCGCGAAGCCCCGGTGCCTCGGCCAGTGTTGTGGCACAAATGGCCCGTGCTGCGTGCAGGGCCCAAAGATCAGCGCGCAGCGGATCGGTGTCGGGGGTATGGGCCGGGGCATGGGCGGCAGCAGCGGTAAGCCACAGATACAGGGCTGCATTCGCCTCGGCCGCCGGAAACACCGCCAGCGATTGCGGCAAGCGCAGGGCGGCGCCATCAAAGCTGGCGCGCGGGGTAGTCTCGGCTGCGGTTCCCAGAAACCGGCGCAGTGACAGGCGGTGCGGGCTGTGTTCATCCCCCACCGCCTTGATCTGCACGGATGGGTCGCCGCCAAGGCCCCGGAACAGAACAGCCAACCGCCCGCTGACCTGAGACAGGTCAACACGGGCTCCGTCGTGGACGCAAGGTGCGTCAAGGCGGCTGGCGTAGGCATGCCACAGTTTCCCGATGGTTTCTTCGGGTTCCCATGGTTCCAGATCGAGCGTGTTCATGACCGGCCTCACCCGAAAACGGCCTGAACAAGATCGAGGAGCCCGCGTTTGGTATCGTCATCATCTGTCAAAGGCTCGATCATCGTCGCCAAGATGGCGCGTTCGACAGGCATGCCCTGTGCGATCAGGGTCGCGGCATAGATCACCAGTCGGGTCGAGATGCCTTCCTCCAGATCCTGCCCCTTCATTGCGCGCAACTTGCCGGCCAGTCGAACCAGCGGTTTGACACGGTCTTCGGCCAGACCGCTTTCGCGCGCCACGACCGGAATTTCATGCTCGGGGCGGGGAAAGGTGAATTCAAGGCTGACAAAGCGCTGACGGGTAGAGGGTTTCAGCGTTTTGAGGATGTTCTGATAGCCAGGGTTGTAACTTGCCACCAGCATAAAGCCGGGCGCTGCCTCCAACTCCTCGGAGGTGCGGTCGATGGGCAGAATGCGGCGGTCATCGGTCAGCGGATGCAGCACCACGGTCACGTCCTTGCGGGCCTCGACCACTTCGTCCAGATAGCAGATCGCACCTTCCCGCACCGCGCGGGTCAGCGGGCCATCGACCCAGACGGTTTCGCCGCCTTTCAGCAGATACCGCCCGATCAGATCTGCGGCGGAAAGGTCGTCGTGGCAGGCCACGGTATAAAGCGGGCGCCCCAGTTCAGCGGCCATATGCGCCACAAAACGCGTTTTGCCACAGCCCGTCGGCCCCTTGAGCAGAACCGGAAGGCGATTGTCATAGGCCGCACGAAAAACGGCACATTCATCGCCCTGCGGCAGGTAGAAGGGGGCTTGCGCCGCCCCCTTCAGGGTTTGAGATCCATCCATATCCATCACTCCGCAGGGGCGTTGACGCCGGGTTGAATGATCTCGCGGCGCGGCACCATGACCGAGTAGATGAACAGCACCGCCCCCAGCACCACAGCAACGCCAGAGCCAAAGCGCATGGCATAGAACAACCAAAGCTGATCCTGCACATTCATGAAGCTGTCGCCATTCACCCGCTGCAGGTGGGTTTGCAGCGCACCGGCAAAGGTCAGCGTCACGGTCATGAACACCATGCCAGACGACATCAGCCAGAACGACGCCATGTTCAGCACTTGGTTGAACGGGTCACGCCCCAACAGGTTCGGCATCGCATAGGTGATGATGGCCAGGTTCACGCAGACATAGGCGCCGTAAAAGGCAAGGTGGCCATGGGCGGCGGTGATCTGCGTGCCGTGGGTGTAATAGTTCACCCCGTGCAAGGTGTGCAGAAAGCCCCAGACGCCCGCGCCAAAGAAGGCCAGCACAGCGCAGCCAAGGCTCCAGAGCAGGGCAGCCTTGTTCGGATGGTCCCGACGGCCCTTCCAGACCATGATGAAGGCAAAGGACATCATCGCAAAGAAGGGGATGATTTCGAGGCTGGAGAACAGCGACCCGATCCACTGCCAATAGCCCGGTGTGCCGATCCAGAAATAATGGTGGCCGGTGCCCAGGATGCCAGAAAACAGGGCGGTCGCGACAATGACATACAGCCATTTCTCGACAACTTCGCGGTCAACCCCGGTCAGCTTCAGCATCAGGAAGGCCAGAATGGCGGCCATGATCAGTTCCCAGACGCCTTCGACCCACAGGTGGACGACAAACCACCAATACATCTTGTCAAGGCCAAGGTTCTCGGGGTTGTAAAAGGCAAAGAGGAACAGCAGCGCCAAGCCCCAAAGGCCAAGCAGCAGGATGTTGGTGATGGCCGTTTTCTTGCCCGCAAGCACCGTCATGGTGACGTTATACAAGAACAGCAGCGCCGCAACGACGATCCCGGCCTTGACCCAGGTGGGCTGTTCCAGAAATTCGCGCCCTTGTTTGCCCAGCAGGTAGTTGCCTTCAAACAGGTTGAAGAAATAGGTCACCACCACGCCAGCAGTGCCCAGCACCAAGATGCCCAGTTGCAGATAGGCGATCTTGGTCGAATGAATCTCGCGCTCGGATTCCTCGGGGATCAGGTAATAGGCCGCACCGAAAAAGCCAACCAACAGCCAGACGATCAGCGAATTGGTATGCAACATGCGGGCGATGTTGAAGGGCAGGATTTCAGACAGGAAGGTGCCATCGACATAGATCCATCCCATGATCAGCCCAAGGCTGACCTGCACGGCGAACAAGGCCATGGCGACGGAAAAATAGATCAGTGCGATCTTCTGGCTTTGATATTTCATGATTTCCTCCTTAACCCGCATCATTCGGGGGCCAGTTCTGCGTGCGGATCTTGTTTGTCCACAGCAGGAAGTCGGCGAGGTTGCGATAGTCTTCGTCTGACAGATTGAACTGCGGCATCTGGCGGCGGCCCTCGATGCCTGTGGGCATGGCATCCATCCAGCCTTTCAGGCTGTCCATGGCCAGATCAGGGTCATCCTGCACGCCCCAGCGTGTCATCACATTGCCCAGCTCAGGTGCGAAATAGGCACCTTCCCCCAAGATGGTGTGGCAGTTGATGCAGGCGTGCTTTTCCCAAAGGTGTTTGCCTGCCGCGACCGAAGGTGTCAGCGCGGCAGCATCTGTCGAGGTGGTCACGATATAGCGGTGGCTGTTCCAAGCCAGACCGATGAAGATGAGTATGAAGAACAGGGAGCCGCCGTAAAAGATGTTGCGGGCCATGCTCTTGGTCATGATTTCGCGCATTGCGAATCCTTCCCGGAGCGGTTTCAGGTCACGCTGTTGTGAGCTTTGGGCCGCGTTTCAGCCTTAACAAAAGTCAAGCCGATGGCTTGGGGGTGAAAAATCTGATCAGGACAGGGCTTCCAGCCGCGCCTCAGGAAACTCGGCCAGCGCGCTGTCAATCGCGGTGCGGTTCATCAGGCAGGCGGCCGTTGACAGCGCATCGGCAACAGCAGCCTGTGCCGCGCTCACCGAGGCCGTTTGCCAGAGAACCGGCAGGCCAAGGGGGTGCAATATATGGCTGTGGCCGTTGCCGATCGTGGTGCCAAAGGGCGATGACGTGGCCAAGGCCCGGTTGCTGAGGCCAAGTTCTGCCAGCCCTGTGCCATCCGGCCCGGCAATGCGGGCGCGCCACGGCACACCGCCGGGTGCATGGCCCAGGGCCTGCACCTCGCCCATGTCGATCAGCACGTTTTCCAGCCCTTCGTCGCGCATCAGATCGGCGATACGGTCAGCTGCGTGGCCTTGGGCGATTCCGTTAAAGGTTAACGCCATGCCATGATCCAGCCGGATTTCCTGTGTTGCCACGCGCACCCGCGACCACCCCAGCGCCGCCCGTGCCTTGGCCGGATCATGGCCCAGTGCCATGGCCAGCCACAAAGGTTGAACGCTTGGGTCAAACGCCCCGCCCGTGGCCCGATGGACGCGATCGGCCAGCGCACACAGGCGCAGCATCTGCTCGCCAGGAAAGGCAAGCCGCCCATCGCGGTTCAGCCGGGCCAGGGCCGAATCCCGGTGCAGCGAGAAATCGGCCTCAACCTGCGTCAGAACCGCCGCGACACGGCGAAAGACCCGCTGTGCCTGATGGTCAGATGCACCCGACAAACGCAGCCGCACGGCCGTGCCAAGGGCCAGCCCCGACCAATCATGCCGGGTCGCTGCCCGGCCTGGGGTGGCCAGGGCGGCAGCAGACACAGTCAGAAAGCGACGACGGGTGATGTTCATTGGCTTGCCCCCTCGGCCGTGCTGCGGGCGCGGCGCTTGAGCACCGGACATTGCGTTCCATCATTCATGATCACCTGACAGCGCAGGCACAGCACGCATTCATTGGCATTGATCCGGCCCAACGGGTCGATGGCGCCAACGGTGCATTTCGTCTCGCAAAGCCGGCATTCGCGCCCGCATTGCGGACGACGCTTTAGCCAGTCAAACACCTTGAGTTTTGCGGGCAGGGCCAAGCCAGCCCCCAGGGGGCAAAGATAGCGGCAATAGAACCGCTCGATGAACAGGCTGGCGGCCAGCAAGGCCAGAACGAACAGAACGAAAGGCCAAGCCCGGATCATGCGCAGCGAAATGGCCGTCTTGAACGGTTCGACCTCGGCCAGGATCAGGGCGTCGTGCAGCGAATAGAAAGACAGCGCCAGAATGCCGACAAAGGCGGTGTATTTGATCACCCACAGGCGTTCATGCACGGCTTGGGGCACGGCAATCTGACGGATGCCAAGCGCGACGGCGGCTGTATTTGTCAACTCTTGCAACGCGCCAAAGGGGCACAGCCATCCGCAATAGACACCGCGCCCCCAGAACAGCATGCCAAGCGCGGTAAAGGCCCAAAGCAGAAAGATCACCGGTTCGATCAGAAAGGTTTCCCAGCGAAAGCCAGTCAGCAGTGAATGGATAAAAGCGATGACCTGCACGACCGAAAGCTGCCCGTTCAGACCCCACCCCAGAACAAACAAGGTGGTCAGCAAAAACCCGATCCGACTGCTGCGCCACAAACGGGGGCGGCGGGTGATCCATTCCTGGGCGAACAAGATCAGCGTCAGAACCGCGACCATGCAGGCCACAAAGGCCGTTTCCAGCCGTTTCGCAGCCCAGATATCGCGCCACAGGGCGGACGGCGCCGTCTCGGGCGGCAGGCGAAAGGCTGCGGGCAGGCTGTAATCAACGGCCATGGTCATTGAAACCGCATCGGTTTCGGTGGCGCGACTGGCCGTGACTTCGATGCGGATGGGCTGCAACGGGTCAATGTCTGGGGGCAGGCGAAACAGGCTGATCTCTTTCACATCCGGCGCATCGGCAACCGCCAGTCGTTTTACCATCTGATAGCTGGTTTCGGTCGGGTGCAGCCGCGTTGCGCCCTGAATGATCGTGATCCGATCAAACAGCCCGCTGCGCCGCCAATCCGTGCCGCGGTGCGAATGTAGGCCCTTGCTGATGATGACAAGCGCCGTTTCTCCGGGGCCAAGATTGCCAATGGCGCTGGTAAAGACCTGCTGGCCCAGCAGGTTTTGGCCCACGCTGGGGGGATCGATCAGCCCGGCCCACAGTTGCAAAAACGTGCCATCGCCGGGGTCTAGCGGGATTTTGGCCGTGCTCAGGCTGGCGGCGGCTTGGGTCATGGATACCCGCGTTTCGGCCAGCGCCCCCATTGCCACCAGCCCCGCCCAGTCAAGCTGTTGAAAGGTGATGCGGTCGATTCCCCCACCCGCTGCGATGACCCCGCGCCCGATCGCAAGAGTGCGCGCCGTGCGCAAAATGCCGTCACGGATCACACCGGTCGAAACGGTTGCGCGGCTGATGACATCGGGAACACCGGGCTGGCGCAGCCCGGTTCCGGCGGGGGCGGTCAGATCATACCCGGCAAAGCCGCCAACATAGGTGGCGATATCGGCATCGGATATGCCCAAGGTCAGCACGGGTTCATTGTGCTGCATCACTTGCGCCCCGGTGATCCGCCCCTCGGGCGAAATCGCCACCAAGACATCCAAAGGGCGGCCCGAATAGCCCACAGACCCGGCCACCTGCCAGGTCGAGGCCAGATAACCGACGATCTTGCCTTGTGCCGTTGCATCCCAACCCGGCACGCCCGCCTCTTGGCGCACCAGAACCAGCGGGCCCGTCAGGCCCAGCAGACGCGCGGCAAGGTCTGGTGTGGGGTCACTGGTGCTGATCGCGGCAAAGCCAGCCGAGTCTGCGTGCAAAGGCTGCGCCGCCACCGGGCCAAGCAGCGCAAGGACAAGCGCAAGCAGAACAAGACATCGCATCACAGCCCCCAGCGGTTCTGCCCAAAGCCTGCGCCGCGCATCGGTTTCGCGCCTTAACAAAAGTCAAGGAAAGGATGCGCGTCTTGGGTCACGCTTCGGTGAGCCTCACCAGCTGAACGGAGATATTCGATGACCCCCCGAGCTTTCACCGCGAGGACCGTGCTGCTGTCCAGCGTCGCAGTGGCGTTTGCCCTGTGCGCCGGCACTGCCATGGCCCAGGAAAAACCCAAAGACCATACCGACGGCCCCGCCGCCGCCTATGAGCCGTCGATGACGACTCTGGGCCAGATCCAGGTCGAGATCCCCGGTCGCAAAGACGGCGACCCCGTGATGACGCAGGAAGAATTCCAGCGCGGCACACAGATCTACTTTGAACGCTGCGCAGGCTGCCATGGCGTGCTGCGCAAAGGCGCTACGGGCAAGGCCCTGACGCCCGACATCACCCGCGAACATGGCTATGACTATCTGCAGAGCTTCATCACCTATGGCTCTCCGGCCGGGATGCCGAACTGGGGCACGTCGGGTGAGTTGAGTGAAGGCGATGTGGATCTGATGGCGCGCTATCTGCTGCTCGAGCCGCCAGCCCCGCCCGAATTCGGTATGCCGGAAATGCTGGCAAGCTGGAAGGTGATCGTCAAACCCGAGGATCGCCCAACCGAGAAGATGAACGACATCGACATCGACAACCTGTTCTCGACCACGCTGCGCGATGCGGGTCAGGTGGCGCTGATTGATGGGGCGACCTATGAAATCAAGGCCATCATCGACACAGGTTATGCGGTGCATATCAGCCGCATTTCGGCCAGTGGCCGCTATCTTTTCGTGATTGGCCGCGACGCCAAGATCGTGATGATCGACCTTTGGATGGAAACCCCCGGCCCGGTGGCCGAGATCAAGATCGGGGCTGAGGCACGCTCGATCGAAACGTCGAAATTCGAGGGCTGGGAAGACAAGCTGGCGATCGCAGGGGCCTATTGGCCGCCGCAATATGTGATCATGGATGGCGATACGCTGGAGCCGAAGAAGATCGTTTCGACCCGCGGCAACATCTATGACGAGCAGGTCTATCACCCCGAACCCCGCGTCGCGGCAATTCTGGCCAGCCACTACAAGCCAGAGTTCATCGTGAACGTCAAGGAAACCGGCAAGATCATCATGGTCGATTACACCGACCTGAAGAACCTGAAGACGGTCGAGATCGAAGCCGAACGCTTCTTGCATGATGGCGGGTTGGACAGCACGCACCGCTATTTCATCACTGCGGCAAATGCGCGGGGCAAGCTGGTGGTGATCGACACCAAGGAAAGCAAGCTGGCCGCCATCACCGAAACTGGCGGGCAGACACCGCATCCCGGGCGCGGGGCGAACTTTGTTCACCCGATCCACGGGCCGGTCTGGGCCACCAGTCACCTGGGCGATGAATCGGTTGCGCTGATCGGCACCGATCCCGAGGGACATCCCGATCAGGCGTGGAAAATCGTGGACAGCTTCTATGCGCTGGGCGGTGGATCGCTGTTCATCAAGACGCATCCGAACTCGAACCACCTGTATGTCGATGCGACGCTGAACCCTGATGCCGAAACGTCGGCTTCGGTGGCGGTGTTCAATATCGACGCGATGGGCGCCCCCGACGAAGACCCCGAAATCATTACCCTGCCGATCGGGGAATGGGCCGGGATCACCGATGGTCAGCCGCGTGTGGTGCAACCTGAATTCAACAAGGAAGGCACCGAGGTCTGGTTCAGCGTCTGGAATGCGAAAGACAAGGAATCAGCGATTGTGGTTGTCGATGACAAAACGCTGGAACTGAAAAAGGTGATCAAGGATCCGCGCCTTGTCACGCCCACCGGCAAGTTCAACGTCTTCAACACCCGGGGCGACGTTTACTGACCCTGCGCCCATGCCTTCGGGGGCTTCCCCGAAGGCGCTCTGGCGGGCAGGGCGCCGTTGCACTTGCCCGCCTTCGCGCCTGCGAAATTCCTTCCGCGCAACCATTCATTCGGGACCGAGAGCCATGAAAGACCTTTCCATTCCTTCGCCATGCGGCCGGGTCCATCTGATCGGCGCGGGCCCTGGCGATCCCGAGTTGCTGACCCTTCGTGCGCTGCGGCTGATCCAATCTGCGGATGTAGTGGTTTATGATCGCCTCGTCTCGCCCGAGATCATGGCCCTGATCCCGTCAGCCACTCGTCTGATCGACGTCGGCAAATTGCCCAAATGTCATAAGTTACCGCAAGAGGCCATCAATGCGCTGCTGGTCGATCTGGCCAGTCAGGGTCTGATCGTGGCCCGGCTCAAGGGGGGGGATCCGCTGATTTTTGGCCGGGGCAGCGAAGAGGCCGCTGTGCTGCGCAATGCCGGTATCGTGGTCGATCATGTGCCCGGCATCACGGCGGCGCAGGGCATGGCTGCCAGCACCGGTGTTCCGCTGACCCACCGGGGCCTTGCGACAGGGGTGCGTTATGTCACGGGGCATCGCGCCAAAGACGCGGCCCTTGATCTGGATTGGGCGTCGCTTGCCTCGGAAACGACGACGCTGGTTGTTTACATGGGCGTGCAGAACATCGCCGAGATTGCGGTGCAGTTGATGCGGCATGGTCTGCCGCCCAGCCTGCCCGTCATGGCGGTGTCTGCTGCCACCACGCCGCGCGAAGTGCGCATCCTTTCGTCGCTTTCTGCCATTGCCCGTGATGTGGCCCAAGTGCAGCCCGATGCGCCGGTGTTGTTCGTCATCGGGCATGTGGTTTCGCTGTATGTCGCGCCTGGGCAAACCTCTGCAACGCTGTGCGCGGGATTGGGGCTGGCGGTCTATGCGTAGTGTCATTGCCCTTTTGATGTTGGCCCTGCCCTGCGCGGCCGAGGTTGCCCCGCAACGGGCGCAGGCCTTGCAACATATGGTGCAGCAAGATTGCGGGTCTTGTCATGGGCTGACGATGAAGGGCGGGCTGGGGCGCCCGCTGACGGCCGAGGCACTGGCCCATGCCGAGCCTGAAGGGCTGGCCCTGATCATTCTGGACGGGGTGCCGGGCACGGCGATGCCCGCATGGCGCCCGTTGCTGACCGAAGACGAGGCGATGTGGATTGCCCGCTATCTGAAGAAAGACTGACCGATGAAAACCTCTCTCTTGATGGCTGCGCTGATGGCTTGCACTTTGGCCCTGCCAGCCCGTGCCGAAACCCCCTGTTGTGCGACGGGTGATCTGGGCCTTGTCGTTGAACGCGCCACCGGCAGTCTGCTGGTCATCGACCGGTCTGACCGTGCCAGCATTGGCCGCATCGAGGGTTTGGGTGACCTGAGCCACGCCAGCCTGACCTACAGCCCGGATGAACGCTTTGCCTTTGTCTTTGGGCGCGACGGCGGGCTGACAAAGGTGGATATGCTGACCCGGCAGATCGTGGCCCGCACCTTGCAGGCGGGCAATTCCATCGGCGGGGCCATTTCCGACGACGGTCGGCTGATTGCCGTGTCAAACTACGAACCCGGAGGGGTCAAGGTGTTTGACGCCGACACATTGGCGCTGGTGGCCGATATTCCGGGCACGTCCAAGACGATTGGTCTGGTCGATGTGCCGGGCCGCCGCTTTGCCTGGGCGACATGGGACAGTGGCGAGGCCTTCATGGCCGATTTTTCCGGGGCAGAGCCTGTGCTGACCAAGTTGGGTGATGTTGGCAAGAACCCGTTTGATGCGGTGCTGACCGATGATGGGCACACCTATCTGATCGGTCTGTTCGGGGAAAAGGGCGTCACCGCGATTGATCTGTGGGATGCAGATCCCAAACCGCTGCGTTTCTTGCAAGATTATGGCAAGACCGAAGAAGATCTGCCCGTTTACAAGATGCCGCATCTGCAAGGCTGGGCTTTCACCGAAGGCCAATATGTGCTGCCCGCCGTTGGCCAGCACGAATTGCTGTGGGTCGATCGCGACAGCTATGCCGAGGTGGCGCGCACCCCCATGCATGGCCAGCCCGTGTTCATCATCGCCCAGCCGGGCAGCCCCTATGTCTGGGTGAATTTCGCCACCCCGTTGAATGATACGGTGCAGGTGGTGGATAGCCGCACGCATCAGGTGGTGAAAACGCTGACGCCGGGCAAGGCCGTGCTGCACATGGAATTTGCCCCGCGTGGCGCCGAGGTCTGGATCTCGTCGCGCGATGACAACAAGCTGATGGTCTATGACACCCGCAGCTTTGACGTCTTGGCCGAAGTGCCTGCGAACAGCCCATCAGGCATTTTCTTCACCGCCCGCGCACATCAGACGGGGCTGTGAACATGCATCGGCTTGACCCCCTTGATCACCGCCTGCTGGATGAATTTCAGCGTGATTTCCCCCTGGTGCCGCAGCCTTTTGCGCAAGTGGCACAGTCCTTGGCGCTGACCGAGGCCGAGGTGATCGCACGGCTGGCGCGGTTGCAGGCCAATGGCACCGTTGCACGGGTCGGCGGCACCGTGCGGCCAAACACGGCGGGGGCCTCGACCCTTGCGGCACTGGCTGTGCCGGATGACCAGATCGAGACGGTCGCGGCCCTTGTGGGCGCTGAACCGGGCGTCAATCATTCCTATCTGCGCGAAGACGACTGGAACCTGTGGTTCGTGGCGACAGCCCCTGACGCCGTCGCGCTGGACGCATGCTTGCACCGGATTTCCGCGCGCAGCGGGTTGCAGGTGCTGACCCTGCCGTTGCTGCGTGCCTTTAACATCGACCTTGGCTTTCGCCTGTCGGGGCAGCGCGCTGCGCTGCGCAGCGACGGGCCTGTTGATGCTGCCGCCTTGATGCCCGAAGATCGGCCTTTGTTGCAGGCGATGGCCGCCGGGCTGCCGCTGGTGGCACGGCCCTTTGCCGCGGTCGCCAGCGATCTGGGCTGGGCCGAAAGGCAAGTGCTGGACAGGCTGGCGACCCTGTCGGCGGCGCGCATTCTGACCCGCATTGGCGTGATCGTGCGGCACAGGGCCATCGGATGGGCGGCCAATGCGATGGTGGTGTGGGATATTGCGCCCGACAGAATGGAAGTGGCCGGTCACGCCTTGGCATCCGTTCCGGGGGTGACGCTGTGTTATCAGCGCCAGACCCATCCTGGCCTTTGGCGTTATGGGTTGTTTGCCATGGTGCATGGGCAAAGCCGGGCCGAGGCCTTGGCCGTTGTGACCAAGGCCCGTGCCTTGCCTGAACTTGCCTTGGCAGACCATCGTATTCTGTTTTCAACCCGCTGTTTCAAGCAAACAGGGGCCTTGTTGGAAAGGGCCGCCGCATGACCCCACGCCGCAATCCCCTGCCACCGGATACGTTGGATGCAACAGACCGCGCTCTTTTGAACCGCATGCAAGACGGTTTGCCGCTATGCCCGCATCCGTTTGCGGCTTTGGCAGATGACCTGGGGCTGACGGAAGATGCGGTGATTGGCCGTTTGCAAACGCTGCGCGAAATCGGGGCGATCACCCGCTTTGGCCCGTTTTTTGATGCCGAGGCCATGGGCGGCGCGTTCTGCCTGTGCGCGATCGAGGTGCCAGCGGCCCGATTTGAAACCGTCATGACTTTAGTCAATGCGCATCCCGAGGTGGCGCATAATTATGAACGCACCCACCGTTTGAACATGTGGTTCGTCTTGGCCTGTGAACGGCCCGAACAGATTGAACAGACGGCGGCACGGATCACGCAGGAAACCGGGTTGCCGGTGCTGCTGTTTCCGAAAGAGCACGAGTTTTTCATAGGCTTCCGGGTAACCGCATGACCACCCTTTCTGCCATTGATCGCCGGATCATCGCCGCCACCCAAGGCGGCCTGCCGCTGACGCCCGCCCCTTTTGCCGAGGTGGCTGGCTGGCTGGGCCTGACCGAAGCGCAGGTGATCGACCGTATGGAGGCCATGCAGGCTGCGGGCATCATCCGGCGTGTGGCACTGGCGCCCAATCACTATGCCTTGGGTCTGGTTGCCAATGGCATGAGTGTCTGGGACATCGAAGACGACCGCGCCGTTGATCTGGGCGCGCAGATCGGCCGGCTGGAATTCGTTTCCCATTGTTATCTGCGCCCAAGGGCTGACGGCTGGCCTTATAACCTTTTTGCGATGATCCACGGCCACAGCCGCGCCGAGGTTGAAGACCTGCGCCAGCAGATTGCCGCCCTGCTGGGCCCGGCCTGCCGGG
Organism: Pseudotabrizicola sp. L79; assembly: GCF_036553525.1. Lineage (NCBI taxonomy): Bacteria > Pseudomonadati > Pseudomonadota > Alphaproteobacteria > Rhodobacterales > Paracoccaceae > Pseudotabrizicola > Pseudotabrizicola sp. L79. The sequence continues at coordinate 355,170 of NZ_JAZHDA010000045.1, read as the reverse complement.
GGCAGGATATTCTGTATTCGACCCGCATTCTGAAAAAGACCGGGTTGCGGCTGACCCAAGGGGGCCAATGATGTTTCGACTGACCCAATATATGCAAGAACTGCTGACACCCACGCTGCCCCGTCGGCGCAGTGCGGCAGGCAGTATCAAGCCGGTGGTGATCTGGAACCTGACGCGCACCTGCAACCTGAAATGCCGCCATTGCTACACGACCAGCGCCGATGTGCCGTTTCCGGGGGAACTTAGCCATGCCCAGGCCTTGGGTGTTTTGGCTGATCTGTCAGACTTTGGCATTCCGGCGCTGATCCTGTCGGGCGGCGAGCCGCTAAGCCGCCCCGACTTCTGGGCGCTGGCCGAGCGGGCGCGGGCGCTGAACTTTCGGCATCTCAGCCTTTCGACCAATGGCACCAAACTGACGGGCGCTAATGCAGATCGCGTGGCCGCGCTGGGCTTTGACTATGTGGGCATCTCGCTGGATGGTATCGGCGCGATGAACGACTGGTTTCGTGGGGTGGACGGGGCCTTTGCCGATGCGCTGGCCGGTGTGCGGGCCTGCAAGGCGCGGGGTGTCAAGGTGGGGCTGCGGTTTACCATCACCGAAGACAATGCCGCGATGCTGCCAGATATGCTTGCGCTGTGCGATGCCGAAGGGGTGGACAAGTTCTATCTGTCGCATCTTGTCTATGCCGGCCGGGGTGACAAACATCGCGGCGATGACACCGAACACGCCCGCACCCGCGCCGCGATGGATCTGCTGATCGCGCGGGCCTGGAAAGCCGTGTCACAAGACCAGCCGCTGGAAATCGTCACCGGCAATAACGACGCCGATGCCGTCTATTTCCTGCGATGGGTCGAGCAGAATTTTGGCCCCGAAAAGGCCCGCCATGTGCGCAGCCATCTAGAGGCATGGGGCGGCAATTCCAGCGGGTTGGGCGTCGCCAATATCGATCCTCAGGGCAAGGTTCACCCAGATACCTATTGGTCGGATTACACAGTGGGATCGGTGAAGAACGACTTGTTCTCGGCCCTCTGGACGGGCGAAGACGCCATGCTGGCCACCCTGCGCCAACGCCCGCGTCCGCTGAAAGGGCGCTGTGGCGATTGTGCTTATCAGGCGGTCTGTGGGGGCAACACCCGCATCCGCGCCCTGCAAGTCACGGGCGACCCTTGGGCCGAGGATCCGGCCTGCTACCTGACCAATGCTGAAATCGGCACAGGTGACTCTGCCCGCCTGACCGTTACGCCTTTCCGGGGGAAAAGCCATGATCCGGCACATCGTTTTATCTAGCCTTGCCTTGGCCAGCCCGGTGCTGGCCGCCCCCGATGGGGCCGCCATCTATGCCGATCTTTGTGCCAGTTGCCATGCCGAAACGCGGTTGGGGGGCACTGGCCCCGCGCTGATCCCGGAAAGCCTGGGCCGGTTGCAAGGTGAAAAGTTGGCGGCTGTCATCGCGGCGGGGCGCCCGGCGACACAGATGCCCTCTTTTGCATCGACGTTGTCGGCTGCGGAAATTGCGGCTGTTGCAGCCTATGTCTCTGCCCCATTGGCCACGCTGCCGGTCTGGACCACGACCGAAATTTCCGCCACCCGGCAGATGACGGATTATCAGCCCGCCGCAGCGCCTGTCTTCTCGGGTGATCCGTTGAATATCACGCTGGTGGTTGAAACGGGCGATCACCATGTTTCCGTGCTGGATGGCGACAGCCTTGCCGTTCTTGATCGGTTTGAGACCCCGGTCGCCGTGCATGGGGGGCCAAAGTTCAGCCCGGATGGGCGCTTTGTTTTCATCATGTCGCGTGACGGCTGGGTGCAGAAATATGATATCTGGTCCCTGTCCGAGGTGGGCCGGATTCGCGCAGGTCTGAACAGCCGCAACATCGCAATGAGTGCGGATGGCAAATGGCTGGCCGTGGCGAATTACCTGCCCAACACGCTGACGATCCTGTCAACCGAAGATATGACAGTGAAAAAGGTGGTGGAAATCACCGGCCGCGATCATCGGCCCAGCCGGGTGTCTGCTGTCTATCAGGCCCCGCAACGCGAAACCTTTGTTCTGGCGCTGAAAGACCTGCCAGAGATTTGGGAAATCGCCACGGATGAAGACGGGGGCCCATATTCCGAAGGGCTGGTGCATTCAAACGAGAATGGCATGGAGGAAGCGGTCGGAGTTGAGCGGGGCCTGTTCGCGCGGCGCCGCATTGCGCTTTCGGCCCCTTTGGATGATTTCTTTTTCAGCCCCGATTATCGCAATCTGATCGGCTCCAACCGCGAGTCGCAAACCGGGGTGGTCGTCAATCTGGATGTCGGGCGTGAGATTGCCGAACTGCCATTGCCGGGCATGCCGCATCTGGGATCGGGCATCACCTGGGACAGGAACGGCCATAAGGTGATGGCCACGCCGCATCTGACCGAAGGCATGTTGTCGGTGATCGACATGAACGACTGGTCACTGATCACGTCCATTCCCACCGACGGCCCCGGATTTTTCCTGCGCAGTCATGACAGCACCCCCTATCTCTGGGCCGATGTTTTCACGGGCGAAAACAAGGGGCATATCCATATCATCGACAAGCAATCGCTTGAGATCATCCGCACCTTGATCCCAGAGCCTGGCAAGACGGTGGCCCATACCGAATTCACGCGGGATGGCCGTTATGCGTTGGTGTCGATCTGGGAAATGGATGGTGCTGTGATCGTCTATGACGCGGCAACCTTGGAAGAAATCACGCGCCTGCCGATGAGCAAGCCAGCGGGAAAATACAATGTCTGGAACAAGATCACCTTCGAAGACGGCACCAGTCACTAAGGGCCACAGTCTTTGGAAGCTGGGGTTGTTGGTTTGGCCCTTTGCCACCTCGGCGGTGGCGATCAACCTGTTCATGCTTGGCTTGTTGTGGCAGGCCATCGGCCTGACGGTGCTGCCGCCGACAACCGCCGTCTGGCTGTCGTTGCCGTTGGGGCTGCCCGCGACATGGGCGGCGGCGCGGTGGCTGCGCGGCCTGCTAAAGCAGGCCGAGGCCTGAAAGGGGCAAGGGCCGAAAAGGCCCTTGCCTTGCGGTCAGTTCAGCGTTGCCAGATAGGCCGCCATATCCTCGCTGCCCTTTGTCAATTTGAAGGTCATCTTTGATTTGGCACCTGCATCGCCCGTCTTGTCTTTCAGCCAAGCCGTCGGATCGACCAGATAGGCGGCCAGACTGGCTTCATCCCAGACAGACCCATCGGCACCGGCTGCCACGATCGAGTCGCCGTATTTGAAGTCGGGATAGCTGCCGATCTGGCGGCCAATCAACCCGAAAAGGTTTGGCCCGGTCTTGCCACCTTTCACGATGTCGCTGCCATCGGCGGCTGTAATGCCGTGACAGGCTTTGCATTTCTTGAAGTCAGCCTCTCCTTTTGCGGCATCCCCCGCAAAGGCGGGTGACGACAAAAGGGCGATGGCGAGGATCAGGCGAAACGTCATGACGGTTCCTTTCTTGGGCCGGGGGTCCGGCGGTTGAACTTTCTTGGCAAGATAATATGGCGCAGCCCGTGCAGTTCCTTGACTTTTGTCAGCCAGATCATGCGGCCGAAAGACCCGCAGTCAGGCTAGGCCCGGCTGCGGGGCCAAAGCAAAAAGGCCGCAATTCCGATCCAGACCAGCGCGCGCAGGGTCATGGCGCCAACGGTGCGCAATTCATAGGCGCCGCCCCCCATGATATGCAGGCCAAACATGGCAAAGACCGCGACGATCGCCATAGCCAAAGCCAGCGCCAGAGTGGCCGCCCAAACCTTGCGCAACAAGATTGCGGCTCCGGTGAGAACATAAATAAAACCCGACAGGAAGTTGAACCACAGCACGAAGGGCACCGCATCTCCGGCGACCGCCTGGGCATCAGGCCCGCCAAACAGCATCGTGCCGCCCGATAGGATCGTTAGCCCGCCAAAGACCAGCGCAATGCCCGCGACCACCCAGCGCCCTATGGGTCGTTCCTTGGTCTGTGTCATTTGCCCTCTCCCTCTTTGCAAACCGGCAGTGGCGTTACAGATGTTTGGCGGCAGGCTGGCGCAGCAAAACTGCGCCGTAGCCAATGGCAAAGCCTGCGAAGGCCGCGATCCAGAAAACGCCTGCTAGGCTGTGCAGCGGCCCCGAAAAAGCTGGCCAGACACCAGCGGCAAGCCGGGCCAGCACAGACAGGATCAGGGCCAGATAGATGGCAACCGTTCCGCGGCTGGCTGTCAGCATTTGCCCTGTGTGGCCCAATGTGGCGCGGGTCATCACGGCCAATGTCATCAGCCCCGTTGCCCCGGCCATCCATAAATGCTGTGCCGCCGCCATGCCCAAGATGCCCGGTGCCAGAATTTCGCCCCCAAGGGTCAGCGCGCCCAAAGGCAGGCAGAGATATCCCAGATGCAAGACGGCAAGCAGTGGCTCGGCCGCGGTGCGGTGCCCCGCCCAACGCAAAAGGCGCAGAAGATGCAACACCCCGGCAAGCAGCAGGGCGATGCCCGTTGCCTGATGATCGGGGGCCGCAATCCACAGGCCAAGGGCTGCGACCAGGGCCACCAACGCAAGCTTGTCAAAGGACTGCATCGGTGGCACCGGCAGGCGGCCTTTCGCGCGCTTCACCAGCCAGTTGCGGGTAAAGGATGGCACGATCCGCCCACCGATCACCGCAATCATCAGGATGACGGCCCCAAGCCCGATCCGAAGCCCAACACCCCGCGCGGCAAAGCCCCCCTGTGCCGCCTGCCAGTGAAACACGGCATTCCCAAAGGCAAAGACAGCCAGCATGCCCAGAACAATCAGGTTGCGCCAGTTCCGGCCCGCCACGATCTCGCGCCCGATGGCCAGCGCAAAGACCACCGGAAACCCCAGATCAATCGCCCCCACAACACCGGGCGAAAGGTGGGATGACGCCAGAACGGCAATCCGCCCCAGCAGCCACAGCCCCGCCAAGGCCCCCAATGGCCAGCCCACAATCGGCAGACGGCCTGTCCAGTTGGGCACAGCCGTCAGCAAAAAGCCGGCGATGACGGCCCCAAGATAGCCAAAGAGAAACTCATGCGCGTGCCAACTGACCGGGTCAAACGCGGTGGGTATCGTCACTCTCCCGCTTAGCATCAGAACCCACAGGCCCATTGCCAACGCGGCCCAGACCGCGGCCCCGAAAAAGAACGGGCGGAACCCATAGGTCAGCAGGGCCGGGCCTGTCCAGGCGCGCATTTGTTGGGCTGTCGTTGCGGGCATGGGAAGCCTCTTTCTGATGCCATCAAGCGGTCAGGGCATTGGCGATCCGGCGATAGCCGGCCTGCCCATGGTAAAAGCCATTGCTGAAACCGGTGTCCGGGCACAGGGTTTTCAGTCGGTGCTCAGCCTCGGTCAGCGGCAGATGCTGATCAAGAACCGCCCGGAACAGACCGGCGACAGCCACCATATCCACCATTTGCGGCATCAACCGCAGGTGCGAAACGCCATCGGCTGCCAGCGGGGTGGTTTCGGGCAAAAGGCTCAGATAGCTTTCGGATTGGGTCTGAATGCCGTTCACGCGCAAAATCGGCGCATCATCGCGTGTGCGCAGGGGCATCCCGTCGGGGTCGTTTTCACAAACGAACTGGCAGTTGTCCTTGCTGCGCCCATGGGCGCGGGCGTGATAGCAGCGGGCTGACACCGCCAGCGAGACGCGCCCAAACACCTGCACCTCTACCCCCAGACCCAGCGCCTGCGCCGTTTGGGCCGCAATTGCAATCGATGGGGCCGGAAGTTCGGGTGGCAAGCAGATATGGGTCGCCCCTTGCCCTGCCATCCAGGCGATGGTGGCCTCGTTATAGGCATTCATAAAGGGCCCAACCCGGTGTGGGCGCTGACCACGGGCATAAAGCCCGGCGGCGTTGTTCACCTCTATTTCGGCACTGTCCATCTGGGCCAGATCGGATGTCGCGGTGCGTTCGCGCTTTAGCATCACCTCGGCCAAGGTTGAGATGACCACAGTCTTTCCGGCGCGTTGCAGCCGCTCGATCGTGGCGGGCAAGTCATGATCCTGAAAGGGCGCGCGTTTCGAACAGATCACCTCGCCAAGATAAACGTCATCAATCGGGGCCTCATCGGCGATCCGGGCATAAAAGTCGCGCCGCATGTCTGCTGACCAATGATAGGCGACGGGCCCCAGCGTGAGTTTTGTCATCCGTTCACCGCCATTTCTTGGTCTCGAAGGCGCCTTGCGTCTGCTTTTGGCCCTCGGTCAGGGCGATCAGATCCGCCATATTGGCGTGTCTGCCGGCGCGGATGTCATCCACCGCCTGCCGAAAGGCGCGCACCACATTGCGCACATAGCTTTTTGATCGTTGCCGCCCCTCGATCTTGAACGCATGCACCCCCGCATCAATCAACTCGGGCAACAGGCGCGACAGGTTCAGGCTGACAGGTTCTTCAAAGGCGTAATAGCCATCGGGCTGTGATGGCGCGATATAGCGGCCCTTGCAGATCGTGGGATAGCCCGCCATTTCCTGCGGGCCAAAGGTGTCGATGGTAAAACCCGCCAGCCGCGACGCCATCGACCCATCGGCCGAGCGGATATATTCAACATCCGAGGCCGGAGAGCAGACGCCATCCATATTGGTCGATTGCCCGGTCAGATAATTCGTCAGGCTGCACCGCCCTTCGACCATCAGGCCGTGGTTGCCAAATATGAACGTCTCAATCTCGCACGGAATTTCGGTGCGGATCTGACGGATTTCTGGAATTGTCAGAATACGCGGCAGGACAACGCGCTTGACCCCAAAGTGTTCGCAGTAATACCGGATCGCCTCGGGCGAGGATGCGGCCGCCTGCACCGACAGGTGCAAGCGCATCTGCGGATGATGGCGGGCGATGTAATCTGCGACCCCCATATCGGCCACAATCATGGCATCAACCCCCAGCCGCGCCCCCAGATCGGCGGCGTCACGCCACAGATCGAACTTTCCGGCGGGCGGATAGGTGTTCAGTGCCAGCAAGACCTTGGTGCCATGGCGATGGGCATGGGCCACGGCCTCGGCCAGTTCATCAGGCGTGAAATTCAAGCCGGGGAAGTTGCGGGCGTTGGTGGCATTCTGAAAGCCACAATACACCGCATCGGCCCCCGCCTCGACAGCGGTGCGCAGGGCTGCGGGGGTGCCTGCGGGGCAGATCAGTTCGGCCAAGGTCATCGCGCACCAAATCCTTTCGCGCCCTGCGCATAAGATCGGCGCAGCCGGGCCAAGATCGCGCGCCCGGCGGGGCCGAACATGTTGGCGGTTTCTTCGACAACCGACCCATCCATATCATCCAGCGCATTGCGCAGCCGCACCACGGCTTCGGTGTCGCCGCTGATGTCCAACGCGCGCGAGAAAAAGGCAGCGTCGCCATCTGTCTCGGAATCCACCAGCTCTAGCAAAAGCATAAAGCGGCCCCGGATCACGGCATTGGCCTGCGGCGGTGTATCGCGTGGCACGGCCCGCAGGATCAGCGCCGTGGGGTCAGGCCGCAGGTGCAATGCAAAGGGCAGGTCAACAGGATCAATCAGGTAATCCGTCGCCTGATGGCCGCCAAGACGCGCAAAAAGTGAGGGATGTTGGTGGGCAATCTTGTGCACAAGACGTGTAAGGATCGGCTGAACAATCACGCAGGCCAATCGGCTGGCAAGCTTGCCGCCGATTTTGGGGGCAGAAACCGGGGTGGCGGCAAAACTCATGCTTTGCCCCTTCTTTGTGCGACAAGCCCGTCTTCGGTGACGATTGCCGACAGGGCAATGTCATGAGGTTGGGGGAAGATCGTGCCAAGGCGCGCGGCTGTCAGGGCAATGCCAATGGTGACGGGCGAGGGCGACAGGGCGGCCAAGGTGCGGTCAAAATATCCACCGCCCCAGCCCAACCGGAAACAGCCCTCGTCCCACCCAAGGCAGGGGGCCAGGGCGATGTCGGGTATCAGGCGTTCTGCCTCGGGCGGGGGGACAGGAATGTTCCAGTCTCCTCGCACCATGCGCGTCTGCGGCGTCCAGCGGCGAAAGATCAGCGGGGCAGCGCGCGTTTCGACGACGGGCAAAGCAATGATCACCCCTTGGTCGTGCAGCCTTGACAAGATCGGGCGCAGGTCGGGTTCGCCTTTGATCGGCCAATAGCCAGACAGGATCGTGCCCACGCGCAATCCATACCGAGTCAGCGCATTTGGCAAATGGCGCGAAATTGCCTGGGCTTTGTCGGTGCGCCCCATTTGGCCCAGATTGTTGCGCAGATCGAAAAGCCTTTTGCGCTCTGCCCGTCGCCATCGCGCGACATCCGCTGCCTGCTGCGGATCTGTGGCCAACGGGTCGAAATAGGTGGGATCGACCTCTGCTGCCATGCAGGGGGGCGAGGCATATGTTCCCGACCCGCTCATGCCTGCCGCTCAAACCTTGGGAAAAGCACATCGTTTTCGATGGCAATATGCGTTTCAAGATCGTGCAAAAGCTCTGCGGTGCCGCCGTAAAGCGCCCGCCACGAACCGCAGGCGTGGTCAGGGGGTGTCAGGTCGTTTGTGATCTGGCGAATATTTGCGATGCCCGTGACATGATCGTCATGGTCCGCACGCATGACCGCAATCGGGTTTTCGACCCCTGCGCCACCGCCCTGCCGCAAGGCCGGGAACAGAACGCGCTCTTCTTTGGTCATATGGGCCTCCATCTCATGGGCCAGCCGGGTCAGGGCCGATGCAAGCCCCTTGGGGGCGTCGGGATCGGCGTCATGCACATGCTCAACCTTTTCGGCCAGCGCGATCAGATGGGCCAGATCGGTGCGATGCTGCTGATGAAACCGCAGCAGGATGTGGTCGATCAGGGCCCCCGTTTCTTTGGGCAGGTCGATGCGATCAGAAGGCATCATGCATTTCCTTTTGCGGTTGTTCGTCTGGCGCAAACGAATTAGCGTTTCATTTGCGTATTATGCCCTCTTAATGCGCATTGTAAATGCCAAATCAGGACCGCGACCTTGCGCCTCACTTCTTTTACCGACTACGGATTGCGTGTCTTGATGCGGATGGCGGGCGATCCGGACCGCGCCTTTACAACTGCGGAACTGGCGGATGAATTTCAGGTCTCACGCAACCATCTGGCCAAAGTGATCTCGGCCCTGGCCACCGCAGGCCTGCTGCAAACGCGGCGGGGGGGCGGGGGTGGGGCTGTTCTGGCCCGGTCGCCCAAGGATATCCGCCTTGGCGATGTCGTGGCCTTGCTCGAGGCAGATCAGGCCCTGGTCGAGTGCTTTACGCCCGGCAATATGTGTACGCTGACCCCGCAGTGCAGGTTGAAGGCCCGTCTGTCGCGCGCCGAGGCATCGTTTATTGCCGATCTGAATCAAAGCACCTTGGCCGATTGCATTTTCCAGCCCAGCTTTCTGTAACGGGCCGCGAAACGGGGGGGTCGCCGCGCAATGCTGTGCGTCCGTGTCTTACGACGATCATTCCGCACCGCTTTATCCCTGCGCACAAAACCGCGCCGTCCGGGATGGTGGTCAAGCGCCTTGGATCACTCAGCCTTTGGGGGCGTGTGTAACGGTGCCCGCAAGCCTGCGGGTGCGCGTGTGAATCTGTCAGGATCTGGCCCGTCAATCAACATATCAGGCGGCGAGGTCGCCATAAGCGCCCGGCGATCTGTAATGGACACCATGTTGCCTTTGATCTGCACACCATCACCCTCCAGGCTTTTCAGGGCGCGTGACAGGTTCTCGGGTGTCATCCCCAGATACGAGGCGACAAGCCGCTTTTCGATGGGCAGCGGAAAGTGGTCGGCGCCGCCGGCCAGACGGGACTGGGTCAAGAGATAGCAGACAATCCTTTCGCGTGAGTTGCGCAGTTTCAGGTTCTTGGCGTGTCGCGCCATCGCACGAAAAGCCCCCGCCAGTTCTTCAACCACCGAGATTGCGAATTCAGGATCGCGGCGGAACACCGATCGCAGATCAGAGGCCGGGATCAGCAACAGGCGCGACGGTTCAAGGGTGCGCGCTGACATCAGATAGGGAAGGTCGCGAATGCAGGCGGCCAGAATGAATGTGCCCACCGGTTCGATCACCGACATCGTCGTGCTGCGGCCCTGCCAATGGGCATATTGCTCGACTTTGCCTTCGACAACCACATGGAAGAAATCCGCCTGATCGCCCTCACGAATCAATTCCAGCCCGGCCGGGAACTTCTGGGCATAGGCCCCTTCCATCAGGGCTTGAAAATTGCCTTGCAGCATATTGCGGAACAAAGACAGCGAACGCACTTCGGCAAGATCTTCTGGACGCATGAAAATTCCCTGGAACTGAATGGAGAATGTTTGGGGCTTGGGGTGATATATGTCAATCGTATTGGCAAATTCCGTCGTCAGTGATGGCAAGGTGGCAAATAAAACAAGTGGCCCAAGGTGCCGGGGTGCGCTGGTAATGATCTGAAATAGTTGGATGAACCGCTGCACTGCTGATGCATGACCTACAAATGCAAAATCTTGAATTGATCTTGATCAAGGAGCGACCCCGCCCCGCTGCGATAGGCACGGGCCATGCGACCGATCCTCACTCATCTTGCTGGCCTGTTGATGGCCCTTGCGCTTGCCCTGTCAGGGCAGGGGGGCGCCATGGCATCCATGGGCAACCCGGCCGTCATGCAGATGGTGATTTGCGGCGCTGATGGGCCCACGACTGTTTGGCTGGATGAGCAGGGAAACCCCGGAAATCCGGTTCAAGACTGCCTTAAGTGCCCAAAATGCCTTGCAAGTGACATCCCCGGTGCCATGCCGGACCGCGCCCAGTTGTTGCCCTTTGCCCCTCTTGTGCCAGCCTCGCTTTGCGTTGGCCCAGGGGTCAGGGTCTTGGCGCGGGCCCATGTCTTTGCCAATCCACGCGCCCCACCTGCCGCGAAAGTGTGTTCCAGTCTCGGAACACGCCGCGCGAGTGACCGGTTTGATGCCGTGGCCACGCTGATCAATGTTGATATTTATCAACCCAAAATCAGCCTGGCCCATCAAGCCGCAGGGCAGCCAATCAAGGACGCCCTTTGAAGATGCTGATCCGCATACTTGCCTTTGTCTGTGCACTCGCCACCGCGGCTCCCGCCATGGCCGAGTCCCTGCTGCCCAAGTTTCTGGCCGAAGTCCCTGCGGGGCAACTGGTCGCGGGTGCAGATGCCTATGGCCCCCCGCAAACCGACCCGAACGTCGCCCCCGTGCTGAAGGCGGGTGAAACCGTCGCTTGGGTGTTCAACACCTCTGATTTTGTGTCGACCACGGGCTATTCGGGCAAGCCGATCCACACCTTGGTGGCCATCGATGCCGATGCGCATGTTGTCGGCGCGGCGCTGGTCAAACATTCGGAGCCGATTGTTCTGATTGGCATTCCCGATGCCAAGATGAAGGCAACCGTTGCGGGCTATGTTGGCCTTGATCTGGTGGCCGAGGCGCAATCTGGCGGCACAGCACATGAGCTTGATATCATCTCGGGTGCCACCGTCACCGTCATGGTGATCGACGATTCCATCGTCAGGGCCGGGCTGAAGGTGGCCCGCGCGCTTGGCCTTGGGGGGCTGGCCGCCACGTCTGAGAATCAGGCCCCGCAATTCGAACTGAACCCTGATGCAACGGCCCCTGCCGACTGGATGACGATGGAGGGCGATGGCACGCTGCGGCGCCTGTCGCTGGATGTTGGGCAGATCAACGCCGCCTTTGCCGCGATGAACGATCCTCGTGCCGCCGCACGCGCCCTGACCGAAGCCCCGGAAACCACCTTTATCGAAATGCAGGCGGCGCTGGTTTCGCACCCTGCAATCGCTGCGGCCATTCTGGGCGACGCCGAGGCCGCAAATGTGAAAACCTGGCTGGAACCGGGCGATCATGCCATCGCGGTGGTGGGGCGCGGCCTCTACAGCTTCAAGGGTTCGGGCTATGTGCGCGGGGGGATTTTTGACCGGATCGTGCTGATTCAAGACGATATCTCGGTGCGCTTTCGTGATCGGATGCACAAACGGATTTCCGGCCTTGCCCCCGAAGATGCCCCGCAATTCACCGAGGCCGATCTGTTCAAGATACCCGCCGATACCGGATTTGACCCGACCAAGCCGTTCCGTATTCAGCTTTTGGTTCAGCGTGAAGTCGGGGCGATTGAAAAGGTCTTCACCACCTTTGACCTGGGCTATCAATTGCCGCCGCAATATCTGCGGTCCATCGCGCCCCCGCCCGTTGCCGCAACCGATATCGCGATCCCCGAAGAAAACGCCGCGCAGCAGATGCTGTGGAAACGCATCTGGACAGAAAAGACACCCCAGATCGTGATCACGGGCGGGTTGCTGATGCTGTTGACCCTTGTCTTTTTCTTCCAGTCACTCGCCACCAGAAATGCGCGTGCCTTCTTCTGGTTCCGCATGGGCTTTCTGACCTTTGTGCTGGTGTTCCTTGGCTGGTATGCCAATGCGCAATTGTCGGTCGTGAACCTGATGGCGCTGTTTGGGGCCTTGGTGAACGGCTTTTCCTGGCAGGCCTTTCTGCTTGACCCGCTGACCTTCTTGCTTTGGTTTGCCGTTGCCGCGGCGCTGCTGTTCTGGGGGCGGGGGGCCTATTGCGGCTGGCTGTGCCCCTTTGGCGCCTTGCAAGAGATCACCAACCGCATTGCGCGTGCGCTGCACGTTCCGCAATGGACCCTGCCCTGGGGCCTGCACGAACGCCTGTGGCCGATCAAATACATGATCTTCCTTGGCCTTTTCGGTGTCAGTTTGATGAGCATCGAGCAAGCCGAGCATCTGGCCGAAGTCGAACCGTTCAAGACAGCGATCATTCTGAAATTTGTCCGCGCTTGGCCTTTTGTGGCCTATGCCGTGGCGCTGTTGATGGCGGGGCTGTTTGTCGAGCGGTTTTATTGCCGCTACCTGTGCCCGCTGGGGGCTGCGCTGGCCATTCCGGCCCGGATGCGCATGTTCGACTGGCTCAAGCGCTATAAAGAGTGCGGCAACCCCTGCCAGTCTTGTGCCAACCAATGCCCCGTTCAGGCGATCCACCCGACGGGTGAGATCAACCCGAACGAATGTGTCAACTGCCTGCATTGCCAGGTGTTGTATCAGTCCAAAACCATCTGCCCGGTCGTCATCAAAAAGATGAAACGGCGCGAGGCGGTCGGCGATGCCGTGCCGCGCGACCTGACCGGTCACCCAAATCACTTGAAACCCCAACCTGCTGAATGAAAGGACACATCATGTCTGATGGACAGAAAACGGGGATGACCCGCCGCGGGCTGCTTGGCGCCACGGCCACCGGCGCCGCGCTTGCCGGGGCACTTGGCGGCCGCGCCGCACTGACCGGCGGTGTCGTCGGCGCCGCCACTTTGGCCGGCACCACGGCCGCCCGCGCCTCGATCGAGGTGGCACCCGGCCAACTGGACGAATATTACGGCTTCTGGTCCTCTGGCCAGACTGGCGAGATGCGCATTCTGGGCATCCCGTCGATGCGAGAGTTGATGCGGGTGCCCGTCTTCAACACCTGTTCGGCCACGGGTTGGGGCATCACCAACGAATCCAAAAAGATCCTGACCGAGGGTCTAACCGAAAAGACCAAGAACTTTCTGGCCGCCAATGGGCTGGAATTCCCGCGCAACGGCGATTTGCACCACGTCCATATGTCTTTCACCGAAGGCAAATATGACGGTCGCTATCTGTTCATGAACGACAAGGCCAACACCCGCGTCGCCCGCGTGCGGTGTGACGTGATGAAATGCGACAAGATCATCGAGATCCCGAATGCCAAGGGCATTCATGGTCTGCGCCCGCAAAGATGGCCGCGCACCAACTATGTCTTTGCCAATGGCGAAGATGAGGTGCCGATGGTCAATGATGGCAAGATCCTCGACAAGCCCGAGGAATATGTAAACTTCTACACCGCCCTGAATGCCGATGACATGACGGTGGCCTGGCAGGTGATGGTCTCGGGCAACCTGGACAATACCGATGCCGATTATGACGGCAAATACGCCTTCTCCACCTCTTACAACTCGGAAATGGGGATGACGCTGGCCGATATGACGGCCGCAGACATGGACCATGTGGTGGTCTATAACATCGCCGAGATCGAAAAGGGCCTTGCCGAGGGTGACTTCATCGAACTGAATGGCGTCAAGGTGATCGACGGGCGCAAAGGGGCCAACAAGAACTACACCCGCTATATCCCGATCCCGAACAACCCGCATGGTTGCAACATGGCGCCCGACAAGATCCACCTGTGCATCGGGGGCAAGCTGTCGCCCACGGTGTCTGTGATCGACGTGCGCAAGCTGGATGATGTGTTCTACAACGGGGCCGACCCGCGCAGCGTCGTCGTGGCCGAGCCGGAACTGGGCCTTGGCCCGTTGCACACCTGCTTTGACGGCACCGGCCGCGCCTATACCACGCTGTTCCTCGACAGCCAGGTTGTGGTCTGGGATATCGAAAAGGCGGTAAGGGCCTTTGCGGGCGAGGCGGTAGATCCGATCATCTCGAAGACGGATGTGCATTACCAGCCCGGCCACAACTCGACCGCCGAAGGCGAAACGCTGGATGCGTCGGCCAAATATTACATCACGATGAACAAGTTCTCGAAGGACCGCTTCCTGAACGTGGGGCCGTTGAAGCCTGAAAACGAGCAGGTGTTCCTGATCGAAGGCGACAAGCTGACGCTGGTGCATGATGGCCCAACCTTTGCCGAACCCCACGACAGCATCCTTGTCCATGCCTCGAAGGTGAACCCGCTGTCGGTCTGGAACCGGCAAGACCCGATGTGGGCCGAAACCCGCAAACAGGCCGAAGCTGATGGCGTCAATCTGGACGACTACCAGGACACGGTGATCCGCGATGGCAACAAGGTGCGGGTCTATATGTCCAGTCAGGCCCCGCAATTCGCCATCGAAACCTTTACGGTGACCGAAGGCGATGAAGTCACGGTGATTGTCACCAATCTGGATGACATCGACGACCTGACCCATGGCTTTACCATGGGCAACCACGGCGTCGCGATGGAGATCGGCCCGCAGGCGACCAGTTCGGTCACGTTCAAGGCGGCTCAGCCAGGGGTTTACTGGTATTACTGCCAGTGGTTCTGCCATGCCCTGCATATGGAGATGCGCGGCCGGATGTTTGTTGAACCGAAAGGCGCATAGCCATGATCCTGCGTCCGGCCCTTGTTCTTTGCCTGCTGCTTTCGGTGCCCGCTTGGGCCGCCGAAATCACAGTGGCACCCGGGCCGGGCGCCTTGCAATCGGCCATCGCCGGGGCAAATCCCGGCGATGTGCTGACCCTGTTGTCAGGCAGGCATGACGGCCCCGTGGTCATCGACCGCAGCCTGACCATTGCCAGCACCCAAGGCGCCGTGGTCGATGGCGGTGGCACAGGCACGGTGCTGACGGTCGATGCCCCGGATGTCACCATCAAGGGGCTGGTGATCACCGGCTCGGGCCTCAGCAGCCCTGATCTGGATGCAGGCATCAAGGTGCTGAAAGGCGCCGACCGCGCCGTGGTGCAAGACAACGATCTGCGGGGCAACCTGCATGGCATCGACATCCACGGCGGACGTGACGCGCAGGTGCGCGACAACCGGATCGAAGGCACGCAAAACCCCAAGATGAACGACAGGGGCAACGGCATCTATGTCTGGAACAGCCCCGGCGCGCTGATCGAAGGCAATCAGGTGCGCTTTGGCCGGGATGGCATCTTTGCCAATGCCTCGCGCAAGAACACGTTTCGCAACAACACGTTCCGGGATCTGCGTTTTGCGGTGCACTACATGTATACCAATGACTCGCAGGTGATCGGCAATGTGTCGATCGGCAACCATCTTGGCTTTGCCATCATGTTTTCCGATCGGGTGACGATCCAGGACAACCTCAGCCTCGGCGATCGCTCGAACGGCATCATGCTGAACTTTGCGAATGGTGGCGATGTGTCGGGCAATCTTGTGCGCGGGGGGCCGGTGAAATGCCTGTTCATCTATAATGCCCACAAGAACCTGATCTTCGACAACCGGTTCGAAGGCTGCGGCATCGGCATTCACTTTACCGCAGGGTCAGAACGCAACGTGCTGACGGGCAATGCCTTTGTCGGCAACCAAGAGCAGGTCAAATATGTCGGCACCCGGCATATGGAATGGAGTTTCGAGGGCCGGGGCAATTTCTGGTCCGACCATCCCGCCTTTGACCTGAACGGCGATGGCGTCGCCGATGGCGTTTTTCGCCCCAATGATCTGATGGATCACATCCTGTGGTCGCAACCCGCCGCCGCCCTTCTGGTTGGCTCGCCCGCCGTGCAGCTTGTGCGGTGGTCGCAATCTTCATTCCCCGCGATCCTGCCGGGGGGCGTGACCGACAGTCACCCCCTGATGCAGCCGCTCAAGATCACTGTGCCCGATGCCTTGGCCGCCGAAGAAGTCGGTGTTGCCGGGCGTTGGACGAAAGGCCTGTCCGATGACCTCGACCTTGACGATCTCTCGTCTCACTAAACACTTTGCCGGCGTTGATGCCCTGACGGATGTCAGCCTGACCGTCGCCCCCGGCGAATGCGTGGCGCTGCTGGGGCATAATGGTGCGGGCAAATCGACGATGATGAAGATCATCCTTGGCCTGATCCCTGCCACATCGGGCCAGGTGCTGGTCTGCGGGGCCAGTCCGGGGTCGGCGTCGGCACGCAATCAGGTGGCGTATCTGCCCGAAAACGTCGCCTTTCACCCAGCCCTGACCGGCGAGGAACAGCTGCGCCACTACCTGCGTCTGCGGGGCCAGGATGCGAAACAGGCGCTGCCCCTTTTGGCGCGCGTCGGCTTGGGCGATGCGGCGCGGCGGCGCATCGGCACCTATTCCAAAGGCATGCGGCAACGCGTGGGTCTTGCGCAGGCCTTGATCGGAACGCCACGCCTTTTGGTGCTGGATGAACCCACGTCGGGCCTTGATCCTGTTTCCCGGCGCGAATTCTATGCCCTGCTGGCCGATCTGACAAAACAGGGCGCATCCATCCTGCTGTCCAGCCATGCCCTGACCGAGGTCGAGGCCCGCACCGACCGGATCGTGATCCTGTCCAAGGGCCGCATGGTGGCCGAGGGCACCTTGGGCGATCTGCGCCGCAGCGCCGATTTGCCGGTGATGCTGCATGTCACGGCCCGCAACGGCTATGCGCCCGAGATTGCCAAGGCGCTGCCCGCGGCCATTCAGGTGGGCGCGGCCCTGCACCTGACCTGCCCGCAAACAGAAAAGCTGGCCGTGTTTGGCCAGATTGCCAATCTTGGCGACAAGGTCGCCGATCTTGAGGTTCTGCCCCCCAGCCTGGAAGACATCTACAGCCACTTCAGCACAAGGGCGATGCAATGATCCGTATCCTGACAACTGCCGCAACGGAATTTCGCATCGCCTTGCGCAATCGGTGGGTGGCGATTTCCGTCGTTCTGATGGTGGGGTTTTCGCTGGTGCTGACATTGGCCGGATCGGCCCCCACCGGCGGGCTTGGGGTGGACCGACTCTCTGTCACGGTGGCCTCGTTGACGTCGCTGTCGGTGTATCTGGTGCCCCTGTTGGCCCTGTTGATGAGCTTTGATGCCATCGCCGGAGAGGCCGAGCGGGGCACCTTGCCCTTGTTGCTGACCTATCCGATCCGGCGCGAAGAGGTGTTGCTGGGCAAGCTGCTGGCGCATCTGGGCATTTTGGCGCTGGCCGTTGTGCTGGGGCACGGCATGGCGGCAGCGGTGTCGATCTTGGCCGAGTCCGGGTCTGTCGCGGGGCTGCCTGCGCTGTGGCGCCTGTCCTGGACATCGGTGCTGCTGGGCGCAACCTTCATCGGCGCGGGCTATGCCCTGTCCAGCCTGTCGCGCCGCCCCTCTGGTGCTGCGGGGCTGGCCATCGGCCTGTGGCTGGGCTTTGTCGTGCTTTATGATCTGGGCCTGCTGGCCGTGATCGTGGCCGATAACGGGGGCTGGTTCACCACCCGGGCGTTTCCCGTTGCCTTGCTGGCCAACCCGGCCGATGCCTTCCGCCTCTATAATCTCTCGGCCTCTGCTGCGGCCAGCGCCGCCTCGGGGATCGGGGGGGCCGCCGGGGCGATCCCGCTGTGGCAATCGCTGCTGTCCATTCTGCTGTGGCCCCTTGCCGCCCTTTTGGCCGCGCGGGCCGCGTTCCAAAGGGTGACACCATGAAACGCACCATCCTGATGGCTTTTCTCTTGTGTGCCTGCCAGCCCGAGTCCCAGCAATCGCTGGCCCCGGTTGCGCTGACGGCCGAGGCCGTGGGGCATTTTTGCCAGATGAACCTGCTGGAACATCCAGGCCCCAAGGCGCAGATCCATCTGGAAGGCCTGCCAGGCGCCCCGCTGTTCTTCAGCCAGGTCAGCGATGCCATCGCCTATATGCGCCTGCCTGAACAAAGCCATCCGATCCTTGCGGTCTGGGTCAATGACATGGGGGCATCGGGCGTCACATGGGATGATCCGGGCGCCGACAACTGGGTTGATGCGGCAACGGCGCATTTCGTGGTGGGCTCTGCCAGCCAGGGCGGGATGGGCGCGCCCGAAGTGGTGCCCTTTGCCCAGATCGACGCAGCCCTTGCCTTTGTCGCACAGAACGGCGGCAGCGTCATGTCGCTGGATGCCATTCCAGACGAGGCCGTGATCGCGCCGCTGTCAGATGCGGGCGGGGATGATGCCGAATACACACGGCGCCTTCGGGCGCTGTCTCAAAAGACCGGAGGTTGAAATGCTGTCCCGCCGTCGTTTTCTGACGATTTCCGCTGTGGCAACCCTGTTGCCGGGGGCCGCGCTGGCCCAGACCCATGTTGAAACAGCCGTGGCACTGGGGGCCAAGGTCACGCTGCGGCTGACGCATCCGGATGCGCCGGCCCTTGCTGCCCTTGCGCTGGCCGAAATCCGCAGGCTTGAAAGGATTTTCAGCCTCTATCTGCCCGACTCGTCCCTGTCACAGCTGAATGCGCGGGCAAGGCTGGACGCGCCACCCTTTGAGCTGCTGGAATGCCTGTCTCAGGTTGACCGTGTTTATCGCGCCAGTGCGGGGCGGTTTGATCCGACCATCCAGCCGCTTTGGGCCGCCGAAGCCGCCGCCGCCCAACGTGCAACCCCGTTGACCGACCGCGAAAGGGCAGATGCCATTGCGTTGATCGGGTGGCACGATGTGGCGGTCGCATCGCAGGCCATCACCCTGCGCGCGGGCCAGGCGCTGACGCTGAATGGCATTGCCCAGGGCTATATCGCGGATCGCACGGCCCAGCTTCTGGCCGAAAACGGCCTGACCGACGCCTTGATCGACACGGGCGAAATGGTTGCCCTGCCGGGGCGTGCCTGGCCTGTCAAAGTGCAGGGCGCAGGCCGCGTGAACCTGCGGGGCCGCGCGCTCGCCACGTCGTCGCCCTTTGGCATGACCTTTGGGCCCGGACAGGCCCACAGCCATATCTTCGATCCGGCCGCGGGCAGGTCGGCCGGGTTCCACTGGCATACGATCAGCATCAGCGCGCCCTCGGCCGCGCTTGCCGATGCGCTTTCGACGGCCGCATGCCTGATGGCGTCAGAAGATCAGGTGCTGGCGCTGTGCCAAGGCTTTCCCGGCGTGGAACTGGAAGCCGCCATCCGCGCATGATCGCAAGTTGAGATGCGGTGTTGGTGGCAATCTGCTGAACGGCTGTGACGGGCGCAACCGCTGAAGATGTGGCACGTTTTCAGGCTGATATCGGCCCCGCTAAGACCGAGCAGGTGATCCTGGGCAAGACGTGATTACGGGTTGCGGATCCTTGGCGGGGCGCAAAAGGGGCGTGCCGCTTTTCAAGCCTTTTGGTTGGGTCGGTATCAGTGTCTTCGCAAGCCACCCGGCTGCAACCCCTTCGTATGCTGCCGCGCAGATGCGGACCAATTCGAATGTTCGATTCCATTCTGGCGCAGTATTTGAGAGGAGGAGCGCCTCGGGGAAACATGAGTATGCCTAAAAAGTAGGCAAAAACTGTGACGCTACCCCGTGTTTATCTTTGATTTGATCTGATTTGAATTTTCTATCTTGTCAGGATGACGCTGCGAACCATTAGTTGGATAACCATTAATTGGTTCAAAAGGTCCGGCATGATCGATCGTGGTCAAGACAACTCTTCGCTTGCGCTAGAACGGCTGCGGGCGATGTTGCGCGATATCCCGGCGACTGGAGACACCAAGATCCCGACCGAGCGGAGTTTGGCAGAAACGCTGGGTATCAGTCGGCGTTCAGTGCGGCGTGCGCTTGAGGTGCTGGAGGCGGAAGGGCTGGTTTGGCGGCGACAGGGCGCGGGCACCTTTGCTGGCCCGCGCCCAGATACGCTGGGCGAGACAGAGGCCCCGGAGGCGAATTTCTCCGAGGTCATGGAGGTGAGATTGCGGATTGAACCGCAATTGGCACAGCTTGCAGCGCTGCGGGCGTCATCGGCGGCAGTGGCGCGGATGCGTGACATCCTTGTCCGGCTAGAGGCCACAGACGATGCTGACGGTCGCGAATTGTGGGATTCCGCCCTGCATCGCGAAATCGCGCGGGCCGCGGGCAACCGGTTCTTCATGATCATTTTCGACTCGATTGATCGTGCCCGTCTTGATGATGCCTGGCGGTCGCTGCGCGAACGGGCGCGGAGCCGTGCGAACCTTGCCCTCTATGCGCAACAGCATCGTGATCTTGTTGATGCGATCGCCGCACATGACCCAGTTCGCGCAGGGCGGGCCATGCGGGCCCACATCGGCGCATTGAACGATGGCATGTTGCGGCTGACATCCTCGGAGGCCCTTGATGACGCCTGCTGAGCCCATCCTTGATGTTCAGGATCTGTCTATCCGGTTTCGGGGGCAGCCAGTTGATCTGATCGACAATGTCAGCTTTTCGATCGCACCGGGCAAGACCATGTGCCTTGTTGGGGAGTCCGGCTGTGGCAAGTCGGTGACCTCAATGGCGATCATGGGGCTGTTGTCCAAACGTGCGGCCACTATCACGCGGGGCTCTGTGCTGTTTCGGGGCCAGGATTTGTTGGCGCTGCAACGCCACGACATGGAAGATCTGCGCGGTGACCGTATCGCGATGATCTTTCAGGAACCGATGACAAGTCTGAACCCGGCTTTCACTGTGGGTCATCAAGTGACCGAAACCGTAAGGCGGCACAAGCCGTGCAGCGAGGCCGAAGCCCGTGACCGTGCGCTGGAGATGTTCCGCAAGGTGCGGATGCCTGCGGCTGAAAAGCGGTTGGATGAATATCCGCACCAGCTTTCGGGGGGGATGCGCCAACGTGTGATGATTGCGATGGCTTTGGCGAATGATCCAGCCCTGTTGATTGCCGATGAGCCGACGACTGCGCTTGATGTGACCATTCAGGCGCAAATCCTTGATCTGATGCGCGAATTGCAAGACGAAACCGGCGCGGCGTTGCTGATGATTACGCATGATTTGGGCGTGGTGGCCGAAATCGCGGATGATGTGGCCGTGATGTATGCAGGCCGCATTGTGGAAAGCGGGCCTGTTGGGCAGGTTTTTTCAGAGCCACAGCATCCCTATACCTTGGGGTTGATGGGGTCGATGCCGGCCCTCGCTGGGCGCCAGGGTCGATTGCTGACGATTCCCGGGTCGGTGCCTTTGCCAACAGCCATGCCTGCGGGTTGCCGCTTCGCCACGCGCTGCCCCTTTGCCGAGGCTGCTTGCAGCACGATCCGGCCTGAATTGAGGCTGGTCGCAGATGGGCAGTCTGTTGCCTGCCTGCGCGCGCCCCTAGAGGCGATGGTGGGGGCTGCATGAGAGAGATCATCCTTGAAGCTCGTGGCCTGCACCGTCGTTTCACGATTGGCGGCGGTTTGTTTGCCAAAAGCTCGACCATTCATGCCGTGAACGGTGTTTCGCTGTCTGTACGGCGTGGTGAAACCTTTGCGGTCGTTGGTGAATCCGGATGTGGGAAATCCACCCTTGCCCGACTGTTGTTGCGCCTGATTGATGCCAGCGAAGGGCAGGTGATCTACGAAGGACAAGACCTGACCACGCTGAATGCAGCCAGCCTGCGCGCCTTGCGGTGTGACCTGCAATTCGTCTTTCAAGACCCGTTCTCGTCGCTGAACCCACGCATGAGCGTTGAGGCGATCATTGGCGAGCCGTTGCGAGTGCACAGCACGATGACTGCGGCTGAGCGCCGACAGAAAGTGGCCGATCTGATGACCCGGGTAGGCTTGCGCCCGGAAATGGCAGATCGCTACCCGCACGAGTTTTCTGGTGGGCAGCGGCAGCGGATCTGCATCGCGCGTGCCCTGGCCTCGGGCCCGAAACTCTTGGTCGGGGATGAGCCTGTTTCTGCGCTGGATGTCTCGGTACAAGCGCAGATTGTCAATTTGCTAGAAGACCTCAAGCGTGATCTTGGCTTGACGTTGGTGATCATTGCGCATGATCTGGCTGTGATCCGTCACATGAGCGACCGAATTGCCGTCATGTATCTGGGTGAGGTGGTCGAGCAGGCCGATACAGAGGCTTTGTTCACGACCCCAAAGCACCCCTATACTCAGGCGCTCTTGGCGGCGATTCCCGTTCCTGTGCCCGGCCAAAGCAGTGATCGCACTGTTTTGGGCGGTGATATTCCTTCGCCGGCCAACCCACCGGCGGGCTGCAAATTCCATACCCGTTGCCCCTATGTGACCGATCTGTGCCGGACAACGGCCCCGGTACTGAAAGGCGCCGGACATCAGGTGGCCTGTCACCACGCCGAAGATCTGCCCCGCCCTGTTTTGCCGATGGCAAATACCGGGTCTCGCAGCCCTGCCGCCGAGAAGCGCTTTGCGATGTATCGCGCCGCGACGGAAATCCATAACAAGACCATCAACAAGGAGACCACCCCATGACGATCAAAAAGCTGATGACGGCGCTTTTGGCGTCGGTCGCATTGACGACGTCGGCCCATGCGGCCGACCTTCGGATCGGCCTTCAGGAAGATCCGGATGCCTTGGATACTGATCAGGCCCGCACCTTTGTAGGCCGGATTGTGTTTGAGTCGCTGTGCGACAAGCTGGTGAACATCACGCCAGAGCTTGACTTCGTGCCCGAGCTTGCAACCGCGTGGGAGTGGTCGAATGAGGGCAAGACCCTGACCATGCAACTGCGGACCGACGCCACCTTCCATGATGGCACGCCGTTCGACGCAGCCGCCGTGGTTGCAAATATCGAGCGGTCGAAAACGCTGCCGGAAAGCCGCCGTCAGTCAGAACTGGCCTCGGTTGAAACGGTTGAGGCAACTGGCCCGCATGAGGTGACCTTTACACTGTCCTCGCCCGACGCCACGCTGATCGCGCAGCTTTCGGATCGCGCCGGCATGATGATCTCGCCAACGGCTGCCGCTGCGCAAGGTCTTGAACTGGCGAATAGCCCTGTCTGTTCTGGCCCTTACAAGTTCGTCGAGCGTATTGCGCAGGACCGTATCGTTCTTGAGAAGTTTGCCGAGCATTATGATGCCGCCAATTACAGTTTTGATCGGCTCATCTTCCTGCCCATTCCCGATACCACTGTGCGCCTCGCAAACCTGCGCTCGGGTGATCTGGATATGCTAGAGCGGCTTGCGCCCTCTGACGTTGCTGCAGTGAAAGCGGATGGTGGCCTTGCTTTTTCCGCAGCTACCAGCCTTGGCTATCAGGGCATCACCGTGAACGTGAATAATGGCGCGCGGTCGGAAACTCCGTTTGGCAAGGACAAGCGCGTACGTCAGGCCCTGTCGCTTGCAATTGACCGTGACGTGATCAATCAGGTGGTGTTCGAGGGGGTGTATGCACCGGGCAACCAGCCGTTTCCGCCCACCTCGCCGTGGTATGACCAGACCAACCCGATCCAGGCGCGCGATGTCGAAGCCGCCAAGGCGTTGCTGAAAGAAGCCGGGCTTGACGGCATCAAGATGGAAATTCAAGTGGCCAATAACCCGGTGCAGCTGCAACTGATGCAGGTGGTTCAGGCGATGGCTGCTGAAGCCGGGATCGACATCTCGCTGCAAGCGACCGAATTCGCAACGATGCTGAATGAACAATCGGCAGGCAACTACGAAGCAACGCAGGTGGGCTGGTCGGGCCGGACGGACCCAGACGGCAACATCCATTCCTTCATGACCTGTAGCGGTGGCTTGAACGACGCCAAGTTTTGCTCGGAAGAAGTGGACGCCCTGCTGAACAAGGCCCGTACGTCCACCGATCAAGCAGAGCGTAAGGCTAGCTATGATGCCGCCAATGCCATTTTGCGCGAAGAGCTGCCGATCATCTACCTCTACCATCAGACCTGGCTGTGGGCGATGTCGAACAAGGTCAAAGGGTTCACGGCCTATCCCGACGGCATGATCCGCTTGGCCGGTGTGACGATGGAATGATCGATTGGCGCCCGGCACGATTGGCTGTCGGGCTCTCGATAAAATCACATGGGGTCCTGCGGCCCCATGTATCCTGCCCCTCATTTATGTGACTGGATTGGCTCGATGCTCGCCTTCATCCTGCGCCGTATTCTGATTGCGATCCCAACACTGGTTCTTGTGTCGATCTTTGTGTTCAGCCTGCAGAAGCTGCTGCCAGGTGATCCGATCCTTGTGATGGCTGGCGAAGATCGTGATCCGCAGGTGATCGCATTCCTGCGCGAGAAGTACCGAATGAACGATCCGATCCTTATGCAGTATTTGTACTGGGCGGGGGATGTGCTTCGGGGCGATCTTGGTATTTCGTTGCGCACCAACCAGCCGGTTCTGGAGTTGATCGCGGAAAAACTGCCGGTGACGATTCAGCTTGCGATCATGTCGATGCTATTCGCGCTGCTGATCGGGATACCAACGGGAATACTTTCGGCTGTCCGCAAGGGGACTTGGGTCGATTGGCTTGCCAATGTGGTGGCGCTGTCTGGTCTGTCCATTCCGAATTTCTGGCTTGGGATCATGCTGATCTTGCTGGTCTCGGTGAACCTTGGTTGGCTGCCCGCTTCGGGCTATGAAAGCCCGTTTGTTGACCCGGTCAAATCGCTGACCACCATGATCATGCCAGCATTCGTGCTGGGAACTGGACTTGCGGCCACCTTGATGAGGCATACCCGATCGGCGATGCTGGGCGTCTTGCAGGCCGATTATGTGCGCACGGCAGAAGCCAAGGGTCTGCGCCGGAAGACGGTTGTCTTGAAGCATGCGTTTCGTAACGCAGTGTTGCCTGTCGTCACCTTGACAGCGCTTTTGTTCGGCGAGTTGCTCGCCGGGGCCGTCCTGACGGAACAGATTTTCACAATCCCGGGATTTGGCAAGTTGATCGTCGATGCTGTGTTCAACCGCGACTACGCCGTCGTTCAAGGCGTTGTCTTGTGCACCGCGGTTGGCTTTATCCTGATGAACCTTTTTGCCGACGTGCTTTATGTGCTGCTGAACCCAAAGCTGAGGACGGCGTCATGACTGCTGTAGCTGCCACTCCGGCAAGAAGCCAAAGCCGCGCCTGGAAAAAGCTGCGCGCAAACAAATCGGCACTGGTCGGGGCCTGTATCGTTCTGGTTTTTGGGGTGCTGGCACTCTTGGCCCCGGTTTTACCAATAGCTGATCCTGCCGGCACAGACTGGGGCGCGATCCGCAAGCCTCCGTCTCTTGGTGCCTGGATGGGAACGGACGAGATCGGGCGCGATATTCTTTCGCGGATGATCTGGGGCGCGCAGGCATCGCTTTTGGCAGGGGTTGTTTCGGTGCTGATCGCCGTGGTGGTCGGGGTGCCGTTCGGCTTGGTTGCCGGGTATTTCGGCGGCTGGACCGACACCATCATCAGTCGCTGCACCGAGGCCCTGCTGGCTATGCCGTTTCTGATCCTCGCCATTGCCCTGGCGGCCTTTCTCGGCCCGTCACTAACCAATGCGATGATTGCAATCGGCCTTTCTGCCGTTCCGGTTTTTATCCGACTGACCCGTGGCCAGGTCCTCGCTGTCAAGACCGAAGATTATGTTGAAGGCGCGCGCGCCATTGGATTGGGCCATATCCCGATCATGCTGCGCTATATCCTGCCCAACGTGGTGCCGCCGATCCTTGTGCAGGCCACGCTGACCATTGCCACGGCAATCATCGCCGAGGCGTCGCTTTCCTTCCTTGGGCTGGGCCAGCAACCGCCTGCGCCAAGCTGGGGATCGATGTTGAACACCGCAAAAAACTTTCTGTCGCAAGCCCCATGGATGGCCATCTGGCCGGGGGCCGCGATTTTCCTTGTGGTGATTGGCTTTAACCTTATGGGCGACGGGCTGCGCGATGCGCTTGACCCGCGCGAGCACTGAGTTTCTGGAGGATTCTAATGTCAGCTTTCACCACACGCCCCGAAATTCTGGGACGGTTCGGGGTTGTGACCTCAACGCACTGGATTGCCTCGGCAGTTGGTATGAAAATCCTTGAACAGGGGGGGAATGCCTTTGATGCGGCTGTGGCCACAGGGCTTGTTTTGCAGGTGGTCGAGCCGCACCTGAACGGCCCGGGTGGTGATATGCCTGCGATCATCTACTCCAGGGCCAAGAACAAGGTCGAAGTCATCTGCGCCCAAGCGCCCACGCCCGCCGGGGCCACGATCGAGCACTACAAGGCCGAGGGCTTGGATGTGATCCCAGGAGACGGGCTGCTGGCCACCGTCATCCCCGGTGCCTGGGACGGGTGGATGCTGATGCTGCGTGACTACGGTCGCCTGACCCTGCGCGAGGTTCTGGAACCCGCGATTTACTATGCTGAACAAGGACATCCCGTATTGCCGCGCGTAGCGGCCACGATTGCAGGGCTGGCAGAGTTCTTCCGCGCAGAATGGCCTACCTCATATGCCACATGGCTGCCAGGTGGCGTGGCACCCGCCCCGTGGTCTAATGTGACCAACCCCGATTTGGCCCGGACATGGACCCGCATTTTGGCCGAGGCCGAGTCGAAAGATGGGCGCGAAGCCCAGATTGATGCGGCGCGCGACGCGTTCTATCGCGGGTTTGTGGCGGAAAAGATCGCCGGGTATCTGGAGACAGCCGAGGTCATGGATGCCTCGGGCAAGCGCCATCGTGCGGTACTGACGGCCGATGATCTGGCCGGATATGCGGCGCATGTCGAGGAGCCGCTGACCTATGATTATCAGGGCTGGACGGTTGCCAAATGCGGGCCGTGGAACCAAGGGCCTGTTTTTCTTCAGGCTCTGGCGCTGTTGAAAGGTTTTGACCTTGGAGCGATGGACCCGATGGGCGCGGACTTCATTCACCATGTGGTCGAAGCCAAGAAACTGGCCTATGCCGACCGCGAGGTTTATTATGGCGATCCGAACTTTGCGACTGTCCCGATGGATGTATTGTTGTCGGATGACTACAACGACGCCCGGCGCAAGTTGATCGGAACAACTGCCAGCATGGACCTGCGCCCCGGTATCGTGCCGGGTTATGAGGATCAAGCCGCGCGCACTATGGCTTTGCTTGATTCGCTCAGTCGGACCGATCAGGCGGTGTATGAGCCGACGATGGCGCATCTGTCGGAAAAGAAGGGCGACACCGTCCATATTGATGTGATCGACAATGAGGGGAACATGGTGTCGGTCACGCCGTCAGGCGGGTGGTTGCAGTCGTCACCAAGCATTCCGGGGCTGGGCTTTTGTCTGAACAGCCGCGCCCAGATGTTTTGGTTGGAGCCGGGTCTTCCAACATCGCTTGAGCCGGGCAAGCGGCCGCGCACAACGCTGACGCCTTCTCTGGCGCTGAAAGACGGAGTGCCGCAGTTGTCGTTCGGAACGCCCGGGGGCGATCAGCAAGACCAATGGCAGCTGGTGTTTTTCTTGCGCTATGTGCACCATAACATGAATCTGCAAGAGGCGATTGACGCGCCCTTGTTCCACTCCTCGCATTTCCCATCCAGCTTTTTCCCGCGCTCACGCGAGCCAGGGATGATTATGGCAGAGACAAGCTTTCCAGCCGAGGTGCTGAAAGATCTGCGTGCGCGCGGTCACCGCATTACCGAAGCCGAGCCATGGACGGTGGGCCGGATGACGGCAGCGCGGCGTGACCCCGATGGGTTGCTGCGTGCCGCCGCCACGCCTCGTTTGATGCAAGCCTATGCTGTCGGACGGTAAGCCATGACCTATTCTATCGTCGCGCGCGATCCGCAAACCGGGCATTTGGGCATTGCTGTCGCCAGCCGCTTTTTCGCTGTTGGGTGTGCTGTGCCATTCATCAAGGGGCGGGTTGGGGCTGTTGCAACACAGGCATTTGTGAACCCAACTTATGGCCCGGATGGATTGCGGCTCTTAGAGGCAGGCGCGCCGCCGGAAGCCATCATTCCCATCCTGACCGATCGCGATGATGGTCACTCCAACCGCCAGTTCCATCTGATCGACGCACAGGGGCGCAATGCGGCCTTCACCGGGGCCAAGTGCGTGGATTGGTGCGGGCATCTGATTGCAGATGGTGTTTCGGTTGCAGGCAATATGCTGGAAGGCCCCGCTGTGATTGGCGACACGCTGGCCGCCTATCAGGCTGCGATGGACAAGCCATTGGCCGAACGTTTGCTGATTGCCATGCAGGCCGGAGAAGATGCAGGTGGCGACAAGCGAGGCAAGCAATCGGCTTGCCTTATGCTTTACCGTGATCAGGATTACGCTTGGCTGGACATCCGCGCCGATGACCATTCCGATCCATTGGCCGAATTGCGCCGCCTGTATGCTGTGGCGCAAGAGCGGTTCCTGCATGTGGCCGAAACGATGGCCACACGCGAAAACCCGCATGGTATGACCGATCGTCGTCATATTGACGAAAAGATCGCCGCGCTTGAGGCCGAGCGGATCGCAGCAGGGCGCACGAGTGCGTCACAGATGGTGAACAAGGGCTGAAGCGGCAAGCGGGGCAGGGTCCCCTCCCTGCCCTGAGCAGCAGTTGCAGGGTTTTGGGCCCAAGGGACTGGGCGTTGCTTATCGTTGCACCAATTCGACCCGCCGGTTCAGAGCGCGCCCGTCTTCGGTGAAGTTGTCGCTGACAGGGGAAAGCGGGCCAACCCCAGCCGACTGGAGGCGAACCATATCTACGCCGAACCTCTTGGTCAGCGCCGCCACCACGGCTGCTGCACGGCGACGCGAGAGATCCATGTTGTACTCGTAACTGCCCGTCATATCGGTGTGCCCCACGACAAACAGCATCAAAGCAGGGTCCTCCAAAAGCAGAGCCGCGATTTCCGCCAGAGTTGGCTCGGAAGATGGGGTCAGGCGATCACTGTCATATTCGAACAGGATGCCATAGAGCGACACCCGCCCATCGACGCCCAGTGCGCTGGCCATTTGTTGGGCCGTGATAGTTTCCATCCGCCGTTGCAACGGCGCACCTTCGACCACATCAAGCAGTACCAGCACCCTGCCTTCGGTTTCTGGGTGCATGTCAAAGGTTTCGAAGGCAGCATAGACAGAGACGACCCGCCCCGTTTCTGGATTGCTGGCTGCGTAGTATTGTTGATCGTCACGTGGCGATGAGAACGCGTTGCGTGTGATCCGGCCCATGTTCTCAAGCCGACCGTCCAGCGGGTAGAAATGGCGAACCATGGCTGAAACGGGGCCGCAGGCCAGTTTGGCGCAAGTGTAAACCGTCTCGAACCCCTGATCGTCCAACTCGGCTTGGTAATTCCGAATGACCTCAAGTGGGGAGCGGTCACCCGGCACAACATAGATGATACGGGTGCGTGGGCCTTCAATGGTGCGCAACTGCTCGGCGCCGCTGAACGTAACCGGCCCCAGTGGCAAGTCGAACGCATCGAAGCCTGATTGGTCATAGCCGATGATTGCAGCCCCCACTATTCGGGGCAAACCCTCCGGATCGCTTGCCCCAGCAACATCGGAAAGCTGCTGCGCGGCAAGGGGTTGGGCCAACAAGGCCGCCGCAAATAGCATTCGAACAAAAGCATTCATGATGACCTCGTCTTTGCTTGCCGACCTGATCTTGCAGACAGCCTAAACTGGCTGATTGCTGCCGGTATTGATCCAAGTCATGCCACTCGCGTTGGCCCAAGTTGCATTTTCGCTGATGGTCCAAGGGGCTGGTCGATCTTTTTTAGGTTTTTCTGTTGCTGTGCTGATCTATATCAAAGCACCCTTGATCAGCCTATGCGCAAATGCGCAAAAGCTGAGGTGACCCAATGGTTCTAACTGTTCTGTCCGCACTTGCCGAACCCACAAGACTTGCGGCGATGCGTATTCTTGACGATGGAGGGGAGCATTGTGTTTGCGATTTGATGCGCCGTCTTGATGCCACACAAAGCCGGATGTCGCGGCACATGCAGATATTGAAGCAGGCAGGGCTGGTTTCAGACAGGCGAGACGCGCAGTGGGTGCGCTATCGGTTGCGGCCAGACCTGCCGCCGCATGTCCGGGCGCTTGTGACCGCAGCCTTGGTGGATGAGGTGGGCGTGTGAATATCTTTACATGGATGAACGATCAGCTTTTGCGGATGCAATGGCTGAACGATGCTGTCGGGGCAGGGGTTGCCGCTGCGGGCCTTGACCCTGCGTCACGCATCGGCGCTTCAGTGCAGTTTTTCGTCTATGACGTCATCAAGATATTTATCTTGCTGTCTGTCCTGATCTTCTCGATTTCTTATGTGCAAAGCTATTTTCCGCCCGAGCGAACCCGTCGCATTCTGGGGGGGCGGTCTGGTATTGGCGCAAACACCCTTGGCGCACTTCTGGGAACCATTACCCCGTTTTGTTCTTGTTCGTCGATTCCGCTGTTTATTGGCTTTACCGCTGCTGGGCTGCCGCTTGGGGTGACGTTCTCGTTCCTGATCTCTTCCCCCTTGGTCGATATGGCTTCTGTCATCCTGTTGGCCTCGATCTTCAGCTGGCCGATTGCGCTGGCCTATGTCGCGGTTGGGCTCTTGGTTGCGATCGTCGGGGGCACTTTGATCGGCAAGCTGGGGATGGAAAGCCAAGTTGCGGCCTTTGTGCGCAATGTTCCCGTCACGGATTCGGATGAACCGATGGCTAGGGCTGAGCGGGTGATCTTTGCCCGCGATCAGGTTCTGGATATTGTCCGCAAAGTCTGGCCCTATGTGCTGATTGGCGTCGGCATCGGGGCGGCCATACATAACTGGGTGCCCGCCGAGGCTATTTCGACCCTCCTGGGCCAGGACAAATGGTGGGCGGTGCCGATTGCAACGGTATTGGGCATCCCGATGTATGCCGACATCTTCGGCACATTGCCGATTGCAGAGGCGCTGGTGGCTAGGGGCGTTGGCCTTGGCACTGTTCTGGCTTTCATGATGGCGGTCACTGCATTGTCGCTTCCCTCGCTGATCTTGCTGAAACGCGTCGTCAAACTGCCGCTGCTGGCGACTTTTGCCGGTGTCGTCACCGCCGGGATCCTCGCAATCGGCTTTACTTTCAACGTCATCACACATTGGTTCATCTGAAAGGAACGACTATGATCATCAAGATACTTGGCTCTGGCTGTAAGAAATGCGTGGCTTTGGGCGAAAACGCAAAGGTCGCCGCAGAGGCGGCAGGCAAACAGGCTGAAATCGTCAAGATCACTGATTTCGCCGAAATCGCTGCCTATGGGGTCATGTCTACGCCCGGCTTGGTGGTGGATGAAAAAGTGCTGTCGGCAGGCAAGGTCCTCA
Organism: Pseudotabrizicola sp. L79; assembly: GCF_036553525.1. Lineage (NCBI taxonomy): Bacteria > Pseudomonadati > Pseudomonadota > Alphaproteobacteria > Rhodobacterales > Paracoccaceae > Pseudotabrizicola > Pseudotabrizicola sp. L79. The sequence goes on along the minus strand of NZ_JAZHDA010000045.1, from coordinate 323,607 downwards.
GCGCGGAAGAAATTGGCCGTTTGCTCTGATCCTTTCTGGCGCCTTTGCAAGTCGCGCCTGCGGCCGCACTGGTGCAGTCAGGGACAGATTGGTCATAGGTGTTGATCCCGCCGGGCCAAGCGAGGTGAGGGCCGCGCGCTTTGCGGGTCAAAGCCACCTGCGGGCCCTTGTATTTCACCTGAGGGCCTGCAAGCATCTGACAACGTCAATTTTTTGATGGCAGTTGCAGGGGTTGGGTGGCGCGCAAGTGGCGTTTCGTTTCGTTCATACCGCAGATGTGCATCTGGACTCGCCGCTTGTGTCGCTTGCGCTGCGCGATCCGGCATTGGCGGCCGAGGTTGGGGTGGCCAGCCGCACCGCCCTGACGCGGATCGTCGATCTGTGTCTGGCGCAATCGGTCGATGCCTTGGTGATTGCCGGTGATCTGTGGGATGGGTCACAGACATCGGCCAAGACGCCGCGCTTTTTGAAACAGGAACTGACCCGCCTGTCTGATGCAGGCATTCGCAGCTTTATCTTGCGCGGCAACCACGACGCCGCCTCAAAAATCAGCAAAGAGCTGGTGCCACCGCCCCTGTGCCATGTCTTTGGCACCAAACCCACGACCGAACAGTTCGAGGCAGGCGGTCACAGCATCGCCGTGCATGGGGTTTCCTTTGCCGAAGGCGCCGTGCCGGAAAGCCTGTTGCCGCGCTATCCTGCCCCGGTGGCGGGGGCCTTTAACCTTGGGATGATGCACACCAGCCTGAACGGCACGGCGGGGCACGATGTCTATGCCCCGTGCAGTATCGGCGACCTCGACGCGCATGGCTATGATTATTGGGCGCTGGGCCATATTCACAAACGCGCCGAATGCCGGGGCCGGGCCACGGTGGTCATGCCCGGCATTCCCCAAGGGCGCGACATTGGCGAGGCCGGGGCCACTTCGGTCACCCTTGCCACTCTGGGCGATGACGGGCGGCTGGCGCTGGAACAGCACACTGTGGCCGCGTTGCGGTTTGACAGACTGCGAATTGATCTGACCGGGGCAGATGATTGGGCGCAGGCCATCTCGGCGCTGACAGGCGCCATCCGCAGGGCGGGGGGGCAACCGCGGGCCGAAGATCATCTTGTCTTGCGCCCCCATCTGACCGGCACCACACCGCTGGCCTTTCGCCTTGCGCGTGATCTTGATCAACTGCACCAAGAGGCCGTGGCCTGCGCCGAGGCGATGCCGGGGCTGTGGATCGACAAGGTTGAAAACACCACCAACACAACAAACACAGCCGAGATGCGGCTGCCCGCAGATCTGGTGGCCCTTGTGACCGCCGACCTGCCAGATGACCCGGCCCTGATGGCGGCGCTGGCTGATCTGGCAACCACCCTGCTGCAAGACTTGCCGCCCGAATTGCGTGACCTCTTGGGCCATGATGACACGGCCTTGCGCGCAGAATGTGCATCGCTTCTGGCCGAAGGCACGGCTGATCTGCTGTCGCGGCTGACCTTGGCCGAGAGTGCCTGATGCGGCTGGATCGGCTTGACCTGACACGCTATGGCCGCTTTACCGAAGCGCGGGTTGACTTTCCGCCCCCCGCCACGGATGGCCCTGATCTGCATGTGATCTTTGGCCCGAACGAGGCCGGGAAATCCACGCTGTTTTCGGCTTGGCTTGATCTGCTTTATGGCATCCCCTTGCGCACGGGATATGACTTTCTGCACCCCGGCCCCACAATGCAGATCGGCGCCCGGCTGACCCATGCCGGCGGCGTGCTCGAGGCCGTGCGGATCAAGCGCAATGGCCCCAGCCTGCAAGATGCCAATGGTCAGGCCCTGCCCGAGGCGGTGATGCAATCCGCCCTCTCGGGCCTTGGCCGCGATGGCTATGCCGCGATGTTTTCCCTGGATGATGACACGCTGGAACAGGGCGGCGACTCGATCCTTGCCAGCCGCGGCGATCTGGGCGAAATGCTGTTTGCGGCCAGTGCCGGGCTGGCGGGCCTTGGGCCCCAGTTGGACAGCATCCGCAAAGAGATCGACGCCTTTCACAAACCACGGGCGCGCAACACCATCCTTAAACAGGCCAAGGACCGGCTGCACGAACTGGACAAGATGCGCCGGGATCTGGACGTATCGGCCAGTGCCGCGCAAAAGCTGCAACGCGATGCCAAGGCGGCAGAAACAGCATGGGAAACCGCGCGCCAGGCCGAAACCCGCGCCAATGCCGCGCTGAAACAGATCACAGATGCCTTGGCCGTTCTGCCACAACAGGCGCGGCTGGCACGGCTGCGCGACCAGCTTGCCCCGATTGCCCATCTGCCCCCGGCGACAGAGGCCGATGACCGCGCCTTGCAGGCGATTGACCACGCTTTGCAAGAGTTGAAGGGCCGCATTGCCACCCGCGCCGAGGCGTTGGAGGCGTTGCAAGGGCGCAAGGCCGCCGTGCCCCGCGATCCGGCGATCTTGGCCATGGCAGACCAGATGGCCGCGGCTGCGGGTCTGCATCCGCTGCATCTGTCTGCGCTGGAAGACTTGCCCCGCCGCCATGATCGCCTGGCCGAAATCACGGCAAGCCAGAATCGCAAGATGCGGGCGCTGGGGCTGACCGGCGCTGCGGCAGATCACATGATTGCCCCGCCGCTGATGGCGCAGTTGCGCGCCCTTGTCCTGCGGCGCGATGTGGCGATGCAGGCCCTTGGCGCGGCACAGGCCGAGGCTGCCAAGGCCGCAACCCGCCTGGCCACCGCACAGGCCAGACAGGGCGATGTCGCCCCCGCCGATGATCTGCAAAGCCTGTCGCATCTGATCACGCGCCTGCGCCAATCCGACCCCGAGGCCCGCGTGACGCGGGCCACGCAAGACGCCTCGCGCGCCAACGCCGATCTGGCCCAGGCCCTGCTGGCCCTTGCCCCATGGCGCGGCACTGCCGAAGACCTTCAGGCCCTTTCCCCGCCCGCACCTTGGCAAATCGCAGCCTGGGACCAAACCGACCAAGCCACAGCCCGCGCCCTGCGCGACGCCTGCGACATGCTGGATCGTCGCCGCAGCGATCTGGCGGCGGCGCAGCTGAAGGCGCAGACACAGACGGCTGGCACCCCCACGCTGGCCGACGCCGCCAAGGTGCGCCAACAGCGCGAAGCGGCCTGGGCCAGCCATCTGGCCAAGCTGACCCCGGAAACCGCCCGCAGCTTTGAAACCGCCCTGCGGCTGGATGATCAGATCACGCTGCAATTGGCCGAGGCCATGGCCGAAACGCGGCGCGCAGCCAGCGCCGAGGCCGAGCTTTCGCGCCTTGGCAGCGCCCTGGCCGAGGCCGAAGCCAAGCTGCGCGCCTGCCAAGCCGACCGACAGGCGTTCGAGCAAACCATCGCTGACTGCGCAACACGCCTTGGGCTTGCCGGGGCCGGGGTCGGCGATCTTGGCCCTTGGCTTGGCCTGCGCCAACGGGCGCTGACGGCCCTTGCCGCGCGCACCGAGGCCGAGGCCAATCTGGGCCAGGCCAAAGACATGCTGCGTGACGCCGGCACCCTGCTGGCCGCAGCACTGGCCATACCCGCCGACACCGGCTTTTCCCGGCTTTGGGCCGAGGCGCTGACCCGGCTGGACACCGCCACCCAAAGGCAAGAGGCCGCGCGGCACCTGGCAGACCTGCAAGCCGAACTGACAGACCGCAAGGCGCAACTGGCAACTGCCGAACAGGCGCTGGCCGACTGGCGTCTGGCTTGGCACAAGGCCCGCACCGGCACCGCCCTTGCGGCCGTGGCCGAAGATGACAGCGGTCTTGCCACCCTGCTCGACGATCTGGATCACCTTGGGCAGGCCGAAACAGAACGCGCCGATCTGGCCAATCGCATTGCCAAGATGCAAGCCAACAGCCATGCCTTCCAGCAGGCCCTTGCCAGCATCCTTGGCGCGTTGTCTCTGCCCACAGACACATCCTGGACAGATCTTCTTTCCCGCCAGACCGCCGCGCAAGAGGCCGAGCGCGAGTTGGCCCGGATCACTTCCGATCTGGCCCGTGACCTTGCCGCGCAAGAGACCGATCAGGCCAAGGCAAAGGCGCAGCAAAGCCAGCGCAAGGCTTTGGGTGACAGGCTGGGCTGGTCAGGCGATGGCAGCTTGGCCGACCATCTGGCCGCATGTCTGCGCGCCAGCCACCTGCGCCACGACATTGCCGAGTTGGAGGCCGAGCTTGCCCACCATCCAGCCCCCCAAGGCGACACCACCGCACTAGAGGCCGAGGCCACCCGTCTGCAAAACGCCCAAGCACTGGCGCGCACCGAGTCTGAGACCCGCTTTGCCGAACTGACCGAGGCACAGCGCGCCTTGCGGGCCATTGGCGGCGATGATGCCGTGGCAAGGCTGGCGGGCGAACGGGCCAATCTGCTGAACGCGTTGAAAGAACAGGCCCGCACCCATCTGGCGCAGCGCTTTGGCCTGATGGCCTTTGAACAGGCGCTGCACCGCTATCGCGACAGTCATCGCAGTGCCATGCTGTCCCGCGCCTCGGATGCCTTTCGCCAACTCAGCCGGGGGGCCTATACCGGCCTTGCCGCACAACCTCAGGACACATCCGAAGTGCTGGTGGCGCTGCCCGCAAACGGCGGGGCAAAGCTGGCCACCGATCTGTCCAAGGGCACGCGATTTCAGTTGTATCTTGCCCTGCGGATCGCGGGCTATCACGAATTGGCGAAATCGCGCCCCCCGGTGCCGTTCATTGCCGATGACATCATGGAAACCTTTGATGATGCCCGCGCCGAACAGGCCTTTGCCCTGCTGGCCGAGATGTCGCGCAGCGGTCAGGTGATCTATCTGACCCACCACCAGCATCTGTGCGACATCGCCTTGCGCGCCTGCCCAGGGGCACGGCTGATTGACCTGCGAGAGCTTTAACTGGCGCTGTTGCTGCGCCCTGCCTGCCAGAGCCACAGCAGGAATTTAGGCCACAGAGGCCATTGTTTGCAGCCAAGAGACAAACTGGGCTACGGGTTTGCGCCTTTTGCTATTGTGCGATGTCGTCACAAAATACGACGTGCCAAAACTATGCTGGCCTTGCTTCAGTTCGACCAAGGCGCCATCAGTCACAAATCTTTGGGTGATGGATTGCAAGCCCAACATGATGCCACGACCGTCAAGTGCGGCTTGAACGGCGTGGATGTAATTGTCAAACTGATGGGATGGGCCCGTCGGCTTTGGCAAAGCGCGCGCTGCCAGGTAGTCTGACCACCCGGCCCAATGGCGGGCCGCGCCGGTGCGCACATGGATCAGGGGAGAGGTGGACAACTGCGCCGGGTTTGTCTCAATCCGCTTGATCAGGGGCGGAATGCCAACCGGGCACACGATCTCGTCAAACAGCTTCTCTGTGTCGCCATCTGCCCAGATATTGGTGCCGTAGCGCAGAGCCACATCAATGCCGCCAGCCAGAGATGGCAAATCAGACGGTGGGGCCTGCACGTTGACCGTGATGCCATCGAATTTCGCATAGAAATCTGGCAACCGCGGCATCAGCCAATAGGTCGCCATGCCGATGGTGCATGACACCGTCAGATGCTGACCAGTCAGGCCGGCCATGAACCGGAGCTCTTCGATCATCTCGGCGATGGTGCCCATGCCACCGCGGGTGGCCTGGGCCAACCGCTCTCCCGCTGCATTCAGGCGGGCAGGTTTGGTGCTGCGGTCCAACAGAGGCACCCCAATATGATCTTCGAGCGCACGAATGGCCTGCGTCACAGCTGGGGGAGTGACGTTCAACTCATCGGCCGCGCGTTGCATGGACCGCAGTCGTGCAACACTGTCAAAGGTCACCAAAAGCCGAAGTGGGGGGAGGTGGATCATAAGTTAATCTATGGCTAAAGTTATGATTAGTTTTACTGCTCTTTTCTGAATCCGCCAGCTGGTCTTTTCTCCGCGCAGATCTCCTCTTCCTTGTTGAAATGGATATGCGAAATGAACGTGATGACCCAAACCCCAAGCGCAGTAACGCTGGGTGCCAAGGGATTGACCCTGTCGCTGGCCGGTGGCGACGCCTATTTCAATTACTACTGGCTGCGAGACAATGATCCGACGTCGTTCAACAGCAAGACGCGCGAGCGGACTTTTGACATTTTTCACTTGGAGCGGCCTCCCTGTGCGAAACAGGCCTTTGTCGAGGGCGAGGCACTGGTCATCAGTTGGCAGGCAGAGGATCATGTCACTCGTATGCCGCTGTCGTGGTTGATGGACCATGCCACGGGGCAGCGCCGCCGCGATCCGGCTGATCTGCCGCGCCGCGCCTGGTTCGGTGATCACTACCCAAAATTGGCGCGCTTTACTCATGCCGAATTGATGTCGGATAGGGCCAAGGTCAAGGATTGGCTGGAAGCGTTGATTGTGGAAGGTGTGTCGATTGTGGACAACATGCCCGAAACCGATGCGGCGCTGACGCAGCTGGTCAATGTCATGGGGCAGGTGCGGCCAACCTTTTTCGGCGATTACTTTGATGTGAGAACCCATATCAACCCAACCAATACCGCATATACCTCGGCCGCGCTTGAACTGCACACCGACACCCCTGCCGAAGAACATGCGCCGGGAGTGCAGTTCCTGCACATGCGTCGCAATTCGGTGCAGGGCGGCTTGAACCTGTTTGGAGACGGCGTGGCCGCGGCCAATGATTTTCGCAGCATCGACCCCGAGGGGTTCAAGTTGCTGTCCACAGTTGAGATCCCGTTTTATTGCGAGCATGACACCTACGATATGCGGTCGTATCAGCGGGTCATCGAACTGGATCAACATGGCGAAGTGTCGGGCCTTACCATCAGCCAGCACATGCTGGACCTGATCGATCTGCCGCAGGCCGTTCTGGATGATTACTATCCGGCCTTTTGCCGCTTTGGCACACTGCTGCAAAATGATAAATACATCATGCAGTTCACGCTGAAGGCCGGCGAATGTATCGTGTTTGATAATCACCGTATTGTTCACGGCCGCGCCGCCTATTCCGCCACAAGCGGCGAGCGGTATCTGCGTGGGTGTTATGCCGACCGCGCCGAGATGCGTTCCACCTATCGCGCACTGGTCAGCAAAGGCCGCTTCAAATGAACCAGATGGCGCCTTACGCGCAAGATGTTCGTGACGAAGATCTGTGCAACTTGCGCATAGATCTTGCAGCCGCCTTCCGGATATGTGCGCAAATGAATTGGCACGAGTCGGTGGGCAACCACTTTAGTGCAGCGGTCAGTGCCGATGGAAAATCGTTTCTGATGAATCGGAAATGGCAGCATTTCGCCTCGATCAGGGCCAGCGACCTGTTGTTGCTGGGTGCGACCGACAACAGTGTGATGCAAGGGTCAGACGCGCCTGATGCGTCTGCTTGGGCGGTGCATGGCACGATCCACCGCCTGCGCCCGGATGTGCGGGTGGTGCTGCATGCGCATACGCCCTATGCAACGGCACTGTCTACGCTGAAAGACCCCAGTCTTAAGCCGCTGGACAACAACACCGCGCGGTTCTGGGGCGATGTGGGCATTGATCTGGGATTTGGCGGAATTGCCGATGCAGCAGAGGAAGGCGAGCGTCTGGCAGATGCCTTGGGCCAGAACAGTTGCTTGATGATGGGCAACCATGGGGTGACGGTTACGGCTCCAACCGTCGCACTGGCTTTTGAAAAGCTTTATTTTTTCGAGAAGGCGGCACAAACCATGGTGCTGGCTTATTCCACGGGGCAGCCGTTGAACGTGTTATCTGATGACGTGGCGCAGAAAACCGCCGAGGGCTGGATCGCCTATAACGGAATGGCGCAAGAGCATTTTTCCCATTTGAAGCGACAGTTGGATCGCGTCGATCCGTCCTATCGCGACTAAGCGTCCAAGGATAGGCAATCAGGCCCAGCCTCTCAGCGGCTACACCGCATGAACGCAACCTTGCCTTTGTGCGGGTGCCCCCCCTACTGTTCCGTGGGGTGGATTGCGCTGTGGGAGGATTGTTTGAAAAAGCCCAGACTGCCGTCCTTGTCGCTGTTCCAGACCTTTGAGGTGGTGGCCCGACGCAGCAGCTTTACGCTGGCGGCAAATGAGTTATGCCTGACGCAAAGCGCCGTCAGCCGACAGATCAAGTCATTGGAAGACGACTTGGGCCTGTTGCTGTTCCGGCGCCTGCACCGAGAGATCGAGTTGACCGCTGAGGGAAGGCGATTGTTTGCGTCGGTGACACAGGGGCTGCAAGAGATTGGTGGATGTGTTGCCGGCCTGCGTGCCTCAGCCGAGAACCCGCAAATCACCGTCTCTGCTTCTGTCGCCTTTTCTTATTTCTGGCTGATGCCCCGGATCGAGAGGTTCAGTGCCCGCCACCCAGATATTGACCTTCGCATTCTGGCCACCGATCAAAAGATGGATTTGCGTCAGGAGGGGGTGGATGTCGCAATCCTTTACGGCCGGGGCCAGTGGGAGGGTGCGCAAACGCATCTACTGTTCGGAGAGAAGGTCTATCCCGTTTGCAGCCCGACCTATCTGCGCAATCATCCTGCGTTGCGCACCCCTTCTGACATGCTGGACCAGACGCTTTTGCATCTGGATGGGGGGGGCAATATCTGGGGCGGGGTCGATTGGCCGGTATGGCTGGCAACGCAGGGTGTGACGGGGCAGCCGGTCCGCCGTTGCGTGCGTCTGAACAGCTACCCGATGATCTTGCAGGCTGCTGAGGCCGGGCGGGGGGTGGCGCTGGGCTGGAGCTATATCACCGATGCGATGCTGGCCGATGGTCGGCTGGTCTGTCCCGTTGATAAATGCCTTGAAACACGCGAGGGGTATTACGCTGGTGCATTGGAGGGTAGCGCAGCTGTGCCGGCTATCGCGGGTTTTATGGAGTGGATCCGCGATGAGGTGGCAGGCAGTGTCAGTTTGGCATGATTTGGATGAATGCCACGCATTCAAATTGATCGTTTGAACTGCGGCCCGACTCCGTCTCAACTGAGTGATGAAAACACCTCTTGGGGGCCGCCATGTCCGATCTTTTGCTGCGTCGTTCCAGTCGTCGTGGGCGTGGGGGCGTCGAAACGGTGCCGATGCTGCCCCCCATAACGCCGGGCATGGTCGGCGGGCGGTATCAACCGCTGACATCGGCCGAGATGATGCGTGTCCATCAACTTGTCCTGCGACTGTTGGAAGATCTTGGTCTTTCACAGGTTACCCCCAGCCTTGAGCGGCGCGCCGTCGAGGCCGGATGCCGGGTTGACGATGACGGTCGTCTGCGGTTTCCCCGTGCCCTGGTCGAAGATGTGATTGCCCGCACCAGACGCAAGTTCACGCTGCACGGCATTGATCCGATCCACGATATGGAAATCGGTGGCCGGCGCGTTCACACCGGGACAGGTGGTGCCGCCCCGACGATCATGGATTTCGACAGCGGCAAATATCGTGAAAGCACGGTGGCCGATCTTTATGACATTGCCCGGTTGGTCGATCGGCTGGACAATATCCATTGGTATCATCGCTCTGTCGTGGCACGGGATACTGATACGATTCTCGACCTTGATATCAACACCACTTATGCCTGCCTTTCCGGCACCACCAAGTCGATTGCCGTCAGCTATACCGATGGCAACAGTGTGCGGGCCGTCCAGCCTATGCTGGATATGGTCGCCGGGGGCGAGGGCAAGCATCGGGAACGGCCGTTCTGTACGGCCGTGTGCTGCCATGTTGTGCCCCCGATGCGCTTTGCCACCGAAAGCTGTGATGCGCTAGAGGCCGCAGTTCTGGCCGGGATGCCGATTCTGCTGGTTTCGGCGGGGCAAGCTGGCGCAACGGCACCCGCCGCCCTTGCCGGTGCGGTGGCTCAGGCCTGCGCCGAGGTGCTGGCGGGGTTGATCTTGTGCAACATCATTGATCCCGACTGCCGGGGCATTTTTGCGGCTTGGCCCTTTGTCTCTGATCTGCGCACGGGGGCCATGTCTGGTGGGTCTGGTGAGCAGGCGCTGCTGTCGGCAGCCTGCGCGCAGATGGCCGGGTTTTACGATCTGCCCAATTCGGTGCCGGCCGGGATGACCGACAGCAAGCTGCCCGATGCCCAAGCCGGAGGCGAGAAGGGTTACACAATCTCGCTGGCAGCCCATGCGGGGGCGACGATGATCCACGAATGCGCAGGCATGCAGGGCAGCCTGATGGGCACTGTGTTGGAAAGCTATGTGCTGGACAACGACCTGCTGGGCGCGATCCTGCGCACGGTCAAGGGGGTCGAGGTCAGCGAAGACACGCTGGATTTTGACGTGGTGCGCGATGTGGTGATGGGGGCAGGGCATTATCTGGGGCACCCGCAAACCTTTAGCCGGATGAAGACCGATTACCTTTATCCCGAAATTGCTGATCGTCGCAGCATCAGTGAATGGGCAGATGCCGGTGCCCGCGATGCCCGCGAGATGGCACGCGACCGGGTTCGCAAGATCCTGACGAGCCACTATCCTCGCCACATCAGCGACAGCGTCGATGACGCGCTGCGCGGTGCCTATAACATCATCTTGCCCAAGAACCGCATGCGGGCGGGAAATGGCATCTGGTAATCCGTTAAACAAGAAGGAGCGCACCATGCAGTCCCATGCAAAAGTGGTGATCGTCGGTGGTGGCATGATGGGGGTGGGTCTTGCCTACCACTTGGCCGAGGAAGGCTGGAAAGATGTGCTGCTGATCGAAAAGGGCGAACTGACCAGCGGTTCGACCTGGCATGCTGCGGGCCAATGCCCGTCGTTCATCGGCAATTACAACATGGCGAAAATCCACCACTATTCGAACACCCTCTATCCGCGACTCGAGGAACTGACAGGCCATCCGACAGGCTGGCATGGATGCGGGGGCGTTCGTTTGGCAACAACAGAGGAAGAGGTGGATTGGTTCCGCTATGTCTCGGGCTTTGCGGCAAATGTCGGCTTTCAGATGGAGATCATCGGCCCTGACCGCATCAAGGAATTGAACCCCTGGCTGGATATTACAGGCGTGCTGGCAGGGGCGCATACCACGATGGATGGCCATGTTGACCCGGCAAGTGCTTGCAACGCGATGGCCGTCGGGGCCCGCCAGCTTGGCGCTACCATCGTGCGCCACAATCGGGTGACTGGCATCAACCGTCTGCCCTCGGGGGAGTTCGAGGTGATGACCGAGCAGGGCAATGTCATCTGCGAACATGTTGTCAACGCAGGTGGCTGCTATGCGCGCGAAGTGGGCGCCTGGCTTGGGGTTGAAACACCGATCACCAATATGGAACACCAGTATCTGGTGACAGAACCGCTGACGGCCTTTCAGGGTATCGATACTGAATTGCCGGTCATGCGCGACCCGGCCACTGCGGGTTATTACCGGCAGGAACAAAAGGCAGGGCTGGTGGGCATCTATGAACACTTCGGCGCCAAAGAGGCTTGGGCTGCGCGCGGGGGTTTTCCCGAATGGCAAAGCGAAAACGAGCTGTTCGAGGGCGACATCGACCGCATCTCACCTTGGTTGGAAAAGGCGCTGGAACGGATGCCGATCTTTGCAAATGCTGGGATCAAGCGCATCATCAACGGGGCCATTCCTCATACACCAGACGGTAACCCTCTGGTCGGCCCGGCGCATGGCGTGCCGAACTTCTGGCAATGCTGCGGGTCATCCATCGGGATCGCGCAAGGTGCAGGCTGTGGCAAGTATCTTGCGCAATGGATGGTGCATGGCGATGCCGAGATCAACATGGCTAGCGTCGATCCGCGCCGGTTCGGGGCCTATGCCACGGCGGACTATACGCGCGCCAAAAGCTTTGACGACTATCACAACATGTTCGAAACTCCTCTGCCCGGACGGGAAATTCTGGCTGGTCGGCCAAGTCGCGTCACCCCGCTTTATGAGACGTTGAAAGCCAAAGGGGCCGTCTTTACCGAAGTCTATGGCTGGGAGCGGCCCAAATATTTTGCCCCTGCAGGCTTTGCCGAAAAGCTGCAACACCGTCGCACCAATACCTTTGATCTGGTCGCCGCCGAATGCCGCGCTGTACGCGAAAGGGTTGTGGTGATGGACCTGTCAAGCTTTGCCAAATTTGACGTCACAGGCCCCGGGGCCGAGGCGCTGCTGGACCGCCTGACGGCAAACAAGTTGCCGAAAAAGGCAGGTGGCATCAATCTGACCCATGTCTTGTCTGACGCTGGTCGGATCGAAGGCGAGTGGACCATCACCCGATTGGGGGCTGATCGGTTCTATGTGTTGTCGGGGGCGGGCAGTGAACGTCAGGCTCTGGACCATCTGACCGCAGCCGCTGGCGATGATGTCACCATCGCCAATGTCACCGATGTTTTTGGTATGCTTGTGCTGGCCGGTCCCAAGGCGCGTGATGTGCTGGCCCCCCTGTCCGACGCAGACCTGAGCAATCCGTCGTTTCGATGGCTGTCGGGGCAAGAGATCATGATTGCGGGCGTCCCTGTCCGTGCGCTGCGCGTCAATTACGTGGGCGAGTTGGGGTGGGAATTGCACGCACCAATGGCAGAGCTTGCCAAGCTTTATGCTGCGATCTGGGCAGAGGGACAGGCGCATGGGATCGCCGATTTCGGCAGCCATGCGGTCAATTCCCTGCGTATCGAAAAGGCTTATCGAGGCTTTGGGGCCGAATTGACAAATGAAATCACCTTGATCGAGGCGGATAGTGAGCGCTTTTTCGCGCCAGACAAGGGGCCGTTCAAGGGCCGCGACGCCACCCTGGCCGCGCGCGCGAACGGCATCGCCACCCGTCTTGTCTATGCCGAGGTGGCTGCCACCGATTGCGACATTTACGGTGGCGAGCCCGTGATGCAGGGTGACAAGGTGGTGGGTGTTTGTACCTCGGGAGGGTTCGGCCATGCGACAGGCAAAAGCCTGACCTTTGCTTATCTGAACCCCGATGCTACGGGTGCATTGGAAGTGGTCATCATGGGGCAGCGCCGCGCCCTGACGCTACTTGCGGAACCCGTGTGGGATCCGACGAACGCTCGGCAAAAAGCCTAAGTCGGCAGATCTTGGCCGGGTCATCTCCCGGCCAAACCCATATCGCCTTTTTTTGGTGTGTTCGACGTGACGCTCTCTGACGGTCTTCGCGTTGGCGAAAGTCGGCAAAGGGTGACTTGGGCATTTGGCCCGTCGCCGACGGGCCTTTTTATGGTCATGCCGTCTCGGCCTTACGCCGTGTTGAAAGGGCGGGCAGGCCGAAGGGTTGGCCTTCGTTCAGTCGCCAGGCTTGCAGGCTAAAACACCGATGTCCAGATGAATGCATCGGGTCTGCTGCGGCCAACTCTCGGGCCTCTACAATCGTGTCGGCACGATAGATGATCAGGCCAGATCCGCTCATCGCCTGGCCAGACGGGTCGGACAAAGGCCCTGCCAAAAACAGCTTGCCCTCGGCCTCCAGCTTGGCCTGATAGGCAAGATGCTCGGCTAGCAGATCAGCAGAGGGCGGACCATCGGCCAAAGGGCTGGTGATGCAAGCAAACACCTCCATCGCCAGTGACCCGCGTGTCCGACAGATGTCGCCATAATCGTGCCACGTCATCGATGCGGTCATTGCCTGTATCCTTTCAGTGGTTCAGTTCGAGCTGGCCAAAGCCGCCCCGGTCTTGCGCAACTCGGCTTTTTGCACCTTGCCCATCGTATTTCTGGGTAGTTCTGACAGGAATTGAATGCTGCGTGGGATCTTGAACCGGGCGAGGCGCGGGGCCAATGCCTCCAGCACATCGGCCTGCGTCAAGGAGGCCCCCTTTTTCAGAACGATTGCAGCGGCAACCTGTTCGCCCAGATCGGGATGCGGCAGACCAAAGACTGCGCTTTCCACGACGCCTTCGATCGCATCGATCTCAACTTCAACCTCTTTGGGATAGATGTTGAAGCCCCCTGAAATTACCAGATCTTTTTCCCGCCCAACGATAGAGACATAGCCCTCGTCATCAAGCTGACCCAGATCCCCCGTGATGAACCAGCCATCTGCGGTAAAGCTTTCCTTGGTCTTTTCAGGGTTTTGCCAATAGCCCGGCGTGACGTTGGGGCCCTTGACCTCAATCCCACCGATCCCGGCCTCGTCTGGCTTGGCGATGCGCAACGCGACGCCGGGCAGGGGGTGACCAACGGTTCCCGCCTTGCGAGCGCCATCATAGGGATTGGAGGTGATCATGTTGGTTTCGGTCATGCCATAGCGTTCAAGGATGGCATGACCGGTCTGTTGGGCAAATGCCTTGTGGGTTTCTGCCAAAAGCGGTGCCGACCCCGAGATGACCAGACGCATCCCAGCGAATGCGGCTTTGTCGAACCGCGCATCACCCACCATCCGCGAATAGAAGGTGGGCACCCCCATGATCGTGGTGGCTCGCGGCAAAAGATTGGCGATGGCTGTCAGATCAAATGCCGGCAGAAACAGCATCTGCGCCCCCGAGACGAGCGTTACATTTGTTGCCACGAACAGCCCATGGGTGTGAAAAATGGGCAGAGCGTGAATCAGCACATCTTGCGCGGTGAAGTGCCAGCAGGTTTGCAAGGCCTGTGCATTTGAAATCAGGTTGCCATGTGTCAGCATCGCCCCTTTTGACCGCCCCGTCGTGCCCGAGGTGTAGAGGATTGCGGCCAGATCATCGTAGCCACGAGAAACCGGCATCAGGGGGTCATGCCCGCCCTTTGCCAATACGCCGGGCGTTGCCACCGTAACATTGGCCTTTTCGGCAACCGACCGGGCCGCCGTGGCACCATCGTCCAGGATCAGCAGGGCAGGGGTGGCATCTGACAGGAAATATTCTAACTCGGCTGCCGTGTAAGCTGTGTTCAGTGGAACAAAGACACCGCCAGCCCAGACCGTCGCCAGATACAAGATCAGTCCCTCGGGCGATTTCTCGATTTGACAAAGCACGCGATCACCCGGCGTTACGCCAGCGCTGACAAGCGCCGCCGCCCGCTGCGCGACCAGGGTACGCAATGCGCCATAGGAGATCTGCGCACCATCCGGGCTGGTCAGGAAGACGGCTGCATCTGGCTGGGCACTGAGCAAAGCGGCGTGGATCGGGTTTAGGGTCATTCGGGTTGGGTCCTTGGTTCGGGTTTGTGCGGCTTTGCGCGGGCGGATTGGCTGCGGATGGCCCGGGCGACGGCGAGTGTTCCTGAGGCCGCAAAAGCTTCGTGGCGGGCTTCTACGGTGTCGAGATCGTAGAGATAGTTGACCATGACGCCCAGACTTTGAGTCTCTCCCTTGGCTGACGAATCTGCATCCAGATTAATCCGATGCAATTCGGCACCGTTGCCAAGATGAAAGCGTGCCACAGGGTCAAGGGGGCGGCCTGCGCTGTCCTTTGCGTTGACCAGATAGTCAGCCGCCAAGGAGCTGAGGGTCTCTGGTGCGGGGCGCTTTCCTTCGGGCAGATAGCCTTGCGACTTTGCCCAACGTGCAAGGCCCGGCACCGGCGACAAGGTGCAAAAAGTCTTAAGCCCGGGAAGTTCGGCTTTCAAATCCGCAGCCACCTGCTTGATCAGAAAGGCCCCGAACGACACCCCCGCCAGCCCGGCCTGACAATTCGAGATTGAATAAAAGATGGCTGTATCAGCAGCCTCTGCCGCCAGTGCCGATCGGGCTGGTTTGAGTATTTCCTGGATGTTTCCTGTCACGCCCTGCGTCAGGGCGACCTCGACAAAGATCAACGGTTCATTCGGCATTGCCGGGTGGAAAAACGCAAAGCAGCGTCTGTCCTGTGGGGCAAGGCGGGTGCGCAATTCATCCCATGTATCGATGGCGTGAACGGCCTCGTAGGCGATGATCTTTTCGAGGATCGCGGCTGGTGTGTTCCAGTCGATCCGGGCCGGCATCAAAAAGCCCCGGTTGAACCAACTGCGCAACAGGTGGCGCAGATCGAAGTCAATCGGGGATAAACTTGGGTCATCGCGCAGGGCCTTCAGCAGCTTGCAGCGCAAGGCCACCAGCCGTCCGGTGCCCCCCGGCGCTGCATTCAGGCGTCGAAACAACTCTTGCCTTGGCGGCTCTGCCGCCATCTGCAGGGCTTGCAACCCCTTTGGGTCATTGATCTTTACGCGATCAAGGGCGGCCTGAACCGCCTCTTGATCCACTTCGAAATCGTCCCGAAGGGCGGCAAAAAAGGCCAACAGCTTGGCGTTGCTCAGGCCCTCCAGCAGGGTCAGTATATGGTCAGCGATCGCGGTGCCCGAGACTTCGCCGCGCGTCGTCAGCAACATGTGGCTCAGCTTGATCGGATCGTTCTGGGCTGCATTCAGTTTCTGCCCCCAAAGGCGTGGCAACAGGCCCGGCCCGATCAGGCCCATGACGAGTTTGGAGAAGGATGCGTCCTTTGGCATCGGTATTGCCCCCACTTTCATGCGCTATCATAAAAAATCGTTTTTTATTTGACAACTCGTTTTATTCGGCCAATCTAGGGGCGCAGAGCAGAGGAATCTTCGATGAAATTGTTGACTGGCACCACTTCTACCCAGACCACGCCATCTGTTTTTGTAGTTGACGAGGGGCGGGCGACCTTGCTGTCTGACGGCGCGGGCGACCTGTCAGGGATCATCGCCCAAGTGGCTGCGGGCCAATCCTTGCCACAGCCTGCAGCGAATGCGCCGGTTTATGATGTGGCTGATATCACCCCCGCCTTGCCCGTGGCGCGACCGGGCAAGACGGTTTGTCTTGGCCTGAACTTTGCCGAACATGCCCGCGAGGGTGGCTATGACGTGCCTGATTATCCGGCGATGTTTCTGCGTGCCGCAACCTCGCTGATCGCAGCCGAAGCGCCGATGGTCTTGCCCTTGGCCTCGCATACCTTTGATTATGAGACCGAGTTGATGGTGATCATCGGCAAGGGTGGCCGCCATATTGCCGAGGCCGATGCGCTGGGCCATGTGTTCGGCTATACCACGTTCAACGACGGGTCGGTGCGAGAGTATCAGCGCAAGACGCATCAATGGACGGCGGGAAAGAATTTTGACGGCACGGGCGCAATTGGCCCGATCGTGGTCACGCCCGAAGATCTGCCCCCAGGGGCGCATGGGTTGCGCATCAGCACGCGGCTGAACGGCGCGACGCTGCAAGACAGCAATACCTCTGACATGATCTTCACCGTTGCGCGCACGATTGCCATCGTGTCCGAAGTCATGACGCTGGAACCCGGCGACATGATTGCCTTTGGCACGCCGCCCGGTGTGGGCCACGCGCGCAAGCCTCAGGTCTGGATGAAGGATGGTGATGTGGTCGAGGTGGAGATCGAAGGCATCGGCACCTGCAAGAACCCGATCGTTGCCGAAGTCGCCGGTGCCAAGGGCGTGGCGGCAGAATGAATGCCCGCACCCAAAACAGCCCAGATTCAGATCCGCGATCTGCAGCGCAGGCCGAAATTCGTGACCTGCGCCAGCGGATCTCGGCGCTGAGCGAGGATAGCCTTGATCTGATTCTGACGGGTGCGCGTTCACATTACGCTTGGACGGATCGGCCTGTAAGCGAGGCGCAGTTGCGCCGCCTTTATGACATCACCCGGCAGGGCGCGACCAGCATGAACAGCTCGCCCGCGCGGTTTGTTTTTGTGACGTCAGAGGCGGGCAAGCAAAAGCTGAAGCCTGCGCTGAAGCCAAAGAATGTGGACAAGGTTCTGAGCGCACCGGTGACTGTGATCATCGCGGAAGATCTGGCCTTTTGGGAGCGGCTGGATTTCCTGTTCCCCCATGAAGACCGCAAGCCCCTGTTCCGCGGTAAGCCCGATTACATCCGCGAGACGGCGGCGCGCAACGCCACGTTGCAAGGGGCGTGGATGATGATTGCGGCACGGGCGATGGGTCTCGATTGCGGGCCGATGTCAGGGTTTGACAATGCTGCGGTGGATGAGGCCTACTTTGCAGGCACCAACCTGCGGTCGAATTTCTTGCTGAACATCGGCTATGCCGATGAAACAGCGATCTTTCCAAAATTGCCTCGGCTGCCGTTTGAGGAGGCGTGCAGCTTTGCCTGAAAAGGGGGGCGTCAAGGCCGGATCTGGTCTTGGGATTTCATCACTGGAACGGGAGGGCCAGACAATGACACAGAAAATGGACAGACGCGGATTTCTTGCAGGCACGACTGCGGCTTTTGGCTTGGCAGGCTTTGGTTTGCCAGCCGTGGCGCAGGGGCGTTCGATGACGGTGATTGACGGTTATCCTGACCGTTCGATGTGGTTGCAAGAGATGACGAATTTCTACCTGCCCGAAGTCAACCGTCGTTTGGCCGAGGCTGGGCTGGATCAGATCAGCTTTCAGGAAAGCTATGGGTCATCCATCGTAAAGCCGACTGGCGTTCTGGAAGGCATCCGTCTGGGGTTGGGTGATATGGGCGTGGTCACGACCATCTTCCATGCCTCGGAGTTGCCGTCGCAGGCGATTGCAGCAGTCACGCCCTTCATTTCTTCGAATGCCGGGATCGTGGCCAGAGCGATTGATGAAATTGCCACAGAATTCCCCGATATGAAGGCAGAATTCGCAGCCGAAAATCAGGTCTATCTGGCCACCGGTGTGGTTCTGGATACCTATCAGGTTTTTGCCAATCGTCCGATGGCAGGGCTGGCTGATCTGGCGGGCATGAAAGTAGCAGGCGCGGGGTATAACCTGCGCTATCTGGAAGGCACGGATGGCGCGGTCGGTGTGCGCGGTGGCCTGACTGATTTCTACAACATGATCCAGACCGGCGTGACCGAAGGCGCGATGCTGTGGCCCGAAGCAGCCAACACCTTTGCTATCGCCGAGGTTGCCCCGCATATGCTGCGTGCCAATCTGGGGGCGGTCAATACCAAGACCGTAACGATGAATGCCGACATCTGGAACACGCTCGCCCCCGAAGTGCAGGTGATCTTCCAAGAGGTTGCGGTCGCCTATCGCGATCGTCTTGCAGAGATCGCCATGTCGCGCGCCGCGGAATCCGAGGCCGCCTATGTGGCGGCGGGCGGCACCATTGTTGATCTTTCTGCCGAAGATCGGGTGGCATGGGCGCAAAAAATGCCAAATATTGCCAAGGAATGGGCCGATGGTCTGGATGCAGCGGGCAAGAACGGATCGGCCATGCTGTCGGCCTATATCGACAAGCTGATTGCCGCGGGTGAAACCCCGGCCCGCAATTGGGCCACCGAGGCCTGATCCCGGATGGATAGCCAGAAGTTGTCGGATATTCCCCGCGCCATCAATATGGTGGCGCGGGGGCTCTCTGGCCTTGCCATGATTGCGAATGCCAGTGGAACCCTTGTCGTTCTGGCGCTGGTCGTGTTGATCAACGTCGATGTCGTGTCGCGCAATCTGCTGAATGCGCCGCTGTCGGGCACCTATGAGATGGTCAAGTTCCTGATGGTGATGATCGTGTTCCTGCAATTGCCGGATGTTGTCAGGATCAACCGGCTGACTCGGTCAGACGGTTTTCTGGCAGTGCTTGCAGAGAGCAAGCCCAAGATCGCCCGGTTCTTTGCCCGTTTGATTGACCTCATGTCGGCAGTGTTCATGGGATTGATTTCCTATGCCGTCTGGCCCGAACTGCTGCGATCCTGGGAAAGTGGCGCCTTTTTTGGCACACCGGGCATATTCACAGCGCCCTATTGGCCCATTCATCTTGTCATCATCCTGTCTTGCGCCCTGTCGTCTGCGATTTTTGTGACCAAGGCCGTCACCGGGCGCCGCCGACCCGAGCGTCTGCATCTAGAGGAGTCGGGCGCATGAGCCCGTTTGAAATTGGCCTGATCTCGGTCGTCGCGATGGTCGCCATGATCTATCTGGGCGTCTATATTCCGATTGCGCTGGGCGTGGTATCTTTCGTCACGATCTGGATCATCCGCGACAACTTCGAACTGCCGCTGGCCCTCTTGAAAGTGGCCGTGGGCGACAGTGTCACCGAATATTCCTTTGCCACGATTCCGCTGTTCACCTTTATGGGGCTGATCGTTTCAAAGGCGGGTTTGGGTGAGGATGTGTATCGTGTGATGAACGCCATGTTCCGCAAGATCATGGGTGGGGTCGGCATGGCGACGGTTGGGGCGAATGCGCTATTTGCGGCAGTCACTGGCAGTTCGATCGCCTCGGCCTCGGTCTTTACCAAAGTCGCGGTGCCCGAAATGATCAAGCTGAACTACAACAAACGCTTCGCGGTTGGTGTGGTGGCCGGATCTTCGGTACTGGGGATGATCATCCCGCCATCGGCGATGCTGATCATCTATGCCATCGTGGCCGAGCAATCGGTAGGCCATATGTTTTTGGCAGGGGTTATTCCGGGGGTGATGCTGGCCTTTGCCTATATCCTTGCGATTTGGGTGATGTCGAAAGTCTGGCCCAGGTTCGTGATGCAAGACGGCAAGATGGTGGAGCCGCAGGATCAAGAACACCTTGGTGCGGGTCAGATGCTGCTGCTTTGCCTGCCTTTGGCCGCACTGGTTCTGACGGTGCTGGGGGGTATTTACACCGGTTGGCTGACGCCGGTCGAGGCGGGGGCCGCAGGGGCCGCTTTGGGGCTGGTGATTGCGGTTTTGCGGGGCAAGATCGATCTAAAGGGCTTTTGGTCGGCGTTGCTGGAAACGGGCCATATCACGGCAGCCATCCTGTTTCTGATCACTGCGGCGTCGATCTATAGCCGCATGTTGGGCATCGCGGGTATTCCCAACGCTTTGGGCAGTTTCCTTGAAACCTACCAATTGGGCTTTGTCGGCGTCATGATCATTCTGGTGTTCCTGATGTTGTTTCTGGGCACCTTGCTGGATACGGCGTCGATCATCCTGATCGTCGTGCCGCTGTTCCTGCCGATAGTTGAACCGCTGGGGGTGAACTTGGCCTGGTTTGGCATCATCGTGGTGGTTGGGGCTGAAATCGGTCTGCTGACACCACCGCTTGGGATCTCATGCTTTGTGATCAAAAGCACGATCAATGATCCGTCCATCACTTTGAAGGATGTGTTCATGGGCGCCCTGCCTTTCGCGGCCGTGATGCTGGTCGTGCTGATCATCCTGATCGAGTTTCCCATTTTATCGACGGCCTTGTTGCCATAACGTCCTTTCCGCACGAGGTATCCGAATGCGCACTGTTTCTCCCTCTACCCTGACCGAAACACTTTTGGGGCTGTCGTCGGCCGATACCGACCCGCGCGTCCAAGAGGTTTTAGGCGCATTGGTACGCCATTTGCATGCCTTTGCCAAAGAGGTGGGGCTGACCCATGCCGAGTGGCGCAAAGGGCTGGAGTTGCTGACACGCGCTGGCGAAATCACCGATGACGACCGCAATGAGTTTGTGCTGTTCTCGGATGTGCTGGGGCTGAGTTCACTGGTTGATATGATCAACTCTCCGGCCGGTTGCACCAGTTCCTCGGTTCTGGGGCCCTTTCACCAGCTTGGCGCGCCCGAGGTTCCGGTTGGTGGGGATTTGATCGGCACAAATGAGGGCGATCAGGTTGTGGTGGAAGGCACCGTTCGTGACCAGTCTGGTGCCCCCATCTCGGGCGCGGTGATCGAGCTGTGGCAGACCGCGGAAAACGGCCTGTATTCTGGGCAGGATCCAAGGCAAGAGCATTACAATCTGCGCATGTCGATGACCACGGGTGCCGATGGCCGCTATGCAGTTTCCACCGTTCGCCCGGCGCCCTATATGGTGCCGACCGATGGCCCGGTGGGCGACATATTGCGCGCCACGGGCCGCCATGCGTGGCGGCCGTCGCATCTGCATTTCATAGTGCAGGCCAAGGGGTTTCGCACCCTTGTGACCGAAGTGTTCCCCAGTGATGACCCCTATCTTGACGAAGATGCGGTCTTTGGCGTGCGCAGTGATCTGGTGATGGAATACCGCCCTGGCAACCGGGCAGAACTTGCCCAAGATATCGTCGCACGGGATCGATTGAACGATAGCTTCAGCAAAGTCGATTTCGATTTTGTGCTGCCCCCTGGCTGACTTGGTGGCAGACTGGCACATGCGCAGTGCCGTTGTTTTACGCGATCACAAAAACCAAACGCCCAAAGAGCTGTCCATGGGCGTTTGGTTTGGTCTCAGCCTCGGCTCATGTCACTCTGCCACGCAATCGGCGAAGTAGTGGATCGAACCGTCGGGGCCCACCTCTTGCACCAACCCGTGGATATCGGTTTCAAAGCCGGGGCATTCGCGCGCGAATTCGCGGTTGAACTTCAGATAGCGCACGATCTTGGCGTTAAAGACCTCGCCGGGGATCAGCAGCGGAATTCCGGGCGGATAGGGGGTGACAAGACTGGTTGTGACCCGGCCTTCCAACTCATCAATCGGCACACGCTGCGTTGCCCGCCGCGCAATATGCGAAAAGGCATCTGTCGGCTTCATCGCTGGGGTCAGATCGCTGAGATACATGTCGGTTGACAGGATCGCCACGTCATATTTGGCATACAGGGTGTGCACATGCTGGCACAGGTCTTGCAGCCCCATCTGCTCATACCGCGGTTGCTTGGCGCAGAAATCGGGCATCGCGCGCCACATCGGCTGGTTCTTGGCGTAGTCATCCTTGAATTGCTGCAGCGCCGTCAGCAACGTATTCCAGCGGCCCTTGGTGATGCCGATCGTGAACATGACGAAAAAGCTGTAAAGCCCGGTCTTTTCCACCACGACGCCATGTTCGGCCAGATATTTGGTGACGATAGACGCCGGAATACCCGTCGGATCAAAGCGACCGTCGATGTTCAGGCCGGGCGTGATGATCGTGGCCTTGATCGGGTCAAGCATGTTGAACCCCGGCGCCATATCACCGAAATCATGCCATGAATCCTGCCCGTCCGAGGGCTGCACACCTTCGGCATCGGTCTTTTTCAGAACCCAATCGCTTGCGCTGCCAATACCTTCATCGCTCAGCACTTCCGGGCCCCAGACCTTGAACCACCAGTCATCGGCGCCAAACTCGTCCTCGACCTTGCGCATGGCACGGCGGAAATCCAAGGCTTCGGCGATGCTTTCCTCGACAAGCGCGGTGCCGCCCGGCGGCTCCATCATCGCTGCGGCCACATCGCAACTGGCGATGATGCTGTATTGCGGGCTGGTCGAGGTGTGCATCAAATAGGCTTCGTTGAACAGGTGGCGGTCCAACTTGGTTTCCTGGCTGTCTTGTACCAGCACATGGCTGGCCTGGCTGATGCCTGCCAGCAGTTTGTGGATGGATTGCGTCACATAGGTGACCGACTTTTTTGGCCGATCACGCTTGCGCCCCATGGCATGGAAACTGCCGTAAAAGGGATGAAAGCTGGCATGTGGCAACCATGCCTCATCAAAGTGGAAGTTCTCGACATAACCATCGAGCAGATCCTTGATCGTCTCGGTGTTGTACAACACGCCGTCATAGGTTGATTGCGTGATCGTCATGATCCGGGGCTGAACAGTATCCGGATCGACGCCCGCCAGCAGCGGGTTGGCACGGATTTTCGCCTTGATCGCATCAATATCAAACTCGCCCCGCGGAATCGGGCCGATGATGCCGAAATGGTTGCGCGTGGGGCGCAGAAAGACAGGGATGGCCCCCGTCATGATGATGCTGTGCAAAATGGATTTGTGGCAGTTCCGGTCCACCACCACCACATCACCGGGCGCAACCGTATGGTGCCAGACCATCTTGTTTGACGTTGAGGTGCCGTTGGTCACAAAAAAGCAGTGATCGGCATTAAAGATCCGTGCCGCATTGCGTTCGGACGCGCCAATGGCCCCATTATGATCCAGCAACTGGCCCAATTCTTCGACCGAGTTGCAGACATCGGCCCGCAGCATGTTTTCGCCATAGAACTGGTGATACATCTGGCCAATCGGGCTTTTCAGAAAGGCCACACCCCCCGAATGCCCCGGACAATGCCACGAATAGGATCCATCCTCGGCATAGTCGAGCAGCGCCTTGAAGAACGGCGGCTGGATGCTCTCCAGATAAAGTTTGGCCTCGCGGATGATATGCCGCGCCACAAACTCAGGCGTATCCTCGAACATGTGGATAAAACCGTGCAGCTCTCGCAGAATATCGTTCGGCAAGTGGCGGCTGGTCTTGGTCTCGCCGTAGATATAGATCGGCACATCGGCATTCTTGCGCCGCACCTCTTGCACAAAGCTGCGCAGGTTGGTGATCACCGGGTCAATGTCAGGGCCCGGGCTGAACTCTTCGTCGTCAACCGACAGAATAAAGGCACTGGCCCGCGATTGTTGTTGCGCAAATTGTGACAGGTCGCCGTAGCTGGTCACGCCCAGCACTTCGAAACCCTCGGCTTCAATGGCCTCGGCCACAGCGCGAATGCCCAGACCAGACGAGTTTTCAGACCGAAAATCTTCGTCGATGATCACAATGGGGAAGTGAAACTTCATAGAGCTTTCCTTCCAAGGAAAACGGCAGGATGACGCGTTATCTGGGAATTGGCCCGACCCTGCTTTGGACCACTTC
Source organism: Pseudotabrizicola sp. L79 (assembly GCF_036553525.1). Classification (NCBI taxonomy): domain Bacteria; kingdom Pseudomonadati; phylum Pseudomonadota; class Alphaproteobacteria; order Rhodobacterales; family Paracoccaceae; genus Pseudotabrizicola; species Pseudotabrizicola sp. L79. The sequence continues at coordinate 299,277 of NZ_JAZHDA010000045.1, read as the reverse complement.
CGTTCGGACCTTGTTTCTTTCTGCTGATCAGCACCTAGTCAAGACATGGTGAACCTGGCCCCCAAGGTTTCTGGCATCTGCTGCACCGGTGGCCTGTTTTACAGAGACAAGGATCAACCCTGCTGCCGCCCAAGACCTGGCGCCGGACTGCTTGGGCAGGTGCAAGGCTGCTTGCGGCTGTTGTTCGTCGCATGGTGTAAACTTGTATTTTCTCAGAGAATTAAATTGCGCCTTGTGTGTGCGTGTGCGGTTCACAAGCAAGGATTTCCTTGCCACACTATGTCATCCCGCAGGGAAGAGACGGGAAACGTGTGCGCCCTTGGGCGCGCTGTTCAACTGGAGGATCATATGACCAAGACATTGCCGCGCGGCTTTCGCGCCCTGATCGCCTGCACGGCCATCGCAGCGACACCCGTTGCCGCACAGGCCGAGCAATTCATCAACATCCTGACCGGCGGCACCTCTGGGGTATATTACCCTATCGGTGTAGGCCTGTCGAAAATATATGCCGACGGCATCGAAGGCGCGCGCACGCAGGTGCAATCGACCAAAGCCTCGGTCGAGAACCTGAACCTGTTGCAGCAGGGCAAGGGCGAATTTGCCATCGCGCTGGGTGATTCCGTGAAATACGCCTGGGAAGGCAATGCCGATGTGGGCTTTGCTGCCCCGCTGGACAAAATCCGTGGGATCGCAGCGGCCTATCCGAATTTCATTCAGGTTGCGGCCAGTGCCGACTCGGGCATCACCACGGTTGCAGACTTCAAGGGCAAGGCGATTTCGGTCGGGGCCGCCAAATCGGGCACCGAACTGAACGCGCGGGCCATCATGGAGGCACTGGGCATGACCTATGAGGATTTCTCAAAGGTCGAGTATCTGCCTTTTGCGGAATCGGTCGAGTTGATGAAGAACCGCCAACTGGATGCCACGCTGCAATCGGCAGGTCTGGGTGTGGCCTCGCTGAAAGATCTGGCGACCTCGGTGCCGACGACCATCGTGTCAATTCCGGCGGAAGTGGCGGAAAAGCTGGGGGCGCCGTATCTGGCGGCCACCATTCCGGCCGGTACCTATGAGGGCCAGACCGCCGACATCCCGACCCTTGCTGTCGGCAATTTCTTCCTGACCCACGAAGGCGTGGATGAAGAAACGGCCTATCAGATGACCAAACTGCTGTTTGAAAACCTGCCCGAACTGGTGGCCGCGCATCAGGCGGCCAGTGCCATCACCTTGGACAGCGCCCTGAACGGCATGCCCGTGCCGCTGCATCCGGGGGCCGAGCGGTATTACCGCGAAGTTGGCCTGATCAAGTAAGCGCAAGGCATAAAGCCAAGGGGCGCGGGCTGTAACGGCCCGGCCCCGTTTTCGACCTGGGGAGGGGAACAGAATGACCGACGCCACCGCCAAAGCGGCGCCCAATCAGCATGACCCATTGGCCGAGGGCTTCCCCCCCAGCCTTGAAGGGCGGCTGCTGTTCTGGATTGCGGTGGTCTTTTCCATCTTTCAGATTCTGACGGCCGCACATCTGGTGGATTTCGCCAGTCAGATCACACGGGCCTTTCACGTTGGTTTTCTGATGCTCTTGGGCTTTCCGCTGCTGGCCCTGATGAAGGGCGCGGGTGCGCCCGTGCGCGCTGTGGCCTGGGCTGCGGCCTTGGCGGGTGTGACTGTGGCGCTGTATCAATACTGGGAATATGTGCCGCTGCTGATGCGGGCAGGCGATCCGCTGTCGCGCGATATCGTCTTTGGGGTGGTGGCTTTGGGCCTGACCTTTGCCGCCGCCTGGGCGATGATGGGGCCAGCCTTGCCAATCATTGCGGGCGCGTTTCTGGCCTATTGCCTGTGGGGCGAATACCTGCCCAGCCCGCTGAACCACCGCGGCTATGATTTCAGTCAGGTGATCGACCACATGGCCTACGGCACCGAAGGCATCTACGGCATTCCCACCTATGTGTCTTCGACCTTTATCTTCTTGTTCATCCTGTTCGGGGCCTTTCTGGAAAAGGCCGGGATGATCAAGCTGTTCACCGATGTCAGCCTTGGGTTGGTCGGCCACAAGATGGGTGGGGCGGCCAAGGTTTCGGTTCTGTCTTCGGGGCTGATGGGCACGATTTCGGGGTCGGGCGTTGCCAATGTGGTGACGACGGGGCAATTCACCATCCCCTTGATGAAAAAGTTTGGCTACCGGCCCGCCTTTGCCGGTGGGGTCGAGGCGACGGCCAGTATGGGCGGGCAGATCATGCCGCCGGTGATGGGGGCGGTGGCCTTTATCATGGCCGAAACTTTGGGCGTTGAGTATATTGAGGTGGTGCAGGCTGCGATCATCCCCGCGATCCTGTATTTCGCTGCCGCGTTCTGGATGGTTCACCTAGAGGCAGGGCGGATGAACCTGCGCGGGCTGACAAAGGCCGAACTGCCCTCACCTATGGCCGCGCTGAAAGAGGGTTGGCATCTTATCCTGCCACTGGCTGTGCTCGTCTGGCTGCTGTTCTCGGGCTATACGCCACTGTTCGCGGGCACGGTGGGCCTTGGGCTGACGCTGATGCTGATCCTTGGGGCATCGGTGGCGCTGGGCCTGCCTGCGGGGGCCATTCGGGTGATCTTCTGGGTGGGGCTGGGGCTGGTGGCCGGCGCCTTTTTGCAATGGGGTATCTGGGTTGTGGCCGGGGCCGTGGCTGCGCTGGTGGCGGTGAATGCCCTGTCCAAGGGCGGGCGGGCAACCATTCTGATGTGCCGCGACGCACTGGCCGACGGGGCCAAAACCGCGCTGCCGGTTGGCCTTGCCTGTGCCTTGGTCGGCATCATCATCGGCACGATGACACTGACCGGGGCGGCCAATACCTTTGGCCAGTTCATCGTGGGCGTGGGCGAGAAAAGCTTGTTTCTGTCACTGATCCTGACGATGATCACCTGTATCGTGCTGGGCATGGGCATTCCCACCATCCCCAATTACATCATCACCTCCTCTATTGCCGGGCCTGCGCTGCTAGAGCTGGGGGTGCCGCTGATCGTCAGCCACATGTTCGTCTTTTACTTCGGCATCCTTGCTGACCTGACGCCCCCTGTGGCCTTAGCCTGCTTTGCCGCGGCCCCCATCGCAAAAGAGCGTGGGCTGACCATCTCGATTCAGGCGGTCAAGATCGCGGCGGCGGGCTTCGTGATCCCCTTCATGGCGGTCTATACCCCGGCGCTGATGTTGCAAGACGGCGGGCCGCTTGCGCAAAGCATCGGCTATGGTCCGGCTGTGATCTATATCGTCAGCAAAACCCTGTTGGCGATCGGGCTTTGGGGTGTTGCGGTCATTGGGTGGTTGGGGCGGCCACTGACAGTCTGGCAACGGGCGCTTGCCATGGGTGCGGCCTTTGCGCTGGTGGTGGCAGCACCGATCTCGGATGCCTTGGGCTTTGCGCTGGTCGCGGCCTTTGCGGCCCAGCATCTGCTGCTGCGCCGTGTGCGGTTGTGAGTTGCCTGATGGTGGGCGCAGTGACTTTGGCCCTGTCGGGGCCTGCCTTCTCGTTGCACTGGACCCATTCGGTTGAACGTGTCGAATGGGCCGAGGATTGGATGATCGAGGGCAGCGGCCTGCGCCTTGTGCAGGCCCGCGTCAAAGGCTCGGGCGCGGGGATGGAGCCGGGCGCGGGCGCGGTTCTGCGCGACGGCTGGTGGGTCTGGTCGCCCGATCTGTGGGTAGCGGATCTGCATCTGGCGGCATCGGGCGCTACGGGTGCGGGCTGGCGGCTGTGTGATGGCCCTGAATGCCATGAACTTGGGGCGACGGCGGGTAAGGCGCTGGTGATCGCGCCCTGTGCGCCATGATCACGGCAGATCTGGTCATCGTCGGCGGCGGTATCGTTGGCCTTGCCACCGGGCAAGAGATGCAGCGCCGCCAACCTGGTGCCAAAGTGCTGATCGTGGAAAAAGAGCAGACCGTTGCCCTGCACCAGACCGGGCGCAATTCGGGCGTGATCCATGCCGGGGTCTACTATCCCCCCAACAGCCTGAAGGCCCGGTTTTGCCGTGAAGGCGCGGCCGCAACCCGCGCCTTTTGTGTTGCGCATGGCCTTGCGCATGACACTTGCGGCAAGCTGATCGTGGCCACGGATGAAGACGAAGTGCCGCGGATGGAGGCCCTGTTTCAGCGCGCCCAAGCCAATGGCATCGCCATCGAGCGTCTGTCGGGGGCAGAGGCCCGGGCGCGCGAACCTGCGATCGCTGCGATTGCGGCGCTGTGGTCGCCTGCAACGGGCATCGTTGATTACGCGCAAGTGGCCCGCACCATGGCACAGCTTTTTGCCGATCAGGGCGGGCAGGTGATGCTGGGCGCAAGGGTGCTGTCAGGGCATGAAAGCGCATCTGGGGTTCAGTTGCACACGACATCGGGCGCCATTTCCGCTGCAAAAGTGGTGGTCTGCGCGGGCCTGCAGGCCGACCGGATGGCACGCGCCATGGGGCTGCCTGTTGATTTCCGCATCATCCCGTTTCGGGGCGAGTATTTCCGGCTGCTGAACCAGCCTGAGGATCTGGTCAAAAGCCTGATCTATCCGGTGCCCGATTCTGAGCGTCCCTTTCTGGGCGTGCATCTGACCCGCAAGATGGGGGGCGGGTTTACGGTGGGGCCGAATGCAGTGCTGGCGGGCAAACGCGAAGGATATGCCAAGACCGATGTCTCGGCGCGTGATCTGGCCGACAGCCTGTCGTGGCCGGGGTTTTGGAAAATGCTGGCGCGCAATGCCCGCCCTGCGGCGGGTGAACTGGCGGCCTCGGCCCTGCGTGGGCTGTATCTGAAAAAGGTGCAGCGCTATTGCCCCCAGATCAGGGCCGATGATCTGGCCCCCTACCGGGCCGGGGTAAGGGCGCAGGCGGTGGCGCGCAATGGCCGGCTGATCGATGATTTCCTGTTTCTGGAAAGCGACCATATGCTGCATGTCTGCAATGCCCCGTCGCCCGCGGCCACCGCGGCCATGCCGATCGCCGCCCATATTGCCGACCGTCTGCTGGGGCAGGGCTGACGCCTTTTGTCAGAAAACCTCTTTCACCGCCTCCATCGCGACATAGGTCGAAGTGCCCGCCACATGTGGCAGGGCGCTGATCTGTTCGGCCAGAACGCGGCGATAATCCTGAATGTCACTTGTGCGCACCTTTAGCAGATAGTCAAAGCGGCTGGCGATCATGTGGCATTGCTCGACCTCGGGAATGGTCATGACCGCGCGGTTAAAGGCCTGCAACGCCGCCTCGCGCGTGTCTGACAGCCGCACCTCGACAAAGGCGACATGGGCCAGGCCCATCTTGATCGGATCAAGATTGGCGCGATAGCCGGTGATCACACCGCTTTCCTCAAGCCGTTTCATGCGTGCCTGGGTGGGGCTTTTCGACAGCCCGATGCGGCGGGCCAGTTCGGTGGCGCTGACGCGGCCTTCGGTGGCCAGGGCACGCAAGATGGCATGGTCAAAGCGGTCAAGATCGTGAGGGGCATCTTGCATCGTGGAATCCGTTGTTTGCAGGCGGACAGGCTGACATTCTGCCTATAATCAGGAAAACGAACTTTCAACAGCGGCGTATGATGGGCTGAACAGGAGATCCCGCCATGCCCCATGATTCCCGCACGCCCTGGACAACGATTGAAACGGAAAGCCTGCGCGATGAGGGGGCCTTGGTGCAATCGCTGATCGCCGAGGCGGATCTGTCAGCCGACGCCCGCAAGGCGATTGCAACGGCTGGCGCTGATCTGGTGCAGCGCATCCGCAATTCGGCCAAACCGGGGTTGATGGAGGTGTTTCTGGCCGAATACGGGCTGTCGACCGATGAAGGCATCTCGTTGATGTGCCTGGCCGAAGCCCTGCTGCGGGTGCCGGATGCAGAAACCATGGATGCGCTGATCGAAGACAAGATCGCCCCCAGCGACTGGGGCCGCCATTTGGGCCATTCCGCCTCTAGCCTTGTCAATGCCTCGACCTGGGCCCTGATGCTGACGGGCAAGGTGCTGGATGAACGTGAGCCGGGGGTGGTGGGCCATCTGCGGGCGGCGGTCAAACGGCTGGGCGAACCGGTGATCCGCACCGCCGTGTCCCGCGCGATGAAGGAAATGGGCCGGCAGTTCGTGCTGGGAGAGACGATCGAAAAGGCGATGACACGCGCCAGCGAGCTGGAGGCCAAGGGCTATACCTATAGCTATGACATGCTGGGTGAGGCCGCGCGCACCGAAGCCGATGCCCGGCGCTATCACCTGAGCTATTCCAAGGCGATCACGGCAATCGCAGCGGCTGCCAAAGGCAATGACATCCGCTCGAACCCCGGCATTTCGGTGAAACTGTCGGCGCTGCATCCGCGCTATGAGGTGGCCAAGCGCGCCCGCGTGATGGAGGAGCTGGTGCCCCGCGTGCGGGCGCTGGCGGGGTTGGCGCGGGCGGCGGGCCTTGGGTTCAACATTGATGCCGAAGAGGCAGATCGGCTGGCCCTGTCGCTGGAGGTGATCGAAGAGGTGCTGAAAGACCCGGCGCTGAAGGGCTGGGATGGCTTTGGCGTCGTGGTGCAGGCCTATGGTCGCCGCGCAGGGGCAGTGATCGACTGGCTGCATGACCTGTCGGTGCGGCTGAATCGCAAGATCATGATCCGTCTGGTCAAGGGCGCCTATTGGGATGCCGAGGTCAAGCGCGCACAAGTGCTGGGGCTGACGTCTTTCCCGGTTTTCACCCGCAAAGAGGCGACCGATGTCTCCTATATCGCCAATGCCAGAAAGCTGCTGGAAAAGAGCGACCGCATTTATCCGCAATTTGCCACGCACAACGCCCATACTGTGGCCGCTGTCCTGCATCTGGCCGAACAGTTGGGCGTGGACAGGATGGCCTTTGAATTCCAGCGCCTGCATGGCATGGGAGAGCGGCTGCATGAGATCGTGCTGGCGGATCGTGGCACACGCTGCCGGATTTACGCCCCCGTGGGGGCGCATCGCGACCTGCTTGCCTATCTGGTGCGGCGGCTGTTGGAGAACGGGGCCAATTCCAGTTTTGTGAACCAGATCGTTGATGAAGATGTGCCGCCTGCGCGGGTTGCGGCTTGCCCGCTGACGGCGCTGGATGGGCTGCAACTGCCGAACAAGGCGTTGCTGTCCGGCCCCGATCTGTTCGGATCGCGCCCCAATTCGCGCGGCTGGGATCTGACAGATGCTGCCGATCTGGCGCAGATTGCCGCCGCGCGCGCCCCCCATGCCGACACAGTGTTCGAGGCCGCGCCCCTGCTGGCGGGCCGCGCTGTGGGTGCCCTGCGGCATGAGGTGACGAACCCGGCCACGGGCGCGCGGGTTGGGTTTGTGACCGATTCCTCGGCCGCTGATGTCGATACAGCACTGCGGCTGGCAGAACCCTGGGCTGCTGCGCCCGACATCCGCGCCGAACTTTTGAACCGGGTGGCAGATCTGTATGAGGCCGAATTCGGCCAGATTTTTGCCCTGCTGGCGCGCGAGGCGGGCAAGACGCAAGCCGATGCCGTGGCCGAACTGCGCGAGGCCGTGGATTTCCTGCGCTATTACGCGGCCGAAGGCCTGGGCCTTAAGCACCCGGCGCGCGGGGTTTTTGCCTGTATCTCTCCTTGGAACTTTCCACTGGCCATTTTCACGGGCCAGATTGCAGCGGCGCTGGCGGCGGGCAATGCGGTGGTGGCAAAACCAGCCGAGCAAACGCCCCTGATCGCGGCCTTTGCCGTGGGCCTGATGCACCGGGCCGGGGTGCCCGCAACGGCGGTGCAACTGCTGCCGGGCGATGGGGCTGTGGGGGCGATGCTGACGGGGGATGCGCGGGTGGCAGGTGTGGCCTTTACCGGCGGCACCGAGACGGCGCTGAAAATCCGGGCGAATATGGCCGAAAATCTGACCCCTGGCGCGCCCCTGATTGCCGAAACTGGTGGCCTGAACGCGATGATCGTCGATTCTACCGCGCTGCCCGAACAGGCCGTGCGCGATATCCTTGCCTCATCCTTCCAGTCGGCAGGGCAGCGGTGTTCGGCCCTGCGCTGCCTTTATGTGCAAGAAGATATTGCCGATGCGGTGACCGAAATGCTGTTCGGTGCGATGGATGATCTGGAGCTGGGTGATCCGTGGGAACTGGCCACCGATCTGGGCCCGGTGATCGATGCCGAGGCGCAGCAGGGCATCAGGGCCTATGTTGATGCCGCACGGGCCGAAGGGCGGGTGCTGAAAGAACTGGCTGCACCCGTTCAAGGCACCTTTATTGGCCCCACCGTTGTGCGAGTGCGGGGCATCGAAGATATGCCGCGCGAAATCTTTGGCCCGGTGCTGCATGTGGCGCGGTTCAAATCCTCGCAGATTGGGGCGATTGTGCGGGCGGTGAATGCAACCGGATACGGCCTGACCTTTGGCCTGCACACCCGTATAGACGACCGTGTGCAAGATGTGGTCGAGGCGGTCGAAGCCGGCAACATCTATGTCAACCGCAACCAGATTGGCGCCGTCGTCGGCAGTCAGCCCTTTGGCGGGGAGGGCTTGTCTGGCACTGGCCCCAAAGCGGGTGGCCCGCACTATCTGGCGCGCTTTACCCGCAATGCCGCGCCCCAGATTGTTGGCCAGGATGCGCCACTGGCCCAAGCCGAACTGGACCGCCGCCTGCGCGCCCCCCATGCGGTGCCCGCGCCGCGCGTGCTGGATCTGCCGGGGCCAACCGGAGAGTCGAACCGGCTGACGCTTGTGGCGCGTGACCCGATCCTGTGCCTTGGCCCGACGGTCGCCGCAGCACTGGAACAGGCCGAGGCCGTGCGCGCCCTGGGTGGCGTTGCGATCGAGGCCCCGGGGCTGGAACCCGCAGCACTGACCGATGCAGCGGGGGTGTCTGGCGTGATCTGGTGGGGCGAGGGCGCGCAGGCGCGTGCCTATGCCCAGGCGCTTGCGCGGCGCGCAGGCCCCATTCTGCCGCTGATCACCGACCGCCCTGATACGGGCCATGCGGTGCAAGAGCGGCATTGCTGTGTTGATACCACAGCATCGGGCGGCAATGCCCAACTGCTGGCCGAAGTGGCCGGATAGGGGGCTGCCGTCTTGCGGGCCATCGAGGCCCTCAAGACGGCGTTGCCACGGCCCGGACGGGGCAGGGCGGTGCGTGATGCCGCGGCGCTGTCTTGGGGCTTGCAACTTGGCGGCGGATCGGAAACCGTGGGGCCATGTTTCCGATCCGCGACCATAACCCCTCGGGCCGCACGGCCATCGTCACCTATCTGCTGATCGCCATCAATGTGGGGGTCTTTTTGTCGTATGGGATGTCACTGCCTGAACCGCAGTTGACCTATTTCTTCTACGATTGGGGCATGGTGCCCCGCTACATCTCGGAAGGCATCGGCCTGCATGGCCTGATAACCCATATGTTTCTGCATGGCGGCTGGATGCACCTGCTGGGCAACATGCTGTTTCTGTTCATCTTTGGCGACAATATGGAAGACGAGATGGGCCATTTCGGCTTTGCCGTCTTTTATCTTTTGTGCGGCTTCGCGGCGGCCGGGCTGCAATATGCGGCAGCCCCGTGGTCCGAGGTGCCGATGGTGGGCGCGTCAGGGGCCATTGCCGGGGTGATGGGGGGCTATCTGCTGCTGTTCCCGCGCGCCAAGGTTGATGTGCTGCTGATCATCGTGATCTTTTTCCGCATTTTTCCGATCCCGGCGTGGATCGTGCTGGGGGTCTGGTTCGGCCTGCAACTGTTCAACGGGGCGATCACGCCCACCGATGGCGGTGGCGTGGCCTATTGGGCACATGCGGGGGGCTTTGTGGCCGGGCTGGTGCTGACGGTGAAAACATGGCTGCGCCTTGGGGGGCCTGCCTATTGGGCGCGAAACCAAGGGCATCCGCCACATCCCGAGACGGACTATAAAATCGGCAGGTCGTCGATCCCAAAGGTGCCCCGCAGATAGCGGGGCCGGCCCTTTACGCGCCGCGAATGATCTTGCGGAAAGGTTCAAACAACCCTTCGTTGCCGGCAATCAGCGCGCCATCTTCGACCGGGTCTTGCCCATCGCGCAGGCCCGACACCATGCCGCCGGCCTCTTTGACCAACAAAACACCGGCAGCGACGTCCCAAGCGTGCAGCTCACGCTCCCAATAGCCTTCGTAGCGACCAGCGGCGACATAGGCGAGGTCAAGCGCAGCTGCCCCCCAGCGACGCACACCGGCGCAGACCGGCATCAGATTGGCCAGATCTTTCATCGTTGCGGGCAGGGTCTTCTTGGCACCAAAGGGCACCCCGGTGGCAAAGACGGCATCGGCCATCTGGCGGCGGCCAGAAACGCGGATACGGCGAGTATCGTTCAACCAGGCGCCCGCGCCCTTTTCGGCCCAGAACATCTCGTCCTTGGCGGGGTCATAAACGACGGCCGAGACAATCTCGCCCTTATGCTCCAGCGCGATTGAAACGGCCCAATGCGGCATGCCGTGCAAAAAATTGGTGGTGCCGTCCAGCGGATCAACGATCCAGCGGCGGGTGGGGTCGGCCCCGGCGGCGGCGCCGGTTTCTTCCCCCAGCCAGCCATAGGTGGGGCGTCCGCCCATCAACTCGGCCTTGATCAGACGCTCGGCCTCTTGGTCAGCTTTCGAGACGAAGTCGCCCGGCCCCTTGGTCGAAACCTGAAGGTTTTCGACTTCACGGAAATCCTTGACAAGGCTGCGGCCTGCACGGCGTGCGGCCTTGATCATCAGATTCAGGTTGGCGCTGCCCTGCATCGCGGTATCTCCATCCGGTCCGGTCGTCTCAAAGGCGCTGCCTTACACGGCAGAGGGTGCGAAGGGAAGGGGGCTGTCGGCCTTTGGCCTGATTTCGCTGCTATTGCTTTACGGCGGGGGGCAGATGCTTGCAGTCCTTTGCTGGGGGGATACCCTGCCAGCAAGGCTCACCGGGCATCACGGTAAGCGGTCAGCGATAGATCTCGACCCGCAGGTTGGGTTTGCCTTCATCGCGCACCATGTTGAACAAGATGCGGGCCTGTTCGGGATGCAGGCGGATGCAGCCCGCACTGGCCGGGCTGCCCAATTTGCGGATCTGATTGGTGCCGTGGATGGCGTAATTTCCGTTGAAAAAGATGGAAAACGGCATTGGTGCCCCGTTATACAGGCTAGAGCGGTGGTTGCGCGACAGCCATTGCGCCCCGATCCATGTGCCTGTGGGGGTGATCTTTCCAGCCCGCGCCGTTGACACGGGCCAGTCAAACAGTTTTCGCCCCTCGTGAAAGACTTGCATGCGTTGGCGCGACAAAGACACCTGCACGACGATGCGAGAGGGTTCCCATTCTGCGCCGCTGGCCATCTGTGGCAGGGCCTGGGTCGCACGGGCGGGGGGCGCGATCAGCCCAAAAAAGGCAAGTGCCAAGGCAAGAAGAACGATCCGCATGGTTGCTTTTCCCGGTTCTGATCCTTGGTTCAGCCTTTGGCCATGTGAGGAGCGAGTCAACCTTTTATTCCGGCCACGGGGGTCGGGTTTTCCTGCCCAGACAAAGGGTTGTGCGGGCATTGTTGCCATTTGCGAAACGAAATGCCCGCTCGCGCGGCACTGGTTACACCGCGCGTTGCAGCTTGACCGGCTCTGACCGGGCCAGGCGCAGGAAATGCGCCATATAGGGCTTGGCCACATCATCCTCGCGGGTGGCTGCAAACAGGCGCTTGGTCACGGTCTGCGGGCCAAGGCGGCGCGTGACGTAATCGGCGTTCAGTTTGACATCGCGGATCACCCAATCGGGCAAAACCGCAACTCCCCGGTTTGACCCGACCAGCATCAAGATCACGGCTGTCAGTTCCACCGGCCTTTGCGCGCGGGGTTCTACCTTGGCGGGCGTCAATAGTTCGGTGAACACATCCAGCTTGTCGCGCCCGACCGGATAGGTCAGCAGCACCTGATCGCGAAAATCCTCGGCCTCGATCATGTCTTTTTGCGCCAACGGGTTTTGCGACGAGGCGACAAAGGTGGGATGATAGTCGAACAAAGGGTTGAAGGTGACGCCCGGCAGGGGTTCTGGATTGGACGAGATCACCAGATCCACATCCTCGCGCTGCAAGGCGGGAAAGCTGTCAAAGGCCAGCCCGGCACGAATATCGACATCCACCTCGGGCCAGGCGTGGCGGAACAATTCCAGCACCGGAAACAGCCAGTCGAAACAGGCGTGACATTGGATGGCGATGTGCAAACGGCCGGTTTTGCCCGACCGCAAGGCGCGGAATTCTTCTTCCATCAATTCGATCTCGGGCAAGATCCGCTCTGCGGCCTTCAGCATCCGATGCCCCGCCGCCGACAGCCGCATCGGCTTGGACCGGCGCACGAACAGTTCCATTCCCGCCTGATCCTCTAGGCCTGCAACCTGATGTGACAGGGCAGATTGGGTCATGTTCAGCATTTCAGCAGCGCGGGCCAGCCCCCCGGCCTGATGAATGGCGCGGATCGTGCGTAGATGGCGAAGCTCGATATACATGAGGTGAACCACAAGATGATGGTGAGGATTATGAATTGGTCTCACAAACGCAAATCTGCGACAAGGGGGCAATGAAGGAGATCACCATGAACACGCCCCGCATCAGCTTTGAGTTCTTCCCGCCCCAGACGTTGGACGCCTCGTTCCGTCTGTGGGACACGGTGCAGACGCTGGCCCCGATGCGCCCCGAGTTCGTCTCGGTCACCTATGGCGCGGGTGGAACCACCCGCAAGCTGACGCATGACGCGGTTGGCACCATTCATCGCAATTATGGCTTGAATGTCGCGGCGCATCTGACCTGTGTGGATGCCACCCGGGCCGAAACCCTGGAAATCGCCCAGGCCTATGCCGATGCCGGTGTGACCGAGATCGTGGCCCTGCGCGGCGATGCACCCAAGGGGGCGCAGCGGTTTACCGCCCATCCCGATGGCTTTGCGTCGTCGGTCGAGTTGATCGAGGCCTTGGCCGAAACCGGCAAGTTCAAGATCCGCGTCGGCGCCTATCCCGAGCCGCACCCCGATGCCGCCGATACACTTGCCGATGTGCGCTGGCTTAAGCGCAAGATTGACGCCGGTGCCACCAGTGCTATTACGCAGTTCTTCTTTGACGCCGACACCTTCTTTCGCTTCCGCGATCTGTGCGCCAAAGAGGGGATCACCGCCCCCATCATTCCGGGCATTCTGCCGATCACCAGCTGGGACGGGGCCAAGAAATTCGCGGCACGCTGCGGCACGGATGTGCCCGCCCGTCTGGATGATGCCTTCCAGACCGCCATCCGCGATGGCCGCGAAGACCTGTATGCCCTGGCCCATTGCACCCAGCTTTGTGACAAGCTGATCGAGGGTGGGGTCGAGGATCTGCACTTCTATACCCTGAACCGCCCCCACCTGACGCGCGAGGTTGTGCGCGCGCTTGGCATCCATCCCGAGGTGGTTCTGGAAAAAGTTGCCTGATCACAGGCTTACCGCGTCTCCCTGGGCCCCCGCCACGCTGGTTGGGGCCTTTTTTCTTGGGCGGCTTCGATGATTTGGTGGTTTTCAGTTGCGCAGCGTGGCCCTATCCTGCCCGCAAATCACAGGAGCCTTGCCGCGTGCCAAAACCCATTTACCTGCTGAACGGGCCGAACCTGAACCTGCTGGGCAGGCGACAACCTGAAATCTACGGTGCTGAAACCTTGGCCGATGTGCAGGCACGGGTCGAAGTTCTGGCTGCAGACCTCGGGCTGGAGTTGCGCTGCCATCAGTCAAACTGGGAAGGTCAGATCATTGACTGGGTGCATCAGGCCCGTGACGATGGGGCTGGCATCATCATCAATCCCGGCGCATTTACGCATACTTCGGTCGCCATCCTTGATGCGCTGAACGCCTTTGATGGCCCGGTGCTTGAGGTGCATATTTCAAACATCCACAAGCGTGAGACCTTTCGCCATCACTCATATGTCAGCCTTCGCGCAGATGGGGTGATCGCGGGTTTCGGCACCGAAGGCTATCTGCTGGCGCTGCGCCGGATGAAAACGCTGGTGGCGCAATGAACCTGCCCGAGAACCGGTTCAAGCGGGCCATTGCGGCGGGCCAGCAGCAGATCGGGCTGTGGAATGCGATCACCGGCCCTGTGGTGGCCGAGGCTTTGGCCACGACCGGTTATGACTGGCTGGTGATTGATACAGAACATGCGCTGACCGATGTGCCTGACACTTTGGGCATGATGCAGGCCATGGCGCCGTATCCGGTGACGCCGGTGGTGCGGCCTGCCAGCAATGATGTGGTGCTGATCAAGCGGCTTTTGGATCTGGGGGCGCAGACCCTGTTGATCCCCTATGTGCAAAACGCCGACGAGGCACGCGCCGCTGTGGCCGCCATGCGCTATCCACCGCGCGGCGTGCGCGGGGTTGCTGGCATGACGCGCGCCAGCCGCTATGGGCAGGTGGCCGATTACACGCAGCGGGCAGAGCAGGAATTGTGCCTGCTGGTGCAGGTGGAAACCGCCACCGCGCTTGATCAGATCGAGGCGATTGCCGCTGTTGACGGCGTTGACGGGCTGTTCATCGGGCCCGCCGATCTTGCGGCCAGCATGGGCCATGGTGGCAACCCGCGCCATCCGCAGGTGGTTGCGGCCATCGAAGCTGCAATCAAGCGCATCGTGGCCGCAGGCAAGCCTGCGGGCATTCTGGCGCTGGACCCGGAGTTTGCGCGCCAATGCATCGGCTGGGGCACCAGCTTTACGGCTGTCGGGGTGGATGTCTTGTTGTTGACGCAAGCGGCCAAGGCAGCCCGCGCCGCCGTTGCGCCGGGCGGTGGTGCCTAGGTCTTTGGGCACCGCGGGGCAAACAGATGCGGCGCAGGTGTTTCGGTGGCACAAGGCAGCGCGCCTGTTCGACCTGACCGGTGCAGAGGTGCCCCGCGCTGCGGCCTTTCGTGCCTTGCCCGACCCAGATGGCGGAGCGCAGGTTTTGCCGATGGTTCTGGCCGGGGGCGGTGCGGCCTTTCGTATCGGTGGCAGTGGCGATTTGCAGGCGGGGCCTGGCACGTTTGAGAGCTTGACCGGAGGGTCATTGGGCCAGCCGCGCCGGGTGATCCGCAGTCAGGCCAGTTGGTGCGCCAGCTTTGCCGTCAATGCAGGCTTGTTTGGCATTGGCCCCGGCACGGGGGTGGCCGTGCTGGGGGGGCTGGTGCATTCGCTGGCGCTTTATGCCGCGATCGAGGCGCTGCATCTGGGCGCTGATCTGCATCTGCTGGCCCCGATGCGGCCTGACCGTCAGGCCCAGGCCCTGGCGATGCGGGCGGTGCAGGTGGTTTATGCCACACCCGCACAACTGCGCCCGGTGGTGTCGGCGGCGGGGCATTTGCCCGCACTGCGCCATGTGGTTGTGGGCGGCGCCACGCTGGACAAAGCGTTGCGCAGTGCCGTGCAGGCCCTTGCGCCGCATGCGGTTGTGCATGAATTTTACGGGGCGGCGGAAACCAGTTTCGTCACCTTGGCCTCGGGGTCTTTGGCGGGCGATGCGGCGGGTTGTGTGGGGCATGCCTATTCGGGGGTTCAGCTGCAGGTTGACGGCCAAGGCCTTGTCTGGGTGCGCAGCCCCTATGTGTTTCAGGGCTATGCGGGGGCCGATCATGGCAGCGCCCAGTGGCAGGGGGACTGGCTGACGGTGGGCGAAATGGGCCAGATGACGCCACAGGGCCTGATCTTGCGCGGGCGGGCGGGGCGTATGGTCTCGGTGGCAGACCGGAACGTCTTTCCCGAAGAGATCGAGCAGTTCTTGCTGACCCTGCCCGGTGTGCAGCGCGCGGCTGTCTTGCCGGTGGCCGATGCGGCGCGTGGCCATGTGCTGCTGGCGGTTCTAACCGGTGATGCTGCGCAAGAAGACAACATCTTGCGGGCGTTGCGGCAGAAGTTGGGGCCAACCCTTGCCCCAAAGACGCTGATCTGGCGGCAAGACTGGCCGCTGCTGGCATCGGGCAAGACCGATCTAGTGCACTTGCAGGCCGAGGTTGCGTCATGGCGGTGATCCTGTCGGCCCGGCGCACGGCGGTTGTGCCGCGCGGCGGGGCCTTTGCGCGCCTGTCGCTAGAGCAGTTGGCCGTGCCCGTGGTGCGTGCCTGCCTTGTAGATGCGGGGCTGACGGCGGTGGATGAGGTGATCTGCGCCAATGCCATCGGCCCCGGTGGCAACCCGGCGCGTCGCATTGCGCTGGCGGCTGGCTTGCCGTTGCAGGTGGCAGGGCTGACGATTGATCGCCAATGTGCGGGGGGCCTTGATGCGATTTTGCTGGCGCGGGCGCTGGTTGACAGCGGGCAGGCGCGGCTGGTGCTGGCGGGGGGGGCCGAAAGCTATTCTCGCCGCCCCCTGCGGCTAACGACCGATCCAGACGGGGCGCAGCCGCAGCCCTATGATCAGGCGCCCTTTACCCCCTGGCCCGACCGTGATCCGGGCATGGCCGAGGCAGCAGCGGCCCTGGCGCAGGCCGAGGGGCTGAGCCAAACCGATATGGATGCCTATGCCGTGGCAAGCCATGCACGCGCGATGCGTAAGACGTGGCCCGAGATTGTGCCCGTGGCAGGGCAAGGCAGAGATGCCTTTGCCCGGCACCTGACCCCGGCCTTGGCCGCGCGGGCAAAGCCGATCTGTGGGCCGATCACCGCGGCCAATGCAGCGGTTGCCGCCGATGCGGCCGCATTTTGCATCGTGGCGGCAGATGATCTGTGGCGCAGCGGGGCCTTGCGCCTTCTGTCAGGGGCGACCTTGGGGGGGCAGCCGACCCAGCCGGGCCTGGCCCCGGTGGCCGCCATTGGCGCGGCCCTTGCGACAGCGGGTCTTGCCCCCGACGACCTTCGGCAGGCCGAGGTGATGGAAGCCTATGCCGCGCAGGCCATGGCCTGCATCACGCGGGCAGGTCTGCCCGCCGCGATTGTGAACCCCGGTGGCGGGGCGCTGTCGCGGGGGCATCCGATTGGCGCCTCGGGTGCGATCCTGGCGGTGCGGCTGTTTCACGACCTGCACCAAGGTGCTGGCCTTGCGGCCATCGCCTCGGCTGGGGGGATCGGGTCGGCGCTGGTGGTTCGGCGCGATTAGGCGCGCGACAACAGCGCGCCGGGGCGGGCCTTGGCGATGGCTTGGGTGGCAAACCCTGCCAGCACAGCCTTGATCAGATCACCGGGCAGAAAGGCCATGGCCAGATAGCTTGCCTCGGTCAGGGATTTGTCCAGCATCAGCGCCATGCCCGGAATGCCAAAGGCGTAAAGCACCCCGATGCCACCCAGAACCGCACCGCACATCGCCGCCCAAAGCGGGGCCAGCGTCGTGCGCTCGACCACCCAGCCTGCGACAAAGGCGGCGACGGGAAAGCCGATGAGAAAGCCGACCGACGGCCCGGCAAAAACCCCCAGCCCGCCGCGCCCGCCCGACAGCAAGGGCAGACCAAGCGCCACCAGCAGCAGAAACAACAGCACGGCAAGGCCCCCGCGCCGCGCGCCCAAGACTGTGCCGCACAACATGATGCCCAGCGATTGCGCGGTGATCGGAATGCCTGCGGCAAGGTCGATCTTGGGCACAAGCCCCAGCACCGCGATCAGGGCGGCGAACAAGGCGATATGGGCAAGGCTGCGTTCCATGGACATCTCCGCAAAATGGTTGCGCCTTTTAGCCTGCGCCGCCTCTTGCGCGCAAGGCCTCGGCCACATGCTCGGCATCGTCCAGTGCGGCAAGCGCGGCGGGGGCCAGAATGCGCCAGCTGACGCGGCGCGCACTGCGGGCGCGAAAGGCCAGGGCGATCTGATCGATCCGGCCCGACAGCACCGGAACAAAGCGGATCACCAGCGCGATGGCCAAGGCCAGTCGGCGCGGCGGCAGAATGGGGGCAAGGGGCGCGGCCAGACGCTCGACCACGCTGATCATGTCAGACAGGCGGGTGGTCATCGTGACCAGATTGGCCGCCGCCACCGCCGCCAGCATGCGCAAGATCACCGCCAGCCCCGCTGCCGGGCTGCCCACCCACAGATGCCACAGGGCCACAACTGCCACAAAGGGCCACAGCGGGCGCAGCATCGCCAATCCGTGGCGGGCAAAGCGCGGCCCCCCCGTCAGGTGCAGCGCCGCCACCAGCAGCAAAGCCGCGCCAAGCCACAGGGGCGAGCCGGTCAGGAACAGCGCAAAGGTGAACCCCGCCAGTGCCGCCAGCTTGGCCGCGGCCGGCAGTTCGTGCAGCGGCGTTTCAATCGGAGAGGTCAGCGTCAGCATCGCTTGCCCCCAGGTGCTGCATGGCCGCCACAAAGCCGGGCAAGACCTGTGCGGGCGGCCCGTCGGCCTGAATGCGCCCGCGCTCAAGCCAGATCACCCGATCAGCGGCCTGCACAAAGGCCGGGTCGTGGGTGATGGTGATCAGTCGCTGGGCCAAGGCGTCAAAGCTTCGCGTCAGGCGGGCTTGGGTTGGCAGGTCCAGCCCGGCCAAGGGTTCATCCAGCAAGATGGTCTGCGGCCCCATCAACAGAACCGCCTGCAGGCACAGCCATTGCCGCTGGCCCTGACTAAGGGTTGCCACTGATCGCCCCGCCCAATCGGCCCGGCCTGCCGTGGCCAGCCGGGACTGCACCCTGGCCATGGCCAGGGCCTTGGGCTGGCCCATCTGGATCAGGCCAAAGGCCAGTTCTTCCTGCACGGTGGGGAACAGGATCTGATGGTCGGGGTTTTGAAACAGGATACCCAGACGCGACAACAGGGCTTTGCGATCGGCCATCGGATCAATGCCATCCACATTGACCGTGCCACTGTCTGCCGGCACCAGCCCCGCCATCAACCGCAGCAGCGTGGATTTGCCCGATCCATTGCGCCCGATGATGCCGATCCGCCGCTCGGTCAGGTGCAGCGTGATGTCATGCAGCACCCGCGCACCACCCAACACCACAGAGGCCCGTTGCAACAACAGGCCCTGATCAGCAGGGAGGGCGGGTGCGGGCATATCGGGCCTTGGTGTTGCGCGAATGGTCTGGCCCGCGTCTTACCTGTCGCAGCCCGACCTGCCAAGGCAAAGAAAAAGGCCGCCCGGTTGGGGGCGGCCTTTGACGTTCTGTGCCTGATCAGCAGGCTGCGATAAAGCGGTTGCCGTTGGCGTCGCGGTAATAGCACTGGCCGGGCGTGTTGGCCGGCCCGATCAGCGTCGAGGCGGCCACGCCCACTGCGGCACCAATCAGCGCGCCTTTCGTCCGATCCGAATCCGACGAAACAGCGGCGCCAACGGCAGCCCCGGTGATGCCACCAAGGGCAGCGTTTTGTCCGGGCGTCTGGCACCCGGCAAGGGGAAGGGCCAACAGCGGCAGGGCGAGTAGTTTGATGTTCATTTCCGTCTCCGATCGTGCGCGGCGGCATTGCAGATGATCTATCAACGCCCCGACAGCGAAAAAGTTCCACGCCTTTTATTCGTTGCACCGTGATCTGTGGCCCTGTCAGCGGTTTCCCGCTGGCCCAGGCCCGATCACACGCGCGCTGCCGCCACCGAGGCTTCCAGAATGTCCATCGCTTCGGCGAAATGGGCATCGGGAATGGTGATCGGCGCAAGAAAGCGTACCACGTTGCCATAGACGCCACAGGTCAGGAGAATCAGACCCCGCTTTTGGGCCTCCATCCGCACGCGGCCGGTAAAGCCTGCATCCGGCTCTTTCGTGGTGGGGTTCGCAAATTCGACGGCGACCATGAAGCCGGGGCCGCGAATATCACTGATCTCTGGCGTGGTGGGGCGCAGCGATTCCAGCTTTTGCTTAAGCCGGCTGCCCAGTTCATTGGCGCGGGCGCAGAGGTTTTCTTCCTCGATCACATCCAGCACCGCATGGCTGGCCGCAATGCCCAAGGGGTTGCCCGCATAGGTGCCCCCAAGGCCACCTGGGTTGGCGGCATCCATCAACTCGGCCTTGCCGGTGACCGCCGCCAAGGGCAGGCCACCCGCCAGACCCTTGGCCATGGTGGTCAGGTCAGCGGCCACGTCATAGGCATCCATCGCGAACAGATTGCCGGTGCGGGCAAAGCCGGTCTGCACCTCATCCGCGATCATGACGATGCCGTGCTTGTCACACAGGGCCCGCAAGGCGCGCACCAGATCGGCGGGCGCGGGGTAAAAGCCGCCTTCGCCCTGCACCGGTTCAAAGATGATCGCGGCCACACGGGCTGGGTCCAGATCGGCCTTGAACAGCTTTTCAATGCCCGCCATCGAATCCTTGGTCGAAATGCCGTGCACATCCATCGGGAAAGGCACATGAAAGACATTCGGCATCATGCTGCCAAAGCCCTTCTTGTAGGGCTCGACCTTGCCGGTCAGCGTCATGCCCATAAAGGTGCGGCCATGGAAACCGCCCCCAAAGGCGATCACGGCATCACGCCCCGTGGCGATGCGGGCAATCTTGACCGCGTTTTCACAGGCCTCGGCCCCGGTGGTGACAAAGATCGTCTTCTTGGCGAAATCGCCCGGCACAGCGGCGTTCAGACGCTCGGCCAGACGAATATAGGGTTCATAAGGCATGACCTGATGGCAGGTATGCGTGAACTTTTTCATCTGGGCCTCGACCGCCGCCATCACCTTGGGGTGGCAGTGCCCGGTGTTGACCACGGCGATGCCCGCGGCAAAATCGATGTAACGGTTGCCCTCAATATCCCAGATTTCGGCATTCAACGCCCGGTCGGCATAGATCTGGGTCATCATCCCAACGCCGCGAGAGATGGCATCATCGCGGCGAATGGCTACTTCGGCGTTCTTCATGGCTTTGGCTCCGGTTCGGCCCCGATAGGGCGCATCTTTTATATTTGATCAAAAAATCCGGGCGCAATCAATCACCAGAACGACCAGGAAGATGTGTTTTTGGTCATTTCGGCAGAGGCTGGCTGTGATTCATCACCTGTTAACCGTGGATGGTGCAAAAGGGATTCGCGAATGAGGCGAGGCGGACATGGGACAGACATCCAAACCCACACCCCACCCCACACCCCTGGACGATGACCCGGTGGATTGCTTACGTCTCATTCGCTCCCGCAGGGTTGGGGCTGTCACCTGGCATCGGTTGATGGCGGAACATGGGTCGGCGGCGGCGGCGCTGCGGGCCTTGCCCGAGGTCGCCCTTGCCGCCGGGGTTGAGAATTACAGCATTTGCCCGATTGAAGTCGTGCGCAAGGAACTGGCCGATGGCCGCCTTGCCGGGGCACAGCTGATTTTATGGGGCGATCCCCGTTATCCGCAGGCGCTGACCGATCTGCCGGATGCGCCGCCCGCACTTTGGGTAAAGGGCGATGTGTCCTTGTTGGCGCGGCCTATGGTGGCGCTTGTGGGGGCACGGAACGCCTCTAGCCTTGGGTTGCGTATGGCCCGGCGGCTGGCCGAAGGTTTGGGGCAGGCGGGATGTGTTATCGTCTCGGGCCTGGCGCGTGGCATCGATGCCGAGGCACATCAGGCCACGCTTGCCACCGGCACCGTTGCGGTGCAAGCCGGCGGTGTTGATGTGATCTACCCCGAAGAAAACGCACGCCTTGCGGCCGAGATTGCCGAAAAGGGTTGTCTTGTATCTGAACATTGCCCCGGCCTGATCCCGCAGGCCCGACATTTTCCACAGCGCAACCGCATCGTTTCGGGCCTGTCCCGTGCCGTTGTTGTGGTCGAGGCGGCGGCCCGATCGGGCAGTTTGATCACGGCAAGGAATGCGCTTGATCAGGGGCGGGATGTGCTGGCTGTGCCCGGCCACCCGTTTGATGCCCGCGCCTCGGGATGCAATATGCTGATCCGCGACGGCGCATTGTTGGTGCGTGGCCCGCAAGATGTGCTGGAGGTTGTGGGCGGCCAAGTCGTTTCTTTCCCCGAGGCAGAGGTGGCCCCACAGCCTGCCATGCAACCTGCCGTGCTGCCCGGCCCGGTGCCTGCCCGGCGCCCGTTGTCGGATATGGCCGCAGTGCACAGCCAGATTCTGGCCCGCTTGGGGCCCAGCCCACTGGCCGAGGACCAGTTGATCCGTGACCTGTCACTTCCCCCGGCGACGGTGGTCGCGCAACTTGTCACGCTGGAGTTGGAGGGCAGGGTGCATCGCGCGCCCGGTGGTCTGATCAACCGCATTGACTGACCTGAAACGGGCCCGTTCAGATTGCTGCATTGACATTCCCTTCGGTTCCCTCACATCTTGCCGCGCCCCTTGGGCATCGTGGAAAAGGGAATTTCATGCCAGTCGTCGTTGTAGAGTCGCCCGCTAAGGCCAAGACAATCAACAAATATCTTGGTTCAGACTATACGGTGCTTGCCTCGTACGGCCATGTGCGTGATCTGCCCGCCAAGGATGGATCGGTCGATACCGAACACGATTTTGAAATGACATGGGAAGTGGCGCCCGAGTCGAAAAAGCACATCCGCGCCATCACCGAGGCGTTGAAGACCGATGATACACTGATCCTTGCCACTGACCCCGATCGCGAGGGAGAGGCGATCAGTTGGCACCTGCGCGAGGCCCTGGCCTCGAGCCTGAAGAAGGGCAAGAAGGTCAGCCGCGTCACCTTTAACGCCATCACCAAAGATGCCGTCACCAAGGCGATGAAAGAGCCGCGCGAGATCGATACACCGCTGGTCGAGGCCTATCTGGCCCGCCGCGCGTTGGATTATCTGGTGGGCTTTACCCTGTCGCCGGTTTTGTGGCGCAAATTGCCCGGTGCGCGCAGTGCGGGCCGCGTGCAGTCTGTTTGCCTGCGTCTGATTGTTGAGCGCGAGATGGAGATCGAGGCCTTTCGCGCCCGCGAATACTGGTCGGTTACGGCCGCCTTTACCACGCCACGCGGCCAAGAATATCAGGCCAAGCTGACGGTTCTGGGTGGCAAGAAGCTGGATAAATTCGACATTCCGACGGTGGAGGCCGCGGAATTGGCGGTCAAGGCTGTCACTTCCCGAACACTGACGGTGCAAAGCGTTGAGGCGCGCCCGGCCACCCGCAACCCGCATCCGCCCTTTATGACATCAACTTTGCAGCAAGAGGCTAGCCGTAAATTTGGTATGGGCGCCAAGCAATGCATGAGTGCGGCGCAACGTCTCTATGAGGCAGGGCACATCACCTATATGCGGACCGATGGCATCGACATGGCCCCCGAAGCCGTGGCCGAGGCGCGGGATGCGATCAAGGACCGGTTCGGCGCCGCCTATGTGCCCGATGCACCGCGCATTTATAAGAACAAGGCCAAGAACGCGCAGGAAGCGCATGAATGTATCCGCCCGACCGACATGGCCAAGGCCCCCGAAAAGCTGAAGCTGTCCGAGGCAGATCAGGCCCGTCTATATGATCTGATCTGGAAGCGCACCATTGCCAGCCAGATGTCTGCCGCGCGACTAGAGCGGACGACCGTTGAAATTGGCAGCAGCGATGGTCAGGTGGGGCTGCGCGCCACCGGGCAGGTCGTGATGTTTGACGGCTTTCTCAAGGTCTATGATGAAGGCCGCGACGATGAGGATGAAGAAGGTGGCCGCCTGCCACAGATCATGACCGGCGAACCGGCCAAGCCGCAGGCGGCAGCGTTTCAGGCGGCCTTTGCCAAGGCCCGCAAAGAGGCAGCCGAAGGCGACGTGCTGGACACATCATCCGATCACCGCGTTGCTTCGGCTGTGATCAGCCCCGATGCGGCCGTGCTGGGCAGCCAAAGCTTTACCCAACCGCCCCCCCGTTATACCGAGGCCACCTTGGTCAAGCGGATGGAAGAATTGGGAATCGGTCGGCCCTCGACCTATGCCTCGGTGCTGTCCACGATTCAGGATCGTGAATATGTGCGCAAAGACAAGAACCGCCTGATCCCCGAGGATAAAGGCCGCCTGGTCACGGCCTTTCTGACCAACTTCTTCCGCCGCTATGTCGAGTATGATTTTACCGCCGATCTGGAAACCGAGCTGGATGATGTGTCGGCAGGTGACCGTGAATACAAGGAAGTTCTGGCCCGGTTCTGGCGTGATTTTTCCGCTGCGGTGGCCGATACGGCCGATCTGCGCATCAGCGAAGTGCTGGACAAGATCGACGACTTCCTGTCGCCGCATCTGTATCCTCCGCGCCCCGATGGCAGTGATCCGCGCCTTTGCCCCACCTGTGGCAGTGGGCGGTTGCATCTGAAAACTGCCCGCTCGGGTGGGGCGTTTATCGGCTGTGGCAATTATCCTGAATGCCGGTATACGCGCCCGATTTCAGGCGCCGAAGATGGCGTGTCTGCTGATGGCAAGGTGCTGGGGCAGGATGACGCGGGCAATGACATTTCGGTCCGCTCGGGCCGGTTTGGCCCCTATGTTCAGCGCGGAGAGGCCACGGCCGAGATCCCCAAACCCGACCGCGCCAGCCTGCCCAAAGGGTGGGCCCCCGACAGCCTGACGCTGGAGCGGGCGCTGGATCTGTTGTCGCTGCCCCGCCCCATTGGCCCGCACCCCGAGGATGGTGTGCTGGTTGAGGCAGGCATTGGCCGCTATGGCCCCTTTGTCAAACACAACAGCACCTATGCCAATTTGCCCGATGTCGAAGAAGTTTTCACGATTGGCATGAACCGCGCGGTTGAGGTTCTGGCCCAAAAGGCCAGCCGGGGCAGGGGGGCTGCTGCCCCCGAACCTTTGCGCAGTCTGGGCGACCACCCTGATGGCGGCGCGATTCAGGTGATGTCGGGGCGCTATGGCCCTTATGTGAAATGGGAAAAGGTCAACGCGACCCTGCCCAAGGACATCACCCCCGAAGATGTGACGGTCGAGCAGGCCCTGGAACTGATCGCAGCCAAGGCCGGCGCAAAGGGTGGCAAGAAGAAAGCCGCGCCCAAAAAGGCAGCGGCCAAGGCCACCGAAAAGAAGGCCGCACCCAAGAAAGCCCCGGCCAAAACGACAGCAGCAAAAACGACAGCGGCCAAAACGACAGCGGCCAAGAAACCCGCCGCCAAAAAGGCCGCAAAGCCCGCCGACGAAGGTTAATCCTTGATCGGCAGGTTTCGGCCAAGGCTGTAGAATTCGTCATTCGGCCGGATCGTGGCCATGTTCACGATCCGGTTCGACAGGCCGAAAAACGCGGTAATTGCGCCGATGTCCCAGATTTCATCTTGCGTAAAGCCGGCCTCAGCGAGTGCGCTATGGTCAGCGGGCTCAATCTCTTGCGCGCGCAAGGCCACTTTCAGCGCATAGCGCAACATCGCGGCTTCTCGCGGGGTCAGATCGGCCTTGCGCCAGTTGACCGCCACCTGATCGGCAATCAGCGGGTTCTTGGCCCGGATGCGCAGAATGGCCCCATGCGCCACGACGCAATACTGGCAATCATTCGCCGCACTGGTCGCCACCACAATCATCTCGCGCTCGGCCTTGGTCAGCCCGCCGGGCTTTTCCATCAGGGCATCATGGTAATCCATGAACGCGCGCAATTCGTCGGGGCGATGGGCCATGGCCAGAAAGACATTGGGCACAAAGCCCGACTTTTCGGCAATGGTTGCGATCCGGTCTGCCAGATCGGTTGGCAGGTTTTCCAGCCCGACCACCGGAAAGCGGCTGATGTCTTTGGTCATTGTGCCCCCCTTTGCGGATCGATCAGCCGCCCCATGACCGAGGCGATGTGCAGCACCCCAATCGTTTGCCCGGCCTCGACCACCGCCAATTCGCTTGCCCCGTCGCGCATCCGGGCCATGATCTCCTTCACCGGCGTTTCGGCCCCAACCGCGGGGGCATCAGACTGGCCCGGTTCCATCACGTCGCGCGCGGTCAGCACGGTCAGCGGGTTCATATGGGCCACGAAATCCTGCACATAGCCGTTGATCGGGTTGGCGATGATATCGCGCGCCGAGCCGCATTGCACGATCCGCCCGCCTTCCATAAGGGCGATCCGGTTGCCGATCTTGAACGCCTCATCCAGATCGTGGCTGACAAAGATGATCGTCCGTTTCAGCTTGGCCTGCAATTCCAGCAACTCGTCCTGCAACTTGGCCCGGATCAACGGGTCCAGCGCGCTGAACGGCTCATCCATCAGCAGGATTGGCGCTTCGGTGGCAAAGGCGCGGGCCAGACCCACACGCTGTTGCATACCGCCTGACAGATCACCCACCTTGCGTTCGGCCCATTGGCTCAGGCCCACCAACTCTAGCTGCGCATCCACCCGCGCGCGCCATTCGGCCTTGGCCATCCCGGCCAGTTCCAGCCCCAGCCCCACATTCTCGCGCACTGTGCGCCAGGGCAGCAGGCCAAACTGCTGAAACACCATGGCGATCCGATGCAGGCGCATGCGGCGCAAGGTGGTGGCATCGGCGTGGGTGACATCCACCATCCCATCGCCATCGCTGACATGCACAGCCCCCCGGCAAACCGGGTTCAGCCCGTTTACCGCGCGCAACAGCGTGGATTTGCCCGACCCCGACAGCCCCATCAGCACAAGGATTTCGCCCTCTTGCACCTCAAGCGAGCAATCATGCACCCCCAGAACCTGCCCGGTTGCCGCCTGAATCTCGGATCGGCTTTGGCCCTTGTCCATCAGCGGCAGGGCGCGGTCGGGGTGGTCGCCAAAAACGATCGACACCCGGTCAAATCGCACAGCCAGCCCGGCCTGTCGGTTGGGTTTGGACGTATCGCTCATGCCTTGCCCCCCACGCGCAGCATCCGGTCCAGCAAGATGGCAACGACCACGATGATAAAGCCCGATTCAAAGCCAAGGGCAGTGTTCACGCTGTTCAGCGCGCGCACAACCGGAACGCCCAGACCATTGGCCCCGACCAGCGCCGCGATCACCACCATCGACAAAGACAGCATGATGGTCTGGTTCAGCCCGGCCATGATTTGCGGAAAGGCATAGGGCAGTTCGACCTTCCAAAGCAATTGTCGCGGTGTGGCGCCAAAGGCCGTGGCAGCCTCGGTCAGCGCCACAGGCGTTGCACTGACCCCCAGATAGGTCAGCCGGATCGGCGCGGGCAGCACGAAAATCACCGTGGCAATCAACCCAGGCACCATTCCCAAGCCAAAAAAGACAATCGCGGGAATAAGATAGACAAAGGTCGGCAGCGTTTGCATCAGATCCAGCACGGGCGACAGCCACGAATACAGCCGTGGTCGATGCGCAGCGGCGATGCCAATCGGCACACCCAACCCCATGCAGACAACGCAGGCCGACAAGATCAGCGTCAGGCTCTCCATCGTCTCATCCCAATAGCCTTGGTTCAGGATGAACAAAAAGCCCAAGGTGACGCCCAGACACAGCTTCCAACTGCGGTGCAGCCACCAGCTTGCGGCCACGAACGCCGCGACAAGGGCGAGGGGATGGGGCGTTTCAAGACACCACAGGATAGCGTCGATCATCGCCTCCATAATGGCGGCAATTGCATCAAACAGCCCACCCAGATGCGTATTCATCCCGTCAAAAACGGCCTTGGCCGCTTTGCCCACCGGGATTTTGGTTTCGGTCAGCCACTCCAGCACGACACCCCCCCTATTGCTTTGGTCTACCTATCAAACGGGGGTGCGGGGGTGTGAAACCCCCGCTCCGTCCGGTCATAACTGTGGCGCGCTCAGTTCAGCGCAGCCACCACGGCGGCCTTTGCATCTCCGCCATCTTTGGTGGTTACCCCGTCCAGCCAAGCCTCCCAGGTGCCGGGATTGGCGGCCAGCCATGCGCGTGCTGCATCGGCCGGGTCGTCGCCGTTGTCCAGAATGGCCCCCATGATCTGGTTTTCCATGGGCAGCGTGAATTCAAGGTTTTGCAACAGCTTGCCGGTGTTCGGGCATTCACTGACATAGCCCTTGCGGGTGTTGGTCGCGACGATGGCGCCACCCAGATTGGGGCCGAAATAGTCATCGCCCCCGGTCAGATAGGTCAGGTCGAAATTGGCATTCATCGGATGCGGTTCCCAGCCCAGAAAAACGATGGGCTCGCCTGCCTTTTCGGCCCGCGCCACGGCGGCCAGCATCCCCTGCTCCGAGGATTCGACGATTTCAAACCCATCAAGGCCAAAGGGCCCCGAGGCGATCATGTCGATGATCAGGCGATTGCCGTCATTGCCCGGCTCGATCCCATAGATGTTGCTGTCCAGCGCCTCTTTGTGATCTTTGATATTGCCGAAATCGCTGATCCCCAGCGCGGCCCCGGCGGCATTGGTCGCCAGCGTGTATTTCGCACCTTCCAGATTGGTGCGCACTGTTTCGACACTGCCTTCATCGCGGTATTTGGCAATGTCGCCTTCCATCGTGGGCATCCAGTTGCCCAGGAACACGTCGATATCGCCCCCCGCCAGCCCGGCATAGGTGACAGGCACCGACAGCACCTTGATTTCGGTGTCATAGCCCAAGGCTTCCAGCACCACCGTGGTCGCGGCGGTGGTGGCGGTGATGTCGGTCCAGCCGACATCGGAAAAGACGATCGTGTCACAGCCTTCGGCAAAGGCCGAACCGGCCATGGCAAAAGTCACGGCGGATGCCAGCAGGGCAGAACGTTTGGACATGGTCACTCCCTCTTTTTTGTTGATTGACGAGTCAATAAACTTCAAGCTACCACCAAAAAGCAACCCATTTGTTGGATTTTTAGGATGCCGAAGCTTGGGATGGAGCCTATCCGAAAGGAGGCCTTGGTCAAAGCGACGATCGTAGAGATCGGTCGCATTGGCTCGCTTGACGTGACGGTCAGCCAGATTGCCCGGCGCGCTGGCATGTCTTCGGCCTTGGCCCATCACTACTTCGGCTCGAAGGAAGAAATCTTCCTTGCGGCCATGCGCCATATCCTGACGATTTACGGGGCCGAGGTGCGTGGGGCGCTTTGCACGGCCAAGGGGCCAGAGGCGCGGTTGATGGCGATTTTGCATGCCAGTTTCAGCCCCGGCAACTTCCGGCGTGAGGCCGTAAGTGCATGGCTGAACTTCTGGGTCCTGGCGCAGACCGTGCCGCAGGCCCGACGCCTGCTGGCGGTGTATCAGCGCCGATTGCGATCAAATCTGCTGATCTGCCTGCGCCCCTTGGCAGGTGCCCGCGCCACGGTGATTGCCGACGGCCTGGGGGCGTTGATCGACGGTCTTTATCTGCGCGAAGTGCTGAAATCCGGGCCGCCTGATCCGGCGGCGTCGGTTGCTTTGTTGTCAGACTATCTGAAGTCTCAATTAAAGGAGGGTCGCGCATGATTGCCCAACCCAAAGCCAGCCATTTCGTTGATGGCGCCTATGTCGAAGACGTGGCCGGGGCGGCCATTGACGTGATCTTTCCTGCCACAGGCGAAGTGATTGCCCGCGTTCACGAAGCCACCCCCGCCATCCTCGACCGTGCCCTTGCCAGTGCGCGGCGCGCCCAAGGTGACTGGGCGCGCACCCGCCCGGTGGATCGTGCGCGCATCCTGCGCCGTGCCGTTGATCTGATCCATGCGCAGGCCGAGGACCTGGCGCAGCTTGAAACGCTTGATACCGGAAAGCCCATCCAGGAAACCCGCGTGGCTGACTGGCCTTCGGGCGCTGATGCGCTGGAATATTTCGCGGGCCTTGCCCCCACGGTGACGGGGCAAACCATCCCCTTGGGGCAGGATTTCGTCTATACTTTGCGCGAACCGGTGGGGGTTTGCTTGGGGATTGGGGCCTGGAACTATCCCAGCCAGATTGCCTGCTGGAAATCTGCGCCTGCACTGGCGCTGGGCAATGCCATGGTGTTCAAACCGTCCGAGGTGACACCGCTTGGGGCGCTGAAGCTGGCCGAGATCTTGGTGCAAGCGGGCCTGCCTGCGGGTCTGTTCAACGTGGTGCAGGGGCGCGGTGCGGTCGGGGCGGCTTTGGTCACCGATCCGCGGGTTGATAAAGTGTCGCTGACAGGCAGCGTGCCCACGGGCCAAAAGGTATATGCCGCCGCTGCCGCCGGGGTGCGTCATGTCACCATGGAACTTGGCGGCAAGTCGCCCTTGATCATCTTTGATGATGCCAATGTCGAAGATGCCGTTGGCGCAGCGCTGCTGGCGAATTTCTATTCAACCGGGCAGATCTGTTCCAACGGCACCCGTGTCTTTGTGCAAAAGGGCATCAAGACGCGCTTTCTTGATCGGCTCAAGGCGCGGACCGAGGCGATCGTGCTGGGCGACCCGCGCAAAGATGACACCCAGCTTGGCCCGCTGGTCAGCGCAGCACAGCTGGACAAGGTCATGGGCTATGTCGCACAGGCCCGTGATCAGGGCGGCAGGGTGGTGACGGGTGGCAACCGCGCGCCGATCAAGGATGGGTTTTACATTCAGCCCACGGTTTTCGCCGATGTGACCGATGACATGACCCTGGCCTGTGAAGAGGTGTTCGGCCCCGTGATGGCGGTGCTGGATTTTGAGGATGAGGCCGAGGTGATCGCCCGCGCCAATGCCACGGAATTTGGCCTTGCTGCGGGGGTATTCACCGCTGATCTGGCCCGCGCCCACCGGGTTGTGGCCCAGTTGCAGGCGGGCACCTGCTGGATCAACGCCTATAACCTGACGCCCGTCGAGTCACCCTTTGGTGGGGTCAAGATGTCGGGTGTGGGCCGCGAAAACGGTCATGCGGCGGTCGAGCATTATACCCAGATCAAATCGGTTTATGTCGGGATGGGGCCGGTTGACGCCCCCTATTAACCCCCACCATCAAACCCCCAAGCGCCCCGCGGCCATCGGCCCGGACTGACCCACAGAAGAAAGGCGTCGCAAGATGCATGCGGATTATGTGATTATCGGGGCGGGTTCCGCCGGTTGTGCCATGGCTTATCGCCTGACCGAGGCGGGCAAGCGCGTGATCATCATCGAACATGGCGGCAGCGATGCCGGCCCCTTTATCCAGATGCCTGCGGCTTTGTCTTATCCGATGAATATGGCGATGTATGATTGGGGCTATAAGTCCGAGCCAGAGCCGCATCTGGGCGGGCGTCAGCTTGTGACGCCGCGCGGCAAGGTGATTGGCGGATCATCCAGCATCAACGGCATGGTTTATGTGCGCGGCCATGCCTGTGACTATGACACCTGGGCCGGGATGGGGGCAGATGGCTGGGCCTATGCCGATGTGCTGCCCTATTTCAAACGGATGGAGCACAGCCACGGCGGGCAGGGGGCCGAGTGGCGCGGCCAAAGCGGCCCGCTGCATGTGACGCGCGGCCCGCGCAGCAACCCGTTGTTCAACGCCTTTATCGATTCGGGGCGTGCGGCAGGCTATCCCGTTACCCAGGATTATAACGGCGAGCAGCAAGAGGGCTTTGGCCCGATGGAGGCCACCATCTACAAGGGCCGCCGCTGGTCTGCTGCCAATGCCTATCTGAAACCTGCGCTCAAGACCGGCAATCTTCAGATCGTGCGCGGCTTTGCCCGCCGCATCATCCTCGAAAACGGCCGGGCCACGGGGGTAGAGTTGGATCAGGGCGGCGCGCCCTTTGTCATTCCTGCCAAATCCGAGGTGATCCTTGCGGCGTCGTCGCTGAATTCGCCGAAATTGCTGATGCTGTCGGGCATCGGGCCTGCGGCGCATCTGGCCGAACATGGCATTCCGGTGGTGGCCGACCGGCCCGGCGTGGGGGCCAATCTGCAAGATCACCTTGAAGTCTATATGCAATTTGCCTCAAAAAAGCCGATCACCCTGTTCAAATATTGGAACCTTTTGGGCAAGGCGATGATCGGGGCGCAATGGCTGTTCACGGGCAAGGGGCTGGGGGCATCGAACCAGTTTGAGGCCTGCGGCTTCATCCGGTCGCGCGCCGGGGTGGAATATCCCGATATTCAGTATCACTTCCTGCCGATTGCCGTGCGCTATGATGGCAAAGCCACCGCCGAGGGCCATGGCTTTCAGGTGCATACCGGGCCGATGCGGGCCAAGTCGCGCGGGTCTGTCACCCTGCGCTCGGCCGATCCCAAGGCCGCCCCGGTGATCCGGTTCAACTATATGTCTGATCCGCAGGATTGGGTCGATTTTCGCACCACGATCCGCCTGACGCGCGAAATCTTTGCGCAAGAGCCGATGCAAGAGTTCGTCAAGCATGAAATCCAGCCTGGTGCGGCCCTGCAAAGCGATGAGGAGATCGACAGCTTTTTGCGCGACCATGCCGAAAGCGCCTATCACCCCTGCGGCACGGCCCGCATGGGCCGCGCCAGCGATCCGATGGCAGTGGTTGACCCTGAGTGCCGTGTGATTGGCGTGGATGGTTTGCGTCTGGCCGACAGTTCGGTGTTTCCGCAAATCACCAACGGCAATCTGAACGGGCCCAGCATCATGGTGGGGGAAAAGGCCGCCGACCATATTCTGGGCCGGGCACCACTGGCCCCGTCGAACCAGCAGCCGTGGATCAATCCGGCATGGCGCACGTCGCAACGCTGACACAGACCGGCTGGCACGGTTAACGAAGGTTAATACTTAATTAACTTCCTGCTTGATCGAAGTGGCGATTCGGTTGATCTAGGAATGTATGTTAACCTTTCGTTCCACTCTTGTTCTGGTTGTGCTGGCGGCCTTGGCCACCTCTGTTGCGGCGCTTGATGGCCCGCAACAGGCCGAAATCACCGGGGTGGCCCGGGTGATTGATGGCGACGGGCTTAAGGTGGGCGGTCAGACCATCCGACTGTTTGGCATTGATGCGCCAGAGCGCGACCAAAGCTGCACCCGCGCCAACCGCCCTTGGGCCTGTGGGGCTTGGTCCACCCAGATGCTGGGGCAGATCGTGGGCAAGGCCCGTGTCACTTGTCAGCCCGAAGATATCGACCGCTATGGCCGCATCGTGGCCACCTGCCGCGTGGGTGGGCAGGATGTGGCAGAGATACTGGTGCGCAACGGGGCTGCCACCGCGTTTCGCCGCTACTCTGCCCGTTATGTCGCGCAGGAAAATGCCGCCAAGGCAGATGGTTTGGGCATCTGGGCCGGTGATCTGCAACGCCCCGAGGATTTTCGCGCGGAACAAAAGACCGCGCCCGCCCCTGCACCGGGGGCCTGTGCGATCAAGGGCAATATCGGCAGTTCTGGCAAGATCTATCACCTGCCGGGTCAGCGCGACTATGACGCGACCAAGATCAACCCCGGCAAGGGGGAAGCCTGGTTCTGCACCGAAGCCGAGGCCCGCGCTGCCGGCTTTCGCCGCGCCCGTCGCTGAACCGTTCTGTTTGATCAGGGTCAAGGAAGCGCAGCCGCGCATCCGGTAGACTTGGTCAGCAAACAAGGAACAGGAGACGCTTATGTCGAACACCCCGCATGAACTGGCCGAGGAATTCCCCGAGCATGCAGCGCAGATTTCAGAACTGAAGCAGTCTGATGCGCATTTCGCGAAACTGGTCGAACAGTATCACGAGGTGAACCGTGCCGTGCATCGCGCCGAAACGCGGGTCGAGGCGATTTCAGAAGAGGCCGAGGCCGATCTGCGCCGCAAGCGCAGCCATCTGAAAGACCATATCGCCCACCATCTGACCCATGGAGCGGCCCACGGCTAAGGCGTTGACATCAAAATGAAAAGGGCGGCCCATGGGCCGCCCTTTGCCGTTACGGGGCAATCTCATAGGGCAGCACCCCGCGCTGGTCAGGGTCAACCCGCAGCCGTCTTTCCAACGGGGGCACTGATCTTTGGTGGCAATCGGGGCGCTCGCAGATGCGGCAGGAAATGCCGATCGGCTCAAACCGGCCCTTCAGGTCCATCCCGTCGGCATAGACCAATGCCTCGGCATGCTGCACCTCGCAGCCCAGACCAATGGCATAGCGCCGCGTTGGCGCATGAAATGACCCCCCCGGTTTCGACACATCGCGCGCCAAGGAAAGATAGCGCACACCATCGGGTGTTTCGGCCAGTTGGCGTAGAAAATGGCCCGGCGTTTCAAAGGCCCGATGCACATTCCACAACGGGCAGGCCCCACCAAAGCGCGCAAATTGCAGCCGCGTGGCCGAATGGCGCTTGGTGATGGTTCCGGCCTGATCGACACGCACAAAGAAAAAGGGAATGCCCTTTGCACCGGGCCGTTGCAGCGTGGACAGCCGATGGGCAACCTGCTCGATACTGGCGCCGAACAGATCGGCCAGCCGTTCCAGATCATGCCGTGTGTCTTGCGCGGCAGACAGAAAGTCACGATAGGGCAGCAGCGCCGCCCCGGCAAAGTAATTGGCAAGGCCGCTTTTGGCGATGTCGCGCGCCTCGGGCGTGTGGAACCGTGCCAGATCCAGCGTGGCATCGAACAGATCGTTCTGGGTGATCAGGGCCACCTGATACAGCAGTTGAAACCGTTGGGTCGCGCTGGCCACGCGTGAAGAAATATCCAGCCGCCGCGCCTGCGGATCAAAGCGCCGTATGGTGGGGGTGTCGGTGAAATGCAGGCTGATCCCGCGCCGATCCAAGGCCTCTCGCACGGCCCCCAGCAGATCGCGCCGCCCGTTCGAATCTGTCATGAACCTTTCGGCAGCGCGGTCCACCGCATCAATGTAATTGTCGCAATAGTGAAAGAAATCGCGCACCTCCTCCCACGGGCTGGGGCGCAGGGCGGCGTCATCGCGGCCCAAGGCTTCATCCAGACTGGCCAGCCGTTCATGCGTCTGACGATAGGCGCGGTGCAGATCCAGAAAGGCGCGCGCAAGGGCAGGGGCATTCGAGGCGGCCAGCCGCAGATCTGCCAGAGGCGGGGCCGTTGCGGCAAAGACAGGGTCGGCCAAGGCCTCTTTCATATCGCTGACCAGACGCTCGCTTTCGCCCACGGTCAGCTCTGTCACGTCCAGACCGAATTCCTGTGCCAAGGCCAGCACAACCGCCGCCGAAACCGGGCGATGATTGTTTTCCATCTGGTTCAGATAGGGCAGGCTGACCGACAGTTTGTCGGAAAATGCCTTTTGCGTCAGCCCCAGCCTTGTGCGCATTTCGCGCAGCTTGGCCCCGGCATAAAGTTTTTGAACCGCCATGATCCCCCCGCACACTTGCGGGGCATTCTGGACTTTGCAAAGCCAACGTCAAGTCATCCTGTCATGGCCGCTTTGCACGGCGCGGATTTGCAAAGCTAGCTGCCCAACCCCAAGGCCCGCGCCCGCCGACGCACCCACAGGATTGACACCACCGACAGCAAAGCCGACGACAGCATCAGCAAGACCAACGGCAATTCGCTGGAGCCCGGCCCCAGCAGCGTTCCGGCAAAAGCCGCCAAAACCGCACCACTGCCAATCTGAATCGCGCCGCCAAGGCCCGATGCCGTGCCCGCCAATTCGGGCCGGATCGACAGCATTCCGGCATTGGCATTGGGCAAGGTCATGCCATTGCCCAACCCCACAAAGACGGTAAAGCCAAAGAATACCAGCGGCGAATGCACCCCGGCCAAGGTCAGCAGCGTCAGCAACGACAGGCCAAAGGCGCAGACCAAGGCCCCGATCAGGATCATTCTGTTCAACCCCAGCCGCACCGAAAAGCGCCCGGCCACGAAATTGCCCGCCGCATAGCCAACGGCTGTCAGGGCGAACAGCGCCCCCACCTCGGATGATGACAGGCCAAAGACCTCGGTTCCCACAAAGGGGGCGCCGCCCAGATAGGCAAAGAAGGTGCCCGAGGTGAAGCCGGCACAAAGCACATAACCCCAGAACCGTTGCGAGCCGAGCAGTTGCGGATATTGCCGCACCTGCTGGGCAAAAGACACCCGGCGCAACGTGGCGGTTTCGCCCAGATCGGCCCAGATCAGCCACAGCACCACCAGCCCAAGGATCAGCAGCAGGGCGAAATTCGCCTGCCATCCGATCCATTCATCCAGAACGCCGCCCAACACCGGCCCGATCATCGGCACGATGCTCATCCCCATGGTGACATAGCCGATCATGCTGGCGGCCTCGGCGTCTGACACCATGTCGCGCACGATGGCACGGCTTAGAACCATGCCCGCGGCAATCACCGCCTGCGCCATGCGAAACACCAGGAATACCGTGGCATTTGGCGCGATCAGGGTGCCACAAGTCGCGATCAGGAACAGGATCACCGCCCCCAGCATCGTCTTGCGGCGGCCATAGCGATCCGAAATCGGCCCGATCAAGATCTGCAACACCGCCGACAGGCCAAGATAAAGCGCGACCGATAACTGCATCAGCGCATAGGGTGCGTCGAACCACGCCGCCATGCCGGGCAGCGATGGCAGAAAGATATTCATCGCCAATGCTGAAAGCCCCGCCATCAGGATCAGCGTCGCAATATGGGGCGGGGTGGTCCGGTCGAGAAAACGGCTTTTTGTCATAAAGATGACCTATGTCTCGGCGCATGGCTTGTCCACGCCGTTTGGGCAGACTGACTTGTGCGTCCATGTCCAATTGTGAAAGATGAAACCCGCACTGAACTGGATGAAGACACAATCGGGGAAATGGTTCCACCAAGCGTCCCTTTCAACCTGATTTCTGAATGCAGCGGAAAATCTACAAGTGATAAAGCGCAATGACCAAGACCCCCACCTCCCGCGTCGATCGGCTGCTATCCTCTATGGGGTATGGATCGCGCAGCGAAATGGCGCGGATGGCAAAGGCTGGTGGCATCACACTGGACGCGGACGAGATCAGCGATGCGACCAAGCGAATTTCTGTCACCCCTGATTTGCCGAACCGTATGAAAATTGACGGCGAGTCGCTGGATCCCCTTTTGGGTATGGTCATTTTGCTGAACAAGCCCTTGGGCATGACTTGCTCACACAAGGAAGATGGCGCGCTGGTTTATGATATTCTGCCCCAGCGCTGGAAGCGGCGTGATCCGGCGATCTCGACCATTGGCCGCTTGGACAAACAGACTTCCGGCCTGCTGTTGCTGACCGACGATGGCGATCTTTTGCACCGTGTCATCAGCCCCAGGCGCCACGTCAAGAAAACCTATCGCGCCAAACTGGCCCGCCCACTGACTGGCACCGAAGGCGAACTGTTTGCCGCGGGGCAATTGATGCTGGAGGGCGAGGACAAACCACTGGCGCCTGCCGAACTGGAAGTGATTTCGGAAACCGAGGCCTTGCTGAGCGTGACCGAGGGCCGATACCATCAAGTGCGTCGCATGTTCGCGGCCACAGGCAACCATGTCGAGGCATTGCACCGCGAACGCCTTGGCGGTCTGTCCCTGCCAGAGGGCATGGCCTTTGGCGAGTGGAAGCTGTTGGATCAGGAAGAGATCGCCCTGATCTTTCAGTAAGGCCGTCTGTTTTGTGCCAGACCTACGCACGACAGGCGCAGGCGGTTCGTCGGTCCAAGGCATGTCATTGCGGCCTGCGCACAAGAGCGAATGCGCCCAACATCCCTGGCAATCCGAGCGTTGGGCAGATGTCGAACCAGCATATACGGCCCAATCAACCGGGTGCGCCTGTTGCAAGTCACTGAAAAAATACGAATAATCCCTGCCGTTTCTGTTTGTCAGCCCTGATCTTCATCTTGCAGGCATTTGATGTTCATTGAAACGGTCAAAAGAAATGCCGCACTGAGGCAGCATTTGGGTCGTATCGCACAGCGCCGCGACCATCATTTGCAGGCATGATCATCCATGAGGTTTGACCCTGGCCCTTTGCGTCCGCTGGGGCGCAAAACCTTTTGGGGTCCGACCTTGAAAGCCCAATCCCGAAAAGATGGCCGCAGGACATTAGCGCCGAAACTTGACGAAATCCAATCGGCCCAAAAACGAAGTCGCAAAGTCTTTGGCGGTGATGAAATCCGGATTGCGAAAGTCGATGCGCGGCAACGAGAAACGCGCGGCATAAAGGCCATGCCAATAGCGCGCGGCGCGCACACCATACAGATGCTGAATAACCATAACGGTCGAGGCGCGGCCATCAGACACTCCGTGCATCACGGGGGCAGAGGAGATGTCCATGGCATGGAAAATGTCGGCGCAGAATGCAACCCCCGCCTCGTCGGTAAAGGCTGGTCCGTCAATCAGAACGAAAGAGTAGTCGTGTTTCGGAATGTTTGAATGGATATAGCCGCGATACATCGCCATCTCGAATTTTTGCCTTGGGCCAAGGACTATTTCGACCACATCCCTGTATTTCTCGGGCAGGTTCTTCGTCGCGACGTCAAACCATTCCGGCACGCTTTCCATACTGACAATTTTGCCTTGATAATCTGGATGCTCTTTCCGAAGTTTCTTGACGAGAGCAGCCAAAACAAGGGTCGAGGAGCCGGTTCCGCTTTCCAAGATCCAGTTGGGGCGATGTTTTTGGATAGTTTGGATCGACATCCAAAGGGTGATGAATTGCGTGCCGGTGGTGCCGGATTTTTTTCTGTAGTCCTGCAAATCATCCATGACGCCCGGCAGCAATCTGTCAATTTTGCGCTTGCAGATGTAGTTTGCTGCACGCTGCACCATTTTCCGCATTGGATGCTCCTCCGATCCATCTTGGTGGAATTCGTCTAAGTAGCATTCCCTATAAGGTCAAGTTTGCCTGGAATTCCATGGTTTCGCCTCTCTGACGTCGGGCGCATTTCATGTCATTGATTCTAAGTAATTAAACCTGAATCTTGTCAGCCCGCGTGCAATAAACATATGCCGCGCTGGACAAAAACCCCACCTCATAGGCCTTTCCTCTGGGGTTTGACACCCACCCGCCGCCGCTGCCCAATATTTGCAGCTTTGCAATTCGCATGCACATGCCGTAGATAACTATGCAAATTTACCGAAAATCGCTTCCCGCGCTGCGATCTGCGCCCTATTGTGCGCCATCCGCAAGGGGAGGGAGCCGCCATGAAAGATATCCTGCAACAGCTTGAAACGCGCCGCGAGGCAGCCCGTCAGGGTGGCGGCCAGCGCCGCATCGATGCCCAGCACGCCAAGGGCAAGCTGACCGCACGCGAGCGCATCGACCTTTTGCTGGATGAAGGCTCTTTCGAAGAATTCGACATGTTCGTGGCGCATCGCTGCACCGATTTCGGCATGGAAAACGACCGCCCCGCAGGGGACGGCGTCGTCACCGGTTGGGGCACGGTGAATGGCCGCATGGTCTATGTCTTCTCGCAGGATTTCACCGTGTTCGGCGGTTCCTTGTCTGAAACCCATGCGCAGAAAATCTGCAAGATCATGGATATGGCGATGCAAAACGGCGCCCCGGTGATCGGCATGAACGATTCGGGGGGCGCGCGCATTCAAGAAGGCGTCGCCTCTCTGGCCGGCTATGCCGAGGTGTTTCAGCGCAACATCATGGCGTCGGGTGTGGTGCCGCAGATTTCGCTGATCATGGGGCCCTGCGCGGGTGGGGCGGTGTATTCGCCCGCGATGACCGACTTCATCTTCATGGTCAAAGACACCTCTTACATGTTCGTCACCGGCCCCGATGTGGTGAAAACAGTAACCAATGAACATGTCACGGCCGAGGAATTGGGCGGCGCCAGCACCCATACCCGCAAATCATCGGTGGCCGATGGCGCCTTTGAAAATGATGTCGAGGCGATTGCCGAAACCCGCCGCCTGATCGACTTTCTGCCGCTGAACAACCGCGAAAAGGCCCCCGTGCGCCCGTTCTTTGATGATCCGGCCCGCATCGAAGAAAGCCTTGATACGCTGATCCCCGACAATCCGAACCAGCCCTATGACATGAAAGAGCTGATCTCCAAAGTGGCGGATGAGGGCGATTTCTTTGAAATCCAGAAGGATTTCGCCGGCAATATCATCACCGGCTTCATTCGGATCGAAGGCCAATCTGTTGGCGTGGTGGCCAACCAGCCGATGGTGCTGGCCGGATGCCTCGACATCGACAGCAGCCGCAAGGCCGCCCGCTTTGTGCGCTTTTGCGATGCTTTTGAAATTCCGATCCTGACCCTTGTCGATGTGCCCGGCTTCTTGCCCGGCACCAGTCAGGAATATGGCGGCGTCATCAAACACGGCGCAAAACTGTTGTTCGCCTATGGCGAGGCGACGGTGCCCAAGGTGACTGTCATCACCCG
Source organism: Pseudotabrizicola sp. L79 (assembly GCF_036553525.1). Lineage (NCBI taxonomy): Bacteria > Pseudomonadati > Pseudomonadota > Alphaproteobacteria > Rhodobacterales > Paracoccaceae > Pseudotabrizicola > Pseudotabrizicola sp. L79. Next base: position 259,545 of record NZ_JAZHDA010000045.1, on the reverse strand, counting down.
CAAGGCCTATGGCGGGGCCTATGACGTGATGGCCTCCAAACACCTGCGCGGTGATTTCAACTATGCCTGGCCCACGGCGGAAATCGCGGTGATGGGGGCCAAGGGGGCGACCGAAATTCTGTATCGCAGCGAATTGGGCGACAAGGACAAGATCGCGCAACGCACCAAGGATTACGAAACCCGCTTTGCCAACCCCTTTGTCGCCGCCGAAAAGGGCTTTATCGACGAAGTGATCCGCCCGCATTCCACCCGCCGCCGCGTGGCCCGCGCCTTTGCTGCCCTGCGCACGAAGAAACTGGCCAACCCGTGGAAGAAACACGATAACATCCCCCTCTGACGCGAACAGGAGGAACAGGGGTGTTTCAATGGCAGCATGGTTCAGGCCAAAGGGGGGCGGGCAATGACCGACCCCATGGCCGCACAAACGGCGGGCGCACAGTCGGTGCCGGGCACAGACGGGCCGATTTCGGTGCCGTCGGGCCAGCCCGTCACGCTGATGGATGTGATCTGGAACGAAAGGGGCCCCGAGGGTCTGACCTTTCGCTTCCGCTTTCTTGCGCCGCAGATCGCGCGCCAGGGCGGAACGGTGGATTACGAAACCGCTGCGGTGGATATGCTGCATCTGTGCCAAAGCTATGCCTTGCCACGGGTGCCGAACACCGGCCCGCAGCCCAGCCAGATCATCATTTCGCTGTCCGATCAGCCCGTGCCATTCGGCCAGACAGCGCCCCAGGCGACGCAGTTCTTTCAGCCCTTCAGCTTTCACAACGGCACCTGCATCTGGGATATCTATTGATGTCCGCACAAGATGTAGTGGCAGTGGCGCATTCCCGCCGGGATGCTGATGTAGCGGCGACACAGGGCGCAAACTTGGCAAAGAACACATATCAATGCCGTTGCACTTGGGCTATTGTTGCCAAAGGCCGAACCCAAGCGGCCTTCGCCTCGCATCGGGGGTTGGCTTGCCGGGCAGTTCCGGCGACAGCCCTCCAAGAATACAGGAGTAGAGGATGTCTAAGAGCACGAAAACTTTGCTGGCTTTCTGCATGGTCGCCTTTGTTGCCGCTTGTGCAGCAAAAGAAGCCGAAGTCGTCTATGTTGACGAACCGGTTTCGGTTGAGCCGACCTACACCGGCAAATACAAATAACACCTTCGGACGGGCCGCCGGCATCGTTCCGGCCCGGCCCGTCCGGTTTTCTGCCCCTCAGCCTTGTGTCGGGGGTGCAGCATGATCAAGCATCGTGGATTCCCCAGCCGTCTGACCGGCACCGATTTCCAGTTCACAATCCGGCGCGAAAACCGCAAGGACGGCGCCGCCAAGATCATCAAGCGTGAGCGTTACAAAGACCGCAAGCACACAGACCGCCTGGCCGACATCGGCTTTATGAAGGCGCTGTGGCACTATTTCGGCGAAGAACCCTTTGAGCGTGGCAATCTGGATGCCGGGCGGCTGTCATGGCTGTTCGGGCGCGAGGTGATTGCCGCCGAAGATCCGTTCGACCCGGCCTCTTATGACGCCCTGCTGCGGATCGACGTCAAGAAAGCCCAGATCAGCTTTCCCGAAGTCTTTGCCTCCGACGCCGACGCGCCGGATTTCGACGAAGACGACTGGGAGGATGACGACGCATGAGCGTGTTTCTGCCCGCCACATCCCGGTTCCGGCAATCCGCCGCGCAAGCCCTTGGCCTGCCGGGGTTTGCCGTTGCTTTTGGCGGGCAGGGCCGTAGCTTTGGTCGCAGGTTTGGCGCAGGCATCGGCCCAAGGCCAAGCCTGCCAAACCGCTTCCCTTCCCCAAACTGCCGGCCCGGCGTCTCCACCGTCGGGCCGGGCTTCTGCCACCGGCAAAGCCTTGCCTATGGGCGAATTGGCGGATTTTTCCCCTTTTACCCTGTGGCAAATGCTTTATCCTCGCGGTCAATAAAAACCCTAACCCGAGGCAGTTCATCATGTTCAACACCAAACTTCTTGCAGCCCTTCTGGTCGCCACAGCCCTGTCTGGCTGCCTGTCAACGCCCACACAGCGCGGCGTTACCGGTGCCGTTGTCGGCGCGGCCATTGCCGATGCCACCGATGAAAACATGGTTGCCGGCGCCGCGCTTGGCGCGCTTGCTGGCGCGGCCACCTGTGGCATCGAACTGGGCCTGCCGCCCTGCCAGTCCAGCTACTAAGCGGCCCGCCGCGCCCCGGCGCGGCCTGTCGCTGAACCCCGCCGCGCCCCGGCGCGGCCTTTTGCGGAACACCGCCGCGCGCACGCGCGGCCCCGATCTGACACCAAGGCCATTCCGGGCATCTGCCCGGGGTGGCCTTTTCGCATGCCAATCCGTCCCGGCCCGGACGGACCGAAGGGAGAGAGCCGATGTTTGAGAAAATCCTGATCGCCAACCGGGGCGAAATCGCCTGCCGCGTCATCAAATCGGCGCGGAAAATGGGGATCAAGACGGTGGCCGTCTATTCCGATGCCGACCGCAATGCCCTGCATGTGAAAATGGCGGATGAGGCCGTGCACATCGGCCCGCCGCCCGCCAACCAGTCTTACATCGTCATCGACAAGATCATGCAGGCCATCCGCCAGACCGGCGCCCAGGCCGTGCATCCGGGCTATGGGTTTTTGTCTGAAAACATGAACTTCGCCGCGGCTTTGGAAAAAGAGGGCGTGGTCTTCGTCGGCCCCCCCAGCCCCGCGATCGAAGCGATGGGGGACAAGATCACCTCGAAGAAAATCGCGATGGAGGCCGGGGTCAGCACCGTTCCGGGCTATATGGGCCTGATCGCCGATGCGGACGAGGCGGTGAAAATCTCGGGCCAGATCGGCTATCCGGTGATGATCAAGGCCAGCGCCGGGGGCGGTGGCAAGGGCATGCGCATCGCCTGGAACGATGCCGAGGCGCGCGAAGGCTTTCAGTCGTCCAAGAATGAGGCCGCCAACAGCTTTGGCGATGACCGCATCTTCATCGAAAAATTCGTGACCCAACCGCGCCACATCGAAATTCAGGTGCTGGCCGACCAGCATGGCAATTGCGTCTATCTGCATGAACGTGAATGCAGCATCCAGCGCCGCAATCAGAAAGTCATCGAAGAGGCCCCGTCGCCCTTTCTGGACGAAGCCACCCGCAAAGCCATGGGCGAACAGGCCTGCGCCCTGGCCAAGGCCGTGGGCTATACCAGCGCGGGCACGGTGGAATTCATCGTCGATGGCGACCGCAACTTCTATTTCCTTGAGATGAACACCCGTTTGCAGGTGGAACATCCCGTCACCGAACTGATCACCGGCGTTGATCTGGTCGAACAGATGATCCGCGTGGCCAATGGCGAACCGCTGCCCTTCCGGCAGGAAGATCTCAAGATCAACGGCTGGGCGATGGAAAGCCGCCTTTACGCCGAAGATCCCTATCGCGGCTTTCTGCCGTCGATTGGCCGTCTCACCCGCTACCGCCCCCCGGTCGAGGGCAAGACCGATGGCGGGATCGTCCGCAATGATACCGGCGTGTTCGAGGGCGGCGAAATCAGCATGTTCTACGATCCGATGATCGCCAAGCTGTGCACCTGGGCGCCCACGCGGGCCGGGGCCATTGAAGAGATGCGGCTGGCGCTTGATACGTTCGAGGTCGAAGGCATCGGCCATAACCTGCCGTTCTGCTCGGCGGTGATGGATCACCCGCGCTTTACCAGCGGCAATATCACCACCGCCTTCATTGCCGAAGAATACCCCGATGGGTTTCAGGGCGTGACGCTGGATACCGGCATGCTGCACCGCGTCGCCGCTGCCGCCGCCGCCATGAACCGCGTGGCCGAAATTCGCCGCACCCGCATTTCCGGCACGATGGACAATCACCAGCGCCGGGTTGGCGATGATTGGGTGATCACGCTGCAAGGCGAAAACCTGCCCGTCACCATCGATGCCGATAAATCGGGCAGCACCGTCACCTTCGCCGATGGCACTGCCCTGCGGGTGGAAAGCGAATGGGTGCCCGGCGACACGCTGGCCCGGCTCCGCGTCGATGGCACTCCGCTTGTGCTCAAGGTCGGCAAGGTGCCCATGGGCTTTCGCCTGCGGGTGCGCGGCGCCGATCTCAAGGTGCTGGTGCAATCGCCCCGTCAGGCAGAACTGAACGCCCTGATGCCCGAAAAGCTGCCGCCCGATACGTCGAAATTCCTGCTGTGCCCGATGCCCGGTCTGGTGGTGAAAATCAACGTGGCCGAAGGCGAAGAGGTGCAGGAAGGCCAGGCGCTTGCCACGGTCGAGGCGATGAAGATGGAAAACATCCTCAAGGCCGAACGCAAAGGCGTGGTCAAGAAAATCAGCGCCGCCGCCGGGGCCAGCCTGCGGGTCGATGACGTGATCATGGAGTTCGAATAAGTGTCACTGGGGGCGCAAACCGGCAGACAGATTGTCTGCACGGGGGGTGTACGGGGGGTGTACCGGCGGCACAGCCCCCTAGCGCCCCGCCGGATTGCGCTCCAACACCTCTTGCCGGCGCAGCGGGAACTTGTCGATGGCGCGGGTGATCTCGCGCACTTCCCACGGCAGCGGCTTGCGGATCACCGGCTTCAGATCCTTGTCCATCAAGACAAGGCTAAAGCCGCGCGGGCGCAGTTTCACGCGCCACTCTCCCTTGGCCGCAGGGTCTGTGTCCGTGATCAGGATCACATCCCGGTCCTGCAACGAAGGGTAATCCGCCGCCAACAGTTCCATCTGTCGCAAGTAGTTGGGATCATTGGGGGAATCGGCAAAGACAACGATCGGACGTGCGACGTAAAGCAGGCTGTCAAACGCCACCTCTGACGCCGATACTGGCGCGAACGGGGCAGCTTCTTGGCCCTGTGCAACACTGGACTGAGAGGCTTCGGCCCCCGATTGGGCGGCAGCGGCCAACGGCAATAGTGCCGACAGAACAAGGACGTAAAGTGGTTTCATTCGGTTCCCCTTTCTTCAAATGTAGGGCGGATACCGGCGAAACCCAAGGGTAGATGAGGACAAAGACGATGACCCAAAAGCGCGCAGACTGGGAAGCCCTTGCCACCAAGGAACTCAAGGGCAAAAGCCCCGACAGCCTGATCTGGAAGACCCTGGAAGGCATTGATGTCAAACCGCTTTATACGGCCGAGGACACAGCCGATCTGCCCCATATGGGCACACTTCCCGGCATCGGCCCCTTCACCCGCGGCGTGCGTGCCACCATGTATGCAGGCCGCCCCTGGACCATCCGCCAATATGCGGGTTTCTCCACGGCAGAAGAGTCGAACGCCTTTTACCGCAAGGCCCTTGCCGCCGGTCAGCAAGGCGTCTCGGTCGCCTTCGATCTGGCCACCCACCGCGGCTATGACAGCGATCATCCCCGCGTGGTGGGCGATGTCGGCAAAGCCGGCGTGGCCATCGACTCGGTCGAGGATATGAAGATCCTCTTTGATGGCATTCCGCTGGAAAAAGTCAGCGTTTCCATGACGATGAACGGCGCGGTCATCCCGATCCTCGCCAATTTCATCGTCACCGGCGAAGAACAGGGCGTGCCGCGCGATCAGCTTTCCGGCACCATTCAGAATGACATTCTGAAGGAATTCATGGTGCGCAACACCTATGTCTATCCGCCCGAACCGTCGATGCGCATCATTGCCGACATCATCGAATATACCTCTGCCGAGATGCCCAAATTCAACTCGATCTCGATCTCGGGCTATCACATGCAAGAGGCCGGGGCGAACCTGGTGCAGGAACTGGCCTTCACCCTTGCCGATGGTCGCGAATATGTGCGCGCCGCCATTGACCGGGGCATGGATGTCGATGCCTTTGCCGGGCGCCTGTCGTTCTTCTTTGCCATCGGCATGAACTTCTTCATGGAGGTCGCCAAGCTTCGCGCCGCCCGCCTGCTGTGGCATCGGATCATGACCGAGTTCAACCCCAGGAAACCCGGCAGCCTGATGCTGCGCACCCATTGCCAAACCTCTGGCGTGTCACTCCAGGAACAAGACCCCTACAACAACGTCGTCCGCACCGCCTATGAGGCGATGGCAGCAGCCCTTGGCGGCACGCAAAGCCTGCACACCAATGCGCTTGACGAAGCCATTGCTTTGCCAACGGAATTTTCGGCCCGCATCGCCCGCAACACACAGCTGATCTTGCAAGAAGAAACCGGCATCACCCATGTCGTCGATCCGCTGGCCGGCAGCTACTACGTCGAGGCGCTGACGCATCAACTGGCCGAAGAGGCATGGAAGCTGATCGAGGAAGTCGAGGAAATGGGCGGCATGACCAAGGCCGTGGCCACCGGCATGCCCAAACTGCGCATCGAGGAAAGCGCGGCCCGCCGTCAGGCCATGATCGACCGCGGCGAAGAGGTGATCGTCGGCGTCAACAAATACCGCAAGGATAAGGAAGACCCGATCGATATCCTTGATATCGACAATGTGGCCGTGCGCGAAAGCCAGATTGCCCGCCTGCACGCCACCCGCACCGCCCGTGACGAACCGGCCGTGCAGGCCGCCTTGGCAGAACTGACCCGCCGCGCCGCCGAAGGGGGCAACCTGCTGGCCGCCGCAGTCGATGCGGCCCGCGCCCGTGCCACCGTAGGAGAGATCTCAGACGCCATGGAAAAGATCTTTGGCCGCCACCGTGCAGAAGTCAAAACCCTCGCCGGCGTCTATGGCGCGGCCTATGACGGGGATGAAGGCTTTGCCCAGATCCAACGCGATGTCGAAGCCTTTGCCGAAGCCGAAGGCCGCCGCCCGCGCATGCTGGTTGTGAAAATGGGGCAAGACGGCCACGACCGCGGCGCCAAGGTGATCGCCACTGCCTTTGCCGACATCGGCTTTGATGTCGATGTGGGCCCCTTGTTCCAAACCCCGGAAGAGGCTGCGCAAGACGCCGTTGACAACGATGTGCATATCGTCGGCATCTCCAGTCAGGCAGCAGGGCACAAGACCCTCGCCCCCAAACTGATCGAGGCTTTGCGCGCCAAGGGCGCTGACGACATCATCGTGATCTGCGGCGGCGTCATCCCCCAGCAGGATTACGATTTCCTGAAAAAAGCAGGCGTCAAGGCGATCTTCGGCCCCGGCACCAATATCCCCGCCGCCGCCAAGGAAATTCTGGGCCTGATCGGCGACGCCGCCCGCTGATCCTGCGGAATTGGCCCGCCCGGCACAGGCGGGCGGGCCATTGCCGTTTCACCTTGTCAAAATACTCCGGGGGTCAGCGGTTTCCGCAGGAAACCGCGACAAGGGGGCAGCGCCCCCTTTCCTTACAACTCGATCTCACCCTGCGGCCCCGCCAAAGGATCAACCAATGGGTCGGCCGGAGGGGCCAGTTTAGGGGCCAGTTTTGGGGGGGGCGCGTCGGGTCGGCGCGGGATCAGAATGTCGCCATTCTCCAACACCCTCGGCGCGTCATAGTTGCGGATGTCATCCACCAGCGCCATCAACTCTTTCAGCGCAGGTTCCATCTCTGACAGCGCCTTGCCCATCTCATCCAGCGCCGGTTCCATTTCCGACATCAGCCCCCGAAACAACAGCTTCGCGCCTTCCTCCATCAGGCTAAAGCCATCTTCCGCCCCGTCTTCCGGTGCGCCGGGCGCAGGCGCTTCGGCCTCTTGCGCGGCCAGCGGGGTGGACAGGATCAGGCAAAGGGCAAGGATCTTGTGCATCATGGGGCGAATATGGGCAGCCGCGTCGCCGATTGCAAATCAACTCTCAATATCCCGGCAAATCCATCGTCACCGGAAAATGATCCGAGGCTTGCAACACCGCCTCATGCAGTTCGGGCGTCGCCAGACAGGCCGGGTCGTTCCACGGATGCCAGATCCGCCAGTCAGGCGGCAGGCTGGCCAAAGCGGGCGACACCATGATGAAATCCAGCAAAGCCTCAAAATAGCGTTTCTGCGGCCCGTGCCAGAACCGGGCTGTCGTCGGGGTCAGCCCCATATGGCTGCGCAGGGCCATGCAGGCATGCGGGTCGATCAAGCGCCGCTCCGCCGCGCCGTCCAGCCCCATCACCACTTCGGTGCCCGAATGGCCGAACAGCTTTTCATATTCATCCAAGCCCGGACCATCGTTGAAATCGCCCAAAACCACCAGATCATCGCCCGCATCCAGATGGGTTTCGACCCGGGCGCGCAACCAGATGCACTGCGCCAGATGCTTGCGCCGGTTTTCGATCGACAAGCGCACGAATTCGGGGCCCGACACGCCATGCGGGGCCTTTGATTTCATATGCACACCGATCATCCGCAGCGTCTTGCCACGGCTGGTGGTGACGGCCAGTTCCAGCGGCGGTTTGGAATAGCGGATCAGATCAGGCGTCGCATCGGTATCCAGATCATAGCGAAAGGTGCCGTCAAAGCGCGGCGCATCGCGGCTGCCTTTCTTGCCCACCGGGTCGCCCAACGGATCATGCGTCACCGTCATCCGGTCAGGGTCATACAGCAGCGCGATTTCCTGCTCGGTTTCCGAGGCAAAGCCAGTGACCGCCCGCCGGGTGCGCAGATCAAAGGTGCGGGCAAAATTTTCAAGCGCTGTCACGGTAGATCGGCGCGATCCGGTGTCGGGGGCCTCGATCACCATCACCGCATCGGCATTCATCGCCGAAAACACAATTCCCAAAGCCCCCAGTTGGGTGGCCCGGCTGATTTGATAACGGGCCGACAGCTGGTCATCGGCCAGCAGACGGCCATTGTCATCAAACAGCGCATTGAACCATTCGACGTTATAGGTGGCGATCCGCAGCGGGGCCGGGGTCATGCCGCCCTGCGCCCCGAGATTTCATCCCAAGCCGCATTGATGGCGATCAGCCGCCGTTCCGCCAGTTTCACCGCCTCGGCGGGCACCCCACGCGCGATCATCGCATCGGGATGGCTGTCCTTGACCGCTTGCCGCCAGGCGGCCCGTGCCTCTGTTATCGACGCATCACGCGCAATGCCCAGCACATCATAGGGGTCCCGCGGCGCGCCCTCGACAAACCGCGCGCGCATCATCTTGTAGCATGCCTCGTCCAGACCAAAGATCAGCGCGACATTGTGCAAAAACTCATCCTCGGCCGGATGAAAGGCCCCGTCGGCCAGGGCAATCTGGAACAGCCCTTCCAGCAGGTCAATCAGCGTGCACCGGTCATCGGCGCACAGCTTTTCGCCCTCGGGCCGGAACATCGCGGCAATCTTGCGGGCATAGGCATCAAACCCCGCCACATCTTGCCGCGCCAGATTGAAGACGCGGGCAGCGTTTTCTTCCTCGCCCTCGGGAATGGCAAAGATGCGCCGAAAGGCCGTCACCTCATCGCGCGTCACCTCGCCATCGGCCTTGGCCATCTTGGCCCCCAGGGCAATCACGGCGATGGTAAAGGCCACCGATTTTTCTGGCGTCGTCTGCACGCCGCGCAGGCGGTCGAAAACAACGGTCAGCCCTTCGCCGGTGGCAAGGGCAGACAAGGCATCGGCAATGCGGGTCCAGATTGACATGGGCGCAGGATAGCGCGTGCAGCAGGCCTTGTCAGGACAGGATTTTCTGCATCAGCCACAAGTCCATGTATCTGCCGAATTTATAGCCAACCTGTGGCAGGCTGCCCACCAATTGATAACCAAGCGCGGCATGAAAGGCCTTGCCAGCGGTGTTTTCCCCCGCAACCCCCGCCATCATCACATGCACGCCCGCCTGTCGGGCATGATCTTCCATTGCGGCCATCAAGGCCCGGCCAAGCCCATGCCCCGCCGCCTCGGGGGCCAGTTGGATCGTGTGCTCCATCGTCAGGCGATAGCCGCTGCCACCGCGGAACTGGTCATAGGTCACAAACCCCACCACACCCGCTGCACTTTCGGCCACCAGAAAACAATGGCCCGCCTTGGGGCGGCTGGTGATCAGGGCCGCGACTTCGGCCACGGGCTTTTCGGTGCTGTTGAACGTGGCCACCGTCTCGCGGATCACATGGTTCCAGATTGCGGCAATGGCCGCCGCATCGGCGGCAGTGGCGGGGCGGATCATTCCAGCACGCGCAGGCCGTGGGGGGTGTCAATCTCGGCCCGCAGGGCGGGGGCGGGGCCTTGCACAAACACAACCCTTGGGTCATCCAAAGCCACCGCGTTGCGCAGATCCATAGCCCTTGGGTTGACAATTTCCAACCTGCGCAGCCTTGCGCCGCTGTCGGGCAGGCGCGCCGCCGGATGCGCCCCCTGCCATTGGATCAGCGCCGGAAAGCCGCCCCCAAAGGGCAGTTTGCCATCGCCGGGCACGGCCATGCGCCACCGCAGATCGCCACGGGCCAGATCAACCGGCACCCCGGTGCCTTGGGGGGCCTGTGCAAGGGCGGTCTCCAGATCATCACAGGCACAGATCCAGTTGGTCAGCCGGGGCTGGCCTTGAAACTGGTCCAGATCGAACCAGCGCGGCCAAGCCGGGGCAGGGGCCTCGGGGTCGATCGAGATCACCTCAAGATACAGCTCGCCCAACCCCAGCAGCCGGTTGTGCGTTGCCATATGCGGGTGCTTGCCCCCCGGCCCAAGGGCCAGCCCCAAGGCCGCCTCTACCACCGCGACGCCCGCGTCCAGTGATGCGGCAGACACCGCCAGATGATCAAGCCTCAGCATCTTCGGGCACCACCACCTTGGCCGTTGCGCGCAAAGCCTGCGCAAGCGCGGCAAAGCGCGCTTTGGCCACTTCTCCATACAGGCCCACGCCCGTCGGCGTCAGGCGCAATTCAAGCACCCGGCTTTTCGCCTTCCAATGCAACTGCCCCGCCTGCGCCGGATCGCCTGCGGCAAACATCGCGCCAAAGCGCATCGCCTTGCCCAGAACCTCGGCTTCTTGCATCTCATCCTCGCTCAGCAGGCGAAACAACGTCTCAAGCCGAGAGCCAGAGCGCGAATTCTTGTAGCGATGCAGCAAGGCCAGCCCCAGAAACACCCGGCCCGGATGATCCAGCCCGCCCAGATTGGCGCGGGTGGCATTGTCGAAACAAACCTCGGCCCGGTAATCGGGATGCGCGCGCCATGTCGTGTCGTGCAGCAGGCAGGCCGCCTTGACCAGCCGCAGACGATCATCCGGCGTCGATTTGAACAGGGGCATCAGGAATTCATACAGCTTTTTCCCGGTGCCCGGCAGCCGCGCCGAAGACAGTTCGGCCGCCCGCGCCGCCTCGATCAACGGGTCGCGGCTGCGCAGCTTGTCGGGCATCTGCTCATACAGCAGGCCCTCGCGTATCCCATAAGACGAGATGTCGATTTCCGACGGTTTGAACGTCTTGATGATCCCGCGCAGCACCTCGCAGGCCAGGGGCACAAGCTCCATCCGCTCGGCACTGGTGCCGGTGCGGGCGCGCAGCAGCGTCAGGTCATTCGCGGCGATCCAGTCCAGCGTATCCAGCAGCGGTTTCACCTGCATCCGGTATTCATGCAACACCGTCAGCGGATAGTTCCGACGCTCCATATCCAGACGCGCGATCACCCGCCAACTGCCGCCCACCAGATAAAACCGCTCGCCATCCGATTTGATCCGATCCTGCGCGGTTTTCAGCACCCGGTCGATCAGCGCCCGCCGTTTGTCTGGCCCGCCCTGCACCTGTTGCAGACGAAACGGGCCAAGCTGGGTGGAAATGCGTTTGCCCACCTTGCCGCCACCGATCCGCGCCAATTCCATCGAGTTGCCGCCAATGTCGCAGACAATCCCGCTGGCCTCGGGCCACCCCAGCAGCACGCCCTGGGCCGACAGCCGCGCCTCTTCGTCGCCATCGATCACATGCAGCTTCAGCCCGGTTTCCCGGGCAACTTGGGCCTGAAACTCTGGCCCGTCCTCGGCCTCTCGGGTGGCGGCCGTGGCCACCACGGTCAGCGGCGCGGCCCCCATGCCCTCGGCCAACAGCGAAAATCGCTTGAGCGCGGCCAAAGCCCGGACCTTGCCCTGTTCGTTCAGCCGCCCGGTTTCGGCCAGCCCCTTGCCCAGACCGCACATGATCTTTTCGTTGTAGAAATAGGCCGGGCTGCGGGCGGCCCCATCAAACACCACCATCCGAACCGAGTTTGACCCGACATCCACCACGCCAACCCGCGACAGGGCGCGCACCGAAGGGTCTTCGAACAAGGGCCGGCCAAAGGGGCCGCCGTCGTCGTCACTCGGCTCGGCGCGATCTGTTTTCTGGCCCATGAAACCCCCTGCTTTGCTGGGCAGACCTTGGCGCAAGCGATGCGCCAAGGTCAATGGTCAGTCTAGCGCTCGTCCCGCAGGGCGGCCAGCTTGGGCACGTCCTTGTCGCCTGCCGTGCCACGCCCCGACAGTGACGGATTTTCCATGAAAAAACGATGACAAGAGAACAACTTGCCATCGGCAGGCTGCAATTCGCGCAGATAGCGCCCGTCGGGCTGCAAGACCCAGGATTGCGCCTCATCCGCCAGATTGGCGGCCATGATCTGGCTGACGATCTGCGCCTTGACCGTCTGGTTCTTCACCTCGACCAGCGTTTCCACCCGCCGCGTCAGATTGCGCCCCATCCAGTCGGCGCTGGACAAAAACACCCGTGCCTGCTGGCTGGGCAGGCCGTGGCCCGATCCGAAACAGACGATCCGGCTGTGTTCCAAAAACCGCCCGACGATCGACTTGACCCGGATGTTCTCGCTCAGTCCCTTGATGCCGGGGCGCAACCCGCAGATGCCGCGGATCACAAGGCTGATCTTCACCCCCGCCTGACTGGCCGCATAAAGCGCGTCGATCACATCGGCCTCGACCACGCTGTTCATCTTGGCCCAGATTTCCGCAGGCCGTCCGGCACGCGCATGCTCGGCCTCGGCCGCGATCAGTTCCAGCAGCCGGGGTTTCAGCGAGATGGGCGAGATGGCAAGGTTTTCCAGTCCCTCGGGCTGCACATAGCCCGACAGATAGTTGAACACCTTGGTCGCATCGCGCCCAAGGGCCGCGTCACAGGTAAAGAACGACAGATCGGTATAAATGCGCGCGGTGATCGGGTGATAATTGCCGGTGCCATAATGGGTATAGGTCACCAGGTTTTCGCCTTCACGCCGCACCACGGTGCTGATCTTGGCGTGGGTCTTGTAGTTCATAAAGCCGTAAACCACATGCGCGCCCGCCCGTTCCAACCGCCGGCTTTGGCGGATGTTGGCGGCCTCATCGAACCGCGCCTTCAACTCAACCAGCGCCGTCACCGATTTGCCTGCCTCGGCCGCCTCGCACAGGGCCGAAACGATGGGGCTGTCTGAACTGGTGCGATACAGCGTTTGCTTGATCGCCAGCACATTCGGGTCACGCGCCGCCTGTTCCAGAAACCGGATCACCAGATCAAAGGTTTCATAGGGGTGGTGCAGCAGAATATCCTTCTGCTTGATCGCGGCAAACAGATCGCCGTCATTGTCTTGCACCCGTTCGGGCACGCGCGGGGTGAAATTGGGCCACAAGAGATCGGGACGACTGGGCAGAACCAGCTCTTTCAGATCGGCAATCCCCACCAGCCCCTTCACCTCAACCACTTCGGCCTCGGTCACGCCCAGTTCTTCCATGATCAGCGCGCGCAGATCATCGGGGGCGCCTGCCGTCATCTTCAGCCGGATCACCTGCCCGCGACGTCGGCGCTTCAGGGCCACCTCAAATTCGCGCACCAGATCTTCGGCCTCGTCCTCTACCTCCAGATCGCTGTCGCGCAGCACCCGAAACGCGCAATGGCCGCGGTCGGTATAGCCGGGGAACAGCATGTTCAGATGCAACAGCAGCAACTCTTCCAGCGGCAAAAACCGGTTCTCGCCCTCTTTGGCGGGCAACGGCACAAACCGCGCGATCTGCTGGGGAATGGGCAGCAGCGCCTTAAGGCTGCGATGGTCTGACAGCCGTTCCAACTCCAACGCCAGCGAAAAGCCGGTGTTGGGGATGAACGGAAAGGGATGCGCCGGATCAATCGCCAAGGGCGACAGCACCGGAAACACCTTGTGCAGAAAATGCTCGGCCAGATGCTTCAGATCGCGCGCCGTCAGCTTTGATCTTGTGACGATGGAAATGCCCTCGGCCTCCATCTCGCGCTTCAACTGGTTCAGCACGGTCTGCTGCTTGTGCATCAGTTTGCGCGCATCGGCCTGAATCAGCGCCAGTTGTTCCACCGGGCTACAGCCATCATCCGACAGGGTGGCATTGCCACTGCGCGCAAGGGCCCGCAAACCGGCCACCCGCACGGTAAAGAATTCGTCCAGGTTGGTGGCCGAGATCGACAGGAAGCGCAGCCGCTCCAGCAGTGGAATATTGGGGTTGCTCGATTCGTCCAGCACGCGCCAGTTAAAGGCCAGCCATGACATTTCACGGTTAAAGAACCGCCGCCCCCCTGCCACCTCTTGCGGTGGCAAAGCGACGGGTTGGGCAAAGGGGGCTTTCAGAAAATCGGCTTGTGTCATGCGTTTGGCTTATGCTGCGGGCGAACGGGATTAGCGCATCCTTTCACTCTGCATCGCCGCTGTCCAGCAGGGCGGCCGCCATCGCGCGGCTGATCGGCTTGCCCTCGGCCAAGGCGCGGGCATCCAGCGCCGCGACAAGGCGGCGGGCCACGGCCAAAGACCGCTCCATCCGGGTCACCATCCACGGGATCAGCGCGGCAGGCACCACCACCTGACGGTCGCCAAACAGCTTGACCAGCACGGCTGCCAACAGCGCATCGTCAGGCGGCTCCAGCCGGGCCAGGCTGGCAGCATCCATCCGGCTGCGCAGATCGGGCAGGGTGATGCCCCAGTCGCGGGCAGGCTGGCGTGCCGTCAGCAGCAAGGGCGCCTGCGGCACCACCATGTTATGCAGGTGAAACAGCGCCTCCTCGGCCTGCCGGTTTCCGGCCACGGCCTCGGCATCTTCCACCACCACCGGCCCCCCGGCGGCCAGGTGCGCAATATCGGCCCCCGCCAGTTCGGCCCCGGCCACGATGCGGGCCCCCACCGCTGCGGCCCACATCCGCGCCAGATGCGTCTTGCCCGATCCTTCCGGCCCCACCAGCACCAGCTTGCCCAAAGGCCAGTCGCGCCAGCCATCAACCGCAGCCAGTGCCACCGCATTCGCGGGCGAGACGAAAAAATCCTCGCGCCGCCACGCCTCTTGGGCGGGCAGATCAAAGGCCAGTTGCCGGATCATGCCTGATCCTGATCCTCGAACTGCCGCCCCTCGATGCCGCGATACAGCAGGCTGGCCCGATACCGCTCGGCGGCAAAGCGCGTCAGCACCCCGATGCTGGCCGCCACCGGCACGGCAACCAGCATGCCGACAAAGCCAAAGACCGACCCAAAGGCCGACAGCGCCAGCAACAGCCAGATCGGATGCAGACCCACGGATTTGCCCACCAGCTTGGGCGTCAGCACATTGCCTTCCAGAAACTGGCCCGCCGCGAAAATCGCCGCCACAATCCCGATCGACACCCAATCGCCCCAGAACTGGAACAGCGCCAGACCGACGGCCAGAATGCCGCCGACAATCGCCCCCACATAGGGAATAAACGTGATCGCCCCGGCGATTGCCCCCACCACCAGCCCAAAGTCCAGCCCCGCCAACATCAGCGCAACCGAATAATAGGTGCCCAGAACCAGACAGACGCTCAGCTGCCCGCGCACAAAGCCGGCCAGCACCTGATCAATCTGCCGGGCCAGATGCCGCACCACGGGCGCATGGTCGCGCGGCAGCAATTCATCCACCCGCGCAACCATCTTGTCCCAGTCCAGCAGCATGTAGAAAGACACGACAGGCACCACGACGATGAACACCAGTGCCGACACAACCGAGCTGATCGAGGACAGCACCCCTTGGGCCACCTGACCGCCCTTTGACTGGATGAACGCGGCAATATCGGCCAGCGTCTGGCGCAAGATGCTGGTCTCATCGGTCAGGGCGGGAAAGCGCTCCATCAAAAAGGCCTGAATGCGCTGCGAGATTTCGGGGGCCTGATTCACCAGGGCAGCCGTCTGGTTCACCAGCGTCGGAATCACCGCCAGCACCAGCAACACCATGATCATCGCCATGGCCAAGGTGATCACCGCGGTCGAGGCCGCCCGGCTCAGGCCCAGCCGTTCCAGCTTGTCGGCTGTCGGGTCCAAGAAATAGGCAATCGCCCCCCCCACCAGGAACGGCAACAGCACATGGCCCAGAAACCACAGCAGCAACAAGAACACCAGGGCGACAACGCCCCAGACCTTCACCTGATCTCGCACCGGTAACGCCATCACACCCGCCCTTGCTTTGTTCATCAGATGGCAGAGCGTCCGCCGCGTTGCAAGCGCGCGGCGGCGGATTCCTGCCATAAGCACGCGCTTATCCGGCCCGATATCAGCAGATGGCCAATCGACCGGGCCCCGAAAGGCGGCCAGATCCGTTGCACCGCCCCGGCAGTTCCGCCGCGGCGCAAAGCACAAGAAAGGTGTCTTTTCATGACCAAATCTCCCCTTCTTCTGGCCCTTGCCCTGACCGCCGCCCCCCTTGCCGCCTGGGCCATGCCCGCTGTTGGCGACATCGTCGGCACCAACCCGACCGATGCCACCGCGGCCCTTGCCGCTGCCGGCTGCACCGTCACCGAATTTGAGGCCGAAGGCGGCAAGATCGAGGCCAAATGCACCGATGAGGCCGGCAAGAAACACGAGGTCTATATCGACCCAAAGACCGGTGCCGTCACTGAAATCAAGATGGAAGACTAAGATGGCCCCGCCGATTTCTGCGGCAGGCACGGGTGACCAAAAGGGGGGCGCAGTGTCGCCCCCCGACCCTTGGGATCCGCTGATCCGCATCAGCCACTGGGGCATCGCCCTTGCGGTCCTTGCCAATGGCCTGATCAACAAACCCGGTGGCACGGTGCATGTCTGGGTGGGTTGGGCGGTGATGGCCCTGCTGATCACCCGGCTGTCCTGGGGCTTTTTCGGCCCGGCCGAGGCGCGGTTTTCCGCCTTTCCGCCCAACCCCCGCGCAGCATGGGCGCATCTGGCCAGCCTGCTGCGGGGCAAACCGCGCGAACATGCCTCGCATAATCCGGCCGGGGCCTTGATGGTCTATGCTCTCTGGGCCTGCCTGATCGCCGTGTCGATCACCGGCCTTGTGATGACCGAAGGCAAAAGCCCCGTCACCATCGCCGAGGAAAAGGCCGCTGTTGCCGCAGGCGACTGGTCGGTGCTTGTGACCGCAGACGAAGCAGGCGATGATGACAACCACGACAGCAGGGGCAAACTTGCCAAAGAGGTGCATGAAGTGGCCGCCAATCTGATGCTGATCCTGGCGCTGATCCATGTCGGCGGCGTGGGGGTGGAAAGCATGGCCCTGCGGCGCAATCTGGTGCGCCCGATGATCCGGGGGCCACAGCGCACCCGCAAAGGCAGCGGCGCATGATCCCGCGATCCAGACCCAAAGGGCGGCACCACTCTGCCGCCCTTGCCGTCTTCTTGCTGGTGCAAACCAGTGCGGCGGTCTTTTTTGTCGGTGATGCCGCCTCTGACATGCTGTCTGATCCCACCGCCCCCCATTCGGTGTTCGAGGCGCTGGTGGCCTTTGCCCTGATCCTTGGCATTCTCTTTGGCGGCTGGCAGCTGCGCCAGACACTTGAAACCCTGCGCGCCCAGGAACGCAGCCTTGATGCCGCCCGCGGCGCCCTGGCCCAGGTGATCGCGCAGCAGTTCCAGGATTGGGGCCTGACCCCGGCCGAACGCGACGTGGGCCTGCTCGCGCTCAAGGGCCTTGATGTGGCCGAAATCGCGCAGGCCCGCTCCGCCGCGCCGGGCACGGTGCGGGCGCAATTGTCCAAAATCTACGCCAAAGCCGGGGTCAGTGGCCGCGCCCAATTCGCCGCCTGGTTTGTCGAGGATCTTCTCGCCGAAGGCACCTCCTCCCCCGCGTAGGCCGGGCTTCTGCCCGGCATCCCTTCATTCCTGAAAAAGGGGGTAGTCCCGCGCTTTCCTGTTGGTCAGACCCACCCGCGCGTTTGCCTGCGCGTCTGCACGGGGGGTGCACAGGGGGTGCACGCGGGGTGACATGCTGTTTTCAGCCCGCTTGCCTGCCTTGGGGCAAAGGGTTAGGAACGGGCAAACCTGTTGAGCATGAGGCCGCCGATGCGTCTGTCCCGCTATTTTCTGCCCGTTCTGAAAGAAAATCCGTCCGAGGCGCAGATCGTCTCGCATCGCTATATGTTGCGTGCGGGCATGATCAAGCAACAGGCCGCCGGCATCTATTCCTGGCTGCCGCTTGGCTATCGCGTGCTTAAGCGGATCGAGCAGATCGTGCATGAGGAACAGGTGCGCGCGGGCCATATCCCGCTTTTGATGCCTACCTTGCAACCTGCTGATTTGTGGCGCGAATCTGGCCGCTATGATGATTACGGCCAGGAAATGCTGCGCATCAAGGACCGGCATGAACGGGATATGCTCTATGGCCCGACCAACGAGGAAATGATCACCGACATCTTCCGCGCCCATGTCGGCAGCTACAAAGATCTGCCGATGACGCTCTACCACATCCAGTGGAAGTTCCGCGACGAAGTGCGCCCGCGCTTTGGCGTGATGCGGGGCCGCGAATTCCTGATGAAAGACGGCTATAACTTTGACATCGACAAGGATGCCGCCCTGCATGCCTATAACCGCCACATGGTCAGCTATCTGCGCACCTACGAACGCATGGGCCTGACCGCCATCCCCATGCGCGCCGCCTCTGGCCCGATCGGTGGCGATAATACCCATGAATTTCTGGTACTTGCGCAAACGGGCGAATCTGAAGTCTTTTATGATGACCGCGTGACGGCGCTGAAACTGGGTGCGCGCGAGGTGGATTACGACGACCGTGCGGCGGTCGAAGGGGTTTGTAAAGAATTCACCTCACTCTATGCCCGAACCGACGAAACCCATGATGCGGCGCTGTTCGACCAGATCCCCGAACAGCATCGCAAAGTGGGCCGCGGCATCGAAGTGGGCCAGATCTTCTATTTCGGCACCAAATATTCCGAGTCGATGGGTGCCTTGGTCGTGAATGACAAGGGGGAACGCGTTCCGGTGGAAATGGGCAGCCATGGCATCGGCGTGTCGCGCCTGTTGGGCGCGATCATCGAGGCCAGCCACGACGACAAGGGCATCATCTGGCCCGAGGGCGTCACCCCCTTCCCGGTGGGGATTGTCAATCTGAAACAAGGGGATGCCGGAACCGACGCAGCCTGCGACAGCCTGTATAAGGCACTGGCCGCCAAGGGTCTGGAGGCGCTGTATGACGACCGCGACGAACGCGCAGGCGCGAAATTCGCCACGATGGATCTGATCGGCCTGCCGTGGCGCATCACCGTTGGCCCGCGTGGTCTGGCCAATGGCGTGGTCGAATTGACCAGCCGCCGCACCGGCCAGTCCGAAGAGATGACGGCCGAGGCCGCTGTGGCCCGCATTGCCGAGATCTACGCAGCGCATCCCTGAGTGCCGAGGGTTGGGGGGCTTGGCCGCCCCCCTTTTGCCCCCCGGCGGCCTTAGGGCGCTGTGACGCCACGTCACGCCCCGTCCGGCTTTGACCAAAGGCGCCGCCGTGACATTATCCTGCCACCCCGCAGGAGCCGCAAAGATGAGCCTTCCCGAAGATCACCCACGCCTGAAAAAGCGCCCCTTCACGATGGGCGAGCTGGTGGCAGATGGCGTGGTGCATGCCGTCGCGCTGTTGGTGGGCACAATCGCGTTTTCCGCGCTTCTTTATCATGTCATGTCGCAATCCCGTTGGGCCGAATTTGCGGCCCTTGCCGTCTATGCCGCTGGCTTTTTCATGATGTTCGGCTTTTCGCTGGCCTATAACATGACCCCGCCTTCGGCCCTGAAATGGCTGCTGCGCCGGTTTGATCACTCGGCCATTTATGTCATGATTGCAGGCACTTACACGGCAATTTTGGCCCAGTTCGAACCCTCGCCCTGGCTTTGGGGTCTGGGCGCCGTGGTCTGGGCCGGGGCTGTCCTGGGGGTGGTTGTCAAGGTGGCGCTGCCGGGGCGGTATGACCGTTTGGCGGTGCTGGCCTATGTGGCTCTTGGCTGGATGGGCATTCTGGCCATTGGCCCGGCGCGTGCCTCTTTGCCATCGGTATCGCTGTGGCTGATCGTGGCGGGCGGGCTGATCTATGTGGCAGGGGTGGGCTTTTACAAATGGCACGGCCTGCGGTTTCACAATGCCATTTGGCATGGCTTTGTGGCTTTGGCGGCGGGTCTGCATTTCGCGGCCATTGCCCTGTCTGTCAACGCCTGACGGTTGCCGCCGATGTGAGCGGGCCTGCCGCCAGCCGCCCTTGACGTGCCATGCCGCAGCGGCCAAGGTCCGCCCGACATTTGACCCCGAGGCATCATGGCTCAAACCGCCCCTTTTTCACATTTTGAACGGATGATCGCTTGGCGCTATCTGCGGGCCAAACGGGCCGAGGGCGGGGTAAGCGTGATGACCTGGATCAGCCTGATCGGGATCACGCTTGCCGTCTTTGCCTTGATCGCCACGCTTTCGGTTCGCGCCGGGTTTCGGGCGGAATTCGTTGATACCATTCTGGGCGCAAACGCCCATGTCACGGTCTATTCGACGGGGCGGTTTGATGAAAATGGCCAGCAGATCAAGGGCTTTCAGAACTATGATCAGATCGCGCAACAGATTGCCGCCATTCCGGGGGTGACACGCGCGGCCCCGATGATCCGGGGCCAGGTGATGGTGTCCAGTGCTTCGGCCACCAATGGGGCCGAGGTGTTCGGCCTGTCACCCGAGGCATTGCGATCTATCCCGCGCGTGGGTGAAGGGGCCGATGCCTATGGCGCGCTTGACCGCTATGAGCAGGGCATTGCCATCGGATCAGTTCTGGCGCGGGAACTGGGCGTGACTGTGGGCGACAAACTGCGCGTGATCAGCCCGAATGGCGTGAAGACCGCTTTTGGCACCAGCCCGCGGGTGAATGCCTACGAGGTGGTCTATATCTTCACCGCAGGCCGCTATGACATTGACAAGACACGGCTTTATATGCCCTTCGCCGAAGCGCAAAGTTACTTCAACCGTGAAGGCTTTGCCGATGAATTCGAGGTGATGGTGGATGACCCGGAACAGATTGACCGCTTTACCCTGCCGTTGTTTCAGGCCACGGGCGATGACGCCATTCTGTGGACATGGCGCGACAGTTCGGGGGCCTTTCTGCGGGCCCTGGATATTGAGGACAACATCATGTTCATCATCCTGTCGATCCTTGTGCTGATCGCCACGATGAACATCGTTTCCGGCCTGATCATGCTGGTCAAGAACAAGGGGCGTGACATCGGCATCCTGCGCACGATCGGCCTGACCGAAGCTGCGGTCTTGCGTATTTTCTTTCTGTGCGGCGCCTTTACCGGCATTGTCGGCACCGTGGCGGGGGTTGTTCTGGGCTGTCTTTTCGCGCTGTATATCGACCCGATCTTTTCCGCAGTGAATTACCTTGCCGGCGGTGGGGTCTGGGATCCGTCGATCCGGGGCATCTATGCCCTGCCG
Source organism: Pseudotabrizicola sp. L79 (assembly GCF_036553525.1). NCBI lineage: Bacteria > Pseudomonadati > Pseudomonadota > Alphaproteobacteria > Rhodobacterales > Paracoccaceae > Pseudotabrizicola > Pseudotabrizicola sp. L79. The sequence continues at coordinate 238,118 of NZ_JAZHDA010000045.1, read as the reverse complement.
GCCAAGTTGCAATGGGGCGATGTGCTGTCGGCTGTGGGGCTGTCTTTGGGGCTGTCGTTCATTGTCACCATCTTTCCGGCCCGTCGCGCGGCTCGGATGAACCCGGTCGAGGCGTTGCGTTATGAATGACTTTGCGCTGGATCTAAGGGGGATCGCCAAAGCCTATAACAAGGGCAGGCCCAGTGAAGTGGCCGTCTTGCGGGGGGCCAGTCTTGCAGTCAAGCCCGGCGAGGTGGTGGCGCTTGTGGCCCCGTCTGGTGCGGGGAAATCGACCTTGCTGCATATTGCGGGCTTGCTTGACACCCCAGATGATGGGGCTGTGCGCCACGGTGGCCGCGATATGGTGGGGCTGTCCGACCGTGACCGGACCGAGGCGCGGCGCGAGGATGTCGGCTTTATCTATCAGTTTCACCATCTGCTGCCTGAATTCACCGCATTAGAGAACATCGTCATCCCGCAACTTGCCAATGGCCAAAGCGAGGCCAGGGCGCAGGCGCGGGCGAAGGATCTGCTGGCGCGGGTTGGGGTGGCGGAACGGGCGGGGCACCGCCCTGCGGCCTTGTCAGGGGGAGAGCAGCAGCGGGTAGCGTTTTGCCGGGCCCTTGCCAATGCACCGCGCCTGCTGTTGGCCGATGAGCCGACGGGAAACCTTGATCCCGCCACATCGGATCAGGTGTTTTCTGCGCTGATGTCACTGGTGCGCGACACTGGCCTTGCGGCCTTAATTGCCACGCATAACATGGACTTAGCGGCAAGGATGGACAGAATTGTCCGGCTGGAGCAGGGCCGGGTGGTGTGAGGGGTTGCGCGGCGGGGATGGGCGTGCGACCTTTGGGGCAGCAGTCAGAAAAGAGGGCACCATGACCCCGCTTCGTATTCTTCCGGTGATCGCCATGGTTGGCCTTGGCGCCTGTATGTTGGGGGCCGAGAAAGTGCCCTCGGGCGCCGAAGATTTCGCCGATTATTGCAGCGCCTGCCACGGCACAAGCGGCAAGGGCGATGGCGGCATCGCCACCACCTTGGCGCAACGGCCTGCCGATCTGACGCAGCTAAGTGCCTTGAATAACGGCAAATTTCCGACCACCGAGGTGATGGCCAAGATCTGGGGCTATACGGGGGGCAAGTCTGGCGCGGCGGTGATGCCGAATTTCGGCCCGCTTTTGGACAGCGAATTGGTGCCCTATGATGGCGGTGACGGGATCATGACGCCCACCCCCCTGCGGTTGGTGCAGATCGCCGAGCATCTGAAAACGCTGCAAGCCAAATAGGGCCGCAAAAGCCACGAACGACCGTGGGTTTTGCGTGGTTTTCCCGTATCACGGCCGTGGTGCATCCGTGGTCACATCCGTGACACGGGCCCCAAGACCTGTGTGGTGCTATTTGATCTTCTTTCCGGCGATGGTGGTGCCATCTTTGGCAAGCCCGGCATTGGCCGTGGCCAGCACCTTGGGCACAACCTTTTTCGGCTTCTTGGCCTCTTTGTTGCCTTTGCTCTTTTCCTTGGACATGGTCGGTTCCTTGTGCCGTGTTTCCGCCCGGCCCATGCCGGGGGGATCGCTGCCCCGGGAACGGGGGCATCAGGGGCGGCGCGCATCGCTGCGGAGGTCGGAGCCTGTGCGGCGACGATGGCGGTTTGGCGTTGGGAAGGCAAGGGGGTGAGGGGCGGCGGGCCACAGGCCCGCGAAAACAGTCCAGTGGACCCCTCCTCGGGAAAACGATCCCCCGGATCGTTTTCTGATCCTCGTCGATCAGCCCCGAACGCCCGGAGCGCAAGCGGAGGGCCGGGCTGTCGATGCCGCAGACCTCTTTTCCACCCCCGATGCCACAGCCTGCCGATGGGGTGCAAAGCTGACCGCGCCCGAACCGACGGGGCCCTTGGGGTGCGACCATCGTCGCGCCCGCCCCGTGGGGGCGGTTCGGGCGCGGTCAGATTTGCTTTGGGCAAATCTGACGGGGCGAAGTTTGGTGTATTCGAACGCCGTCTTGCATGTTGAACGTTGCCTCAGCGATTTCGCTGAAGCCATTCAAGCAAGTAGGGTTGGTTTCCCTCTACCATCGAGTTAACCCAGTTTGCTGCGTCAGAACGCTCGCTTTCATTCCGAAAGAATTCAGGTCCAAGGCTACCTGAGTCCCTCAGTAGATGAAATCCAGAGATCCTTCCGACAATACCCTGTATCATGAGCAAAGTTACGACAATCGCATACGCTTTGCCGCCAGTGTAGGGGTCCAAAACCTGTGTCACCTTCATAAGAAAGTTCGGTGCAACTTGGCTGCTAACAAGAACGATTGCCACAAGAAGCAAGAAGTTTGTGGTGGCAATCGCTTCTCCTTCCATCGCTTTGCTATGCCTGCCTTCATAATCGGAGATTCTCTGGCCAAGTTCAGAAAGATCGTTTCTGAAAGCATAGTCCTTTGCGATATATAGACTAACAGACTTCTCTCGATTTCTATCTTGCAGTATTCGGAAAACTGGTATGCCCCCTGATTTAAAAACCCCCACGGCTTTCCGTCCAATCCAGGCTGGTATGCCCCCGACTACGATATACGTGGCGATTGCTAAAGGTATAATCCAAGGTGCGAGTAGAAACATCGTCACTGAAATGTAAAGAAGCTCTATCGAGTGAGAGTCCAGAAAATCAGTCAAGGTAAAATAGATTGGTGATTTCGACGCTGTAAGTAGAAAATATAACTCTATAGCAAGAACCTTAGTGACAAGGCCGCCCGATAGATTAGGTAAAAGACCTTCAATCTTGCTAATCAAAAGCTACCTCACACATCCAACTCCTCCACAAACCGCGCATTCTCCTGAATATACTGGAAGCGCAGTTCCGGCTTTTTCCCCATCAGGCGTTCGACCAGATCAGAAGTATCGCCCGGCTCATCTTCATCAATGCTGACGCGGATCAGTTTCCGCGTGGCGGGGTTCATTGTGGTGTCTTTCAGGTCTTTGGCATCCATCTCGCCAAGGCCCTTGAAGCGCTGGACGTCGATCTTGCCCTTGCCGCCCAGACCTTTGGCCATCCAAAGCTCCTTTTCGGCATCTGACGCTACATAAAGCCGTTTGGGCCCTTGGGTCAGGCGATAAAGCGGCGGGCAGGCGAGGTAGAGATGGCCCTTGTCGATCAGGGGGCGCATCTGGGTGAAGAAAAAGGTCATCAACAGGCTGGCGATATGGGCGCCATCAACATCGGCATCGGTCATGATGATGATCTTGTCATAGCGCAGGTCATCAAGGTTGAACTTGCTGCCCATGCCCACGCCAAGGGCCTCGCAGATGTCGCGGATTTCGGAATTGTCGTTCAGCTTGTTGCTGGCCGCCCCCAGCACGTTCAGGATCTTGCCTTTCAGCGGCAACAGCGCCTGGGTTTCGCGCGACCGTGCGCCCTTGGCGCTGCCGCCGGCGCTGTCGCCCTCGACGATGAACAATTCAGTGCCTTCGCGGTTTTTCGCGGTGCAATCGGTCAGCTTGCCGGGCAGGCGCAGTTTCTTGGTGGCCGATTTGCGGGCGGTTTCCTTTTCCTGACGGCGGCGCAGGCGTTCTTCGGCGCGCAGCACCAGGAAATCGAGGATGGCCCCGGCAGATTTGGGATCGGCCGCCAGCCAGGTGTCGAAATGGTCGCGCACGGCGTTTTCGACCCATTTTGCGGCCTCTTCCGTGGCGAGGCGGTCTTTGGTCTGGCCCACGAACTGCGGTTCGCGGATAAAGCACGACACCAGCGCGCAGCCCCCCGCCAACAGATCATCGCGGGTGATCTGGTCGGCCTTGCGGTTCTTGACCCGTTCACCATAGGCGCGGATGCCTTTCAGCACCGCCGCCCAAAAGCCGGATTCGTGGGTGCCGCCCTCGGGGGTGGGCACGGTGTTGCAATAGGATTGGATAAAGCCGTCGCGCGAGGGCGTCCAGTTGATCGCCCATTCCACGCTGCCGGGCACGTTGAACTTTTCGACAAAGCTGACCTTGCCCGCAAAGGGGCGGTCGGCATAGGTGGTGGCTTTTTCCAGCGCCTCGGTCAGGTAATCGGCAAGGCCGCCGGGGAAGTGGAACGTGGCCTCCATCGGCGTGTCGCCATCGGGGATGGCCGATTTCCAGCGGATTTCGACGCCCGAGAACAGATAGGCCTTGGAGCGCGCCATTTTCAGCAGGCGCGCGGGTTTCAGCGTTTGTTGGCCGAAAATCTCGGGGTCGGGGTGGAAGGTGACGGTGGTGCCGCGGCGGTTGGGGGCGGGCCCGGCCTTGGTGACGGGGCCCTTGGGGATGCCGCGGGAAAATTCCTGCACGAAAAGTTCGCGGTTGCGGGCCACTTCGACGCGCATCAGATCAGACAGCGCGTTGACGACGCTGGCACCCACGCCGTGCAAGCCGCCCGAGGTGGCATAGGCGTCGCCGCCGAATTTGCCGCCTGCGTGCAGGGTGCAGAGGATGACCTCGAGCGCGGATTTGCCGGGGAATTTCGGATGCGGATCGACGGGGATGCCGCGGCCATTGTCGCGGATGGTGATGGTGTTGCCGGTGTGCAGTTCCACCTCGATCCGGGTGGCATGGCCGGCCACGGCCTCATCCATCGCGTTGTCCAGGATTTCGGCGACCATGTGGTGCAGCGCGCGTTCATCGGTGCCGCCGATATACATGCCGGGGCGTTTGCGCACGGGTTCCAGCCCCTCGAGCACTTCGATGCTGCTGGCGTCATAGGTGGCGGGGGCGCCGGAGAGGAGGTCATTGGCCATGGGATGCTCGGATTCTTTTCGGTCTTTGGGTTGCGCGCATTAGATCACCCTTGCGCCTGTGGATGCAAGGTCGGCTGCCGCAAGATGTTGGGGCATTGCCGGGCCACGCGGTGCGGCCTAGGTTTGCGGCAGGGCAAGGGAGGTAAGCGATGCGGGTTTTCTTTACGGGCGGGTCGGGCAAGGCTGGCAAGCATGTGATCCCCTATCTGCTGGGGCAGGGGCATCGGGTGCTGAATTTCGACAAGGTGCCTTTGGGGGCGGCGGGCTGCCATGATCTGCTGGGTGACATCACCGATGCGGGGCAGGTCTATTCGGCGCTGAACGGCCATGCGGGCTATGACGAGCTGGAAACCGGGCAGGGCGCGCGGGCCTTTGATGCGGTGGTGCATTTCGCCGCCGTGCCGCGGATGCTGATGTGCCCCGATACCGAGACGTGGCGGGTGAATGTGGTGGGCACCTACAATGTGATCGAGGCGGCGGTGAAGATGGGCATCACCAAGATCGTGGTGGCCTCAAGCGAGACGACCTATGGCTTTTGCTTTGCCGATGGCCGGGCCGACCCGCATCAGTTTCCGTTGACCGAAGACTATGACATCGACCCGATGGACACCTATGGCACCAGCAAGAAGGTGAATGAGGTGACGGCGCGCAGCTTTGCCCGCCGATCAGGCGCCGATGTTTACGCGTTGCGGATTGGCAATGTGGTAGAGCCGCATGAATATGCGCAGAACTTCCCCGGTTATTTCGCCGATCCTGAATTGCGGCGCAGAAATGCGTTCAACTATGTTGATGCGCGCGATCTGGGGCAGATTGTGGATCTGTGCCTGAAAAAGGATGGGTTGGGGTTTCAGGTGTTCAATGCCTGCAATTCGACCAATGGCATGAACCTGCCCAATGAGACGCTGTTGGCGCGCTATTTCCCCAAGGTGCCGGTGACGCGCAATCTGGCGCCATGGGAAAGCCTGATGTCGAATGAAAAGGCGCGCCGGATGCTGGGTTTTGTCGATCAGCACGACTGGCGGGCCTATGTGCCGGGCTATGGCACGACCTAGCCTGCGTCAGGCCCGCGAAACCCGCAGCCAGAACCGGGCCATCAGGCTGGCGGCGGCGGTGGCAAGGCCGATCACAAGGCCAAGCCACAGCCCGACCGCGCCAAAGCCCAAGGGGAAGGCCAGAATGTAACTGGCCGGGATGCCGATCAGCCAATAGCTGACCGAGGCCAGAACCATCGGAACTTTGGTATCTTGCACACCCGCCAGCATGCCAAGGGCCAGCACCTGCATGGAATCGGCCAGTTGGAACAGCGCCGCACAGGCCAGCAGGGTGGTGCCGATGGCGATGATCGTCATCCGCTCGGGCGAGGCGGGGTCGATGAACACCGAGATCATCGGGGTGGGCAGCGTCAGAAAGACCACGACGGTCAGCCCGGCAAAGACCAGCGACAGGCCGATGGCGACCTTGGCCCCCAGCCGCAGATCTGGCAGATTGCCTGCGCCGTGAAAGCGGCCGGTGCGCACGGTGATGGCATTGGCAAGCCCGACATGCACCATGAAGGTCAGCGCCGTGATTTCAAGCGCAATGCCATGGGCGGCCAGCTCGACCGTGCCGATCCAGCCCATCATCAGCGCGCTGGCCTGAAACAGGCCACTTTCGGCAAGGCCCGTCAGGCCCATCGGTGTGCCCAGTCGGAACACGGCGACAAAACCGGGCCAGTCGGGCCGCCAAAAGCGGATGAACAGTTGGTATTTGCGCAAGGCAGGCAGCAGGGCGGCATAAAGGCACAGGGCCAGCAGCGACGCCACCTGCACGATCAATGTGGCAAGGGCCGACCCAAGCACCCCCAGTTCGGGCGCGCCCCAGTTGCCGAAGATCAGCATCCAGTTCAGCGCGATGTTCAGCGGCACGGCGGCCAGCGTGACCCAAAGCTGCACCTGTGTGCGCTCGAGCGCGGCAAGGTAGCCTTTCAGCACCATCACCATCAGCGCGGGGATCATGCCAAGCCCGACAAAGCGCAGGTAATCTTGCGCCAAGGCCGCCACATCGGGTTTCTGGCCAAGTGCCAGCAGGATGGGTTCTGACCACCAGAACAGCGGATAGCACAGGATGCCGAACAGGATGGACAGCCACAGCCCCATGCGCGCCACGCGGCGCACCTGCACTTCGTCGCCACGCGCCTCGGCATTGGCGACCATGGGCATGACCGCCTTGGCAAAGCCCGAGCCAAGGATGAAGATTACGAAAAAGCTGGATGACCCGATCACCCCTGCCGCCAGCGGCAGAATGCCATACCAGCCCAGCATGATCGTATCGGTGACATGCAGGCCAAATTGCGCCAGTTGGCTGCCGATCAGCGGCAGGCCAAGCGTCAGGATGGCGCGGGCATGGCCCGTTGCGGGCAGCGCCGCCAGAGGGGCGGAGGTTGTGGTCATGGGCCAGCCTTAGCCGCGCCCGTCAGGCATCGCAAGCCTAGAGCGCAGCAGACAGCATGTGCAGTGACAGCGCCGCGATGATGGCACCTGCGATCAGCTCGACCCATGGCAGGGTGCGGGCGATGGCGGCGGCGGGCAGGGCGGCCAGACTGCCCTCTCGGATCGTGGTGGTGCCGATGGCCACGGCAAGGGTGATTGCCGCGGTTCCAAGGCCCATGGCAAAGGTGCCCGCAATGCCTGCCGCCCCGATGCCAAGGGCAAAGGTCAGCACCAGCAGGAACAGCGCCCCCGAGCAGGGACGCAGGGCGATGGCGCTGATCACCAAAGCGGCGTCGCGCAGGCTGTGTACTTGTGCGGCCTGAGCGGGGGTTGGGCCATGGGCATGGCCGCAGCCGCAAGTGGCGCTGTGGGGATGCGGGTGGTCATGGGTGTGGTTGTGGGCGGGGGGCGCTGCGCCGGGCCTGGCCAGCCTGCGGGCGCCCCGCCACAACAGCCAAAGCCCCAGCCCGGCGACAAGGGCGTAAGACAGCGGCAGCATGGCGGTTTCGGCGATGTCTTCCATTTCCGGGCGGGTCCAGCCCAGCAGGGCCGCCCCGCCTGCCACCAGCACCACGGCCACGGCCGATTGCGCCAGAGACGAGGCAAGGGCAAGGCCCGCCAGCCGCCGCAAAGGCACGCGCTGGGCGATGCCATAAGCGCCGATCACTGCCTTGCCATGTCCGGGGCCGATGGCGTGGAAAAAGCCATAGGAAAAGCATACGGTCAGCAATGTGCCCCAAGCGCCGGGATGCCCGGCCTTGATCGCGCGCACTGCGGCGGCAAGGCTGTCTTGCACGGCACGTTGCTGGGTGGCGGCCCAATCGGCCAGCGGGTTCAGCGCCTGCGTCATCCAGATCAGGCCAAGGGCCAGCACAAGGCCAAAGGCGGCCAGCATCAGGCTGCGGGGCATGTGACCACCATTTCTTCGGCATAGGCATCGCCGATGGCGGGGAATTCGCCCTCGGCCTCGGCGGTGCCAGCCAGTTCGGCGATGGCGGCTTGCAGGCGGGCGTCGGCATTCTCGCGGTCGGGTTCGAACACCTGCGCCTGACAATCGGCGCGGCCTGTCAGCACCGGTTGGGCCGCGATGGTATAGGCGGTGTAGAAAGACGGGTCATAGACGCGCAGCACCAGATCGTTGCCCGCCAGATCGACAGGGGCTGCAAGCGGGCGAAGATGGGTGCTGATCAGGCGCCCGTCTTGATAGCCGGCGGTGGTTTCGGTCGGGCCGGTCAGGGGCAGCGGTGTCTTGCCCAGAAAGGCATAGCTGTCGCCTAGAAAGCCTGCGTCCCATTCCATGTCAAAGCCTTGCAGCCGTGCCAGTTCTTCCTCGGTCAGGGTGCCGTCGAAATCGGGATCAAAGCCGTTTTCGGCCAGATAGGCCAGCGAATAGAGATCGTCATAGGCCCAGGTGATGCGAAAGCCGCCGGCCTGACCTGTTGGGGTGAACACGACCTCGATCGAGGTGTCGATAAAGATATGTGGATGCGCCAGTGCCGCGCCGGGGGCGACAAGGCAGGTCAGGGTGGCAAGGGCTGCGGCGGAAAGGCAGGGGTACGGCATGGCTTGGCCCAAGGCAAAAGGGATGCGCGACCTTAGGCACAAGGCCGGGCGAAGGCCAGAGGGCCATCGCCACCGATGGTTGGGGCGGGCAAGGTTTCGCGCGCCGCCCCGAAGTCATCAGGTCTTGCGCAGAACCGGATGTTGGGCGGTGTCGAGGATATGACCCGCCCCGCCGATCACCTGTGCTGCATGGCCGACGATCAGGGGATCAACCTCGCCGATCACGGCCTTGTCCTTGCCCGGATAGTCGATGGTCGACAGGAAATGCCGCATGCAGTTCAGGCGAGCGCGTTTCTTGTCATTCGATTTGACAATGGTCCAAGGCGCATCGGCGGTGTCGGTGTAAAAGAACATCGCCTCTTTCGCCTCGGTATAGTCATCCCATTTGTCCAGGCTGGCCTTGTCGATGGGCGAAAGCTTCCACATTTTCAGCGGGTCGGTTTCGCGCGATTTGAAACGGGAGGCCTGTTCGTCACGGGTCACCGAGAACCAGTATTTGTAAAGCCGGATGCCCGAGCGCACCAGCATGCGTTCCAGTTCCGGCACTTCACGCATGAATTCAAGATATTCCGAGGGTGAGCAAAAGCCCATCACCCGTTCCACCCCGGCGCGGTTGTACCAACTGCGGTCGTAGAACACCATTTCGCCCGCTGTGGGCAGGTGGTTGATATAGCGCTGAAAGAACCACTGGCCTTTCTCGGTTTCGGTGGGTTTGGTCAGGGCCACCACACGCGCATAGCGGGGGTTCAGATGCTCCATGAAGCGTTTGATCGTGCCGCCCTTGCCTGCGGCATCACGGCCTTCCATCAGGACCACGAATTTCTGGCCGGTTTCTTGTGCCCAGATCTGCACCTTCAACAGTTCGGCCTGCAATCTGGCCTTTTCTGCTTCGTAGGCTTTGCGGGCCATCGGGCGGGCATAGGGGTAGCGGCCGCTTTCAAAAACGCGGGCGATGCTGGCATCGGTCACGGGGAACTGGCGCGGGCCATGCGGTTTGGCCGGGGTGTCGGCGTCGTTTGCGACAGGCGCAAGGGGCCCAGCCATCGGCTCTGGCGCGGCCTCGGTCGTGGCGTTTACGATGGCGGGCGCCGAGGTGGTTGTTGGTGTGGCGGTTGTTGGTGTGGCGGGTGTTGGTGTGGCGCTGTCCTGCATGCGGTCCCCTTTCTGCTGATGTTGGGGCATTTTACGCCGATACGGGGGGCGGCGCTTTGATTGGTGTCAACAAAAGCGGCTTTTTGGCGCAGATGGCCCTTTGTGGGCGTTGAAAAAGCCCCGGTTCTGGGCGCGGGCAGCGGCAGGCCAGAACCAGAGTGGCCGAAACCAGACTGGCCAAGAAAAGACCCGACCGAAATTCCCGGCCCCCGGTGCAATCTGTCATTGCGGGGGCCAGAGGGCGCGTTAGCATGGCGGCAGAGCAGGAGAGCCCGACATGTTGACCCTTTACGGCGTTTACCGATCCCGCGCCTTGCGCCCCTTGTGGGTCTTGGCCGAAGCCGAAATTCCCTTTACCCATGTGCCGGTGACGCAGGCCTATCGGTTGGCCGAACCCTTGGCGGCGACGGCCCCGCTGAACACGGCCACCCCGGCCTTTCTGGCCATCAACCCCATCGGGCAAGTGCCGGCGCTGCGCGACGGGCCGCTGTTGCTGACCGAAAGTCTGGCGATCTGCCTGCATATCGCGCGCAAATTCGGCGGCGCGCTGGGCCCTGCCTCGGCGGATGAAGCCAGCCTGATGGAAAACTGGGCGCTGTTCGCGGCCACGGCGATCGAGCCTTTGTCGATTGAAATCCTGTATGTCTATCGGGACAAACTGGCCGAGACGCCGACGGGCGAGGGCATTGTGAAAATCGCAGCGCAAAAGCTGGCCCGGCCCCTGGCCCGGCTTGAGGCGCATTTGCAGGGCCGTAACTGGCTTTTGGACCGCTTTAGCGTGGCCGATGTGATGGTTGAGGAATGTTTGCGCTATGGCCAGCCCTATGCGCCCCTGTTGGCCCCGTTCCCCAATGTGGCACGCTGGATGGCCGCTTGTCAGGCCCGCCCGGCGTTTCAGCAGGTCTGGGCGGCCCGCAACGCCGAACCGGAATAAGCCAATGGCGGCTTGAGAGGGGGCGTGGGCTGCGCTAGTTGGGTGGCAACGCCAAGGGAGACCCCAGATGCCCATGTTCCTGTCCTGCCGTGATGCCGATTTCGAGGCCCGTTTTGCCGCGCTGTTGTCGATGAAGCGCGAAGAGGCCGAGGATGTGGATCAGACGGTCGCGGCGATCATTGCCGATGTGCGCGCGCGTGGCGATGCGGCGGTGCTGGACCTGACCGCGCGGTTTGACCGGCTGGACCTGACGGCCGAGCGGTTGGCCTTTTCGCCAGCTGAAATGGCGGCCGAAGTGGCCAAGGTCACGCCCGAGGACCGCGCCGCGCTGGAATTGGCGGCGGATCGGATCCGCGCCTATCATGAACGGCAGCGCCCCGAGGATGCCAGTTGGACCGATGCGGCGGGGGCCACCCTTGGCTGGCGCTGGACGCCGGTTTCGGCGGCGGGCCTGTATGTGCCCGGGGGCACGGCCAGCTATCCGTCAAGTGTGCTGATGAATGCGATTCCGGCCAAGGTGGCGGGGGTGGGGCGGTTGGTGATTGCTTGCCCGACACCGGATGGTGTGGTGAACCCGCTGGTCTTGCTGGCGGCCGAACTGGCCGGGGTGGATGTGGTGTATCGGATGGGCGGCGCGCAGGCGATTGCGGCGCTGGCCTATGGCACGGCAACGGTGCAGCCGGTGGACAAGATCACCGGGCCGGGCAATGCCTTTGTGGCGGCAGCCAAGCGGCGGGTTTTTGGCCGTGTGGGGATCGACATGATCGCGGGGCCGTCGGAGGTGTTGGTGATTGCCGATGCCGGAAATGACCCCGACTGGATCGCGCTGGATTTGCTGAGCCAGGCCGAACATGATGCAAGTGCGCAGGCCATTTTGATCACCACCGATGCGGCCCTGGGGCAGGCCGTGGCGGCAGCGGTGGACAAGCGGCTGGAGACGCTGGAGCGGCGGGCGATTGCGGGCGCAAGCTGGCGCGACAATGGCGCGGTGATCGTGGTGAAGACGCTGGAACAGGCGGCGGATCTGGCCAATCGCATCGCGCCCGAGCATCTGGAGATCATGGTCGAGGATGCCGAGGCGCTGGCGGCCCGCATCCCGCATGCGGGGGCGATTTTCCTTGGCCCCTGGACGCCCGAGGCGATCGGCGATTATGTCGGGGGGCCGAACCATGTGTTGCCAACGGCGCGGTCGGCGCGGTTCTCCAGCGGCCTGAATGTGTTGGATTTCATGAAGAAAACCACCATGGCCCGCATGACGCCCGAGGCGTTGAAGGCGATTGGCCCCAGTGCTGAACGGCTGGCAATCTCGGAAAGCCTGGAGGCACATGGGCTGAGTGTGCGGGCACGGCTGGATCGGCTGAATGGCTGAGCGCGCGCCACTACGCCCTTGCGTTGCGGGGGATCGTCGGGCATCACGGGCGGGTTACCGAGTAAGGCCCGAGCATGACGAACCGCATTTGCCATATCGAGATTGACGAGAAAGGGCTGGTCCGCCCCACGCCCGAGATCGAGCAAGAGCGCCGGGTGGCGATCTTTGATCTGCTGGAAGAAAACAGCTTTGGCCTGCCCGCGCGGGATGGCCGGGCCGTGGCCCCGGGCCCCTATCGCCTTGGGCTGGCCATCCGCGAGGGGCGGCTGGTCTTTGACGTGGCGACCGAGGATGAAACCAAGGTGGGCGAGTTTCATCTGAGCCTTGGCCCGTTCCGGCAGGTGGTGAAGGATTACTTCCAGATCTGCGAAAGCTATTTCGACGCGGTCAAGCGCCTGCCCCCCAGCCAGATCGAGGCGATCGACATGGCGCGGCGTGGCATTCACAACGAAGGTGCGCGGGTGTTGCAAGAACGGCTGGAGGGCAAGGCCGAGGTTGATCTGGATACGGCGCGGCGCCTGTTCACGCTGATTTGCGTGTTGCACTGGGGGTAGGGGCTTGGGCGAATTTCCCCAGTCGGTTCTGTTCTGCTGCGACCATAATGCCGTGCGTTCGCCCATGGCCGAGGCCTTGATGAAGAAGATGTATGGCCAGCGGGCCTATGTCCAGTCGGCCGGGGTCAAGAATGACATGGAGGTGGATGGCTTTTCAGTGGCCGTCTGCCGCGAGGTGGGGGTAGAACTTGCCCGGCATCGGTCGCGCAGCTTTGACGAGATGCAGGAATGGGGCGATGATCTGAGTCAGTTTGACCTGATCGTGGCCCTGTCGCCCGCCAGTCAGCGCATGGCGCTGGAATTGACGCGCCATTATCATCTTGAGATCGAATACTGGCCGATCCTTGATCCGACCGGCTTGGGCGAAACGCGTGAGGCCAAGCTGGCCGCCTATCGGCAGGCGCGCGATCAGATCATTGCGCGGATGGTGGCCCGTTTTGGCCCGGCAACCGAGCAGACCGAAGGCTGACGGCACGGGGCGGCCGCTTTCGCCCTGTCAAAAGGCGGAACTGGCCTTTTCCCCGCCGCAGGCTTGGCTAAGCTGGCCACGATCAGAAGGAGCCTTGCCATGACCGCCCAAACCCCGACCGATACCACAGCCGCCGAAACGGCCCGTGCCACCCTGGCCGCCTATTACGCGGCCTTTAACGCAGGCGATGCGGCGGGCATGCTGGCCTGTATCACCGATGATGTCGAACATCGGGTGAATGAAGGTGGCATCCGGTGGGGGCGCGAAAAATTCGCTGAATTCTGCGGGCATATGGGCGTCAGCTATCGCGAAGAGCTGAAGGATATGGTGATTTTCGTCAGCCCCGATGGCACGCGGGGGGCGGCGGAATTCGTGGTGCATGGCACCTATCTGCAAACCGACCCCGGCCTGCCCGAGGCCCGCGGACAGGCCTATGTTCTGCCGGCGGGGTCGTTCTTTGCGCTGAAAGACGGCAAGATTGCGCGGGTGACCACCTTTTACAATCTGAACGACTGGATCGCGCAGGTTTCGGCGTGACCCGCGCCCTGCCTGATGGCCTGTCGGTGCGGGTGCTGACCGGCGCCGATCTGGATGCGGCGCTGGATGCGGTGGCGGGGTTGCGCATCACCGTGTTTCGCGATTGGCCTTATCTTTACGACGGCGATCTGGATTACGAACGCGACTATCTGCAAACCTATCGCAACAGCCAGGGTGCGGTGCTGGTGGGGGCCTTTGCGGGGGATCGGCTGGTGGGGGCTGCGACAGGCACCCCGATGGAAGACCATGCCGCCGATTTTGCCGCCCCCTTTGCCGCCACGGGTGTTGATCTGGGCCAGATCTTTTACTGTGCCGAGTCGGTTTTGCTGCCCGATTATCGCAGCCTTGGCATCGGGCACCGCTTTTTTGATCTGCGCGAAGATCATGCGCGGGCCTTGGGGCGCAGCCATGTGGCCTTTTGTTCGGTGATGCGGCCCGATGACCATCCGGCGCGGCCTGCGGCCTATCGGTCGAACCATGCGTTTTGGGAAAAGCGCGGCTATCGCCAGTTGCCGGGTGTGGTGGCAAGTTTCTCTTGGCGCGATCTGGGCGATGGCGATGAAAGCCAAAAGCCGCTGCAATTCTGGATGAGGGCATTATGAGCGGGTTTGTTCTGGCCGCAGCGGCCTATGATTTGTCGTGGTTTGATCGGTTTGACGATTATGCCGCCAAGATCGGCTCTTGGGTGGCAGGGGCGGCGGCACGGGGGGCCAAGTTGGCGGTATTCCCCGAATATGGCGCGATGGAGCTGACGTCTTTGGGCGGGCGCGCGGTGGCGGCCGATCTGGAACGGGGGCTGCATGAGGTGGCGCGGCACTGGCCTGCGGTGGATGCGCTGCATGTTGAGCTGGCGCGGCGGCATGACATGATCCTGCTTGGCGCCAGTGCCCCCTTTTTTGATGGCGCGCGCCCGGTGAACCGCGCGGTGCTGTATGGCCCCGATGGCGTGATCGGGCATCAGGACAAGCAGATCATGACCCGGTTCGAGCGTGAAACCTGGGATGTGGTGGCCGGGCAGGGGCTGGCCCCTTTTGACACCGATCTGGGCAAGATCGGGGTGGTGATCTGCTATGACAGCGAGTTTCCGCTGTTGGCGCGGCATCTGGTTGATCAGGGGGCCGAGGTCTTGCTGGCCCCGTCTTGCACCGACAGTCTGGCAGGGTTTACCCGCGTGCGGGTGGGCAGCATGGCGCGGGCCTTGGAAAACCAGTGCATCGTGGCGCATGCGCCCACGGTGGGGGCCTGCGACTTTTGCCCTGCGGTTGATGAAAACTGGGGATCGGCTGCGATTTACGGCCCGCCCGACCGGGGCTTTCCGCCCACGGGCATTCTGGCCGAAACCCCGATGAACGTGGCAGGCTGGGCCGTGGCGCCGGTATCCTTGGCCGCCGTGCGTGAGGTGCGGCGTGATGGCGGGGTGCTGAACCATCTGCACTGGCCAGAACAGCACCAACGCGTTGCAGGCAGGGGCTAAGCCGCATTCCGGCGGGGGGCAGGCAAGAAATTGCTTGAAAATCGCCCATAACAGGCGCATATGCCGCCCATCAAGGGCCTGCGGTTCTCGCGGGCCTGTCCCTATTTTGGAGTGAACATGGCCAAGGAAGACATTCTCGAATTCCCCGGCGTCGTCAAGGAACTCCTGCCAAACGCGACATTCAGGGTCGAACTCGACAATGGCCATGAATTGATCGCGGTGATGGCGGGCAAGATGCGCAAGAACCGCATCCGTGTTCTGGCTGGTGACAAGGTGCAGGTGGAAATGACGCCCTACGACCTGTCGAAGGGCCGCATCAACTATCGGTTCAAGTGAGACTGATCCTCGGATCGGGAAGCCCGCGCAGAAAGGAACTTCTGGCGGGCTTGGGCATTGTGCCCGATGCCATTCTGCCCCCCGACATCAACGAAGACCCCAAGCCCCGCGAACAGCCGCGCCCCTATTGCGCAAGGCTGGCGCGTGAAAAGGCTTTGGCGGTGGCGGCCGGGCCGGATGATCTGGTGCTGTGTGCCGATACGACCGTTGCCCTGGGCCGCCGCATTCTGGGCAAGCCAGCCGATGCCGGCGAGGCCGCGGCCTTTCTGACCCTGCTGGGCGGTCGCCGCCATGAGGTGATCACCGCCGTGGCCCTGCGCCGGGGCGACCGGATGTGGACGCGCGAGTCGGTGAGTGCGGTCAAGATGAAGCGGCTGTCGGACGCTGAGTTGAACAGCTATCTGGCCAGCGGTGACTGGCAGGGCAAGGCTGGCGGCTATGGCATTCAGGGCGCTGCGGGTGCCTTTATTCCTTGGATCTCGGGCAGTTACAGTGGCATCATGGGCCTGCCCGTGGCCGAAACCGCCGCCCTGCTGACGGCAGCGGGCTGGCCTGTCTGGAGACAAGCATGAAGGGCCGCGTCGTCATATTGGACGAAATCGCCGACCGCCAATGTGCGGCGCTGATCGTGGATGGGCAGTTGCACGAACTGTCGATCGACCCCGAGGGCGACCGTGTGCTGCCTGGCGCCATCTTTCGCGCCATTGCGGATCGTCCGATGAAGGGGCAGGGGGGCATCTTCGTCAAGCTGCCCGATGGCCAGACCGGCTTTTTGCGCCAAGTCAGTGGCATCGCGCCGGGCCAGCGGCTGTTGGTGCAGGTGTCTGGCCCGGCCGAGGCGGGCAAGGCCTTTCCGGTCACCACGCGCCTGCTGTTCAAATCGCGCTTTGCGATTGTCACCCCGGATGCGCCGGGGTTGAACATCAGCCGCCGGATCAAGGATGAAGATCTGCGCGCCGATCTGTCGGCCCTGGCAACCGAGGCGATGGCAGGGGCCGAAGCACGGTTGGGGCTGATCTTGCGCTCGGCCTGTGCCGAGGCCGAACCCGATGCGATTGCCGAAGACATTGCCGCGATGCGCGACCTGGCCCAAGCGGTGCTGGCCGACGTTACCGGCGATGCGGAACTGCTGGTTGATGGGGCGGTTGCCCATGACATCGCCTTTCGCGACTGGCTGGACCCCGCCCCTGATGAGGTGATCACCGAACCGGGCGGATTTGCCGATCTGGGCGTGGACGATCTGGTCGCGGCCCTGCTGGAACCGCGGGTCGATTTGTCCGGCGGCGGCCATATGATGATCGAGGCCACGCGTGCCCTGGTGGCCGTTGATGTGAACACCGGCCCCGATACCTCGCCTGCGGCCAGCCTGAAGGTGAACATCGCCGCTGCCCGTGATCTGGGCCGCCAGTTGCGGCTGCGGGGCCTGGGCGGGCAGGTGGTGGTTGATTTCGCGCCGATGTCCAAGAAAGATCGGGCGGTGCTGGATCAGGTGATCAAGGCCGCGTTCAAGGCCGAGGGCGATGCCCATCTGGCCGGATGGACCAATCTGGGGCTGTATGAGTTGACGCGCCGCCGCGACCGCCTGCCATTGGAGGATCTGGCCGAGGGGCTGTTTGCATGACCTGCCCGATCTGCGCCAAGGCCAGCGATCCGAAATACCGGCCCTTCTGCTCTCGCCGCTGCGCCGACATCGATCTGGGGCGCTGGCTGACCGAAAGCTATGTGATTCCCGCCCAAGAGGCACCCGATGCCGACACGTCCGAAGCCCCACCCGAGGCGGATGAGACGCGCCACTAGGCCGGGAACAGGCTTTGAGAACAGGATCGTGGAATTGAGTGAAAAATCCGCAAAAAGTCTCTGGACAGCCCCGCCGACCTGACGTATCACCCGCCCATCCGAAGGGTAGCGCCCCAAGGACCACGGTGCCCAGATAGCTCAGTTGGTAGAGCAGCGGATTGAAAATCCGCGTGTCGCTGGTTCGATTCCGGCTCTGGGCACCACTTTTATCTTTCAGAACAGAAGCTTGCCGAACACCTGCAAAGGGCGTTGTCGTATCGGCTGTGTGGCGCTGTGGTGCGGGGCGTGGGTTGGTTGCGTGGTGCCGCAGCAGGGGGACGTGATCTTGCCTGTTTGGCGGATCTGCGCGGCGGTGGCTTTGGGCTTGGGCAAATCGACGTCAGAAACCAGATGCCTGGGTGGGGCGACCCTTGGGTGGCGGGGCGCGTCTTTAGATTGCGGCGCGCAGGGGGGTGCTGGGTTGCGGAATGGCGCGGCCGAGGTAGCGGTAGAAATCCCAGATCGTGCCCTCAAAATCACGCGGGGCAAGGTGGCCCGATGGGGCGTGGCGCGAAGAAAGCGCCTTTTGCATCTTTTCCAGCTTTTCCCGGTCTTCTCGGTTCACCTCTAACCACAGCGCAATGCGCTCTTCCAATTCGTCCTGGGTCAACTCATCTCCATAGGTTGACATGGTCCAGCGCACGCAAATTTTGTCAACGCTGATGGGTTTGATCGCAAACGAGACAAGCAGCGTCGCGGCCTGGCTGGCGATTTGGGTCGGGAACAGATTGAACAGGGTCGAACGGCGGCGCTCATCCTCGGGCAAGCCCGGTGCCCCCATGCCGCGCGATTGGGCCGAGTCGGGATAGTTGGCACAGTATGAGGTGAAACTGTCATCCGACATTGATTTGCGGCTGAGTCCGGTGGGCGTGTAGGGGTGCAAGGTCTCGGGGTGAACGATCGAGAGGTGATACGCCTCCATGAAATTCTCGACCAGACATTTCCAATTGGTGTGCCATTCCTCCTCGAATTCGCGCACGATGCGAAAGTCTTGCGGTTGGTAATTGGCCAGCAGCGCCCCAAGCTGGCCAAGACGCGCAGACAGGGGGGCGGCGGCATCGTCAAGGTTGCAATAGATGAAACCGTTCCAGATTTCGCTGCGAAAACTGGGCAGCGAGCAATTCTCGGCGCTGACACCCTTGTCGCGCATGCGCGGGGCATTGAGCAACTCGCCCGAACGGCCATAGGCCCAGGCGTGGTAAGAGCAGATGAAACGGCGGGTCGATCCCTTGCCCTCCATCAGCGGCATGCCGCGATGGCGGCACAGGTTTGACAAGACCCTGACTTCGCCGTCCTCGCCGCGCACCACCAGCAGGTTTTCGTTGAACAGCTGGGTTACAAAGTAATCGCCGGGCTTGGCGATCTCGTCGGCACGGCCCAGAACATGCCATTCTTTTTTCAACACGTTTTCGACCTCATAGTCGAAATAATCGGGGTCGGTGTAAAAGCGCCCCGGAAGACAGTGCGCTTCATGCTCGGGCAGCGATGCGATCTGGCGCAGGGTTTCATTCATTGCATCGATCTTTGCGTTGATCATGGTCAGTCCACTGCTTGGGGCCAGTCAGGTTTGGGCGTGGATCGGTGGGTGACAGCACCTGTTTGTGCCAACAAACACCAAGGCCACAGCCGCATGGGTTCACCAAGCTTGCGGTGCTTTGAAGAAAGATGAAAACTTAATTATCCGAGCTATTGGCGTGGAAAAATATGGTCAGATACACTCTCAAGCAATGCGCCTACTTTCGCACGGTGGCCGAAAGCGGCGGGATCGCCCAAGCGGCCCGGATTTTGAACATCTCGCAGCCCTCGATTTCACAAGCCATCGACAAGCTAGAGGCGGTGACTGGCCTTGTTCTGTTCGCCAGGCACCATGCCCGAGGCCTGAAGCTGACGGCGTCGGGGCGGATGTTCTTGCAGCATGTGACACGGCTGCTGGATCAGGCCGACCAACTGGTGCGCGAAGCCGAGGCCATTGCGACAGAAGCCAGTGGTGAATTGCGATTGGGCGTTTTTTGGACGCTGTCGCCTTTTTATACGGCAGATCTGATCCGCAGCTTTCGGGCCGAGGCCCCCGGCGTTCTGATCCGTCATCAGGAAAGGTCATTGACCGATTTGGCCGAAGATCTGCGCAAAGGCCTGATCGAATGCGCGATCACCTATGATCGGGGGGCCGTAATGGCGGGGCTGGAGTGCCACGAGCTGCTGTGTCTGCGCCCGTCGGTGGTTTTGGCGGCAGATCACCCCTTGGCCCGGAAGACGGCCATTCAAAGCGCGGATCTGCGGGGCATGGCCTATGTGATGCTGGATGGGCCGGGCAGCCGGGGCTATTTTGAGGAGGTGTTGGCGGAACTCAAGCTGACACCCGAGATTGTCTTTACATCCAGCTCGCTTGAGGCGGTGCGATCTGCCGTGGCAGCGGATCTTGGCTTTACCCTTTTGGTCGTGCGACCGCCCAGCGATCTGACATATGACGGGCGACGGGTGAAGGTTCTGCCGATTCTGGATGACGTGCGGCCCTTGCGGGTGGTTCTGGCGGCGCGACAGTCCGTGGCCCAAGGCCCGGTTGCACGCCGTTTTGCCCAGTTTGCGGGGCGGTATTTCGAGCAGATCAGGGCAAGCTTGCCCAAGGCGTGATCGCAGCAAGACTTGGGGTCATGGAAAGCTAAAAGGCAATCTGACGGCCTTGATTGGCTCCGCCTCACTTCGGAATGTTACTTGAACCGTCTGGCAGGCCCAAGGGGTCGGATGCAAATGAAGCCAGGCATTTATGCCGGCCCTTACTTCCACCACAAACATGTGACCTGACGCAGGTATCTTATCCGGCCACGATCGGCGCCCTGCCGTTGTTGATCCGTTCTCTAACGATTGACTGCGGCGGCATGTTGCTGCGTCTTGAGGTAAACCAGTCGTGCGGAAGGGGCTTGCGTGTCATGTCAGCCAAACAGCCGGTCGCCCTGTTCGTCGATCATGCGCTTGGCCTTGGCCACCGAGGCGGCGGCGGCTTCGTCAAGGTTGTTGATGATATCGGCGCGCACAAGGGTATGGCTGCGGCCATCTTTCTGGATCAGGGCCGAAAGCCGCCAGCCGGGGCCGTCTTTGATGGGCATGGGGGTGATGGCAAAGCCGTTATACTCTTCGGCCTTGTGGCTTGGCTCGGCCGTGGCAGGCTTGGGGCGCGCGCCAAAGAGTTTGGAGAGGAGAGACATGGGTAAGCTTCCGTGAGGCTGAGATTTTCCCCTAGCATGAAGCAAAGGGCGGGTGTGTCAATGAGACCCGAGCCACTATTCGAGGGAGATATGGGCCCCGCCGAACAGTACCAGGCTGGCAGCGAAAAGCCCGATGAGCAGGAAGCCCGCGCCCATGATGGGGAAGACGAAACTGGCGGAAAACATGTCTTTGGGGTTTGTCGGGTTGACATAGGCCGCGATGGTGTCGCCCACCCGGCGGGTGGTATCCTCCTCTAGGATGCCGATATGCTGGGTTTGGCCCAAGGAAAAGGCAAGGGTCAGTCGGGTCGGGTCAAAGCCTTCCTTGGCAAGGATCTTTCCACTGACGCGCAGCCAGTTTCTTTTCGCAAGCCGGTGGCCCCAAAGCATTGCGCCGCCGATCAGGGCAAAGGCAAAGGGGCCAAGGGCCGCAAAGATGCGAATTTGGGTTTGGGTATAGGCCACATAGCCGATAAGGAACAGGGCCACACCGCAGAGGACGCCGAGGAGAAGGACTGTCTTGGGGTTGGGCAGGGAAGATGGCAAGGGAGTCAAATTCAAAAAATACCGTCACAGATTTGCTTGGCAGTATTGGGAAGTGTCAGGATTTCGGCAAGGAAAAAGCGATGGGAAGGAGTCGGGCTGAAGCCCGACCTGCGCGGGTGGAGACTGTCCTAGCGGCGGCTGCGCGTTCGATGAGATCGGTTGTATCCGATAGCGGGATCGTTCGAGTTTAGCGCTCGGATCAGGTCGCTTTCCTTACGCGAGACGAGTGCTTTGTCGTCGCTTTCGAAGAGAATTTCTTTTCGCACTGTGAAGTCGCGTAGGTCTTCTGTTTCAAAGTCTGCTTCGACCGTCTCATTATGCCATGACCCGAAATAGCGCAGCGAATGCCCGGGTTCGCCTATGTCTTTGCCGACATAGAATTTTCCGTTGGGAAAGGTGATCTTGTAGACGACGTAGCTGAGTTAACGCATTTGCTGTACAAAAGAAAAAAGCGCCCCGTGGGGCGCTTTTGTTTATTGGTCGAGGAAGCTGCGCAGTTTGCGGCTGCGGCTGGGGTGTTTCAGCTTGCGCAGGGCTTTCGCCTCGATCTGGCGGATACGTTCGCGGGTGACGCTGAACTGCTGGCCGACTTCCTCTAGCGTGTGGTCGGTGTTCATGCCGATGCCAAAGCGCATGCGCAGCACGCGTTCTTCGCGGGGCGTGAGTGAGGCCAGAACGCGGGTGGTGGTTTCCTTGAGATTCTCTTGGATGGCTGAATCCAAGGGAAGGATCGCGTTCTTGTCTTCGATGAAGTCGCCAAGCTGGCTGTCTTCTTCGTCGCCGATGGGCGTTTCCAGCGAAATTGGTTCCTTGGCGATCTTCATCACCTTGCGAACCTTTTCCAGCGGCATTTGCAGCTTTTCGGCCAGTTCCTCGGGCGTGGGTTCGCGACCGATTTCGTGCAGCATCTGACGGCCGGTGCGGACCAGCTTGTTGATCGTTTCGATCATATGCACCGGAATACGGATGGTGCGGGCCTGATCGGCGATCGACCGGGTGATCGCCTGACGGATCCACCAGGTTGCATAGGTGCTGAATTTATAGCCGCGACGGTATTCGAATTTGTCCACGGCCTTCATCAGGCCGATGTTGCCCTCTTGGATCAGGTCAAGGAATTGCAGGCCGCGGTTGGTGTATTTCTTGGCGATAGAGATCACGAGGCGCAGGTTGGCCTCGACCATTTCCTTTTTCGCCTGACGGGCCTCTTTTTCGCCCTTTTGCACCTGATTCACGATGCGGCGGAATTCGCCGATGTCAACGCCGATATACTGGCCGACCTGGGCCATATCGTTGCGCAGCTCTTCGACCTTGTCGCGTGACTTTTCGATCAACGCCTGCCAGCCGCGGCCCGATTTCTGGGTCATGCGGTCAAGCCAGTGGGGGTCGAGTTCATAGCCCTGATATTCGGCGATGAATTCCTGACGGTTGATGCGGGCGGCATCGGCCAGTTTGACCATGCCCGAGTTGATCGACATGATCCGGCGGTTGATGCCGTAAAGCTGGTCGATCAGGGCCTCGATCCGGTTGTTGTGCAGGTGAAGTTCGTTCACCAGCGTCACGATTTCCGACCGCAGCTTTTGATAGGCGGCCTCATCCTCGACCGAGAAGACCTGCTTTTTCGACAGCGCGGCATTCATCCGGGCGTCTTGCATATCAGACAGCTTGCCGTAATCGCGGGCGATCATGGCAAGGGTATCAAGCACCTTGGGCTTGAGCGCGGCCTCCATCGCGGCGAGAGACATGTTCGAGGCATCGTCATCCTCGTCATCGTCATCTTGCTGCAAGATCGGGTTGCCGTCGGCGTCAAGCTCGGGCTCTGAACCGGCGCTGCGGCGCGGGCTGCTGCTGCTGCTGTCGCCGCTGTCAACCGACACGCCCTCAAGGTCGCCCCCTTCGAGATCGTCTTCGCCATCGAGGTTGCGGCCAAAGGTGGCTTCGAGGTCGATCACATCGCGCAGCAGGATGTCTTCGTTCAGAAGTTCGTCGCGCCAGATGGTGATGGCCTGAAAGGTCAGCGGGCTTTCGCACAGCCCGAGGATCATGGTGTTGCGCCCGGCTTCTATCCGCTTGGCGATGGCGATTTCGCCTTCGCGGCTGAGAAGTTCGACGCTGCCCATTTCGCGCAGATACATGCGCACCGGATCATCGGTGCGATCCAGCGTTTCCGAGGTGGCGCCAACCACGGCGACTTCGCGATTGCCCGAGGTTTCGATCAGATCACCACCGGCGGGGGCGGGTTCGCCCTCTTCGGCCTCGTCATCCTCGATGACGTTGATGCCCATTTCCGACAGCATCGCCATGACATCTTCGATCTGCTCGCCCGAGACCTGTTCGGGGGGCATGACCTGATTGAGCTGTTCATAGGTGATGTAGCCACGCTCGCGGGCGTCGGCGATCATCTTCTTGACGGCAGCCTGGCTCATGTCGAAGGAAACGTCCTCGGCTTCGGCTTCGGGCTTGGCGTCGTCGGTGTCTTTCAGGGCCATGTCTGCTCCTTGATGGGCGCAATCGCGGGGGCGGTTGGCGAATCGGATCGCCAATCTCGAATCAATAACGCGAATCACAGCGGGTTAAAGGCTTGCCGGGCATTTTCTTTGGCTGATGCTGGCAGAAATGCCGGTAAAAGCGCGTCAATGCTTGCGTCCCCCGCGTGTGAAGTCGATCGAATCGTGCAGTTTGCGTGCCCGATCCAGTTCGTCACGGTCCAACTCGACGCCATTGGGGGCAAGCACGGAATCCCCTTTGGTGTCTTGCGGGCCGCGTGCGGCGGTGTGCCGGGCCTCGGCGGCCTTGGACAGGCGCCATGTCAGCCCTTCATCTGCCACACCCCCTAGATCGTCTTCGGCATCGAGAATTTCAAGGCGGTGCGCGCGGTCGGCTTGCAGGCGGGCAAGGGCCTCGGCCAGACAGCCTTCGGCCTGCACCGGATCGGCCTTGGGGCTGAGGGCTTGGGTGATGCGCACATGGGGGTGCAAGAGTGCGGCTTCGGTGGGCAGCGGGGCCTCGGCCATCAGGGTGGCCAGAAGGTCAGGCGCGGTTTGGTGATAAAGGATCAGATTGCGCAACACGTCATGGCCGGGGCCATGGAATTCCAGCCGTTCAAGGGCAGATTCAAAGCGCGGGATCAGATGTGGATGGTTGATGCAGCCCGCCAGGATCACCGCCTCGCGCAGGCTGTCCTGGGCGGTATCGGGGGCGGTGGCCAGCAGGCTTTGCTTGGTGGATGACAGCGGGGCAATCGGCTGAAACGGCGCCCCAAAGCGGCCCCGTGGCACAAAGGGGCCGCGTGGCTGAAACCCCTGTGCCGGGCCCTGGCTGCGGCGGTTGCGGCCAAACAGATCGGCGCGCAGGTCTTTGATCTCGGCGGCATAATGGTCGCGGATGAAGGGGTCGGCAATGCGGGCAAGGGCCGCGCGCAGGGATTTGTCGAGTGCGGCCTTGCGTTCGGGGCTGTCGAAATCGCGGCCTTCGGTTTCGCGTTGCCACAGCAGGCGCACCATCGGCTGTGCGTCATCAAGCACCTTTTGCATCGCGGGCGCGCCTTGCTGTTTGATCAGGTCATCAGGATCAAGCCCGGCGGGCAGCACGGCAAAGCGCAGGCCCTTGCCTGCCTCTAGCAAGGGCAGGGCAAGATCGACCACCCGCAAGGCGGCGCGGATGCCCGCGGCATCGCCATCCAGCGCGATGATGGGTTCATCTGCGATGCGCCACAGCAGGCGCAGCTGATCTTCGGTGACGGCGGTGCCCAAGGGGGCCACGGTGGCGCGAAAGCCTGCCTCGGACAGGGCGATCACATCCATATAGCCTTCGGCCACGATCAGCGGCAGGCCCTTGCCCGCGGCCTCTCGCGCGGGGGCCTGATTGAACAGGTTGCGGCCCTTGTCGAACAGCGGGGTTTCGGGGCCGTTGAGGTATTTGGCGCGGGCATTCGGGTCCATCGCGCGGCCACCAAGGCTGATGGCGCGGCCACGCCCGTCGCGAATGGGAAAGATGATGCGGCCCCGAAAGCGGTCGTAGATGCTGCCGTCATCAGCTTTGGCACAAAGCCCGCTTTCAACGATCAAATCGGCGGAATGGCCCTTTTGCTGCAAGGATTGGAAAAGGGCTTGCCGCTGGTCCGGCGCAAAGCCGATTTCCCAGCGGTCTTGTGCGGCCTCTGACAGGCTGCGTTTGGCGATATAGGCGCGGGCCTCGGCGGCGGCAGAGGTTTTCAGTTGCAGGCGGAACCATTTGACCGCCTCTTCCATCACCTGCGCCAATTGCGTGCGGTGGTCGGCGCGTTCGGCGGCCTTGGGGTCGCGGGCGGGCATTGTCATCCCGGCCTCGCGTGCCAGCGATTCGACAGCCTCCATGAAGGGCAGGTTCTCGGCCTCTTTCACAAAGGTCAGCACATCGCCTTTGGCGTGGCAGCCAAAGCAATAGTAAAAGCCCTTGCGGTCATCGACATGGAAAGAGGCCGACTTTTCCTGATGAAACGGGCAGGGCGCCCACCAGTCGCCCTTGGCCATGTTCGATTTGCGCATATCCCATGTGACCTTGCGCCCGACGATTTGTGACAGCGTCACACGGGTGCGAAGTTCATCAAGGAAACCGGGGGGCAGGGACATGGGGCGAATATCATGCCTGTGCAGGCCCGAGTCCAGATGCCATGTCTTTCCATGATGCCGTGGTCTGCGGCGGGCGCCTTTGGGTTGCCCGAAGGCCAGGGGCGCTGTATTGCGGCGGCGACCAGATCGGAGGCCCTGATGGACGCGCAAGCCGTGCAAGCCCTGTTTACCCGCAGCGACGGGACCTATCTGTTCGCCCGCTGGGGGCGACCCATCGTGCCGGTGGTGTTTGGCGTCGATGATGCAACGCTGCCTGTCGTCAAGGGGGCGTTCGAGGCGGTGGTGGCGCTGGCCGGGCATCAGATGGCCGAGACAGACCCCGAGCTGGGGGCCAATCTGATGGTGTTCTTTGTGCGCGACTGGGATGAGTTGCGCCATGTGCCCAAGCTGGACCGGCTGGTGCCCGATCTGCGCCCCCTGGTCGATCGGCTAGAGGCGGCCGAGGCAAACCAATACCGGATTTTCCGCTTTGATGCGGCGGGGGCGATCAAGGCCTGTTTCGTGTTTCTGCGGATGGATGAGCATTTGTCCGCCGCCCCTGCCGAGACGGTGGCGCTGAGCCAGGCGGTGCAGTCGATCTTGCTGTGGAGCGATCAGGCGTTTCAGGGCGTGTCGCCGCTGGCGCGGGTGGGCGAAGCCGTGGTGCTGCGCCCCGAGATCGCCGGGGTGATCCGGGCGGGCTATGACCGGGTCTTGCCCGCCATGGCCCAAGAGCCCGCCCATGCCTTGCGGCTGGCCGCCCGTGTGGTGGCGGTGCAGTAACGCCCGTTACGGCAGTGGCACCACCGAGATCGACATCTTGCCCGAGCCTTGGGTCAGTTCGCTGGCATGGGCCAGGTAGATCAGGGCGTTGTTGCGCGCATCATAGATGCGGGTCACGCGCAGGGATTTCAGGATCAGCGACTGGCGTTCGGAAAAGACGACCTCGCCATCCTCTTTGCGGTCGATATCGCCCAGAGTGATCGGCCCGGTCTGGGTGCAATCCACGGCGGAATAGCTGGGGTCTTCGAACCAGTTGCCATTGGACAGCCGGTCGATCAGCGAGCGGTCGAAATAGGCCACATGGCAGGTCACGCCCTGCACTTTGGGGTCGGGAAAGGCGTCGATGATGATGTCATTGCCCACCCAATCCACACCAACGCGGCCCACCTCCTCGGCATTGGCAGGCAGGCTGGCGGTGCAAAGCAGGGCGGCGCACAGAAAGGCCGTCAGAACGGATTTCACGAATGGACAGGGGGTCATGGCTTCTCCTTTTCGGGGTGGC
Organism: Pseudotabrizicola sp. L79; assembly: GCF_036553525.1. Taxonomy (NCBI): domain Bacteria; kingdom Pseudomonadati; phylum Pseudomonadota; class Alphaproteobacteria; order Rhodobacterales; family Paracoccaceae; genus Pseudotabrizicola; species Pseudotabrizicola sp. L79. Next base: position 211,081 of record NZ_JAZHDA010000045.1, on the reverse strand, counting down.
ACCGGGACCGGCCCTTACCACCACAGCTTTGGGATGATACATCCCTTTGCACCGGCTTGAAATCTTTGTCGGTCACCAATGCCCGCCCCCAAAAGCCTGCGGATATTGGCCGGGTGGCGACATGATGTGTGGCAAGCTGTAAACCGAGGATAAGCTGATGCACGAATTCACCCTTCGCGTCTATTATGAAGACACTGATCTGGCGGGTATCGTTTACTATGCCAACTACCTGAAATTCATCGAGCGTGGGCGCAGTGAGTGGGTGCGTGCGCGGGGGGTGGATCAGGGCAGGTTGCGCACCGAGGCGGGCATTGTCTTTGCGGTGCGGCGGGTCGAGGCGGATTACCTGCGTCCGGCGGTCTTTGATGACGCGTTGGTGGTGACCACGGCGCTGGTGGAATTGGGCGGTGCGCGGATTGTGCTGGATCAGGCGGTGATGCGTGGCGATCAGCGTCTGTTCGAGGCGCGGGTGACGCTGGTCTGCCTTGGCCCCACGGGTGCGGTGCGGATGCCGGCCGAGGTGCGGGCGGCGCTAAGCTAGGGCCGGATGTGGGGGGGTGGCGCTGACGTCACGGCTGTGCCGGGAAATTGTTGGCGGCAGTGTTTACACGCGACTGTGCATCCCATAGCTGCTAGGCACGGTCCGCGGCTTTGACGGGTGTCCTGGTGTCGTCTTCTTCTGCTTTGATCAAGGCGCTGTGGCGCGCGTTTCCGGTCTTGCTGGGCCTTGGGCTGTTTGGCCTGGGCCTTTATGCGCTGCACCATCTGCTGAAACCTGTCGATCCGGCGGCGGTGTTGGCCCATGTGCGGGCGACGCCCAAGCCGGTGCTGGTGGCGGCGGTGCTGGCCACGGCAATCGCCTATGCGGCGCTGGTGGGCTATGACGTGCTGGCCCTGCGGTTCATTGGCCGCACCTTGCCGTTGCGGGTTGTCAGCCTGGGGGGCTTTCTGGCCTATGCCTTCGGCAATACCATCGGGGTCAGCGTCGTTTCCGGGGGGGCGGTCCGCTATCGCATCTATTCGGCCTTTGGGCTGAACGCCTTTGAAGTGGCGACCGTATCGGGCTATATCGCCGTGGCCTTGGGCACGGGGCTGACGCTTGCGGGCTTTGCCGCGCTGGCACTGCACCCCTATGTGCTGGGCGGGCTGCTGCCCTTGCCGCCCGAGCTGATCCGCTGGGGGTCGACCGCGGTTGTGGTGCTGTCGATTGCGGCGATCCTGTTCATTTCCTGGGGCAACCGGTCTTTGCGGATCTGGAAGCTGGAGTTGCGTTTGCCGTCGCCGCGCAATCTGGCGGGGCAGGCGGTGGTGACGCTGGTTGATGTGGTCGCGGCGGCCTTTACGCTGTGGGTGTTGATGCCCGCCGGCACGCCGCCGTTTGCATCCTTTGTCGCGATTTATGCGATTGCGATGATGGCCGGGGTTCTTAGCCATGTGCCCGGCGGTGTGGGCGTATTCGAGGCCGTGGTGATCAGCACCCTGCCGCCGCATGTGCCGGTCAGCGAAGTGGCGGCGGCGTTGCTGATGTTTCGCATCATCTACTATCTGCTGCCCTTTGTGCTGGGCTTTGCGTTGGTATCGCTGAACGAATTGCGGCTGGCCGGGGGGGCGATCGGCCGCCTGACTGGCAATATTCCCGCGCCAATGCGCCCGGCGCTGGAGGCTGTGCACGGCATGGTGCCATCGCTGACGGCGTTGGTGTCGTTCGGCTTTGGGGTTTATCTGGTGATGGTGTCGCTGATCCCGTCGGTGCGGGGCGAGGCGATAGAGGAGCTGCGCCTGATCGCTGCCTTGATGCGAGAAGGTGGGACGCTGTTGCTGGCGATGCTGGGTGTGACCTTGCTGATCTTGTCGCATGGGTTGGGGCGGCGCATCAAGGCGGCGTTCTGGCTGATGCTGGCGGCGCTGGGCGTGGCTGTGGTCACGTCGCTGTTGAACGATTTCGACTATGAAAATGCGGGATTGCTGGCGGCGGGGGCGGTGTTGCTGTGGCCCTTTCGGCGCAGTTTTTACCGCAAGGCCAAGCTGACCGACAGTGTGTTCAGCCCGTCGTGGTTTGCGCTGGTCTTTGCGGTGCTGCTGGGGGGCGGAGTGTTCTTCTTCTTCATCCACAGCGCCCCACAGGGCACCGAGGATCTGCGCGCCTTGGTGAAGGGCGGCAATGGTGTGCCGCAGGCCTTGCGGGCGGGGCTGCTGGCCTCGGCGCTGCTGTTCCTGTTTGCCATCTATCTGGCCTTGCGCCCCAAGCAGGCCGCGGCGCTGGATGGGTCGCAGCCGGGGGTGATGGCACAGGTTGAGGCGATTGTGGCGCAGGCGGGCCAGCCGCGGGGCTGTCTGGCGCTGACCGGGGATAAGCGGTTTCTGATATCAGAGCCGGGCGGGGCCTTTTTGATGTTCCGCGAACAGGGCAAGACCTGGGTGGCGCTGGGCGATCCGGTGGGCCGGGCCGAAGAAGTGGCCGATCTGTGCTGGACCTTCCTTGATCTGGCCCGGCGCTCGGGGGCCGAGGCGGTGTTTTACGACCTGGGCCCCGACCGCCTGGCGCTTTACGGCGAGATGGGCTTTTCGCTGCACCGGATCGGCGATGAGGCCAAGGTGGCGCTGCGTGGTTTGCGTCTGTGGGATGCGCCCTTTGTTCCGCTGCGCGAAGAGGCCGCGCAATGGCAGGCCAAGGGCGCGACCTGTGATCTGTCGTTGCCGCCCCATGCGCCCGCCCTGCTGGCCGAATTGGCCGACGTGTCGGACGCCTGGTTGCAGGCCGGTCTGGGGCGCGACAAGCGATTTTCCGTTGGCCATTTCGATGCCGATTGGCTGGGGCGCTTTGCGCTGGCTGTGGTGAGGCAGGGCGGGAAGGTCTTGGCCTTTGCCACGGTTCTGGCCCCCGGTGCGGGCCATCACGTTGCCTTTGATCTGCTGCGCTTTCGCCCCGAGGCAGGCGCGGGCATGATGACGGTGCTGACGCTGTATGTGATGGAACGCTATCGCGATCAGGGCGCGCACAGCTTTAGCCTGGGCGTCGCCCCGCCCGAGGGGCTGGCGGCCCGGTCGGTCGAGCGGCTGTGGAACCGGTTTGGCAGCTTTATTTACCGCAACAGTGCCGTCTTTGGCAGTTTCGCGGGGGCGCGGGCCTATAAACAGGGCTTTGGGCCCGACTGGCAGCCGCGCTACATCGCCGTGCCGCCGGGCCTGTCGCCGACGCGGGCGATGACGAATGTGGCGCTGCTGATCGCGGGCAGTTCGCGCAACCTGTTTGGCCGCTGATCGGGCCGGATCTGGCAATAGGCGGATTAACCCTGCTGTCGTCAAGCGAGGGGGCCTTGGGACAGCCAATACAAAAGTGCCGCCCATCTGAGGGCGGCACCTTTGGCCCCTAGCGATTTCAACGACTTAGCCAGGCGTGGCAAAGTTATGCTTGGCGTGGGGCAAACAAAACCGTCAAAGTGGATCTCTTATGGTTGGTTCTACAATTTCCCTAGACACCCAGACTTAGCCGCATTTGGAATGGCCGCAGCTGGCGCAGGTCATGCAGCCTTCGACCATTCGCAAGTCATAGCTGCCGCAGCTGGAGCAGGCTTTGCCCTTGGGCATGCCGATGGCCACGACCTCGGCCTTGGGGTCGGTTTTCAGGCCCATGCCTTCCCCTTCGATAAAGCCGATCTCGATCAGGTGGCGTTCGATCACCCCGCCGATGGCCGCAAGGATCGAAGGCACATATTTGCGCTCCATCCAGGCGCCGCCGCGTGGGTCGAACACGGCTTTCAGCTCTTCCACCACAAAGGAAATATCGCCCCCCCGCCGGAACACGGCGCTGATCATGCGCGTCAGCGCCACGGTCCAGGCGTAATGCTCCATGTTCTTCGAGTTGATGAAGACCTCAAACGGGCGGCGGTGACCGGCGATCACGATATCATTGATCGTGATGTAAAGCGCATGTTCCGAGCCCGGCCATTTCAGTTTGTAGGTCTGGCCTTCCAAGGCGGCAGGCCGGTCAAGGGGTTCCGACAGATAGACAACTTCGCCCTCTTCGCGCGCCATTTCGGGGGCTTCGGACGGTGTCTTTTCCGTGGTTTCCGACACGCTGAGCACAGAGCCCGTCACATCATTCGGGCGATAGGTGGTGCAGCCTTTGCAGCCCTGATCCCAGGCGGCCATATAGACCTCTTTGAAATCGTCAAAGCTGATGTCCTCGGGGCAGTTGATGGTTTTCGAAATCGACGAGTCGATCCATTTCTGGGCCGCGGCCTGCATACGCACATGATCCAGCGGGGGCAGGGTCTGGGCGTTGACAAAGTAATCGGGCAGGGGGGCGTCGCCCTTTTTCTCGCGCCACAGGCGAACGGCGTAATCGACGACCTCTTCTTCGGTGCGCGAGCCGTCTTTTTGCAGCACCTTGCGGGTATAGGCATAGGCAAAGACCGGCTCGATGCCCGACGACACATTGCCCGCATAAAGGCTGATCGTGCCCGTGGGGGCAATCGAGGTCAGCAGGGCATTGCGGATGCCATGGGTGCGGATGGCCTGTTTCACATCGGCATCCATATGGGTCAGCGACCCCGAGGCAAGATATTTTTCGGCATCAAACAGCGGGAAGGCGCCTTTCTCGCGCGCCAGATCGACCGAGGCGAGATACGAGGCGCGGGCAATCGCGTGCATCCAGTCTTCGGTCTGCCGGGCCGCGGCTTCGCTGCCATAGCGCAGGCCCAGCATCAGCAGCGCATCGGCAAGGCCGGTCACGCCAAGGCCAATGCGGCGCTTGTTCTGCGCCTCGGCTTCTTGCTGGGGTAGGGGGAAGCGGCTGGCATCCACCACATTGTCCATCATCCGCACGGCGGTGCGCACAAGATCGTCCAGCGCCGCCAGATCCAGTTCGGCATTGGCCTCAAAGGCGTTTTTCACCAAAGTCGGCATGTTGATGCTGCCCAACAGGCAGGCACCATAGGGCGGCAGCGGCTGTTCGCCGCAGGGGTTGGTGGCGGCAATGGTTTCGCAATAGCGCAGGTTGTTCGCGGCGTTGATCCGGTCGATGAAGATCACGCCGGGTTCGGCGAAATCATAGGTGTTGCGCATGATCTTGTTCCACAGATCGCGCGCCTGCACCGTCTTGTAGACCTTGCCGCCGAACACCAATTCCCACGGGCCATCGGCCTTGACCGCATCCATGAACGGGTCTGTCACCAGAACCGACAGGTTGAACATGCGCAGGCGGGCCGGGTCTTTCTTGGCCTCGATGAACTGTTCCACATCGGGGTGGTCGCAGCGCATGGTGGCCATCATCGCACCGCGCCGGCTGCCAGCCGACATGATGGTGCGGCACATCGCATCCCAGACATCCATGAACGACAAAGGCCCCGAGGCATCGGCCGCCACGCCCTTCACCTCGGCCCCGCGCGGGCGGATGGTGCTGAAATCATAGCCGATCCCGCCGCCCTGCTGCATCGTCAGCGCGGCCTCTTTCAGCCCGTCAAAAATGCCGCCCATGCTGTCGGGCACGGTGCCCATGACAAAGCAGTTGAACAGCGTCACGCTGCGCCCGGTGCCCGCACCTGCGGTGATGCGGCCTGCTGGCAGGTATTTGAAATCTTCAAGGGCGGCGTAGAATTTTGCTTCCCAATGCGCGGGGTCTTTCTCGACCGATGCCAGGGCGCGGGCGATACGATGCCATGTATCTTCAACCGAACCGTCGATGGCCGTGCCATCAGCCTCTTTCAGGCGATACTTCATGTCCCAGATCTGCTCGGCAATGGGCGCGGAAAAACGGGACATCGGCATATCCTTGGTTTGGTGTCTGATTTGGAAGGAAGGCACAAGATAGGCCCATGTGTGGGCAGGGTCAACTTGCCCTGACCGTCTGAACGCCTATTCTTGTCGGGTCAAGGACAAGGGGTGAGTCGTGGCAGATCATGTGCATCTTCTGAAACTTTGCGTCGGGGCCGACAGCATCGAGGATCTCTTGGACTGGCAGCACAGCCAGCGGCGTCGTTGGCCCGCGGGTTGCGCCGTGCATGTCACCCGGATGTGGCCAAAGCGCGAAGCCGAGGTGCTGAATGGCGGATCGTTGTTTTGGGTGATCAAGGGGGTGATCCTGTGCCGTCAGCGGATCGTCGGGCTGGAACAGGTGGTGGGCGATGACGGGATCAGCCGCTGTGCCATCGTTCTGGATGCCGAGGTGGTGCGCACCGATGCCGCCCCGCGCCGCCCGTTTCAGGGCTGGCGCTATCTGGATGTCGCCGATGCCCCGCGCGATCTGCCCAAGGGGCGCAGCACGGAAGAGGCCCTGCCGCCCGGTCTGGCCGAGGCGATGGCGCAATTCGGCCTGCGCTAGCCGCAGATCCACGCCCGCCCGGGCCCCCCGCACGGCCTGTTACGCTGCACCACGCGGGGCCATCCTGCCTCTGGCGTGGCGATGGCCGGTCTGGCATAGTTTGCGCCAAGGTAGGGGCATGACAGCAGAGACACAGAAGTTCGTGGCCAAGGGTGTGGCGCATGTGGTGATCCCACCTGTGCCCGAACCCATGCAGGTGACCTTTGTTCTGTTGCCCAAGTTTACCATGCTGGCCTTTTCCTCGGCGATCGAGCCGATGCGGATTGCCAACCAGCTGACCGGCCAGATCCTGTTCCGCTGGCAGGTTCTGTCCGCCGATGGGCAGCCTGTGGCCTGTTCCAACGGGGTGCCGGTGATGGTGGATGGTGCTTTCGGGGCGACACAGCCCGCTGGCATGGTGTTTGTCTGTTCGGGGGTCGAGCCGGAAGATCAGGTGACCGCTGCCCTGGCCGACTGGCTGCGTGGGCTGTGGCGGCGGGGGCGTGTGGTGGGGGGGCTGTGTACCGGGGCCTATGCCTTGGCACGGGCTGGCATCCTTAAGGATCGTCGGTTCACCCTGCACTGGGAAAACATCGCAGGCTTTGTCGAAACCTTTCCCGATCTTGCTGCCGCCCGTCAGGTGTTTTGCATCGACGACCGGATCATGACCTGTGCGGGTGGCGTTGCGGCGGCGGATCTGATGCTTAAGCTGATCAACGACCGCTTTGGCATGGCCCTGAGCCAAGAAGTGATGAACATGTGCCTGCTGACCGGGCGGCGCACCGAGGCGGATGAACAGACCACCTCGCTGGCGGCGCGTCTGGGAACACGGCATGAAAAGCTGATCGAGGCCGTTGCCTTTCTGGAGGGCCGCATCGAAGAGCCGTTTGATCTTGATGCCTGTGCCGCGCAACTCAAACTGTCACGGCGGCAGATCGAGCGGCTGTTCAACCGTTATCTGGGCGTCACCCCGGTGCGCTATATGAACGACCTGCGCCTGCAACGCGGGCGGGCGCTGCTGGCCGAAACCGATATGAGCGTGACCGATGTGTCGATCGCCTGCGGCTATGCCAGCACATCGCATTTTTCCAAGTCTTTCCGCCTGAAATACGGGATTTCGCCCTATAGATTCTCGCATTTTGGCAAGTAGGGCCGTCTTGCGCCATCTGACGTAACGGCATTTTGCGGGAATGGCGCAGGTGTTGCGCTTTCGTCATAGCGCAAAGGTTAACAACTGGTTACACTGGCCGGAAAACCAAGAAGAAACCGAGCAGACGAAGGACAGTAAGACATGGTGACGCGCTCAAAAGGCACGTTTGTCATCTCTTGGTCCCAGACAGAAATCGATGGCCTTCCGGCCGCTCCGCTTGATGTGCTTGCCGTTGGCGCCGCTTGGCGTTGGCACGGGCAGGCCGTTCAGGTTGACAATGCCGGTGGCCCGTTGATCCTTGACGGGGCCGAAGGTGTGCAGGAAATCCGTCGCCGGGCGGCACGCATGGTGCGTCGGTTGATTGGCGCGGCTGTGGCCGGTGCCGTGCAGCAGGCCGATGGCGTGGCCGAGCCTGAAGATGAGGACATTGATCAGGCCTTTATCGTTACAGATGGCCACCAAAGCTGGCCCGTTACCATTCTGGCGGTGCCCGATACGGGGGCACGTCTGCTGATGTTTGTGGGCGAAGCACCGCCACCAGAGCAGGATCTTTGGGTGGTTCGGGCCGCGGTTGATCGCACGGAAACCGGATCGAACACCAAAGGCGCGGGGGGCGTGATCTGCTTTACCCCGGGCACCCGTATTCTGACACCCGCAGGCCCCCGCCTGATTCAGGATCTGCGCCCCGGCGACCGTATCCTGACCAAAGACAACGGGTCGCAAGATATTCTGTGGATGGGCAGCCGTCGGATGACCGGGGCCCGGCTGTATGCGATGCCACATCTGCGCCCGATCCGGTTCAAGGCCGGCGCGCTTGGGGTGGACCGCCCCGATGACGATCTGCTGGTGTCGCCGCAACACCGCATGTTGCTGAGCGGTGCGCCGGCGCGGGCGCTGTTCAACACGGATGAGGTGCTGGTCAAGGCCGAAGATCTGATGAACGACGCCACGATCTGCATCGACCATGCCCTGCGCGAGGTCACCTATATTCATATCCTGCTGGATACCCACAATGTTGTCTGGGCCAACGGGCTGGAAACCGAGAGTTTTCACCCGTCGAACTGCGCGCTGGAAACGATCGACAGCGATCAGCGTGGTTCGCTTTTGTCGCTGTTGCCGGGCATCGACCGCAACCCGGCGAAATACGGTGATTATGCCCGTCGCAACCTGTCATCTTCAGAAGCGGCGATCTTGCGTCATGACATGGCGGCCTGATCGTTGCGGGGCCTGTTGACTCTGCCCTTTGCGCCTGTATAAGGCCGCCACGTCCCCGGGTAACCCCCGGGGGCTTTTCATTGGTGTTGGTGGACCGCGCAAGCGGAACCCTGTCGTCCCTTGGGGAAATAGGACAACGCCCTTCCTTGCTGCCAGCCCGCTGGTGGCGCCACGAACGAAGGAGATCAGCCGTGACCAAACGCACAGCTGCCAAGTACAAGATCGACCGCCGCATGGGCGAAAACATCTGGGGCCGCGCCAAGTCGCCCATCAACAAGCGTGAATATGGCCCCGGCCAGCACGGTCAGCGCCGCAAGGGCAAACTGTCGGATTTCGGCACCCAGCTGCGCGCCAAGCAAAAGCTCAAGGGCTATTACGGCGATCTGACCGAAAAGCAGTTCAAGAAGATCTATGCCGAAGCCGCCCGTGTGACCGGCGACACCGGTGCCAACCTGATCGGCCTGCTGGAGCGTCGCCTGGACGCCGTCGTGTACCGCGCCAAGCTGGTGCCGACCGTGTTCGCCGCCCGTCAGTTCGTCAACCACGGCCATGTCACGGTGAACGGCAAGCGCGTCAACATCGCGTCCTACCGCGTTCGTGAAGGCGATGTTGTGGAAGTGCGTCAGAAATCCAAGCAACTGGCCATCGTGCTGGAAGCCGTTGCCCTGACCGAGCGTGACGTGCCGGATTATCTGGAAGTTGACCACAACAAGATGATCGTCAAATTCGTCCGCACCCCGGGCCTCAGCGATGTGCCCTATCCGGTTCAGATGGAACCGAACCTGGTCGTCGAATATTACGCGAAGAACTGATCTTCGCCCTTGGTTTGGAAAGGACCGTCCCTTGGGGCGGTCCTTTTGCTTTGGCGGGTGGCCCTGCGCCGATTATGGCACTGGTCTTGCGCGCCCTTGCCCGCTAGAACGCGCAGGTAAGTTGGAGCTTTGCCATGAACGACACCATTCGACCGCAACCCGGTATTCTGGATATCGCGCTGTACGAAGGCGGCAAGTCCCATGTGGCGGGGCTGGCAAATGCGGTCAAGCTGTCGTCGAACGAAAACCCCTTTGGCCCGTCAGACAAGGCAAAAGAGGCATTTGCCAAGACGGTTCACAGCCTGCACCGCTATCCCAACACCGATCACCGCAGCCTGCGCACCGCCATCGGCGATGTGCATGGGCTGGATCCTGATCGCATCATCTGTGGCGTCGGGTCGGATGAAATCATCACCTTTCTGTGCCAGGCCTATGCCGGCCCGCGCGATGAAGTGGTGTTCACCGAACACGGCTTTCTGATGTATCGCATCAGCGCCCTTGCTGCCGGGGCCACCCCGGTCGAGGTGCCAGAGCGTGAGCGGATGGCGGATGTCGATGTCATCCTGAAGGCCTGCAACAACCGCACCAAACTGGTGTTCATCGCCAATCCCAACAATCCGACCGGCACCATGATCAGCCCGGCCGAGATGGAGCGTCTGGCCGCCGGTCTGCCCAAACAGGCCATTCTGGTGATTGACGGGGCCTATGCGGAATATGTCGATGGCTATGATGGTGGGGCAGGGCTGGCCACCAGCCGCGACAATGTGTTCATGACCCGCACCTTTTCCAAAATCTACGGGCTTGGGGGCCTGCGCATTGGCTGGGGCTATGGCCCGCGCCACATCATTGATGTGCTGAACCGCATTCGGGGGCCGTTCAACCTGTCAACCACACAGCTTGAGGTCGCCGAAGCCGCTGTGCGCGATCAGGACTTTGTCAACAAATGCCGGTCTGAAAACGCCCGGATGCGGCATTGGCTGGCCGAGGCTTTGGCCGAAATCGGCGTGCCCTCGGACACCAGCATGGCGAATTTCGTTCTGGCCCGCTTTGCCAGCACCGAAGAGGCCGAGGCCTGCGACGAATTCTTGCAGGCGCAGGGCCTGATCGTGCGGCGCGTGGCGGGCTACAAGCTGCCCAACTGCCTGCGCATCACGGTGGGCGATGAAGCCGGATGCCGCCGCGTGGCCTATGCCGTGGGGCAGTTCAAGGGTCTGAAATGAGCATGGTCTATCAGCGGGTTGCCCTGATCGGCCTGGGCCTGATCGCAAGTTCGATGGCCCATGCGATGCGTCAGCACGGCTTGGTGGGGCAGATCGTGGGCTATGCCAAATCCCCCGAAACCCGCGCCGCCGCGCGTGAGTTGTTTTGCGATAAGGTCTGTGACACCGCCGCCGAGGCCGTGCAGGGGGCCGATCTGGTGTTGTTTTGCGTGCCGGTGGGGGCGATGGGGCCTTTGGCGGCCGAAATCGCGGACCATCTGGCCCCCGGCGCCACGGTGACGGATGTCGGTTCGGTCAAGGCCGCCGTGGTAGAGGCGATCGCCCCGCATATCCCGCAGGGCGTGCATTTCATCCCCGGCCACCCGCTTGCCGGCACGGAATATTCGGGCCCGCGATCCGGCTTTGCCACGTTGTTTCAGAACCGCTGGTGGCTGCTGACCCCGCTTGCCGAGACAGATGCCGGGGCGCTGTTGCGCCTGCGCAACCTGTTGCAGGGCATCGGCGCCAATGTCGAAGAGATGGAGATCGAACATCACGATCTGGTTCTGGCTGTGGTCAGCCACACGCCGCATCTGATTGCCTATACGATGGTTGGTGTGGCCGATCACATGCGCCGCGTCTCGCAGCAAGAGGTCATCAAATATTCGGCCTCGGGCTTTCGCGACTTTACCCGCATTGCGGCCAGCGACCCGACCATGTGGCGCGATGTGTTTCTGACCAACAAGGATGCGGTGCTGGATATTCTGGGCCGTTTCGCCGAAGAGTTGTTTGTGCTGCAACGCGCGATCCGTATGGGCGATGGTGAGCAGCTTCACGCCTATTTCACCCGGACCCGTGCAATCCGTCGTGGTATTATCGAGGCCGGTCAGGATACTTCTGCCCCAGACTTCGGCCGCGCCAGCCCGGCCGCCGGAGGGGGGAAAGAGGACAAGCGGTAATGATGACGGTGCGTGTGGGTGTTCTGGTCGGTTTGACCATTGTTCTGGCCGGGGCCGCCCTGGCCGAGGCACCGAACACCTCGCTGCGCCCGCAGCCGCGCCCCGTGGCGGCGACCACTGCTCCCGCCCCAGTCACTGCCCCAGTCACTGCCCCAGTCGGCGCGCTTGCGCCAGGTGCCGAGGTCACTGCCGATGCCCCAGGCGGGCTTGCCCTTATCCGCCCGCGTCCCCGCCCCGAAATCGTGCTGGCCACCGCCGCCCATCAGGCTGCACCCGTTGCCCAACCGGTTGCCGCCGCCGCAGCGGCCCCCAAAGGGCTGTTCGGCTTTTTGCGCCCGAACAAGCGCCCCGATGGGCTGGTTGCCAAACAGGCCGCCGCTGTGCGGACCCTGCCGGGCAAACAGGCTGTGGTGTCGAAAAAGGGCTCGGTCTGTGGCATCCCGGATATCAAGGGCGAGACTTTGGCCCCGATCACCGCCAAGACCAGGGGCTGCGGCATTGAAAACCCGGTGCGGGTGACCAGCGTGGCGGGCGTGCGGCTGTCGAATGCGGCCACGATCAACTGCGACACGGCTAAGGCCCTGCGCCAATGGATCACGCAGGCGGTCGAGCCGACCTATGGCAAGGGCAAGATCGTCGAGGTGAAGGTGGCTGCCAGCTATGCCTGTCGGTCGCGCAACAATCAACGCGGTGCCAAGGTTTCAGAACATGCGCGCGGCAATGCAATTGATATTGCGGGCTTTACCTTTTCGAACGGAAAATCGGTTTCCGTGCTGCGCAACTATGACAAAACCATGCGAAAAGTCCACAAAGCGGCCTGTGGCACCTTTGGCACGACTTTGGGGCCGGGGTCTGACGGGTTTCACGAAGACCACCTGCATTTCGACATCGCGCGCTATCGCGGTGGCCCCTACTGCCGCTAAAACCTTGGGGCCGGGCCAAGGGGCAGCGGCCCAAGGCGCATCTGGCCCCCGGTAAAGATCAACGGCAGGTCCAACATCTCAGCCTCGCCTGACTGGCTGGCCAGGGTTTCCAGCATCCGCTCGATGGTGGGCACCACCTCGGGCTTGACGACGCCCGTGGCTGCGATCAGCGGCATCATCGTCCGCCAGCCCTGCACCCTGATGTCGATGCGGCCTTCGGGCATGCCATTATCTATCGCCAGATCGCCCTTGGCGACCACGGCCAGCGGCCCCCAGGTCAGGCTGGCCTCTTTCAGTTCGACCCCTGTCACAGTCGGGCGGGTTTGCCCGGCAAAGCGGTCAAATGGGGCCGAAAATCCGACGAATCCGGTTACATACAGGCGCTCTGCCACCTGGGGCAGATCGGGCAACAGCGCCGCAAGCTGTGGATCGGGCGTCAGGCCCAAAATCTCTAGCCCGATGTCTTGCGTATTGCTGCGCGACGGATCGGCCCTTGTGCCAAAGCGCAACTCATCGGTGCGCAGGGCCCAACCGGCGGTCGAGGTCAGGCCAAGCCCGGTGCCCACCAATGTTGTGCGATCCAGCGTCAGGGCGGTGTTCGGTGTCACCACCACACTGGCCTGCAATTTCTCGGAAACCAGGGTCAGGTCTTGCCCCGGCAGGCCGATGCTTTGGCGGGGGGCAAAGGCGGCAATCACATGCCAAGGCCGATAGGACAGTGACAAGATCTGCACGAACGGCGCCTGCCAACTGGCCCCCGACCGCAGATCGCGCAGCACCGGGTCTGTCACTGTCAGATCAAACCGGCTGGGATAGCCCACGACCGACAGGCCACCATGCGTGGCGTGCAGCCCCTGCTGCGGGGCCGTTTCGAAAAACGCGACCGCCGCCCGGTCAACCGCCGCTTTGCCCACAAACCAATAGCCCGACCACAGGCCAACCAGCAAAACCGAAATCCACAGCAATGCCCGCATCTCGCGCCCTTTTCATTTTCCCGCCGCTGTTGTTTAGAGGGACCAACACAGGAGGGCCAGTCACTTGACCGATACCAGGCAGTTGACCGAGACAATGTGGGTTTTTGGCTATGGATCGCTGATCTGGAACCCGGAATTCCCGGTGGCGGAGTCGCGTGTGGCGCGGGTTTCGGGTTGGCACCGCAGTTTTTGCATGCGCTCGATCCATCATCGCGGGTCCGAGGCCGAGCCGGGTTTGGTGCTGGCGCTGGATGCCGCCGAAGGGGCGGTCTGCCACGGGGTTGCCTTTCGCGTCGCACCGGGGGCCGAGGAGGCCACCTTGGCACTGCTGCGCGAACGTGAACTGATTTCTAGTGCCTATCTGGAAACCTGGCTGTCGGTTGATCTGACAGATGGCCCCTCGGTGCGGGCCTTGTGCTATGTGATTGACCCCGCGCATGATCAATATTGTGGTGGCCTGCCGCTGGAAGATCAGGCGCAGATCATCGCCCATGCCATTGGCGGGCGGGGGCCGAACCGCGATTATCTTTGGGCCACGGCCGCGCATCTGGCCGACCTTGGCATTGCCGATCCTGATCTGTCATGGCTTGCCGACAGAGTGCGGCTGCTGACCAGATGACAGTAAATTTCACTGCATCTGCAAATGCGGTGCTTGGATTTTGGTCCAACTCTCGCTTATGGTTTGTCAGGGCAGAACAATGAACAGGCAAAGCCTGATGGAAAACTTCAAGGCCGGGGCAAAGGGGGCAGGGCGCGTGCGCGTTGCTGCCACATTCAGCCAGCCGATACAGCAGATTGTCACCATGTTGGTGGTGGCGGGCCTTGTGGCGGCTGGGGCTTGGTTGATCCATGCTCAGGTGGCCGAGGTGTTTTCGGCCAACCTGTGGCTGAACGGCTTTATCGGCGTGGTTTTCGTTCTGGGCGTTGCCACCTGCTTTTGGCAGGTCTTGATCCTGATGCAATCGGTCAGCTGGATCGAAGGTTTCGTGCGCAATGTGCCGGGCCATGAAATCACGCGCCCGCCGCGTTTGCTGGCGCCTTTGGCGTCGCTGCTGCGGTCGCGCGGCTCACAAAACTCACATATCTCGTCCTCGTCATCGCGGTCCATCCTTGAATCGGTGGCCACCCGGATAGATGAGGCCCGCGATATCACCCGCTACCTTGCCAACCTGCTGATTTTCCTTGGGCTTTTGGGCACGTTTTATGGGCTTGCCACCACGGTGCCGGCGGTGGTCGAAACCATCCGCTCCTTGGCCCCGGCCGAGGGCGAGGGCGGGCTTGCGGTGTTTTCCAAGCTGATGGGTGGGCTAGAGGCGCAGTTGGGCGGCATGGGCACGGCCTTTTCCTCCTCGCTTTTGGGTTTGGCGGGGTCTTTGGTTGTGGGGCTTTTGGAACTGTTCGCAGGCCATGGCCAGAACCGCTTTTACCGAGAGCTTGAAGAATGGCTGTCGTCGATCACCCGCCTTGGCTATGCGGGTGCAGAAGGTGAGGGCGAAGGCGCGGGCGTTGCTGCGGTGCTAGACCGGATGGTCGAGCAGATGGAAGCGATGCAAAGCCTGTATAGCGGGGCCGAACAGGCGCGCGTTCAGTCTGACCAGCGTCTGGCCGATCTGACCGCCGCCATTGCCACCATCGGCGCCAAGCTAGAGGCCGAGTCAGGCCAGACCGCCGTTCTGGCCCGCATCGCCGAGGGGCAAGAGCGGCTGATTCAAGCCATGGGCGGGGCCGAAGGCGGGCTGTCATCCGATGCCGAGGCGCGGATGCGCCTGCGCTCGATTGATGTGCAGTTGCTGCGGATTCTGGAAGAAATCGCCGCCGGGCGTCAGGAAAGCATCGCAGATCTGCGCGCCGACCTGACGGCGCTGACCGCCGCTGTGCGCCAGTTGGCGCGCACTGGCATCGGGCGCTAGCCATGGGACTGTCCCGCCGCCGCGATTCCTCGATCATCTGGCCGGGCTTTGTCGATGCCGTCACCACGCTGTTGATGGTGCTGATGTTCGTGCTGACGATTTTCACCGTCATGCAATCTGTGCTGCAAGAAACGATCACCACCCAAGACAGCGAGTTGTCCAGCCTGACGGCGCAGGTTGCCAGTCTGGCCGATGCCCTGGGGCTGGAACGCAGCCGTGTGGATGCGCTGCGCGATGAGGTGGGATCGCTGCGGGCGGGGCTGGCCGCCGCCGAGGCCGAGGGAGTGCGGCAAGAAAGCGTCATCTCTAGCCTCACCAGCCAGCTTGAAGCGCGCGAGGGCGAACTGGCGGCGGCTCAGGGCCGGATCGCCAGCTTTGAGGCGCAGGTGGCCAGCCTTTTGGCCGAGCGCGATGCCGCCCTGACCCAGAACGCCGGATTAAGTGCAACGGTGGCCGAGTTGGAGGCCGCGCAAGCCCGCCTGCTGACCGAGAAAGAGGCGCTGGATCTGGCCCTTGCCAAGGCGCGGGACGAGATCGACGCCACCGCCGAAGCCGCACGGCTGGCCGCCGCCCGCAGCGACGCGCTAGAGGCGCTGATGGCCGATCTGCGCGCCAAAGCCGAGGCCAATGCCGCCAGTGAGGCCGAACTGGCCGCTGCCAAAGCCGCCGTTTCCGAGGCCGAAGCCGCCCGTCTGGTTGATGCCGCAGCGATTGAGGCCCTGCGCGCCCGACTGGCAACGGCGGATGAAGAGTTGACCGCCATGACCCTTGCGCTGGAAGAGCAGCGCAAAAGGGCCGAAGACACCCTGTTGCTGCTGGCGGCAGCCCAGACCGAAGCCGCACAGGCGCTGACCGAAACCGAGCGGCGTGACGCCGCCCTTGCCGCCGCCGAACGCGCCCTGACCGCAGAGCAGGCCAAGGGGATCGAGGCCGCCGAGCGGGTGGCGCTGCTGAATGAACAGATCGCCGCCCTGCGCGCCCAGCTTGGTTCGCTTCAGGCTGTGCTGGATGCCGCCGCCGACCGCGATGCCGAGGCGCGGGTGCAGCTTGACTCTCTGGGCAGCCAGTTGAACGCGGCCCTTGCGCAGGTTGCCCTGGAACAACGCCGCCGCGCCGAGTTGGAAGAGGCCGAGCGTCTGCGCCTTGAGGCCGAGAATGCCGATCTTGAGAAGTTTCGCAGCGAATTCTTTGGGCAATTGTCGCGGCTGCTGGCCGGGCGTGAAGGTGTGCGCGTGGTGGGCGACCGGTTCGTATTTTCGTCCGAGGTGCTGTTCAACCCCGGCGCTGCCGATCTTGCCCCCGAAGGCCGCGCCCAGATTGCCGGGGTGGTCGAAATCCTGAACGAAGTCCGCGCGCAGATCCCCGAAGGTGTGGATTGGATCATCCGCGTCGATGGCCATACCGACAATGTGCCACTCTCGGGCACCGGAGAGTTTGGCGATAACTGGGAATTGTCTCAGGCCCGCGCGCTGTCGGTGGTGCGGTTCATGCAAAACCAGTTGGGCTTTCCCCCTGATCGCATGGCGGCCACCGGATTTGGCGAATACCGTCCCGTGGCCACTGGCAATACCGAAGCGGCGCGCGCCCAAAACCGCCGGATCGAGTTGAAGCTGACCGAGCGTTAATCCATCTCCATCGACACGGTCAGTGTGCCGATCGTTGCGCCCGCCCGTTTCAGCACGGCCGTGCCCTCATAGCGCCCGGCCGCCCATTGCGGCGCGCGCAGCCGTTTGCCGATGGCGCGAAAGGCCTGCGCCTGCGTCCGGTCCAGCACCAGTGTTTCCTCGATCACAACGCCATCGGGGCCAGTGATCGTCAGGTGCAGGTCATCACCCTGTCGGTTGCCAAAGTAATGCACCCACAGCACCAGGGCCGGGGCCGTTCTGGTCAGCCCCGCTTGCGGCAAGCCCGCCCGCACCGCAGGCCATGACGGCACATCAGCCGCAAAGCCTGCGCCGATCAGGCCGCCGGGCGCATAGGCAAGGGGGGCCGACCACAGCGGCGCCACCGGGCCGGGGCCACATGCCGCCTCTCCATCCGGGTCAAAGGGGTCGATCTCGACGCCGTTGCGGCGCACGGCCAAATGCAGATGCGGAAATTCCGTCTGCCCTGACAGGCCGATCAGGCCAAGCGGCGTCCCCGCTGCAACGCTTTGGCCCGACCTGACCCGCAGCGACCCCTTCGCCATGTGGCAATATTGGGTCTGCCAGCCCCCCTCATGGTCGATGACCAGCCCGTTGCCGCATTCGCGCCCACGGACATCGGGCGCATCCGGGCTGTTTTGCGCCAGATCCTCCATCCCGTCCCGTACGCCGGCAACCACACCCGGCGCCGCGGCCAGCACCGCCACGCCCTTTTGCATGGCCGCAGTGGTGGGCAGGGCAAAGTCGGTGCCCGAATGCCCATCATAGCTTAGCGGCGCGCAGGTATAGTCTGCGGCACCCGGACCGGGATCACGGTCTTGGTAATTCTGGATGAAACACTGCCCGGGCACCACGCAATCGACAGGCAGATCAAGTGTAAAGGCCCCCGCCGAAGCGGGGGCCATCAGTGCAACAAGAACCAGCGGTTTCATTCGGCTGTCAAAAGCGGCGGCTTAGACCCCGAAAGCCGGGGCTTTTGCGGTTCCTCGATCTCCAGCACGATCGCATCATCCTTGACCGTCACCAGAACCACACCGCCCTTGACCAGACGACCAAACAGCAATTCCTCGGCCAGCGGTTTCTTGATGTGTTCCTGAATCACGCGGCCCAAGGGGCGCGCGCCCATCTTGTCGTCATAGCCCTTGTCGCCCAGCCAGGTTGCCGCTTCGGGCGACAGTTCGATGTGAACGCCCCGATCCATCAACTGGGCCTCAAGCTGCAGAACGAATTTCTCGACCACCTGGAAGATGGTTTCCTTGGCCAGCGGGGCAAAGGAAATCACCGCATCCAGACGGTTGCGGAATTCGGGGGTAAAGGTCCGCTCGATCGCTGCGGTGTCTTCGCCCGTGCGCCGTTCGCGGCCAAAGCCGATGGCGGCTTTCTGCATATCGGCAGCGCCGGCATTCGAGGTCATGATCAGGATCACATTGCGGAAATCGACTGTCCGGCCGTTGTGGTCGGTCAGCTTGCCGTGATCCATCACCTGCAACAGGATGTTATAGACATCGGGATGGGCTTTCTCGATCTCATCCAACAGCAGCACGCAATGCGGATGCTGGTCGATGCCATCGGTCAGCATCCCGCCCTGATCAAAGCCGACATAGCCGGGCGGTGCGCCGATCAGGCGGCTGACGGCGTGCTTTTCCATGTATTCCGACATGTCAAAGCGCAGCAGTTCCACCCCCAGCGATGAGGCCAGTTGCTTGGCCACCTCGGTCTTGCCCACACCCGTCGGCCCGGCGAACAGATAGTTGCCGATGGGCTTTTCGGGTTCGCGCAGACCGGCGCGCGCCAGTTTGATGGCACTGCACAGGGCCGAAACCGCGTTATCCTGGCCAAAGACCACGCGCTTGAGCGTCTTTTCCAGATCGCGCAGGGTTTCTGCATCGTCTTTCGAGACATTCTTGGGCGGGATGCGGGCGATCTTGGCCACCACGGCCTCGATCTCTTTGGTGCCAATCGTCTTGCGACGCTTGGATTCCGCCACCAGATGCTGCGCGGCGCCCGCTTCGTCGATCACGTCGATTGCGCTGTCGGGCAGTTTGCGGTCGTTGATATAGCGCGCCGCCAGTTCCACCGCCGATTTGATCGCATCAGCCGTATAGCGCAGGTCATGATGTGCCTCAAAATGCGGTTTCAACCCTTGCAGGATCTTGATCGCATCGGGGATCGACGGCTCGTTCACGTCAATTTTCTGGAACCGGCGGCTCAGCGCGCGGTCTTTTTCAAAGTGCTGACGGAACTCTTTATAGGTGGTTGACCCCATGGTGCGCAGCTTGCCGCCCTGCAAGGCAGGTTTCAGCAGGTTTGACGCATCCATCGCCCCGCCACTGGTTGCCCCCGCACCGATGACGGTGTGGATTTCATCAATGAACAGGATCGCGTCGGGGTGATCCTCCATCTCTTTGACAACGGCTTTCAGCCGTTCCTCAAAGTCGCCGCGATAGCGCGTGCCAGCCAGCAGCGCGCCCATATCAAGGCTGTAGATCGTGGCCCCGGCCAGAACGTCCGGCACCTCTTTCTTGATGATCTTCCAGGCCAGACCTTCGGCAATCGCGGTCTTGCCCACGCCGGGGTCGCCCACCAGCAGCGGGTTGTTCTTGCGGCGGCGGCACAGAACCTGAATGCAGCGCTCCACCTCTGACTCGCGGCCGATCAGCGGGTCAACATCACCCTTCTTGGCCTTGATGTTCAGATCGACGCAATATTTCGACAGCGCCGATTCCTTGGCCTCACCAGCCTCGGCCTTGGGGGTTTCCTGATGCTCTTCGGCGCCGGTGATCGGGCGGCTTTCGCCATAGGACGGGTCTTTGGCCACCCCATGCGCGATGAAATTCACCGCATCATAGCGCGTCATATCCTGTTCTTGCAGGAAATAGGCGGCATTCGATTCCCGCTCGGCAAAGATGGCGACCAGCACGTTGGCCCCCGTCACCTCATTGCGGCCCGAAGACTGCACATGAATCGCCGCGCGCTGAATCACACGCTGAAAGGCTGCGGTCGGCACCGCCTCTGACCCTTCTACGTCGGTGACGAGGGTCGACAGATCGTCGTCGATGAATTCTGACAGCGTCTTGCGCAGATCATCGAGGTTGACGGAACAGGCTTTCATCACCCGCGCTGCATCGGGTTCGTCGATCAGCGCCAGCAGAAGGTGTTCCAGGGTTGCGAGTTCATGGCGGCGTGCATTGGCAAGGGCCAAGGCGCCATGGATGGCTTGCTCGAGCGTATTCGAAAACGAAGGCACTGTTTTGTGCTCCTGTTCTTCGGGGCAGGTGCGGCCATCATCAGAGAGGGCCGGACCAACCGTTGCCTCATAATCTTAAAGTTCGGTTTTATTCTCCGCACTTCAAGGGAAATAATCGCGAAACCTCCGATTGTTTGGGCGCGTGCCCCAAATGTGAACGGCCTTTGGGCAGAACCCGCCTAGAACCGGTCTTTACGGGACCGCATTTCGGCAAAACAGGCCGCATCGGATGCATCAGTCAGTCCAAGTGCTGCCTTGAGTGTGGGCAGATTGGCGCGCAGGAACGGGTTTGTCGCCAATTCCTCGGAAAGCTGTGATGGCACCGTTGCGCGGTTCTGTGCGCGCGCCTGTGCCACCCGGTCGATACGAGAGATAAGATGCGGATTGTCCGGTTCAAGGGTCGCCGCGAACCGCAAATTCGAGGCGGTATATTCATGGCCCGAACAGATCAGCGTTTCGGGCGGCAGGGCGGCCAGTTTGGACAGGCTGTGCCACATCTGATCGGGCGTGCCTTCAAACAATCGCCCGCAGCCCCCTGCCATCAGGCTGTCGCCGGTAAAGGCAAGACCCGCAATCGGAAAGTGATAGGCGATATGGCCAACCGTATGCCCTGACACATCCAGCACCGCGCATTCTGCCCCGCCGATGGCAAAGCGATCTTCCTCGGCCACGGCGCGGTCCAGCTTGGGCAACCGATGCGCATCGGCCTTGGCCCCCGTCACCTGCGCGTCGGTCGCGGCCACAACCGCTGCCACACCCCCGATATGATCATCGTGGTGATGGGTCAGCAAGATGTCGGTCAGCCGCCAGCCTGTCTTGTCCAGCGCCGCCAGAACGGGCGCGGCCTCGGGCACATCCACCACGGCCGTGGCGCCGCTGGCGGTGTCGTGGATCAGATAGGCGTAATTGTCAGACAGGCAGGGGATGGTCAAAAGTTCAACTGGCATGGTCTTTCGCGTTTCATTGGCTATGCTGATCCAGCATGGACCAAGGGAAGGCCCGACTGCAATGCACCTTGATGTGCTTGACCTGCGCAGCTTTTACTACCGCACCCAGCTTGGGCGCGTGGCTCAGCGCGCCATCCGCGATCAACTGGTGTCGATGTGGCAACCGATGACGGGGCATACCGTGGCGGGCTTTGGCTTTGCCGTGCCGCTGCTGCGCCCCTATCTGGCCACATCGCGCCGGGTGGTTGGCCTGATGCCGGGGCCGCAGGGGGTGATGCCTTGGCCTGCGGGCATGGATAACGTCAGTGTCTTGTGTGAAGAAACCGCTTGGCCGCTGCCCACCGGGCTGGTGGACAGGCTGGTGCTGATGCATGGGCTGGAAACCTCGGAACAGCCCAGCACGGTGCTTGAAGAGGCGCATCGCGTGCTGGGGCCGGGAGGCAAGGCCATGTTCATCGTGCCCAACCGATCGGGCCTGTGGTCGCGCCGCGATGGCACCCCCTTTGGCTTTGGCCGCCCCTACAGCCTTGGCCAGCTGGAAGCCCAGCTCAAGCGCCATGATTTCACCCCCGAACGGGCTGTCGCCACCCTGTTCACGCCGCCCGCCTCGGGCCGGTTCTGGCTGCGCACGGCCGAATTCTGGGAAAGGATCGGGCGACATGCACCGTGGCTGGTGGGCGGGGTGCTGATGGTCGAGGCGACGAAACAGGTTTACGCCCCCACCCGTGGGGGGCTGGCGCAGGCGGTGCGCAAACCCTTGCGCGTTCTGGAAGGCGTGGGCCAAGCCGTGCCCACCCCCCGCAAGCAGCGTTAGGGCCAAACACCGCCGCACAGGCCGGATGGCGGCTGCCACGCCACAGCGGCCAATCAACAGCCGATGGGGCAGGGCGATTCCTTGCCAGAATGTGTTGCCGCCGGGCATCGCGCGGCTTCAAAGAGTCGCAGCTTTGCGCCTGCAGCGCTAACAGCGACAAATACTTGCGCAGCTTGTTCACGTTTTGCTGACCATTACGGTTGCGGGGTAGGCCTACCTCTGCTAGAGACGCGCCGAATTCCAGACGCATCCACCTGCGCACGACCTTTCATGGCCGATGGCTGGTTGCATGCAAAACTGGACAAACTACGGAAGGGTTGTCGTGTCCGAACCAGCTTCGATCTCCTCCGGCATCGCTGCACGTTACGCGGCCGCCGTTTTCGATCTCGCCAAAGACGCGGGTGCTCTGAAATCCCTAGAGGCTGATGCCGCCAATCTGTCGGCAGCCCTTGAAAGCTCGGCCGAATTCAAGGCCATGATCACCTCGCCGGTGGTCAGCCGCGAAGAGCAGGGCCGCGCCATCGGCGCCATTGCCGCCAAGATGAAGCTGTCAACGCTTGTGGCCAACACGCTGCAACTGATGGCCTCCAAGCGCCGCCTGTTCGTGCTGCCGCAGATGCTGGCCGATCTGGCCGCGCGGATTGCAGATGAAAAGGGTGAAATGACGGCCGAAGTGACTTCGGCTGCTGCCCTGTCGGCCGATCAGGCCAAGAAACTCGCCGCGACGCTGAAAGCGCGTGTCGGCAAGGACGTGAAACTGAAAACCACCGTCGATGAAACCCTCATCGGCGGTCTTGTTGTCAAGCTGGGCTCGACCATGATCGACACGTCGGTCAAGGCGCGGCTCGCGGCTCTCCAGAATGCAATGAAAGAGGTTGGGTGATGGGAATCCAGGCTGCTGAGATCTCTGCGATCCTCAAGGAGCAGATCAAGAACTTTGGCCAAGACGCCGAAGTGGCCGAAGTTGGCCGGGTGCTGAGCGTTGGCGATGGTATCGCCCGCGTTCATGGGCTCGACAATGTTCAGGCCGGTGAAATGGTGGAATTCCCCGGCGGTATCCGCGGGATGGCCCTGAACCTCGAAGTCGATAACGTCGGCGTCGTGATCTTCGGGTCTGACCAGGACATCAAGGAAGGCGATACCGTCAAGCGCACCAAGTCCATCGTGGACGTGCCCGCTGGCAACGCCCTGCTGGGCCGCGTCGTTGACGGCCTTGGCAACCCGATCGACGGCAAAGGCCCGATCGCCTCGACCGAGCGTCGCGTGGCCGACGTCAAGGCCCCCGGCATCATCCCGCGCAAATCGGTGCATGAGCCGATGGCAACCGGCCTGAAAGCCGTTGACGCCATGATCCCGGTTGGCCGTGGTCAGCGCGAACTGATCATCGGCGACCGTCAGACCGGCAAGACCGCCGTGGCGCTGGACACCATTCTGAACCAGAAGTCGTATAACGACGCCGCTGGCGATGATGAATCGAAAAAGCTGTATTGCATCTATGTCGCCATCGGGCAAAAGCGCTCGACCGTGGCCCAGCTGGTGAAAAAGCTGGAAGAGACTGGCGCCATCGACTACACGATCGTCGTGGCCGCCACCGCCTCTGACCCGGCCCCGATGCAGTTCCTGGCCCCCTATTCGGCCACGGCGATGGCGGAATTCTTCCGCGACAACGGCCGTCACGCCCTGATCATCTATGATGATCTGTCAAAGCAGGCTGTGGCCTATCGTCAGATGTCGCTTCTGCTGCGCCGCCCGCCGGGCCGCGAAGCCTATCCGGGCGACGTGTTCTACCTGCACTCGCGCCTGCTGGAGCGTTCGGCCAAACTGAACGAAGATTTCGGCGCCGGTTCGCTGACCGCTCTGCCGATCATCGAAACCCAGGGCGGCGACGTGTCGGCCTTTATCCCGACCAACGTGATTTCGATCACCGACGGCCAGATCTTCCTGGAAACCGAACTGTTCTATCAGGGCATCCGCCCCGCCGTGAACACCGGTCTGTCGGTGTCGCGCGTCGGTTCCTCGGCCCAGACCAATTCGATGAAAACGGTCGCCGGTCCGGTGAAACTGTCGCTGGCCCAGTATCGCGAAATGGCGGCCTTCGCCCAGTTCGGTTCCGACCTTGACGCCTCGACCCAAGCCCTGCTGAACCGCGGCGCGCGTCTGACCGAGTTGATGAAGCAGCCGCAGTATTCGCCGCTGACCAACGCCGAAATCGTTTGCGTCATCTACGCGGGCACCGCAGGCTTCCTCGACAAGGTGGCCGTCAAGGATGTGGGTCGGTTCGAAGCAGGTCTTCTGTCGTTCCTGCGCAACCAGCGCAAGGATATCCTCGACTGGATCACCTCGGCTGATCCGAAGATCAAAGGCGCGGATGAAGAAAAGCTGAAATCGGCTATCGCTGAATTCGCCAAAACCTTCGCTTAATTGTCTGAAAGGACAGGGATATGCCCAGCCTTAAGGACCTGAAAAACCGGATCGGAAGCGTGAAAAACACGCGGAAGATCACCAAGGCAATGCAAATGGTTGCCGCGGCGAAACTTCGCCGCGCGCAAGAGGCCGCCGAGGCCGCTCGCCCCTATGCCGAACGGATGAATGCCGTGATGGCGGGGCTGGCCTCGGGTGTCGGCCAATCTGCGTCTGCGCCGCGCCTTCTGGCCGGCACGGGCAATGATCAGGTGCATCTGCTTGTCGTCATGACCTCGGAGCGTGGCCTGTGCGGCGGCTTCAACTCTACCATCGTGCGTCTGGCCAAGGCCCGCGCGAATGAGTTGCTGGCCGCTGGCAAGACGGTGAAAATCCTCACCGTCGGGAAAAAGGGCCGCGAACAACTCCGCCGTGACCTGTCGCAATATTTCGTGGGTCACGTTGACCTGTCCGAAGTCAAGCGCATCGGTTACGCGAATGCCCAAGGGATCGCGCGCGATGTCCTCGCGCGGTTCGAGGCGGGTGAGTTCGACGTTGCCACCATCTTCTACAACCGCTTCCAGTCGGTGATCAGCCAGATCCCGACGGCGCAGCAGATCATTCCGGCCCAGTTCGACAGCACGGCCACGCCCGCGCTGTATGATTACGAACCGTCGGAAGAGGCCATCCTGGCCGACCTGCTGCCGCGCGGTGTGGCAACGCAGATCTTTGCCGCTCTGCTGGAAAACGGGGCCTCTGAACAGGGCTCTCGGATGAGCGCGATGGACAATGCCACCCGCAACGCGGGCGACATGATCAACAAGCTTACCATCCAGTATAACCGCAGCCGTCAGGCCGCGATCACCAAAGAGCTTATCGAAATCATTTCGGGCGCCGAGGCGCTCTGACGAACCGGAGACTGAACAATGGCAAAAGCACCGAAAGCAGCTGCCGCGACCGGCAAGGTGACGCAGGTCATCGGCGCGGTCGTGGACGTGCAGTTCGAAGGCGCGCTTCCCGCGATTTTGAACGCACTGGAAACTGACAACAATGGCAAGCGTCTGGTCCTTGAAGTGGCCCAGCACCTTGGCGAAAACACCGTTCGCGCCGTTGCGATGGACGCCACCGAAGGTCTGGTGCGCGGCGCTGCCGTGGCTGACCTTGGCGCCCCGATCTCGGTGCCGGTGGGGTCGGCAACCCTTGGCCGCATCCTGAACGTCATCGGCGAGCCGGTGGACGAAAAAGGCCCGGTCGAGGCAACGATGACCCGCGCCATCCACCAGCCCGCTCCGACCTTCTCGGAACAGGCGACGGAAAGCCAGATCCTGGTGACGGGCATCAAGGTGATCGACCTGCTGGCCCCCTATACCAAGGGTGGCAAGATCGGTCTGTTCGGTGGTGCCGGTGTGGGCAAGACCGTTCTGATCATGGAACTGATCAACAACATCGCCAAAGTGCACTCGGGTGTGTCGGTGTTCGCCGGTGTGGGTGAACGGACCCGCGAAGGCAACGACCTGTATCACGAGATGATCGAATCGGGCGTTATCGACATCGAAGACCTGACCAAGTCGAAAATCGCCCTGGTCTATGGTCAGATGAACGAGCCTCCGGGCGCGCGTATGCGGATCGCTCTGTCGGGTCTGACCCTTGCAGAACAGTTCCGTGATGAAACCGGCGCCGACGTTCTGTTCTTCGTCGACAACATCTTCCGCTTTACCCAAGCCGGTTCCGAAGTGTCGGCACTTCTGGGCCGTATTCCTTCGGCCGTGGGGTATCAGCCGACGCTGGCCACCGACATGGGTGCCATGCAGGAACGCATCACCTCGACCAAGAACGGCTCGATCACTTCGGTTCAGGCCGTGTATGTTCCCGCCGATGACCTTACCGACCCTGCGCCGGCAACGTCCTTCGCCCACCTTGACGCCACGACCGTTCTTGATCGTGCGATCTCGGAAAAGGGGATCTATCCGGCCGTGGACCCGCTGGGGTCGACCTCGCGCCTGCTTGACCCGCTGATCATCGGCGAAGAGCATTACAAGGTCGCCACCGATGTGCAAAAGGTGCTTCAGCGCTACAAGTCGCTGCAAGACATCATCGCCATCCTTGGCATGGACGAACTGAGCGAAGACGACAAACTGGCCGTGGCCCGCGCCCGGAAACTGGAACGTTTCCTGTCGCAGCCCTTCGACGTGGCAAAGGTCTTCACCGGCTCTGACGGCGTTCAGGTGCCGCTGGAAAAAACCATCGCCTCGTTCAAGGCGGTTGTGGCTGGCGAATATGATCACCTGCCGGAAGCCGCCTTCTACATGGTTGGCGACATCGAAGAAGTGAAAGCCAAGGCCGCCAAACTCGCCGCTGCTGCGGCCTAAGGAGGAACCATGGCAGTTCAGTTCGACCTCGTCAGCCCAGAACGGCGCCTTGCGTCGGTTCAAGCGACCGAGGTGCAGATCCCGGGCGCTGATGGCGACCTGACGGCGATGGAGGGGCATGCCCCCACCATCACCACTCTGCGCCCCGGCATTCTGCGGGCGGTCGCCTCGGACGGCACCAAGTCCTATGTTGTGACCGGCGGTTTCGCCGAGATCAACGCCACGGGCGTGACCGTTCTGGCCGAGCGTGCGGTTCCGGTCGAAGAGGCCACGGGCACCATCATGGACGCCATCCTCGCCGAGGCGCGAGAACTGGCTTCTGTGGCCCTGCCGGAAGACAAGGACATGGCCGACAAGATGGTCGCCGATGTCCTCGCCCTGCGGGAACAGGCAGGCCGCTAAGGTTTGCCGACACGAATTTGAAAGGCCCCCAGTGATGGGGGCCTTTTGCTTGGGGCTTGTTTTTTTGCAATTTTTTCGGCCACAGTGGCGCAAAGGATCAGGGCGCATGCGGAAATTTTCGTCGGGTAGTATTGGCATCACGCAAGGATCGCGCGTGCTGTTTTCTGATTTCGTGAATGATGGTGTGATGTGGACAGGTTCGGGCGACCGTGAAAGCCGCCATGTCGTCACCTTCAAGGAACCTTACCGCGAACCGCCCGTGGTGCATCTGTCGCTGACGATGTGGGATACCGACAATCAGGCCAATGCCCGTGTCGATCTGTCGGCGGAAAACATCACGACCGAAGGATTTCACCTGGTGTTCACCACCTGGTCCGACACCCGCATCGCCCGCGTCCGCGCCGACTGGCTGGTGATCGGCGCGATCAAGGATGATGACAACTGGGATGTGGACTAGGGGGCAAAGGTTAACGCAGTCCCAATGCGGCTGGTTAACCCATTGATTTCTGTGGTGGGGCAGGGCGTCTCTGCCAGAGACACCCAACCAGATCAGCCGCGCTGATACATGCCTTCATAGATCGGAACCAGGGTTTCCGTCTCAAACAGGCTGGAAACACTGGTCCCGTTCCAGATATTCAGAATGGCCTGCGCAAACATCGGGGCCGTCGGAACCACACGAATATTCGGCGCCCCCTTCAGCTTTTCGCCCTGATCAATCGAGTCGGTGATCACAAGCGATTTCATCACCGAATTCTTTACCCGCTCAATCGCTGGCCCCGACAGCACCCCATGGGTGATATAGGAATGAACCTCGGTCGCGCCGTTTTCCATCAGCACTTCTGCCGCCTTGCACAGCGTGCCCGCCGTGTCGCAGATGTCGTCCACGATGATGCATTTCTTGCCCGACACATCGCCGATCACCGTCATCCCGGCCACTTCGCCTGCCTTTTCGCGGCGCTTGTCAACGATCGACAACGGCGCGCCGATCCGCTTGGCCAGTTCTCGCGCCCGTGCCACGCCGCCAACATCGGGCGAGACGACCATCAATTCATCCATCTGGCCGCGAAAGTGATGCTCGATATCCAGCGCAAAGACCGGGCTGGCATAGAGGTTATCGACGGGGATGTCGAAAAAGCCCTGAATCTGCGCGGCATGCAGATCAAGCGTCAGGATGCGGTCCACTCCGGCCGTTTCGATCAGGTTCGCCACCAGCTTGGCCGAAATCGGCGTGCGGGCCTTGGCGCGGCGGTCTTGGCGGGCATAACCGAAATAGGGGATCACGGCGGTGATGCGGGCAGCACTTGACCGGCGCAACGCATCGACCATGATCAGCAATTCCATCAGGTTGTCATTGGCCGGGTTTGAGGTGGGCTGGATGACATACATATCCTCGCCGCGCACATTCTCGAACACTTCGACAAAGATTTCCTGATCGTTGAACCGCTCGATCCGGGCATCGACTAGGCCGACCGACATGCCGCGGTGCACCGACATGCGGCGGGCGATGGATTTGGCAAGCGCAAGGTTTGCGTTGCCGGAAATCAGCTTGGGTTCGGTGATGGCGGGCATGGGGCTCTCCGGGGCAGCGGAATCGATACGTTGACACCGCTTATCACCCGGTTAGGGTCTTGCAAACCTGACCTAAAGGGGAAAGTGGCAAATGCCGCATATCGACTACTTTTTTGCGACGATTTCACCCTATACCTATCTGGCTGGCACGCGGCTGGAAGAAATCGCTGCGGCGCATGGGGCGACCATTGCCTATAAACCCTTGGATATCATCACCCTGTTTGATCGCACCGGCGGGGTGCGTCCTGCGGCGCGGCACGAAAGCCGCAAGGACTACCGGTTGCAGGAATTGCGGCGGCAATCGGTCAAGGCCCGGCTGAAACTGAACATGCAGCCGAAGTTCTGGCCCACCAATCCGGCGCCGTCTTCTTATGCGATCATCTCGGCCGCCCGTGCAGGTGGGGGCGATCTGGCGGGGTTGGTGCATGGCTTTACCCGCGCCTGCTGGGCCGAAGAGCGGAACATCGCTGAAGACGAGGTGGTGAAGGATCTGCTGGCGGCGCATGGGTTTGACCCCAAGCTGGCTGACAGCGGTCTGCTGACATCCGCCGAAACCTATGCCGCCAATCTGGAAGAGGCCGTGTCGCGCGGTGCCTTTGGCGCGCCCTTTTACATCGTTGGCGATGAACGGTTCTGGGGCCAGGATCGGCTGGATGATCTGGATCTGTATCTGGCGGGCAAGCTGTAATGCTTGCCCTAGATCGCGGCCAGAAAGCGATCGACATCCTCGGCCGTGGTTGACCATGAGGTGACAAGCCGCGCCGCCTCGCGCTGCATTGGGGCGGGGAAGGGGTAATAGACCGCGCCCGCCGCCTCTAGTCGGGCATGGGTGCCCTCGGGCCATTCGGGGAACATCATATTGGCCTGCACCGGGTGCCACTGTGTGACGCCCGACTTGGTGGCCAGGCCTGTGGCCAGACGTGCGGCCATGGCATTGGCATGGGCGGCATGGCGGAGCCATGCCCCGTCTTGCAGATAGCCGTCCATTTGCGCAGCCAGAAAGCGGTTCTTTGAAAAAAGGTGCCCGCCGCGCTTGCGGCGCAACTGAAACTCCCAGTCTTTGGCGGGATCAAACAGAACCACGGCCTCGACACCCAGACAGCCGTTCTTGGTGCCGCCAAAGCTGACGGCATCAATGCCGGCCTTCCAGGTCATCTCGGCCGCTGTGGCCCCGGTGGCGGCAAGCGCATTGGCAAAGCGTGCGCCATCCAGATGGCAGGGCAGGCCATACACCCTGGCGCGGGCGGTCAAGGCTGCGATTTCCGCCGGGGTATAGACGGTGCCCGCCTCGGTGACATTGGTAATGGAAACCGGCCCGCGTTGCACCCCATGCACACCACCCTGCTGGATGCCGGTGATCGCCTGTTCCAGCGTCTGGGGTGTCATCTTGCCATGGTCGCCCTGAACCAGCACCAGTTTGGCCCCATGGGTGAAAAACTCAGGGGCGCCGCATTCGTCTTCGGCGATATGGGCATGGCGGTGGCAGAAAATGCCCTGCCAAGGCTGCGACAGCGTGGCAAGGGCCAGGGAATTGGCCGCTGTGCCAGTGGCAACCAGATGGATAACCGCTTCTGGAGCCTCAAAAATCTGACGCAATTGGCGGGTGACGCGGGCCGTGATTTCATCGGCCCCATAGCCGCGGGCATAGCCATCATTGGCGCAGATCAGCGCCTGCATGACTTCGGGGCAGGCGCCCGAGGTGTTGTCAGAGGCAAAGAACATCACAGGCCGCCATCAATGATATAATCATCCCAATCGTCCTCGCTGACCTCGGTTTCCGACACGACCCAGCCCTTGGCCGAAAAACCCGCCGTGTGGGTGCTGTCTGGGTCGCCCGTCAGCAATGGGTGCCAGTCGGGCAGCGGTTCGCCCTTGAACAGCAGGCGGTAGGCGCAGGTGCGGGGCATCCAATAGGCGATCTTGGGCAGGGATTGCGGCGAAAGCTGAACGCAATCAGGCACATAGTTGCGCCGGTTTTCATAATTGCTGCACCGACATGTGCTGCAATCCAATAGCTTGCAGGCAACGCGGGTGTAATCAACCTCGCCCGTGTCTTCGTATTCGATCTTGTTCAGGCAGCATTTGCCGCAGCCATCACAGAGCGCCTCCCATTCGGTGGCGTTCATTTGCTTTAGGGGAACGGTTTCCCAGAACCGGGGGCGCATCTTTTCCATGGCGCGAAAGTGGCGTTTCCGGCGCGAAAAGAAAAGGGGTCAAAGTGCCGTCAGAATCTGCCGGGCCTTGGTGCAGTCGGCGGCCATCTGGTCGATCAGGGCGGGCAGGCCGGTGAATTTCAACTCGGGGCGCAGGAAATCGACAAAGGCGACCGAAAGATGCTGGCCGTAGAGATCCCCTTTGAAATCAAAAAGATAGGTTTCAAGATTTGGCGTGTTCTCGCCAAACATCGGCCGCACGCCCAGGCTGGCGGCGCCGTGATAGCTGCCCTTTTGCGGGCCGGTCAGCACATCGACCAGCACAGCGTAAACCCCAAGGCGCGGCAGGTGCAGGCCCGCTACGGACATATTGGCCGTGGGATAGCCCAATTCGCGCCCGCGTTTTTCGCCGTGGATCACCTCTCCGTCGATGCGGTGCCAGTGGCCCAACATGGCAGCGGCATCGCGGGGGTGGCCTTCGGACAGGGCAGTGCGGATGGCGGTCGAGGAGATGGCCTTGTCGCCATGGGTGACAAGATCGGCGACAGTTACCTGAAAACCGTATTTGATACCAAGGGCTTGCAGGTCGGCCACCTTGCCCTTGCGACCTTTGCCAAAGCAGAAATCGGCCCCCACCACCACATGCGAAATACCCAAGCCCTGGGCCAGCACATCGCGGGCGAAATCCTCGGCGGTCAGGGCGGAAAGCTCGGGGCCGAAGGGCAGTTCGTATAAATGCTGCACTCCCAGTTTCGCCAACCGATTGGCGCGGGACTCCGCACTCATCAATCTAAAGGGGTGCGGTTCGGCGGCAAAATATTCGCGCGGATGCGGTTCAAAGGTGATGATGCCCAAAGGGGCAGGGCCGCGGGCAAGGTCGATCACGGCGCGGTGGCCAAGGTGGACGCCATCAAAATTGCCCATGGCGCAGGAGGCACCACGGGCCGATGGGTCAAGCCCTTGCCAAGATTGATGAATCTGCATCCTACCCCGGGTCTGGGGCGGTGGCCCCGTCAGTCGAACTTGCGGCTGGGTGCCAGCACGATGGCCTCACCCTTCAATACCAGTGTTTTACCCACCGAAGCGAGGGTTTCAAGGGTTACCCGCCGTTTTGCATGGTCGATCGCCAGCACCGTCACCTCGGCCCGGACGGTATCGCCGGGGCGGACGGGGGCCATGAACTTTAGATTTTGTCCAAGATAAACAGTGCCATGGCCAGGAAGTTGTTCGCCGATCACCGCCGAAATCAACCCGGCGGTCAGCATGCCATGGGCGATGCGGCCCTCAAAAATCGTGTCTTGTGCATAGGAATCGTCAAGGTGGACCGGGTTGCGGTCGGTCGAAACCTCGGCAAAAAGTTCGATATCACGGTCCGTCACCACCTTTGTCAGGTGGCGTGACATGCCGATTTCCAGATCTTCGATGCAGATCGTTCCGCGGGGCATATTGTCCAACATCATCCCGAATCCTGTACTTTGGATGGGCTGACCCTAGCAAATGCTGCATCGCGGCGCAATTCCGCTGCGCAAGTATTTTG
Source organism: Pseudotabrizicola sp. L79 (assembly GCF_036553525.1). Classification (NCBI taxonomy): domain Bacteria; kingdom Pseudomonadati; phylum Pseudomonadota; class Alphaproteobacteria; order Rhodobacterales; family Paracoccaceae; genus Pseudotabrizicola; species Pseudotabrizicola sp. L79. The sequence goes on along the minus strand of NZ_JAZHDA010000045.1, from coordinate 178,557 downwards.
CAAAACTGCGACGAAAGGCGCAATAATGTTACAACCGCAGCGGTTGTCTTCAGCGCAGATGGCCGATTGACCACGTCGGCGAAAGCTGGTGGCTGGACAGCCATTCCTCTAGTAAGTCCTTGTTTGGATTGTTAGAATCCGGCCCGAAGTGATTGGCTGCAATGCCGCCGGTGATAAACAGCGTGTCCAGCCCCTCGGCCACGCCGCCCTGCACATCGGTGGCGATGCCGTCGCCCACGCACAGGATGCGGGCCTCGTCCAGCCCCAGGCGGCGGCGGGCCAGATCATAGACCGGGGGGTGCGGCTTGCCGTAATAGAGCGACTCGCCGCCCATCTGTTCGTAATCTTGCGCCAAGGCCCCGGCGCACCACAGCCGTTTGTCGCCCATATCAACGACGATGTCAGGATTGGCGCAGAGGAATTTCAAGCCTTTTGCCTTTGCCATCAATAGTTTGGCCCGATAATCGGCGGGCGTTTCCGTCAGGTCGTCGGCAAGCCCGGTGCAGACGATGCCTTGGGCTTGATCCAGTGGAACGCGGGTGATGTTCGCATCTTGAACCAGATGGGCGATATCGTCTTCGAAATCGGTAAAGAAGGGTTCATCCTTGGGCGCGCCGATGTGGTGCACCTGCTGGCCGACCGCGCCCATCAGCATGGCAAATTGCGCCGCATCGCCCGAGGTGGCGACATCATCCCAGGTGTCGCGCGGCAGGCCCATTTTCTGCAACTGTTTGACAACGCTTGATTTTGGGCGCGGTGCATTGGTCAGCAAGATCACCTTGCCCCCCGTGGCGCGAAAGGATTGCAGGGCCGCGACAGCCGCGGGAAAGGGGGCCACGCCATTGTGCAGACAGCCCCAGAGATCGCAGAACAACGCATCATATTGGCTGGCGATGTCGGAAAGAGAGCTGATGATCCGGGTCATGGGGCGGCCTTTCGGGGCGTGGTTTTGGCGTGGTCGATCCGTGGTTTATCCGTGCCACATCTGTGGTCACAGCCGTATCACGGGCCTTGATGCGGGTTTAGCCCCCGGTTTGGGGCGGGGCAAATGGAAAGGGCCGGAGGTTGCCCCCCGGCCCCCAAAGCCTAACGCGCAAGAGCGATCAGAGTTTCAATGCCGGGATGATCTGTTTCTTGCGGCTCATGACGCCGGGCAGCACCACGGTGTCGCCGGTGACGGTGCAGCCAAAGCTGGCCTCGGCGATCTGCTTGACCAGATCGTTGGGCACCAGAAGCGTGGCCTCTTCGCGCAGAATATCGACGACGAACAGCAAGACCTGATCTGCGCCATCTTCCAGCGCGACGCCGGCCATCGCGGTCATCAGGCTGTCTTTGCGATCAAGGATCAGCTTGGGGGCGGTGGTTTCCAGAACGCTGACGCGCAGATCCTTGCCCGCGACGGTGTATTCCTTGGAATCCATGCGCAAGAGTTCGGCATCGGTAAAGGCCCCGACGTCGGATTTCGCCTCGAACAGCTCGGCGGCATAGGCGGGGATGCTGATGCCCAGATCGGTGGCCAGTTTCTCGGCCACGGCGCGGTCATGGGCGGTGGTGGTGGGGCTGCGGAATTCCAGCGTGTCAGACAGGATGCACGACAGCATCAGGCCCTTGACCCAGTCGGGCATCTGCGTGGCATCGGCCCCCATCAGATCGTGCAGGATGGTGGCGGTGCAGGCCAGCGGGCGGATCGTGATGTCGATCGGGCCTTTGGTTTCCAGACCGCCCACCAGCTTGTGGTGGTCGATGATGGCGGTCACATCCAGCGCGTTCACATTGGCGGGCAGTTCGGCGGGGTTGTTGGTGTCAACGATCACGGCCTTGGTGCCATCGGCGATGTCGGCCACGATGCGCGGCTTGGGGCAATCCCACCGCTTGATCACAAAGGCGGCTTCGGTGTTGGGTTCGCCCAGCAGAACGGCCTCGGCCTTGGTGCCTTTGACGGCGTTCAGATACCACGCCCAGATGATGGGCGAGCCGGTGGAATCGGTGTCGGGGGATTTGTGGCCGAAAACAAGCGTGGTCATGTGTCACCTGTGCAAATGCAGCATTTTACGCCGGTATAGGGGCTGAGGCCCGCTTTGTCACGGGGTTGGGCTGCTGCTTATGGGCGCAAGAGGCAGGGGGGTGATCGTCCAGCCCTGCCGGGCCAGAAGGTTGACCACCCCCTGATCGCCCGACAGGTGCAACGCGCCAAAGGCGGCAAGGGTGGGGCCATCGGCGGCAGCGGCGGTGATCACGGGAATCCAGGCCTGATTGCGGCCGATCATCATGGCCTGTTCCATCAGCGCCATATCGGCCTGCACCGCGGCCGGATCGGCCCCCGGCGTGCGCAGCGATTCGTGGCGCATCAATTCCCAGATCAACCGGGGGTCGCCGGCGAAATAGCTGTCGGCGATGGTGGTCGAGAAATCCTCGACACGATCTTCCATGCCAAGGCTGTAGCGGATCATGTCGATCTGATCGGCCATCGGCAGTTGATCAAAGATGGCGAACACGGTGTCAAAGGGTTCCAGCGCGCGCAGCGGGATGCCGCGGGTCTGGGCGCGGTCGATGATGCGGGCATCAAGCCCTTGGGTCAGTTCGCCCGATGTCAGGCTGCACGGCGGGGTCGCCAGCATCATCGAGATATACCAGGGCTGAAACTTGGCTGCCATAAAGCCCGGAATGCCGCGCAGGGCCATGGCGTCGGAAAGTTGCGCCCAATCGGCGGCGGGCAGCAATTCGGGCAGGGTGGTGTCGGTCAGCACCATCAGCGCGGGGTTTTTCGCCAGATGGTCGATCAGGGCGCGTTCTTCTTCGGGCCCGGCCTCGACCAGCACTGTGGTGGCGGCGTCGATCAGGGGGGTGATGGCATCCATCGTGGCCTGATGGCGCGGATCGCCAAGGTGGTAGGTGCCGATCAGGGTGATGGTCTGGTCCTCTTTGGTGGCGGTAAAGAAATTGCCCGAGGCATAGGGCGCGGCATCGGCACTGTCATGAAGGGCCTGCCGGTCGGCGGCGGGCATCTGGTCGATCAGGTTCTTGCCCTGACACTCGGCAGCGGCGACGGTGGCAGAGGCAAGCAGGAACAGGGCGAAAAGAGCAGCGCGCATGGGGGGCTTTCTGACGGTTAGGCCACCAAGGTGGCATTGGATGGCCCGGATGAAAAGGCGTGCCGTTGCATGGGGGGTGAAATTGCGGGGGGTTGGCCGAATTTGACGAAAGGCGAGCTTTTTTCTTGGGTGGGGGGTGTTGACACAGGGCTGCGGCTTGCCTACTTCAGGCGTCGTTAGCACTCAGTGTGAATGAGTGCTAAAAGTATCAACCTGGAACCTAGGGAGTGTTCTCAGATGGCATTCAAACCGCTGCATGACCGTGTTTTGGTTCGCCGCATTCAAAGCGAAGACAAGACCAAGGGCGGCCTGATCATCCCCGATACCGCCAAGGAAAAGCCCGCTGAGGGCGAAGTCGTCTCGGTGGGCGAAGGCGCCCGCAAGGACTCGGGCGAGCTGATCGCACCGTCGGTGAAGGCTGGCGACCGTGTTCTGTTTGGCAAGTGGTCGGGCACTGAAGTGACCGTTGCCGGCGAAGAACTGCTGATCATGAAAGAAAGCGACATCCTCGGCATCATCGCCTGAGCTGAGCTTTCTTCTGTCTGAAATCGAAATTTGAGGAGTCTGCACTATGGGTGCTAAAGACGTTCGTTTTGATACCGATGCCCGCGACCGTATGCTGCGTGGCGTCAATGTTCTGGCCGATGCCGTCAAGGTGACGCTGGGCCCGAAAGGCCGCAATGTTGTGATCGAAAAATCGTTCGGTGCCCCGCGCATCACCAAGGACGGTGTGTCGGTTGCCAAAGAGATCGAGCTGTCGGACAAGTTCGAGAACATGGGCGCGCAGATGGTGAAGGAAGTTGCTTCCCGCACCAATGACGAAGCTGGCGACGGCACCACCACCGCCACCGTGCTGGCCCAGGCCATCATCAAGGAAGGCCTGAAGTCGGTTGCCGCTGGCATGAACCCGATGGATCTGAAGCGCGGCATCGATCTGGCCACGGCCAAGGTTGTCGAAGCGATCAAGGCTGCTGCCCGTCCGGTCAACGACTCGGCCGAAGTGGCGCAGGTCGGCACCATCTCGGCCAATGGCGAAGCTGAAATCGGTCGTCAGATCGCCGATGCGATGCAGAAGGTTGGCAACGAGGGTGTGATCACCGTCGAAGAAAACAAGGGTCTGGAGACCGAAACCACCGTCGTCGAAGGCATGCAGTTCGACCGTGGCTATCTGTCGCCCTATTTTGTCACCAATGCTGACAAGATGATCGCCGATCTGGAAGACGCCTATATCCTGCTGCACGAGAAGAAGCTGTCGTCGCTGCAGCCGATGGTTCCGCTGCTGGAATCGGTGATCCAGTCGCAAAAGCCGCTGATCATCGTGGCCGAAGACGTGGAAGGCGAGGCTTTGGCCACGCTGGTCGTCAACAAGCTGCGCGGCGGTCTGAAGATCGCTGCTGTCAAAGCCCCGGGCTTTGGTGATCGCCGCAAGGCCATGCTGCAAGACATCGCCATTCTGACCGGTGGTCAGGTGATCAGCGAAGATCTGGGCATGAAGCTGGAAAACGTGACCCTGGAAATGCTGGGCCGCGCCAAGAAAGTCTCGATCAACAAAGACACCACCACCATCGTTGATGGCGGCGGCGAAAAGGCCGAGATCGAAGCCCGTGTGGCCCAGATCCGCGCCCAGATCGAAGAAACCACCAGCGACTATGACCGTGAGAAGCTGCAAGAGCGCGTGGCCAAGCTGGCTGGCGGTGTTGCCGTGATCAAGGTTGGCGGCATGACCGAAGTCGAAGTGAAAGAGCGCAAGGACCGCGTTGATGACGCCCTGAACGCGACCCGTGCGGCCGTGCAGGAAGGCATCGTTGTTGGCGGTGGTGTGGCCCTGATCCAGGCTGGCAAGGTTCTGGAAGGCCTGACCGGCGCGAACTCGGACCAGACCAACGGCATCAACATCGTCCGCAAGGCCCTGGAAGCCCCGCTGCGCCAGATCGCCCAGAACGCTGGCGTTGACGGTTCGGTTGTGGCTGGCAAGGTGCGCGAGTCGACCGACAAGACCTTTGGCTTTAACGCGCAGACCGAAGAATATGGCGACATGTTCAAGTTCGGCGTGATCGACCCGGCCAAGGTTGTGCGGACGGCGCTGGAAGATGCAGCCTCGGTTGCGTCGCTGCTGATCACCACCGAAGCCATGATCGCTGACAAGCCGGCCAAAGAAGGCGCTGCTGGCGCTGGCGGCGGCATGGGCGGCATGGGCGGCATGGACGGCATGATGTAATCATGCTTGCATGATGCAATCATCCGTCTGCCGATGCAGACAGGGGGCGGTCCTTTGGGGCCGCCCTTTTTTGTTCTGGCGCAAAGTGTTTGCGGTGACGCGGCGAAGGCGTCATTTTGGGCTTGGCCCGGTGGAGTGGAAATGTCTGTGCAGCGCATGTTGATGATAGTGCCCGCCCCGGTGGCCCGGTTGGCCGATGGTCGGCTGCGGCTGGATGTGAAATTCGTTGAAGGCATGCGGCTGCATTGCCGGTTGTCGCAGGGCCCGATTGCCGTGGTCATGTGGGATCATGGGGCGCCCATTCCCTTTGGCGCCGCATATGCGCGCGGCGATCTGGGATTTGAGGTGGTGATCCTGTCGCCCGGCGAGCCGATTGATCCGGCGTTGCTGCAGCGGTTTGATCGCATTTTCGCCTCGGCCGATATGGTAGAGGCGTTGGATCTGGCGGGGGCGGGGCAGGTGCCGGTGGTGTATTCGGTGGAATATACGATTGGCACGCGGCTGAAGATCGTGGCGCTGGACCGCGGCCTGAGTTGGCCGCGCAAGCTGTGGTCGATGCTGTGGAATGTGCGGATGGAGCTGCGGCGGCGGCGGGCTTTTCGGCGCGCGACGGCGGTGCAGGCCAATGGCTATCCGGCCTTTGCGGCCTATCGTGGGCTGAATGCGGCGACGATGCTGTATCTGGATGGCCGGATGCGGGCCGATATGATGGCCACGCCTGTCGAGATGGCGGCGCGTGCGGGCTATGCCGGGCCATTGCGGCTGGTTCATTCGGGGCGGTTAGAGCCGATGAAGGGCGCGCAGGACCTGCTGCCGGTGGCGCGGGCCTTGCAGGCGGCGGGGGTGCCGTTCACGCTGGATATTTTCGGGGCGGGCAGTCTGGCCGAGGGCATCCGGGCCGGGCTGGCCGCCTTTGGCGGGGCCGTGCGGCTGCATGATCCGGTGGATTTCGAGACGGGTCTGGTGCCGTGGATGCGGGCCAATGCGGATCTGTTCCTGAGCTGTCACCGCCAGTCTGATCCGTCGTGCACCTATCTGGAAAGCATGGGGTGTGGGGTGCCGGTGATCGGCTATGACAATGCCATGTGGGCCGCGATGCAGGCCGATTGCGGGGCGGGTTGGGTGGTGCCCATGGGCCGGGTGGCGCTGATGGCGCGCGACATCGCGCGGCTGGCCGGGGCGCGGGCCGAGGTGGCCAGCCATGCCAGCCGGGCGCTGGATTTTGCCCGCCGCCATGATTTTGAGACCGAGTTTACCCGCCGGATGCAGCAAAAGCTGTAGGCGGGGGGGGGCGGCGCACGGTGCCCTGAGCCGGCGTTAAGATTTCATTGATACCTCTGCCCCTTGCAAAGGGCCGGTGTCGGGCCCTGTGACCGATCTGGCCAAGCGAGGGTTAAGGATATGAACAAGGCGATTACCGACGGGCTGGTGCTGATGCCGCCGGCATTTGAGGCGGGGCTGGCGCTGTGGTCGCGCGAAGACGGGCTGCCGGGGCAGGGATCTTATGCCGGGCAGGCGAATGCGGCCTTTGTTCCGGCGGATCAGGATTTCGGCGGCGCGCTGGAGCTGCAAAAGACCCAGACGACGCAAAAGCTGCGCTGTTTTCAGCAGATTCCGATGATGCCGGGCCTGTATCTGCGGGTGACGGCGCGGGTGAAATGCCTGTCGGGCGCGCTGCCTGCGGTTCGCATCGCAGGCTGGGCCGGGCGGTCGAACGGCACCAATGTGCCGGGGGTGGTGCAGGCCGGGCCTTCGGTGCAGTTGACGCAATATGGCCAGGTGGTCGAGGTGACGGCGATCATCGGTGCGGGCCTGCGCGGTGGTGTGGCGATGGCGTGGGGCGCGACGGCGGTTTATGGCCATATCGGGTTGGATCTGACCGGGCCGAATGGCGGTGTGGTGCGGATCGACGATCTGGTGATCGAAGATGTGACCGGAGTCTATCTGCGCGATATTTTTGATGCGGTGGATGTGCGCGACTTTGGGGCGCGGGGCGATGGTGTGACCGATGACACCGCCGCCTTTGATGCCGCCGATGCCGCCGCGCAGGGGCGCACGATCACGGTGCCTGCGGGCACCTATCGCATTGCGGGAAACCTGTCGATCGAGAACCCGATCCGGTTTCAGGGCACCATCGTGCAGCCCGATGCGGTGCGATTCGTGCTGATGCGCAACTATGATCTGGACAGCTATACCAGTGCCTTTGGCAGCGAATTGCTGGGGTTCAAGAAGGCCTTGCAGGCGCTGTTCTATTTCACCGACCATGTGGCGCTGGATCTGTCGGACCGCCGGGTAGATCTGACCGAGCCCCTGGATGTGGCCGCGATCTGCGGGCTGACAACCTTTGCGCAGCGCCGGTTTCTGACCAATGGGCAGTTGAATGCCGTGGCTGGCCCCGGATGGGATACGGTGGTTGTCACCTCGACCGCCAGCTATACCCCCAGCAGCCCCACGCGGTTGTCGAATGTGGTCAATGTCGCCTCGGTTCCGGTGGGGGCGCGGGTCAGCGGCACCGGGGTGGGCCGCGAGGTTTATGTGCGCGACAAGAATGTGGGGGCGGGCACGCTGACGCTGAGCCAGCCGATCTGGGGTGGCGAGGGCACACGGACGCTGACCTTTGAGCGCTATAAATATCTGCTGGATTTCTCGGGGTTCAGCGATCTGAGCCGGTTTGAAGTGGACCGGATGGATTTCAACTGCAACGGCCAGTGCAGTGCGGTGATGTTGCCGCAAGTGGGGCTGACGCTGACCTTTTCTGATTGCGTGTTCAATGCGCCCAAGAACCGGGCCATCACCTCGATCGGATCGGGCTGTCAGGGGCTGATCGTGGATGCCTGCCAGTTCTGGTCGAACGAGCAGGCCATGGTGGCGCAGAACCGGGTGTCGATTGGTCTGAACATCAATGCCAATGATGCCAAGATCCGCGACAATCGGGTGGTGCGGTTTGCGCATTTCATGGTGGCCAATGGGGGCGGGCACCTGATCTTTGGCAACCATGTGTTTCAGGGCGACAATGCCGCCCAAGGGGTGCGGCGGGCCGGGTTTGTGATCACCCAGACCACGCCACGCCTGACCTTTAGCGGCAATTATGTCGATAATTGCTGGCTGGAATGGTCGAATGAGCATGACGCCTATCCCGATTTCACCAGCGGGTTCAGCTTTGCCGGGATGTCGGTGGTGGGCAACCACTTTTTTGCCAGCGATATGGCCCCCTATTTCCGCTGGCTGGTGGTGGCGCCGAAAGGGGCGGGGCATTTCCTGTTTGGCGTCAGCATTTCGGACAACACCTTTCGCACGATCAACGGGTCGGTGGATCGGGTGGATGCGGTGGATACCACCCATGGCACGCTGGATTACGGCCGGTTCCGCAATGTGACCTTTGCCACCAACGCCTTTAACGGCGTCAGCCAGATTGCGATGAGCCCGCTGACCATTTTGCACACGCAAAACGCGGTGGCGGATACCTGGACGATTGAGGCGGGGCCGTTCATGCCCTTTGGTGCGCGGGCCCGCAACACGACGTCGCTTGTGGCAGAGGGGGCGGTGCTGAACAGCCAAGGGCAGGCGCAATATGTGATGCCCTATGTGGTCAATGAAACGGGGGCCGGGGCGACGCAGGTGCAGATCCGGTGGCCCAGTGCCGTGCGCGGCAAGATGTTGGCCACGATCCGCTGCGACAACCCGACCTGAGGCTGGTGTGGCCCCCCGGTTTTTGGGGGGCCGTCACCTTGGTTGCAGATCGGCCGGGCCCAGCCGGAAGGCCCGACCAAACCCGCCGTTCAGCACTGCCTCGGTCGGGGTGAACAGGACAAGCGCGAAATCGGCAAAGTCGATATAGAGCTTGGATTTCGGGTGGTTTTGCAGCCAGTGACTGCGCAGGCCGGGGCGGCAGGGGTCATCCGGGGTGATGAACTGGGCCGTGGCACGCAGCATCAGGCGCGGGTGGGTCAGCGGATCGCCCTTGGCGCCCGGCTCGCCCAGCAACAGCGCGCAGGCGGGGGCGGCGTGCAGGGCCGCGAAATGCGGCGCAAGCGCCGAGATCAGCGTCATCGGTTGGCCCGTGGGCGCGCGGCCAAAGGCAATGCGGCTGATGCCGGGGGTGCCGGTTTCGGGATCGGTATAGGCCAGAGCTGCATGGGGCAGGGCCATCAGATCATGCGCAAGGGCGCGGGCCGCCGCATCAGCGGGGGCGACGGGATCGGGGCGGGTGCTCATCAGCCGGTGTTTCCTGTGTTGACAGCGGGCGGGTCAGAGGCGTCTTCTGGACTGAGACATGGTTATGGCCCCGGAATGACCGATACAAGCGCCCGCCCGCCCGAGTTCTTGCCCAAACTGTTCACGGTTTTGCGCGAAGGTTATGGCTGGGATGATCTGCGGGCCGATGTCCTGGCGGGCCTGACGGTGGCGATTGTGGCGCTGCCCCTGTCGATGGCGATTGCCATTGCCAGCGGGGTTGGGCCTGAACGCGGGCTTTACACCACCATCATCGGCGGGTTTCTGGTTTCGGCCCTTGGCGGCAGCCGGTTTCAGATCGGGGGGCCGGCGGGGGCGTTCATCGTGCTGGTCGCTTCGTGCGTGATGGCGACGGGCGTCGAGGGGTTGATCCTGGCCACGTTCTTGTCGGGTTTCATGCTGATTGCGGTGGGGGTGCTGCGATTGGGCACCTATATCAAATTCATTCCCTATCCGGTGACAGTGGGCTTTACCGCAGGCATTGCGGTGATCATTTTTACCAGCCAGATCAAGGATCTGTTTGGCCTGACGCTGTCAGGGCCAGAGCCGGGTGAGATTGTTGCCAAAGTTGAGGCGCTGTGGTCGGTGCGGGGCACGGTCACCTGGGCCGCACTGGCGGTGGCCCTGGCCACGATTGCGCTGGTGGTGGGCGTCAAGCGGCTGCGGCCGGGTTGGCCCAATATGCTGATCGCGGTTGTGGTCGTCTCTGGGCTTGTTGTCGGGTTGGGCCTGCCGGTTGCGACGATTGGCACCAAGTTTGGCGCGCTGCCGCGCCTGCCGCCCGCGCCGGCCTTGCCGGTTCTGACGGCCGAGGCGATTTGGGCGGCTTTGCCCTTTGCGGTCAGTTTCACGCTGCTGGGGGCGATTGAATCGCTGTTGTCGGCCGTGGTGGCCGATGGGATGAGCGGGCGGCAGCATCGCAGCAATGCCGAACTTGTCGCGCAAGGGGCGGCCAATATCGGATCGGCGCTGTTTGGCGGGTTTTGTGTGACCGGCACCATTGCGCGCACGGCGACGAATGTGCGGGCGGGCAGCCGGGGGCCGGTATCGGGGATGCTGCATGCGCTGTTCGTGCTGGGGTTCATGCTGCTGGCCGCCCCCTTGGCGGCCTATATTCCCTTGGCGGCACTTGGGGGTGTTCTGGCGGTGGTGGCCTGGAACATGGCCGAAAAGGAGGAGTTCTGGGCGCTGGTCAGGTCGTCAAAGGGCGATGCGATGGTGGTTTTGGTCACCTTTTTGCTGGTGGTCTTCCGTGACCTGACCGAAGGCATCATCGTGGGCTTTGCCCTTGGTGGTTTGGTGTTCATCCGGCGCATGTCTGATGCGGCCCAGGTAGAGCCGGGCGAGGCAGATGCCTTTCCGCCCGACGTGGCGGCGGATCAGAACCGGGTGACCTATCGGTTGCGGGGGCCTTACTTTTTCGGGGCGGCGGCGCGGTTGGGGTCGGTGCTGGACCGGATCGCCGATCATCCGCGCGCCTTTGTTGTCGATTTCTCGGATGTGCCGTTCATCGATTCCACCGGGGCGCGGTCGTTTGAACTGTTGGCCCATAAGGTGGCGCGCAAGGGCGGGCAGCTTTACCTGATGGGTGTGCGCCCCGACGTGCGCCAAAGCCTGCTGGCACAGGGGGCGACAGAGCCGCTGGTGCGCTTTGTTTCTGATGCCCGGGCGGTCGATTCTGCCGAGGCGTTGCGTTAGCGCAACCGTGATTCGGTTTGTGATCGCCGCAAATCGCCCCCACCCCAAGGATAGCGCGCATTGTGCAAGTGGCGACGTTGCGGCATGCGACGCCGCGCTTTGACCGCTTGGTCAGGATTGGCGGTTCGTTCACTGTTCTGTGATGGGCAGAGCGTTGAAAAACCTTGTCAAAATTTGGGCAGCGCAAAAGAGATTTACAAATTGACACTGTAAAAGTCAATGAATTTACAGAAAAAATGAATATCTAAAAGGGGTTATCATATGATTGACGAAAGGTTACACTGATCACGGGATAGAGCTCTTTGCGGGCGGTTTCGCGGCAAAGATGGGATGTGGGCATTGGCCTGCCCACCATGAAGGAGGAAAGCATGTCGGATCAAGGTGCAGCGCAGGGGACATATTCTGCCCCGGATGAATTCATCGCAAATGCGCATATCAAGGCGGCCGACTATGAGGCGATGTATGCGGCCTCGGTGGCGGATCCGGCGGCGTTCTGGGCAGAGCATGGGCAGCGCATCGACTGGATCAAGCCCTACACCAAGGTGAAGGACTCGACCTTTGAATTCGGCAAGGTGTCGATCAAGTGGTTTGAGGATGGTGCGCTGAACGTCAGCGCCAATTGCATTGACCGCCACATGCTGACCCGCGCGAACCAGACGGCGATCATCTGGGAGCCCGATGATCCAAAGACCCCGGCGCAGCACATCACCTATGCCCAGCTTTTGGAGAACACCAGCCGTATGGCCAATGTGCTGAAAGCGCATGGTGTGACCAAGGGTGACCGGGTGGTGCTGTATCTGCCGATGATCCCCGAGGCCGCCTATGCAATGCTGGCCTGTGCGCGGATCGGGGCGATTCACTCGGTGGTGTTCGCGGGCTTTTCGCCCGATGCCCTGGCAAACCGGATCAATGACTCGGAAGCCAAAGTTGTGATCACGGCCGATTATGCGCCGCGTGGGGGCCGCAAGACGGCGCTGAAGTCGAACACCGACAAGGCGCTGTTTGATTGCTCGGAAAAGGTGAAATGCCTTGTCGTCAAGCATACCGGCGATCAGATCACCTGGGTTCAGGGCCGCGACATTGATCTGAAGGCCGAAATGGCCGAAGCCAAGCCCTATTGCCCCTATGTTGAAGTGGGCGCCGAAGACCCGCTGTTCATCCTGTATACGTCGGGTTCGACCGGGCGTCCGAAAGGGGTTGTGCACACGTCGGGTGGTTATCTGGTCTATGCCTCGATGACGCACCAATACACCTTTGACTATCAAGATGGCGATGTCTTCTGGTGCACCGCCGATGTGGGTTGGGTGACCGGGCACAGCTATATCCTCTATGGGCCGCTGGCCAATGGCGCGACCACCATCATGTTCGAAGGTGTGCCGACCTATCCCGATGCCGGACGGTTCTGGGAAGTCTGCGCCAAGCACAAGGTCAACCAGTTCTACACCGCGCCGACCGCGATCCGGTCGCTGATGGGGCTGGGGACCGAGTGGGTGGAAAAGCACGACCTGTCGTCGCTGAAACTGCTGGGTTCGGTGGGCGAGCCGATCAACCCCGAGGCCTGGAACTGGTATAACACCCATGTTGGTAAGGGCCGTTGCCCGATTGTCGATACGTTCTGGCAGACCGAAACCGGTGGTCACCTGATCACCCCGCTGCCCGGCGCCATTCCGCAAAAGCCCGGCTCGGCCACCAAGCCATTCTTTGGCGTGCAGCCCATCATTCTGGACCCGGCCAATGCCGAGGTGCAGGCCGAAACCAAGGCTGATGGCGTTTTGTGCATCAAGGATTCCTGGCCGGGCATGATGCGGACCCTGTGGGGCGATCATGAGCGGTTCGAAGAAGCCTATTTCGGCCAGTATCGCGGCTATTACTTTACCGGTGACGGCTGCCGTCGCGATGAAGATGGCTATTACTGGATCACGGGCCGCGTTGATGACGTGATCAACGTCTCGGGCCACCGGATGGGCACGGCCGAGGTGGAAAGCGCGTTGGTGGCGCATGAAAAGGTGGCCGAGGCCGCTGTGGTTGGCTATCCGCATGACATCAAGGGGCAGGGCATTTATGCCTATGTCACGCTGATGAACGGCGTAGAGCCCACGCCAGAACTGCGCAAGGAGCTGGAGGCGTGGGTGCGGACCGAGATTGGCCCGATTGCCAAGCCCGATCTGATCCAATGGGCACCCGGCCTGCCCAAAACCCGTTCGGGCAAGATCATGCGCCGCATTCTGCGCAAGATTGCCGAGAATGATTTTGGCAGCCTTGGCGATACCTCGACACTGGCAGACCCATCGGTGGTCGATCAGTTGATCGAAAACCGGATGAACCGGGGCTAAGCGGGTGGTTGATGTGATGACAAAACCCGCCGTTCTGATCTTGCTAGGCCCCCCGGGGGCCGGCAAGGGCACCCAAGCCCGGATGCTGGAGGAAGATTTCGGTCTGGTTCAGCTTTCAACTGGTGATTTGTTGCGCGCAGCCGTGGCCGCAGGCACAGATGCCGGTCAGCGCGCCAAAGCGGTGATGGAGGCGGGCCAGCTGGTGTCGGATGAGATCGTTCTGGCGATCTTGAAGGACCGGATGGCCCAGCCCGATGTGGCCAAGGGCATCATCCTTGACGGCTTTCCCCGCACGGCAGGTCAGGCCGAGGCGCTGGATGGCTTGTTGCACGCGGCAGGCCAAAAGGTGACTGCGGCGATCAGCCTGGATGTCGATGACGAGGCGATGGTGGGCCGGGTTTCGGGCCGCTACACCTGCGGCACCTGTGGCGAAGGCTATCATGACGAATTCAAGAAACCCGCTGTGGCGGGAACTTGTGACAAATGCGGCGGCACAGCGTTCAAGCGCCGGGCCGACGACAATGCCGAAACTGTGCGCGAAAGGCTGAAGGCCTATCACGCGCAGACGGCGCCGCTGATTGCCTATTACGAGGGCAAGGGCGTGCTGCAACGGATTGATGCGATGGGTGCCATCGCCGATATCCGCGGCGCGCTTGGGGCCATCGTCAAGGGCGTGGCGGCATAGGGGAGGCTTGCGCCCCCACAGAGGGGGCGTGGGTGTGGAGAGAAAAACTCAGGGAGTAGCACTATGGCGGACAAGTCTTCGACAAACGCCTACTGGGCAGCCAACATCCGGATCATCACCATCTCGCTGGTGATCTGGTTTGTCTGTTCTTACGGCTTTGGCATCCTTCTGCGTCCGATGCTGGCAGGCATTGGGGTTGGTGGCACCGACCTCGGCTTCTGGTTCGCGCAGCAAGGGTCGATCATCGTCTTCATCGTTCTGATTTTTGCCTATGCATGGCGGATGAACAAACTCGACGCCGAATACGGCGTGGAAGAATAAGGAAGGCGAGGGATAATGGATCAGTTTACACTTAACCTTATCGTTGTTGGCGCGACCTTCGCGCTCTACATCGGTATCGCCATCTGGGCCCGTGCGGGTTCGACGGCGGAATTCTATGCCGCGGGCCAGGGTGTTCACCCGGTGATGAACGGCATGGCAACCGGCGCCGACTGGATGTCTGCGGCCTCGTTCATCTCGATGGCTGGTATCATCGCCTTTGGCGGCTATGACACCTCGGCCTATCTGATGGGCTGGACGGGCGGCTATGTGCTGCTTGCCATGCTGTTGGCCCCCTATCTGCGCAAGTTCGGCAAGTTCACCGTGCCGGAATTCATCGGTGACCGTTTCTACAGCCAAGGTGCCCGCACCGTGGCCGTGATCTGCCTGATCATCGCTTCGGTGACCTATGTGATCGGCCAGATGACCGGCGTTGGCGTGGCATTCGCCCGCTTCCTTGAGGTGGAAACCTCGACCGGTCTGTATATCGGTGCAGCCATCGTGTTCGCCTATGCCGTTCTTGGCGGCATGAAGGGCATCACCTATACGCAGGTGGCGCAGTATATCGTTCTGATCATCGCCTACACCATTCCGGCGATCTTCATCTCGCTGCAACTGACCGGCAACCCGATCCCGGCCCTTGGCCTGTTTGCGGATGCCAAATCCTCGGGCCAGCCGCTGCTGACCACGCTGGAAGGTCTTGTGACTGATCTTGGGTTCAAATCCTACCTGACCCAGTCGGACACCACGCTGAACATGTTCCTGTTCACCGTGTCGCTGATGATCGGCACCGCCGGTCTGCCGCACGTTATCGTGCGCTTCTTTACCGTTCCCACGGTGAAAGACGCCCGTTCGTCGGCTGGCTGGGCACTGGTGTTCATCGCGCTGCTGTATCTGACGGCCCCGGCCGTGGCTGCCATGGCGCGTCTGAACCTGATCAACACCTTCTACCCGAATGGTGTTGCCGAAGCCCCGGTTTCGATTGCTGACATCGACAGCAAGGAAGAGCTGCAGTGGGTGCGCAACTGGGCCAAGACCGGCCTGCTGGCGTTCGAAGACAAGAACGGCGACGGCGCGATCACCTATAACGGTGACAAGGACGCAAACGAACTGACCGTGAACAACGACATCATGGTTCTGGCCAACCCCGAAATCGCCAACCTGCCGGGTTGGGTGATTGCCCTTGTGGCAGCGGGTGGTCTGGCGGCTGCTTTGTCCACGGCTGCGGGCCTGCTGATGGCGATTTCGTCGGCTGTGTCGCATGACCTGATCAAGGGCCAGCTTAACCCTGGCATCTCGGAAAAGGGCGAACTGCTGGCGGCGCGGATTTCGATGGGTGTGGCCATTGCGGTTGCCACCTATCTGGGTCTGAACCCGCCCGGCTTTGCGGCGCAGACGGTGGCCTTGGCCTTCGGTCTGGCAGCATCGTCGATCTTCCCGGCGCTGATGATGGGCATCTTCTCAAAGCGCATCAACAACGCAGGCGCCGTGGCAGGGATGCTGGCCGGTCTGATCGTGACCATCATCTACATCTTCCTGCACAAGGGCTGGTTCTTCGTGGCAGACACGGCATCGTTCTCGGACGCTGACCCGCTGCTGCTGTCGATCAAATCGACCTCGTTCGGTGCGGTTGGTGCCTTGGTGAACTTCGCTGTGGCCTATGTCGTCTCGTCGATGACCAAAGAGCCGCCGGAAGAGATCCAAGAGCTGGTTGAATCGATCCGTATCCCCCGTGGTTCGGGCTCGGCTCAGGCTCACTAACACCTTTGACGCGTCCCCGGTTGTCCGGGGGCGCGTTTCCTTTTGAATGTGGATCAAGGCTATGAACCCTTCGCTTGAACCCGTCATCGCCTTTCTGCAAACCGTTCATCCCTATGATACTCTGCCGCAGGACGAACTGGCGCGGGTCGCCGGTTCCTTCAGCCGCAGGGAATACCAGTCGGGCGAAGAGGTCTATCACGCGGGCGAACCGCTGAAGGGCCTGTATCTGATCAAGCGCGGCTCGGTCGAGGTGATGGAGCCTTCGGGGCAGGTGATCTCGCTTTTGGGGCCGCGCAACAGCTTTGGCGAGCGTGGTCTGGCGCGTGATGGTCTGGCGGTGACGACGGCGCGGGTGACCGAGGATTCCGTTCTGCTGATGCTGCCCGTGGCGGAATACCGGCACCTTGTCTCGACCCTGCCAGCGTTCGAGCGGTTTTTCAGCCGGGGCCGGGGCACCGAGAACAAGACCGGTGATCTGACGGTGCAAAAGGTCAGCGACCTTATGGCCTCGCGCAAGCCGATTGCTGTGGCCGCCGGGGACAGCATTCGCGTCGCGGCGCAAAAGATGCGCGATGCGCGGGTGTCATCCTTGGGTGTGCTAGAGGGCGAGCGGTTCGTGGGCATCGTCACGACGCGCGATATGACCAACAAGGTGCTGGCCGGCGGGCTGGACCCTGCCGGGCCGGTGTCTGAGATCATGACCCCAGATCCGATCAGCCTTTCACCTGAATCGCTTGGATCAGACATTCTGCACATCATGCTAGAGCGGCGCATCGGCCATTTGCCGGTGGTCGAGGCGGGCCGTCTGGTTGGCATGGTGACGCAGACCGACCTGACCCGGTTTCAGGCTGTCAGTTCGGCGCAACTGGTGCGCGATGCGTCGATGGCCGACAGTGTGGCCGATCTGGCGGCTGTCACCGCGCGGATTCCAAAGCTGCTGGTGCAACTGGTGGGCGGCAACAACGCGCATGAGGTGGTCACGCGGCTGATCACGGATATTGCCGACACCGTCACCCGGCGGCTGCTGGCAATGGCCGAGGCGCAGCTTGGCCCCGCGCCTGTGCCCTATCTTTGGCTGGCCTGCGGCAGTCAGGGGCGGCAGGAGCAGACCGGTGTCAGCGATCAGGACAACTGCCTGATGCTGGATGACGCGGTGACCGAGGCCGACATGGCCTATTTCCATGCGCTTGCGAAAATCGTTTGCGACGGGCTGGACGCCTGCGGCTATGTCTATTGTCCGGGCGACATGATGGCGACCAACCCGCGGTGGTGCCAGCCTGTGCGGGTGTGGCATGACTATTTCCGCGGCTGGATCGCCAAGCCTGACCCGATGGCACAGATGCTGGCCAGCGTGATGTTTGACCTGCGCCCGATTGGCGGGCAGGCCAGCCTGTTCAAGACCTTGCAGCACGAAACGCTGGATATGGCGGCGCGCAATTCGATTTTCGTGGCGCATATGGTGGCCAACAGCCTGAAGCACACGCCGCCGCTTGGCCTTTTGCGCGGCTTTGCCACCATCCGCTCGGGCGAGCACAAGAACCACATCGACATGAAGCATAACGGTGTGGTGCCGATTGTTGATCTGGGGCGCGTTTACGCATTGGTGGGCCAGCTAGAGCCTGCCAACACACGGGCGCGGCTGCTGGCGGCAGAAAATGCCGGGGTCATCAGCCAATCGGGCGCGCGTGATCTGATCGAGGCCTATGACCTGATCGCCGAAACCCGTCTGGAAAATCAGGCGCGGCTGGTGCGCTCGGGGCGCAAGCCCGACAATTTCCTTGCACCATCCGATCTCTCGGATTTTGAGCGCAGCCATCTGCGCGATGCCTTTGTGGTGGTGCGGACGATGCAATCTGCCGTGGGTCAGGCCCGCGGCGCCAAAGGATAAGGAGGGGCTATGGCCCTTGAACTGATCGCTGCCATCGTGGCTGCCATTGCAATGGCGGGTATTGCCATGGGGTTGCGCAAGATATCGGGCCAACGGCTGCCCAGCTGGATCGTGCCGGTTTTTGCCGGGGCGGGGCTTTTGGCCTTTGCCGTCTGGTCGGAATATGACTGGTTCAACCGCGTCAGCACCGGCCTGCCCGAAGGTGTGGTCGTCGCCTGGAAGGCGGATGAGCCAACGCCGCTGCGGCCCTGGACCTTTGCCTTTCCGTTCACCACCCGCTTTGCGGCGGTGGATACACGCGCCATCGTGGCGCATCCGCAGGCGGCGGATCTGGTCATGGCCAAGGTCTATTCCTTTGCCCGCTGGCAACCGGTGCGCGACGGTCTGATCGTCTTTGATTGCGCAGGCCAGCGGCAGGTGCCCGTCGTTGAAGGCATGGAAATCACAGCAGAAGGTGACTTGCAGGGGGCTGACTGGATCACAGTGCCTGCTGACGATGGCTATCAATCCATCGTTTGCGGCAAAAGCTGAAGGGGGGAAGACATGGCCGAGGTGGCACGCAAGCGGCGCGTCCTTGTGGTCGAGGACGAAGACAATATCGCCATCGCGCTGGATTATCTGATGACGCGCGAAGGCTATGACCATGACCGCATCGCCAATGGCGCCGAGGCCATGGATCGCATCCGCACCACCCACCCGGACCTTGTGTTGCTGGATGTGATGCTGCCCGAGGTCTCGGGCTATGAAATCTGTCAGGGCGTGCGGCTGGACCCTGATCTTGCCGATGTGAAGATCCTGATGATGACAGCGCGCGGCTCGGCCATCGAGCGGCGCAAGGGGCTGGCGCTTGGGGCCGACGGCTTCATCTCAAAGCCGTTCGAATTGCAGGAATTGCGCCAAGAGGTGCGCCGTCTGTTGGGCGCCGCATCGTAAAAAGGGGGAGGACAGCCCATGCTGAACCGGCTGTCGCTGCGCGTTCGGATCTTTCTGTTCTTTGCGGCCCTTGCCGTGGGGGCGCTGATTGCGCTTGGGGTGGGGCTGACGTTGGGCTATCGCCGCCTTGGCAGCCCCGAGACGCTGGATGCCTTTGTGCAAGGGGGCGTGGTTGCGGCCTTTGCCATCGTGGGGCTGGTGGCTTGGGTCTGGTATCTGTTCGATGTGAACGTGGCCAAGCCGATCGACATTCTGGCAGGTGCCTTGCGCGCGCGCGCCCATGCCGATGTGACGGGCGAAATGAACGCAGCCATTGCGCGCTATCTGGGGGATCTTGCGCCTGCGGCCACGGCGGCTGCGGCGTCATTGTCTGAAACCCGCAATGCCCTGGCCGAGGCAGTGGCGCGCGAAACAACGCGCCTGACCGACGAAAAAGCCCGGCTCGAGGCGCTGCTGTCAGATGTGCCGGTGGGGGTGCTGCTGTGTTCGGGCGATCATGCCCTGGCGTTCTATAATGGGCAGGCCGTTGACCTGATCGGTGCAGGATCTGCGGCACCCGGGCTTGATCGGCAGGTGTTTGACTATCTGCGGCAGGGGCCGATCCAATTGGCGCATGAACGGTTGATGGCCACGGGCGATCCCGATGCGGCATCGGATCTGTTGTGCACCACCGTCAACGGGGCGCGGGTGATGGCGGCGCGGATGCGTCTGATGGGGGGCGATAACGGTGCCATTCCCGGCTATGTGCTGACGCTGCGCGATGTGACGGCTGACATGGCATCGCAGGCGCGGCGCGAGGCGCTGTTGGCCGAAGTGTTCGACCGCGTGCGCCGCCCGGCCGCCAATCTGGCGACGTTGATAGAGGTGATTCCAGAGGGCAGTGCCGCACCGGGCCGGCTGGATACGGCCTTGCGCGAAGAGGTGTTGCAGCTGGCGCAGGCAGTTACCGAATTGTCGCGCCGCCATGACGAAAGCCGCGATGATGGCTGGCCGCTGACCATGACCCGCGATTTCGACCTGCTCGAGGGCCTGCGCGCCCGGATCGAGGCGGATGGCCTTGGCGTCACCACCACTGCCGCCGATCTGTTGCTGCGCTGCAATGGCTTTGAAATCATTGCCCTGATCTCGGGTCTGGCCGAAGAGATGGGCAAGCAGGGTTTGGCGCGCGACTTTGATTTGCAGGTGCAAGAGGATGGCACGGGCGGGCTGATCCGGCTGATCTGGGCAGGGGCCTCGCTGCCCATGGCATTGCTGGACCAATGGCTGGAACGGCCGCTGGAACCTGGCCTGTCGGATGTGGCGCGCCGATCGGTTCTGGCGATGCATGCCACCGAAATCTGGCCCGAAACGTTGCCTGATGGCCGTTACTGCCTGTGCCTGCCCATTCCGCAGGCGCGCCGTGTGGTGCGTCGCCCGGCACCGATTGCCCGGGCCGTGGTCTATGATTTTGATCTGCTTTCCAAGGCGCGCAACGCCAAGGTGCAGGACGCCCGGCTGGATGATCTGACCTATGTGGTGTTCGACACCGAAACGACGGGCCTGCTGCCCGCGCAGGGGGATGAGATCGTGCAGATTGCCGCGGTGCGAATCGTGAATGGCCGCCGCGTTGATGGCGAGGTGTTTGACACGCTGGTGAACCCACGCCGCCCGATTCCCCTGTCATCAACCGAGGTGCATGGAATCACCGAAGCCATGGTGCAGGATGCGCCATTTGTCGAAGAGGTGGCCGCGCGGTTTCACAAATTTGCCGAAGGCGCGGTGCTGATTGCCCATAACGCCCCCTTTGACATGGAATTCCTGCGCCGGCTGGAACCCAAGCTGGGCCTGCGTTTCGATCATCCGGTGCTGGATACGGTGCTGCTGTCGGCGGTGGTCTATGGCCAGCATGAGGTGCATTCGCTGGACGCGCTGACGCATCGTCTGGGCATCACCATTCCCGAGGAAGCGCGGCACACCGCCATTGGCGACACTGTGGCCACGGCGGATGCTTTTCTAAAGCTGATGCCGATGCTGGCAGGGCTGGGATTGCAGACCTTTGGCGAGGTTGTGGGCGAAGTGCGCCGCCATGGCCGCCTGCTGAAAGACCTGAACTGACCGCCGCAACGCAACTGCCAAGCCATTGGCCCAAAAACACAAAAGCCGCCCGAAGGCGGCTTTGTGTTAGTTTGGTGGAGCCAGGGAGGATCGAACTCCCGACCTCTTGAATGCCATTCAAGCGCTCTCCCATCTGAGCTATGACCCCACCGGGTATCGTTACGTTTCCGTTTCGATGGGCGGTGTTTAGGCGAGGGCGCGGGGGGGTGCAAGAGGAAATTTGCACCTTTTTTCACGCCGTCGCCAGTTTTTCAGTTATCTTCTTCGTCGCCTGCAACGTCGGCCAGATCGTCCAGCGAAACGTTGTCGTCGCTGTCGTCTTCCAACAGATCATCGTCCAGATCCGAATCATCGGTTGCCGTTTCCAGCAGATCGTCATCGGTATCCAGATCATCGACCAGGGTTTCTTCTTCCTTGTCGGGCTTGGGCCGGCTGACGACGGCAGACGCAAGTTTGCGCCGTGCAGATTCGATATCGACAACTTCCCCGGTATAGGGGCTGATGATCGGGCTGCGGTTCAGGTCGTAAAAGCGTTTCCCGGTGGTCGGGCAAAGGCGCTTTGTACCCCATTCTTCCTTGGGCATTGTGGTTCCCTTAAGGCTATGGATATGCAGAGTCGGCGTCGCTTGCCACAGCGCCGCGCGGGTGTCAAAGGCTTTTGCGCCCATTGCGGCCATTGTCAACCTCGCTATTCTGCTTTTGCAGTTCAAAGGCCATATATGCCCCTTCTTCCCGGTTCCCCCCCCGTCGAGATCACCTTGCGCCGCTCGGCGCAGACCCGGCGATTCTCGTTGCGGATCTCGCGGCTTGATGGGCGGGTGACGTTGTCGATGCCGCTGCGCGCGCGGGAATCAGAGGCCCTGCGCTTTGCCCAACAGCAAGAGGGCTGGATTCGCCAAACCTTGGCCGAGATGCCGGGCCAGCAGCAGGTGGGCCTTGGTGATCAGATCCCGGTTGAGGGGCGGCTGTGCAGGCTGATGGCGGGGCAGGGGCGGTCTGTGCGGTGCGAGGGGGATGCCCTGCTGGTGCCCGGCGATCCGCAGCAGGCGGGCACGCGGGTCGGCGCCTTTCTCAAGGTGTTGGCGCGTGATCGTCTGGCCGCGGCCTGTGACCGCCATGCCGCCCGACTGGGGCAACGCTATACCCGGCTGACCTTGCGGGACACACGGTCCCGCTGGGGGTCTTGCGCGCATGACGGGGCGTTGATGTTTTCATGGCGCCTGATCATGGCGCCGCCGCCGGTGCTGGATTACGTCGCCGCGCATGAGGTGGCCCATCTGATCGAAATGAACCACTCCCCCGCTTATTGGGCGGTGGTCGAACGTGTCTTTCCGGGCTGGCAGGTGCAGCGCAACTGGCTGCACAACCACGGGCAGGCGCTGCATGGCTATCGTTTTGGGCCCGTGCCTGCTGCAAAGGATTGACCGCGCCGCGAATGTGGTGCTTGCCTGTGTGCCATGCCGATCACGCCCCGCCTGACAGATCCGAATGCCGCCGCCCATGAACGGCTTTACCGCAGCCTGCGCCAGCAAGTGATGCATGGCGAGGTGGCCCCCGGCCAGCCGATGACGTTGCGCGGGCTGGCCAAGGAGTACGGCGTGTCGATGACCCCGGCCCGAGAGGCGATCCGGCGCCTTGTGGCCGAGGGGGCGCTGACGATTTCGTCTTCGGGCCGTGTCTCGACGCCCGAACTCAGCCCCGAACGGATTGAAGAACTGGCCTCGATCCGCGCTTTGCTTGAGCCGGAAATGGCCGCCCGCGCCTTGCCGCGCGCCCATTTTGCGCTGATCGAACGTCTGGCCGCGATCAACACCCTGAATGCCGAGGCCGTGATGCGCCAGGATGCCGTGGCCTACGTGCGCACGAATCTTGAGTTTCATCGCACCCTGTATCTGCGCGCCCAGGCCCCCGCGATGCTGGCGATGTGCGAAACCGTCTGGCTGCAACTGGGGCCAACGATGCGGGCCTTGTATTCGCGCCTGCGCCGCAAAGAGCCGCCCCAATATCACCGCATGATTCTTGCCGCCCTGAAGGCCGGCGATGAACCGGGGCTGCGGCTGGCGGTCAGGACAGATGTGACCCAAGGCTTGCGGCATTTGGCAGGTTGATCGCTTTGCGGTGACAATGCCGAATGAATTGCGGTATTGTCCCCAAGAAAGAAACAGTCGAGCCTGTATGACCGCCTATCGCAATGCCTTTAGCCTGCCCGGAGACAGGGTCAATCGGCGCGTCACGCGCTTTGGTCTTTATGGGGCGGATGGCGTATTGCTGCCCCATGCACAGATCGAAACCACGCCCTGGCAGGCGCAGCCTGCGCCAAAGGCCGGGCCTGCGCATGACAGCTCGCGCCTGTTTGGCCCTGCGCTGTTTGCCGGGCCTGTGGATAAACAGTTTGGCTTTATCCTGTTGAACGCGCTTGGCCGCCTGCCCGCGCTTGCAGGCCTTCCGCCACACACCACGTTGGTCTATGCCGCCAAACCGACGGCGCGGGTGCCCGATTACGCGATCTTGCCGCCCATCTTGCGCAGCCTTGGGGTGCATAACCCGGT
Organism: Pseudotabrizicola sp. L79; assembly: GCF_036553525.1. Taxonomy (NCBI): domain Bacteria; kingdom Pseudomonadati; phylum Pseudomonadota; class Alphaproteobacteria; order Rhodobacterales; family Paracoccaceae; genus Pseudotabrizicola; species Pseudotabrizicola sp. L79. The sequence goes on along the minus strand of NZ_JAZHDA010000045.1, from coordinate 154,755 downwards.
GCTGGTGACAGAAAATCCCCTGCATTTTCAAGAGCTTTACACCGCACCCGATTTGTTTGGGGAAAGCCTGGGGGGCACGGGGAAGCCGGCCTTTTACGATTGGATCGACAGTCGCTGGCCCGCGCCGCATCCGCCTGATCCGGAACAGCGGCTGTATGTCACCCGCAGCGGCCTTGGCCCGAAAGCGGGCCGTTTTGCCTGCGAAGATCATCTAGAGCGGCTGTTGCAGGCCGAAGGCTATCAGATTTTCGCGCCCGAGGCGCATCCGATAGAGGCGCAGGTGCGGGCCTTTCAGGCGGCTGGAAAGCTGATCTTTGCCGAAAGCTCGGCGCTGCATCTGTTTGCGCTGCTGCGCAAGCCCGGGCAGATCTCGGCGGTGATTCAGCGCCGGCCCACGCTGCCTGCAATCATGCAGGCGCAGATGGTGGATCGTCAGGGCCAGCCGACGGTGGCGATCAACGCCATTACCGAGTTGTGGTGGCCCCCACAGCGCGGCGACCATTTGGGCCTGTCCGTTCTTGATTTTGCGCAGCTGCGGGTGGCCTTGCAGGCTGCGGGGCTGATCACGGGGCAGGGCTGGTCTGCGCCCGACGGGGCGGCTGTTGCGGCCTCGCTGCGGGCGGGGTTAGAGCCGGGACAAGATGTGATGACAACAGAGCACCGCGCAGAATGGCTGCGGGCCAAGCGTGAAAAGAAGGGGTAAACTGATGTTCAAGGAAGCCAAGGGGCTGAAATACAACCGCTTTATGGACATGCTCCATACTGAGTGCCTGTTCAATTGGTATATGGAGATCGGCTGCCGCACGGGGCGGACCTTCGCGCCTGTGCGGGGCAAGACGATTGCGGTTGATCCGTTCTTTCGGGCGGAAAGCAACATCATCGGCGTGAAGCCTGCGTTGCATGTGTTTCAGCAAACCAGCGATGATTTCTTTGCCGGTGGCTTTCTCAAGGCGATGAAGGTGAAGCTGTCGTTCAGCTTTCTGGATGGGATGCATCTGTTCGAATATTTGCTGCGTGACTTTATCGCCACCGAAAAAGCCAGCGATTCCAGAGGCGTAATTGCCCTGCACGATTGCTGCCCCTTTAGCCATGAGATGACGACGCGCGATCTGGAAAACCTGCCGCGTCACGCCTGGACGGGCGATGTGTGGAAGTTGATTCCGATTCTGGCCGAACATCGCCCCGACCTGAAAGTGACCGTGCTGGACGCCAGCCCAACGGGATTGGTGCTGGTGTCGGGGCTGAACCCGAAATCGACGGTGCTGGAGCGCAAATATCGTGATATTGTAAAGGCTTATACGGATGTCAGCCTGGAAGATTTCGGGGTTGAGGCATTCAATCAGCTGTTTGATTACGAAGAGACAGCGGCCTTTGCCGAGGCAGGATATCCGTTGTTTTCCAAGGTCTTGCTGAACCCCGATCAGGCCCTGAAGCCGGAACGGATCACACCATAGAAAAAGGGGGCCTCACGGCCCCCTTTGTTGATCAGGCGTGGATCGCGCCATCCCCGCAGGCAAGGGCAGCTTCGCGCACGGCCTCGCTATAGGTGGGGTGGGCGTGGCACGTCAGAGCAAGATCTTGGGCAGAGGCGCCAAATTCCATGGCGACGCACACCTCGTGGATCAGATCGCCGGCCATGGGGCCGATGATATGGGCACCAAGAATACGATCGGTTTCCTTGTCAGCCAGAATCTTCACGAAACCATCGGCCTGGAACACGGCCTTGGCGCGGCCGTTGCCCATGAAGCTGAACTTGCCAACCTTATACGCACGGCCCTGGTCTTTCAGTTGCTCTTCCGTGGCGCCAACGCTGGCCACCTCGGGGGTGGTGTATACCACGCCGGGAATTACCCCATAGTTAACATGCCCATGCTTACCGGCCAGAATTTCGGCCATGGCCATGCCTTCGTCTTCGGCCTTATGCGCCAGCATCGGCCCGACAATCGCATCACCAATGGCATACAAGCCCTTGATATTGGTCTGGAAATGGTCGTCGGTCTTGATCTGGCCACGGGGCAGCATCTCGGTGCCCAAAGCCTCCAGCCCCAGACCTTGGGTAAAGGGTTTGCGGCCCGTGGCGACCAGAACCACCTCGGCCTCCAGCACATGCTCGCTGTCGTCCTTGCGCAGTTTATAGCTGACCTTGGCGCCGGATTTGCCGGCCTCGGCCCCCTGCACGGCAGCGCCCAAGATGAATTTAAGGCCTTGTTTCGTCAGAATTTTCTGGAAGGTCTTGGCCACTTCGGCATCCATGCCGGGGGTGATCGCATCCAAGTATTCAACCACCGTCACCTGCGTGCCAAGCCGGGCATAGACCGACCCCATCTCTAGCCCGATGACGCCAGCCCCGATCACCACCATGGATTTCGGCACCTTTGGCAGGGTCAGGGCACCGGTTGAGGTGACGATCACCTGTTCGTCCACCGTTACATTCGGCAGGCTTGATGGCTCGGAACCTGTTGCAATCACGATGTTTTTTGCCGAGTGAACGTCATCGCCGACCTTGACTTTGCCCGCCTCGGGGATGCTGCCCCAGCCTTTCAGCCAAGTGACCTTGTTCTTTTTGAACAGGAACTCGATGCCCTTGGTGTTGCCGTCGATCACACCCTGTTTGTAGTCTTGCATCTTGGCCCAATCGACCTTGGGCTTGGCCCCCATCAGGCCCATTTTTTCAAAGTTTTCATGCACTTCGTGCAAATGGTGGGTGGCGTTCAGCAGCGCCTTTGACGGGATGCAGCCCACGTTCAGACAGGTGCCGCCAAGGCTGTCGCGGCCTTCGACCACTGCGGTCTTCAGGCCCAATTGCGCGCAGCGGATGGCGCAGACATAGCCGCCGGGGCCCCCGCCGATGATGATGACGTCAAACTCTGCCATGGGTCACTTCCTTTGGTTTTCGGGGCATGTCGGGTGTCACCTGCTGTGCACCCCCCGTACACCCCCTGTGCATATAAATTTCAGATCAGGGCCGCCACGATCATGGTGAGGGTGGCAAAGAAGCCCACACCCCAGATGACCGACCGCCACGGGGTCAGGCCAAGGGCATAGGCGGGAACATAAAGGAGACGGGCCGCAAGGAAAACCCAGGCGGCGGTTTGGGTGACGGCGCTGGACTGGCCGCCCAAACTGACGACGACCACGGCGAGGGTGAACAGGATCAACCCTTCGAAATGGTTGTTCATGGCGCGTTGCAGGCGCCCGGTCAGGGCCGACAGTGGCCTTTTCGGCGCCGTGTCGCGCGGGCCCGAGGTGTAGCGCGTGCCCAGTTCGATATTGGCCGGGACCGCGAACAAGATGAACTGCACCATCTGGAGCAGGCCGCAAAGGGCAAGGGCGGTGAGTTCAGGGGGCATGGTCATTTCAGAATGGAATATCATTTTGCGGTTCTGACTGGCCTCGACGATCTTCTAACTGCTTAGGTGCAATCTCAGCTTCAATTGCGAGTTGCTCCGCTTCTTCCTCTTGTTTTGCTTCGCCAATGACGGCAGCTATTGTCGTTATTGCTGCCGGAGCGTCTGCAAGGAATGCAGCGGTTCCGCCGACCGTCGCAGCAAGATAGGCAAAGATCGCCATTACCTGACCGAAATCCGTTCTATCACGATTCACCAAGGAGTGAAGCTCATCTAGCTTGGCGCAAAGCTTAACCTTCTGCTTTTCGGAAAGTTCCGAGGATGCAATCACTTGCCGAAGACGTTCAATTTGGCTGAAAATCTTTTTTTTCTTTAATTTAGGCAGAGAAACAGAGTTCTCAGCAAACGCAGTCGCACCCTTAATACTTAGTTTAGTCGCTAACGCAATTATTTCAGACCGAATATATGAGAAGTCTTCCCTGATATTACTGACATGAAATTCGGTAAATTTGCCCAATTCCAGTGCCACTGCAGCATTCACGAGTACAGTGCAATATTCAATTAAGTCATCATCGGCATAGGCGTCATCATAGCCACCAGATGTGCGTAGGCGAGTGTCCAGCAGGTCCTTCAGCCTTAGCCAACGTCTAATGGGCTCCAGTGGGAGCCCATCATAATCGCTGGTTTGAATCAAAGCCATTTGAGCCTCAAAGATCCATCAGCAGGCGGCGCGGGTCTTCCAGCGCCTCTTTGACGCGGACGAGGAAGGTTACGGCGCCTTTGCCATCGACGATGCGGTGATCGTAGGACAGCGCCAGATACATCATCGGGCGGATGACGATCTGGCCGTTCACGACCACGGGGCGATCCTGGATCTTGTGCATGCCAAGGATACCCGATTGCGGCGGGTTCAGGATCGGCGAGGACATCAGCGAGCCATAGACGCCCCCGTTCGAAATGGTGAAGCTGCCGCCCTGCATTTCGGCCATGCTGAGCTTGCCATCACGGGCGCGCAGACCCAGTTCGCCGATCTTTTTCTCGATCGCGGCAAAGCCCATCTGGTCGGCATCGCGCACCACCGGCACCACAAGGCCCGAAGGCGTGCCAACGGCCACACCCATATGGACATAGTGCTTGTAGATGATGTCGCCGCCGTCAATCTCGGCATTGACCTCGGGCACTTCTTTCAGCGCGTGGCAGCAGGCTTTGACGAAGAAGGACATGAAGCCCAGCTTGACGCCGTGCTTTTTCTCGAACTGGTCTTTGTATTCGTTGCGCAGGGCCATGATGCCCGACATGTCCACCTCGTTATAGGTGGTCAGCATCGCGGCGGTGTTCTGGGCATCTTTCAGGCGGCGGGCGATGGTGGCGCGCAGGCGGGTCATCTTGACGCGCTCTTCCCGGCTGGAATCGTCGGCCGAGACGGGGCCGCGCGGCACGGCGGCCGGGGCGGGGGCGGCCGACGGGGCGGGGCTGGCGACGGCGCGGGCCACGTCTTCCTTCATGATGCGGCCATCGCGGCCCGTGCCCTGCACCTGATCGGGGGAAAGCCCGGCCTCGGCCATGGCTTTCTTGGCCGAAGGTGCATCTTCCACGGCCTTGGCCGGGGCGGCTGCGGCGGCGGGGGCGGCCGTGGGCTTGGCGTCGGCCTTGGGGGCCTCGGCGGCACCAGCAGCACCTTCGGTGATGATGCCAAGACGGGCACTGGCGGCAACGGTTTCGCCTTCGGCTGCGATGATTTCAGCCAGCACGCCCGCAACCGGGGCCGGAACCTCGACCGACACCTTGTCGGTTTCCAGTTCGCACAGCATTTCGTCCTGCTTTACGAAATCGCCCACCTTTTTGAACCAGGTGGAAACGGTGGCTTCGCTGACGGATTCGCCAAGGGCGGGCACCATTACATCGGTCATTTTATCGTCCTCCACGCCGTGTGCGGCGTTCTGTCAATCTGGGTCGGGCGGGGCCTTTGGCGGCCCCGCGGCAAGGGATCAAAGCGTCAGGGCCTCGGAGACCAGAGCTTCTTGTTCGGCCTTGTGCTTGGAGGCAAGGCCAGTGGCGGGCGAGGCCGAGGCGGCGCGGCCGACATAGCGGGCGCGGCCATGTTTGGCCCCGATCTTGGACAGCACCCATTCGATGTTCGGCTCGACAAAGGTCCAGTAGCCCTGGTTCTTCGGCTCTTCCTGGCACCAGATGATCTCGGCCCCCTTGAAGCGTTCCAGTTCCTTGGACAGGGCCTGCACCGGGAAGGGGTAGAACTGTTCCAGACGCAGCAGATAGATGTCATCGGCCCCGCGCTTGTCGCGTTCGGCCAAGAGATCGTAATAGACCTTGCCCGAGCACATGACGACGCGCTTGATCTTGTCATCGGCCTGCAGCTTCAGCTCGGAATGGCCCTTTTGCGCATCATCCCACAGCACGCGGTGGAATTGGCTGCCGGTGGTGAAATCCTCGGCATCGCTGATGCACATCGGGTGGCGCAACAGGGACTTCGGGGTCATCAGGATCAGCGGCTTGCGGAAGCTGCGGTGCAGCTGGCGGCGCAGGATGTGGAAATAGTTGGCCGGGGTCGAGCAATTGGCCACGATCCAGTTGTCATTGGCCGACATCTGCAAGAACCGCTCGGGCCGGGCCGAGGAGTGCTCGGGCCCCTGACCTTCGTAGCCATGCGGCAAGAGGCAGACGAGGCCCGACATGCGCAGCCATTTGCTTTCGCCCGAGTTCACGAACTGGTCGAACATGATCTGCGCGCCATTGGCGAAATCGCCAAACTGCGCTTCCCACATCACCAAAGCATTGGGTTCTGACAGCGAATAGCCGTATTCAAAGCCCAGCACCGCATATTCCGACAGCATGCTGTCGATCACCTCATACCGTGCCTGGCCGGCGCGGATGTGGTTCAGCGGGTAATAGCGTTCTTCGCTGCTTTGGTCGATCAGGCCCGAGTGACGCTGACTGAACGTGCCGCGGGTGCAATCCTGGCCAGACAGGCGAACGGGGAAGCCTTCGGTCAAAAGCGAACCAAAAGCCAAGGCTTCGGCGGTTGCCCAGTCGAATCCCTTGCCAGTTTCGAACATTTTGGCCTTGTTTTCCAACAAGCGGCCCACGGTCTTGTGCAGGTCGAAATTCTCGGGCGCGCGGGTCAGGGCGCTGCCCACCTCGGCCAGGGTTTCGGGTTTGATCGCGGTCTCGCCGGGTTGATATTCCTCACGCTCGCGGCCCAGGCCCGACCAGCGGCCATCCAGCCAGTCGGCTTTGTTCGGCTTGAAGCTTTTGCCGGCTTCAAAATCCTCATTCAGGCGCGATTGGAAGGCGGCCTTCATATCCTCGATTTCACCTTCGGGGATCAGGCCGTCTTTGACCAGACGTTCGGTGTAAAGTTGCAGAGTCGTCTTGTGCTTTTTGATGTTGGTATACATCACCGGGTTGGTGAACATCGGCTCGTCGCCTTCGTTGTGACCAAAGCGGCGATAGCAGAAGATGTCGATCACGGCATCCTTGTGGAACTTCTGGCGGAATTCGATCGCCACCTTGGCGGCATGCACCACGGCCTCGGGGTCGTCGCCGTTGACGTGGAAGATCGGCGCTTCGACCATCAGGGCGATGTCGGTGGGATAGGGCGACGAGCGGCTGAAATGCGGCGCGGTGGTAAAGCCGATCTGGTTGTTGACCACGATGTGAATCGTGCCCCCCGTGCGGTGGCCTTTCAGCCCCGACAGGCCAAAGCATTCGGCCACGACGCCCTGACCGGCAAAGGCCGCGTCGCCGTGCAGCAGGATCGGCAGAACCGCGGTGCGCGCGCTGTCGCCATATTGATCTTGCTTGGCGCGGACCTTGCCCAGCACGACGGGGTTCACCGCCTCAAGGTGGCTGGGGTTGGCGGTTAGCGACAGGTGCACCTTGTTGCCATCGAATTCACGATCGGACGAGGCGCCAAGGTGGTATTTCACATCGCCCGACCCGTCCACATCCTCGGGCTTATAGCTGCCGCCCTGGAATTCGTGGAAAATGGCGCGGTAGGGCTTGGACATCACATTGGCCAGGATGTTCAGGCGGCCGCGGTGCGGCATGCCGATCACCACCTCTTTCAGGCCCAGTTGCCCGCCGCGCTTGATGATCTGCTCCATCGCGGGGATCAGGGCCTCGCCCCCATCAAGGCCAAAGCGCTTGGTGCCCATGTATTTGACATGGAGGAACTTTTCAAAGCCTTCGGCTTCGACCAGCTTGTTCAGAATGGCCTTGCGGCCTTCGCGGGTGAACTGGATTTCCTTGCCATAACCCTCGATCCGCTCTTTCAGCCAGCTGGCCTCTTCGGGGTTCGAGATATGCATGTATTGCAGCGCAAAGGTGCCGCAATAGGTGCGCTTCACGATATCCATGATCTGGCGCATCGAGGCGATTTGCAGGCCCAACACGTTGTCGATGAAGATCGGGCGATCCATATCGGCGTCGGAAAAGCCGTAGGACTTGGGGTCAAGCTCTGGGTGCGGGGTCTGGTCACGCATGCCCAGCGGATCGATATCGGCGATCAGGTGGCCGCGAATCCGGTAGGCGCGGATGATCATCAGGGCGCGGATCGAGTCGAGCACGGCGCGCTGAACCTGGGTGTCAGACAGCGACACACCGGCCTCGGCGGCCTTGGCGGCGATCTTTTGCCCGGCGGCCTTGGCCTCTTTCACCGGGGCGGCGGGCCATTCGCCGGTCAGCGCGGCCGTCAGATCATCGACCGGCTGCGGCGGCCAGTCGGCGCGCGCCCAGCTGGGGCCTTCGGCGGCGCGTTTGGCCGTGACTTCGCTTTCACCAAGCGACCGAAAGAAGTCGGCCCATGCCGCATCGACCGACGCGGGGTCGGCGGCATAGCGGGCCTGCAACTGGTCGATATAGTCGGCATTGGCCCCGTCAAGAAAGGAGCCTGCGCGGAATTGGCTGTTTGGGGATTGCTCGGTCATTTTGGCACCTCTCCTCGGGTGGCGCTTATTCAGCTTCGGGCGGAAAGGGTGTCACCTTTCCGCCCGACGTTCAGTTCATCCAGGCCGCGACCGCACTGGTCAGGGGCTGGTTCGGTTGCGCCCGGTCCAGCGTGAAGGGCACGCTGAGGGCCAAGGCAAGGATCAGGCCGAAGAACGAGGCCAAACCCAAGACGCTGCGCTTGTCGATGACCTCTTCTTTCATGCCAACCCCCTGTTACTTGCCGATGGCTTTCATCACGGCCTCGCCCAATGTGGCGGGGCTGTCGGCGACCACGATCCCGGCCGATTTCATCGCCTCGATCTTGGATTCGGCATCCCCCTTGCCACCTGCCACGATGGCGCCGGCATGGCCCATGCGGCGGCCGGGAGGGGCGGTGCGACCAGCGATAAAGCCGGCGCAGGGCTTCCAGCGGCCTTTTTTCTTTTGCTCGGCCAGGAAGGCTGCGGCTTCTTCTTCGGCGCTGCCACCGATTTCACCGATCATGATCATCGCCGTCGTTTCCGGGTCGTCGAGGAACATGTTCAGCACGTCGATATGTTCGGTGCCCTTGATCGGGTCGCCACCGATGCCAACCGCGGTGGACTGGCCCAGACCCAGATCGGTGGTCTGCTTGACCGCCTCATAGGTCAGGGTGCCCGAGCGCGACACGACGCCAACGCTGCCGCGACGGTGGATGTGGCCCGGCATGATGCCGATCTTGCAGGCGTCGGGCGTGATGACGCCGGGGCAGTTCGGCCCGATCAGGCGCGATTTCGACCCTTCGAGGGCGCGCTTGACGCGCATCATGTCCAGCACCGGGATGCCTTCGGTGATGCAGACGATCAGTTCCATCTCGGCGTCAATCGCCTCAAGGATCGAGTCGGCGGCAAAGGGCGGCGGAACGTAGATCACGCTGGCATTGGCCTCGGTCACGGCCTTTGCCTCATGCACCGAGTTGAACACGGGCAGGTTCAGGTGGCTGGTGCCGCCTTTGCCCGGGGTGACGCCGCCGACCATCTTGGTGCCATAGGCAATGGCCTGTTCCGAGTGGAAAGTGCCCTGGCTGCCGGTAAAGCCCTGGCAGATCACTTTGGTGTTTTCGTTTACGAGTACGGCCATCGGGGCCTCCTGAAGATAAAACGCGTTGCGGGCGGATCATGCCGACCGGTTGCCAGTGTGCCTGGTCAGAGATCGGCGCGGCCTAGGAGCCGTAGTCGCCGATCCCATGCTCGGGGCAGGAAATTGCAATCTCGCCCGTGGGAACCTTGCCCAGGCGGGCCATGTCGGATTGTTCCTGGCAGGTCAGGACGTGGTCATCGTCACCACGCACATTGCTGCCAGTGCCGCCCGAACAGGCCGCAAGCAGCATGCCAGACAGGCAAAGGACGAGAGTGTTGCGCATGGAGATTACCCTTTTACCGCTTTGACGATCTTCTGGGCGGCATCCGACAGATTGTCGGCGGCGATCACGTTCAGGCCGGATTTGTTGATGATCTCTTTGCCAAGTTCGACATTCGTGCCCTCAAGCCGGACAACCAGCGGCACTTTCAGGCCGACTTCCTTGACGGCGGCAATGGTGCCTTCGGCAATGATGTCGCAGCGCATGATGCCGCCGAAGATGTTGACCAGGATGCCTTTGACGTTCGGGTCAGAGGTGATGATCTTGAACGCCTCGGTCACCTTTTCCTTGGTGGCGCCACCGCCCACGTCGAGGAAGTTGGCAGGTTCGGCGCCGTACAGCTTGATGATGTCCATCGTGGCCATCGCCAGACCGGCCCCGTTGACCATGCAGCCGATTTCGCCATCGAGCGCGATGTAGTTCAGATCGAATTTCGACGCGGCCAGTTCTTTCGGGTCTTCCTCGGTTTCGTCGCGCAGGGCGGCGATTTCGGGGTGGCGATACAGCGCGTTGCCATCAAAGCCCATCTTGGCGTCAAGGCATTTCAGGTTGCCGTCGGTCATGACGACCAGCGGGTTGATTTCAAGCATGTCCATGTCTTTTTCGACGAACAGGCGATACAGGTTCTTGACCAGAGCCACGCATTGCTTGACCTGGGCGCCTTGCAGGCCAAGGGCAAAGGCAACGCGGCGGCCGTGGAAATCAGACAGGCCCGAGGCCGGATCGACGGTGAAGCTGACGATCTTTTCGGGGGTGTCATGGGCCACGTCTTCGATCGACATGCCGCCTTCGGTTGAGGCGACGAAAGAGATGCGGCTGGTCTGACGGTCGATCAGCATGGCCAGATACAGCTCACGCTCGATATCCGAGCCATCTTCGATATAGATGCGGTTGACCTGCTTGCCAGCGGGGCCGGTCTGGATGGTGACCAGGGTGCGACCCAGCATCTGGCGGGCGAACTGATCGGCTTCCTCGACCGAGCGGGCCAGACGGACGCCGCCTTTTTCACCGGCCTCGGCCTCTTTGAAATGGCCTTTGCCACGGCCACCGGCGTGGATCTGGGCCTTGACGACCCAAAGCGGGCCATCAAGTTCACCTGCGGCGGCCTTGGCCTCTTCGGCCTTCATGACAATGCGGCCATCCGAGACCGGAACGCCATAGGACCGCAAAAGCGCCTTGGCCTGATATTCGTGGATGTTCATCGGTCGTCCCTCGGCTGTTCGAAATTTATCGCGTGATGCCATGTAAATGGGCGGGTTCAAAACCCCATTTCATGAGAATGCGCTATTTCCGGCGGAAATCCGACATTTGTGATCACAGGAATTGTGGGTGTGATCACAGGGGCATTTTGTCCCACGGGCCGGGGTTGGGGAAAACCGTCCTGGCCCGGTGCGGGGTGATTCGCCGCCGGGGCGGTGGTGGCGCTAACGCTGTTGGCGGCCGCAAAACAAGGCCTGACCGCGTGGCAAAAGCGCCGGTTTGCGCGACAAGGACCAGCCGCTGTCTGTGGCAATCGACAGAACGTCGGTCTGGGACAAGTGCCACGGCGCACGGTCGGGGTGGGTGACCACACCATCTGCCTGACGCCAGGGGCCGCTGTGGCCCTCGGGGGCCAGAAAGACGGTGATCAGCAGCGCCTGCAACCGGGGCAGGCGGGGGGACATCTGCACCAAGGCCTGACGCAGCATCGGGGCGGGCAGGTGGGTGAAGACGCCAAAGGCGATGGCAAAGTCGATCTCTGGGGGCACGCCGGGCAGGGCGAAATCGGCATCTTCGATCAGGTGATCTTCGGGCAGGGCCGCGGGGTCGGGCAGTTCCAGCGCGCGGCCCCGCTGCATCAGCGCAAGGCTGGCATCGGTGGCCCAGTAATGGCCGGGGTTCAGAAAGGGCACCGCTTTGCAGCCCAGCCGCATCGAGCCTGCGCCGATGTCAAGCAAGCGGTGGTGCGGCTGCAAGCCCGCGTCGCGCAAGATGGCCATCTGCACCCGCCCGGTTTCATCCCAGCGGCCCCCCACGATGTCGCGGTGGCGGCCCTTTGCGAGGGCAGTGTCGTAAAAGCCGGGAACCAGATAGGGCGAGACCGGAGCAGGTGGATTGGGGCGGCTCACCCCGCGGCCTCTTGCACCAGTTCCAGCATCAGATTGGTTGCAACGGCCATATCCTGCACCGAAACCCATTCCAGCGGGCCGTGGATGTTTTGCATGCCGGTGAACAGGTTGGGGCATGGCACGCCCATTTCGGTCAGGCGTGACCCATCGGTGCCGCCCCGGATCGGCACCGAAACCGGTTCGATCCCCAGGTTCTGCGCGGCCTTGCGGGCCAGATCGACCGGGGTCATGTCATTTTCCAGCCAATAGCGCATGTTGCGATACTGCGGCTTGATGGTGCAGGTGATCTGGGCGCGGGGTTCGCCCAGTTGCACGGCCTGACAGACGGCCTGCAGCAGCGCGCCCTTGGCGGCCAGCCCGTCGCGCTCAAAATCGCGCAGGATGAAGCGCATCGTCGCCTCGGCGCTGCCGCCAGTCAGATCGGTGACATGGATAAAGCCGTCACGGCCATCGGTGGTTTCGGGCGTCATCGTGGCATGGGGCAGGGTGTCGATGATCCGGGCGGCAAGGTGCAGCGCGTTCACCATCTTGCCCTTGGCAAGGCCGGGGTGGATCGAGACGCCCTTGATGGTGACGACCGCCCCATCGGCGGAAAAGCTTTCATATTCGATCTCGCCCACGGCACCGCCATCGAACGTATAGGCGAAGTCGGCGGCCAGATCCTTGGGCAGGCGGGGATCGACGCCGCGGCCGATTTCTTCATCCGGGGTAAAGGCGATGCGGAAGGTGGGGCGTTTCACCTCGGGGCTGGCCAGCAGGTGGCGCGCGGCGGTCATGATGATGGCCACACCGGCCTTGTCATCGGCCCCCAGCAGCGTGGTGCCCGAGGCGGTGATGATGTCATGGCCCTGTTTTTCGGCCAGATAGGGGAATTCCACGGGCGACAGCGTCAGCCCCGGCGCATCGGGAAAGGTGATGTCGCCACCGTTCCAGCCCTTGATCACCCGAGGTTTGACGCCCGTGGCGTTGAATTGCGGGGCGGTATCGACATGGGCCAGAAAGCCGATGGTCGGCCCCGGCGCTGTGCCGGGAATCGTTGCCAGAACGGTGCCATAGTCGGTGAGCGTGACATCCGTGGCGCCAATGTCCTTCAGCTCGGTTTCCAGCAGGCGCAGGATATCCCACTGGATCGCGGTCGATGGCGCGGCGGCGCTGTCTTCGTCGCTTTGGCTGTCGATCGCAGCATAGCGGATCAGGCGGGTTTCAAGTTCGGCGTCAAAGCGGGGCATCTGGCTCTCCTTTGGTCGGGTCAGATCTGGGGGCGGGGGCGCAGGGATGTCAATGCCACCGATACATGCGCAAAGGGGAATGCGTTTGATGCGGATCAAGGCGCGGCCTTTGCGACAGGCCTAGAGTCATTTCGGAAATGCGACTCATTCAGGTATGCGGAGATTACCGATGACCCGGCTTATGATGCTGATGTTCACCATTGTTTCGACCTCGCTTATGGGGGCGGCCATCGTGGTGGCGCTGACCATGGGGTTGGATACGTTGCGGCCCATTCTGATGGCTGCGGCCATTGGCTTTGTCGTGGCCATTCCTGTCAGTTGGTTCATCGCCCGCCAGATCGCCTGACCCGCACGCGCATTGCGACGGAACCGCGTCGGTGCGGCGTATCAGCGGCCAAACCACCGCAGGAGAGTATCATGCCCAGCCCCAAAGGCTATTCCCGAACCCAGATTGCGCTGCATTGGGCGGTTGCCGTGCTGATCGTGCTGCAATTCGTGCTGCATGAACCGATTGCCCATGCCTGGGATCAGGTCAAAGACGGGCTTGCGGTGGATTTTTCACCCCTGGTGGCGGTGCATGTCTTTGGGGGTGTGCTGGTGCTGGCCTTTGCCCTGTGGCGATTGGCCTTGCGCAAGACCCGTGGTGCGCCGCCCCCGCCCGCGGCCGAGCCTGCGCCGTTGAAGATGGCCGCGCAGATTGGCCATCTGGCGCTTTATGCGCTGATGATCCTGATGCCGGTGTCGGGGGCTGCGGCATGGTTTGGCGGGGTTGATTTCGCCGCAGAGGTGCATGAGGCGATGAAGCCTGCCCTGCTGATCCTGGTTGCGGTGCATGTGGCGGCGTCGTTGTGGCACCAGTTCTGGCTGAAAGACGGGCTGATGCTGCGGATGAAGCGCGCCGAAGATTAAGCTGTCAGGAACACCCGCGCGGTTTCTTCGAATTCGCGCGGCTTTTCGGCATGCAGCCAATGGCCGGTATCGGGTATTTTCGCGAAACGGGCCGCGGGAAACAGGCTGCGGATCGTCGCGCGGTGCTGGGGCTGCACATAATGGCTGTCGGCCCCGGTCAGAAACAGGGTGGGGCCGTCAAACTGGCCTTGGGTGCCGGGCCAGCCCACGATCTTGGGCATCTCAGCCTCGAGCACATCAAGGTTCAGCCGCCAGCGCGGTGGCTTTGATTTCAGATCCAGCGATTGCAGGAAAAAGGCGCGCAGGCCGGGGTCGTCGATGGTTTGCGACAGGCGGGCATCGGCCTCGGTGCGGCTGGTCAGGCCAGTCAGATCAAGGTTGCGCATGGCATGGACATGGCGGGTTTGATCGTGGTCATAGGCCACGGGGGCGATATCGGCCACGATCAGGCGGCGGATCATCTGCGGCTGGGTCAACGCCAGTTGCATCGCCGCCTTGCCGCCCATCGAATGGCCCAGAACATCGGCGCGGCCCCCAAGGCTGGCAATCACCTCGGCCAGATCGGCGGCCATGGCCGGGTAGTCATGCACCGGGCTTTGCGGGCTGTGGCCGTGGTTGCGCTGATCGACGGCGTAAACATCCCGGATGTCGGCCAGACGCCGGGCGATCACGCCCCAGTTGCGGCCCGAGCCGTAAAGCCCGTGCACGATGACAAGGGGCGGTGCACCCGAAGGTGTGGCGGCGGGGTAATGAGACAGGGCGAGCATGGTTATGATGTAGCGGTTCTGTGAGCAGGCTGCCAGAGTGGTTGAGCAATCTTGTGCCGCAGTTTACCGTTGCGCAAATGGCGAGGGCAGCATGAGCGCAGTGACGATACAGCAGATGGCCGATCGGGTTGCGGAAATGATGGAGCAGCGGCTGCGCATCCGGGGCAGCGGTCTGGAGGCCAAGCTGCGCAAGGGGGGCCGGTTGCTGCCGCGCAAGGTGCGCCTGGCGGCCGAGCGATTGGCCGAAGCGGCAGAAAAAGCGCGCAATCCCAAGTTTCTGGTGCAGATCGACATGGCCAGGGTTGCCGCCGATTACGACCAATGTGTGCGCCATCTGGCCAGCGTCACGCGGCAAGGCTGGCTGAAGCCACTGATGATCAGTGTGGCGGCCTCTGTCGCCTTGGGTTTGCTGATTGTGGGCGCGATCTGGGTGTATATTCAGTATAACGCGGGCGTGCTGTAGCGCCGACGCGTTGCAAGCGCAAAGAAAACGGGCGCGGGGGGTAATCCCGCGCCCGTTTCTGATCTGGGGCCCGGACCGGCCTTAGAGGTCAGGATAGATCGGGAAGCGCTTGCACAATTCCTCGACTTCGGCGCGGACCTTGGCTTCGACCTCGGCATTGCCCTCTTCGCCATTGGCGGCAAGGCCATCGACCACTTCGGTGATCCAGGCGCCAATCTGGCGGAACTCGGCTTCGGCAAAGCCGCGGGTGGTGCCAGCGGGGGTGCCCAGTCGCACACCCGAGGTGATCGTCGGCTTTTCAGTGTCGAAGGGGATGCCGTTCTTGTTGCAAGTGATATGGGCGCGGCCGAGGGCTTTCTCGGTGGCATTGCCCTTGACGCCCTTGGGGCGCAGATCGACCAGCATCAGGTGGCTGTCGGTGCCGCCGGTGACGATATCAAGCCCGCCCTTCATCAACTCATCCGCCAGTGCCTGCGCGTTCTTGATGACCTGCGCCTGATAGGCCTTGAATTCGGGGCGCAGCGCCTCGCCAAAGGCGACGGCCTTGGCGGCGATCACATGCATCAGGGGGCCGCCCTGAATGCCGGGGAAAATGGCCGAGTTGACCTTTTTCGCAATCGCTTCGTCATTGGTGACGATCATGCCGCCGCGCGGGCCGCGCAGGGTTTTATGCGTGGTGGTGGTGGCAACATGGGCATGGGGGAAGGGCGAGGGGTAAAGGCCCGCAGCCACAAGGCCGGCAAAGTGGGCCATATCGACCAAGAAATAGGCGCCCACCGAATCTGCGATTTCGCGCATGCGGGCAAAGTCGATGACGCGCGGAATGGCCGAGCCACCGGCGATGATCATCTTGGGCTGATGCTCGGTTGCAAGGGCCTGAACCTGATCATAATCCAGCGTCAGATCCTGCTTGCGCACACCGTATTGGATGGCGTTGAACCATTTGCCCGACTGGTTCGGGGCTGCGCCGTGGGTCAGGTGACCGCCCGCATCCAGCGACATGCCCAGAATGGTGTCGCCGGGCTTGAGCAGGGCCTGGAACACACCCTGGTTCGCCTGGCTGCCCGAGTTCGGCTGCACATTGGCGAAGGCGCAGTTGAACAGTTTGCAGGCGCGTTCGATCGCCAGATTTTCGGCAATGTCCACATAATCGCAGCCGCCGTAATAGCGCTTGCCCGGATAGCCTTCGGCATATTTGTTGGTCAGAACCGATCCTTGCGCCTCCATCACGGCGCGGCTGACGATGTTTTCGCTGGCGATCAGTTCGATCTCATGCCGTTGGCGGCCCAATTCCTTGGTGACAGCACCGAAAAGCTCGGGGTCGCGGCTGGACAGGCTTTCGGTGAAAAATCCGTTGTCGCGGTGCGGGGCGTTCATGGCGCGTCTCCTGCAAGGGCCACTTTGGGCCGGGTCATCGGGATGGCGTTCATTTACGCTATGGGGGGGCTTCGGGAAAGGCAGTAAAACGACGCACGGCGGGTCTTGCGCGAAATTTTGGGGTGGAAAGGAAATCTCTGCCCCCGGCAGGGCTTGAGTTTGGCGGGCGGGGTCGTCAAGACTGGTGCCAAGGGAGAATGCTTTTGTCACAGACCCGTATCGCCTTTCGCGCCAGCCAGGCCCCCGCCGCGCAAGAGGCGCTGGCGACCTTGACCACCCGCCACGGCCAGACGGCCTTGCAAGAGGCCGAGGTTGTGGTGGCGCTTGGGGGGGATGGGTTCATGCTGCAAACCCTGCACGAAACCGAGGGCCTTGGCCTGCCGGTTTATGGCATGAATTGCGGCACGGTGGGCTTTTTGATGAATGCCTATGATGTCGATGGCCTGCCCGAACGGGTGCTGGCGGCCGAGGAAACGGTGATCAACCCGCTGGAGATGAAGGCGACGCAGGCCGATGGGTCGGTGGTGCGGGCCTTGGCGATCAACGAAGTGTCGCTGCTGCGCGCAGGCCCGCAGGCGGCCAAGCTGGCGATTCATGTGGATGGCAAGTTGCGGTTGGACGAATTGGTGTGCGACGGGGCGTTGTTGTGCACGCCTGCGGGATCGACCGCCTATAATTATTCGGCCCATGGCCCGATCTTGCCCATCGGGTCGGATGTGCTGGCGCTGACGGCGGTGGCGGCGTTCCGGCCCCGGCGGTGGCGGGGGGCCCTGTTGCCCAAGACGGCGGTGGTGCGGCTGGATGTGATCGACCCGGTCAAGCGCCCGGTCATGGCCGATGCCGACAGCCGGTCGGTTGAAAACGTGATCTCGGTTGAAATCCGGTCAGAGCCGACGGTGCGCCACCGCATTCTGTTCGACCCCGGCCATGGTCTGGAAGAACGGCTGATCGTCGAGCAATTCGCCTAAGGCTTGCGGCCCCAGCTTTCCAGCTTGCGGTAGATGGTGGAGGGCGAGAGGTCCAGCACCCGTGCGGCCTTGGTGACCGAGCCGCTGTGCGCGGCGATGGTTTCAAGGATGACCAATTGTTCGATCTCGCCCATGGTCTTGCCGATCAGGGCCGAAAGCTGTGGCATCAGACCAGGGCTGGCCTGAGCCGGGGCTTCGGGAGTCTGGTGGCGCGCGCGCAGCATATCGGGCAGCATGTGCAGCGTTACGGCGCCGCCCGAGTTCAGCACCACGATGTTGCGGATGACGTTCAGCAATTGCCGCACGTTGCCCGGCCAGGGATAGGCGCGGAACAGTGCCATCACCTCGGGCGAGAGGCCGGTGAACTGGCGGCCTTCCTCTTGTGAAAACTTGGACAGCGCGGCTTGGGCGATTTCCAGCACGTCTTCGCCGCGGTCGCGCAGGGGGGGCATGTGCACGGGCACAACAAACAGCCGGTAGAACAGGTCTTCGCGGAAATCGCCCTGACGCACGGCCTCCATCGGGTCGCGGTTGGTGGCGCAGACGATGCGTACATTCACCTTGCGAGGCCGGGTCGCCCCCACCGGCTGCACGGTCGAGGTTTGCAAAAAGCGCAGCAATTTGGTTTGCAGCGCCGGGGCCATTTCGCAGATTTCATCCAGAAACAGCGTGCCCCCATCGGCTGCCGCCGCGGCCCCCGGCTTGTCGGAAATGGCGCCGGTAAAGCTGCCTTTGATATGGCCGAACACTTCGGATTCAAGCAGATCTTGCGGAATTGCCCCGCAGTTCAGCGCGATGAACGGGCCATTGGCGCGCGGGCTTTGATCATGGATCGCAAGGGCGCACAGTTCCTTGCCGGTGCCGCTTTCGCCGGTGATGAACACCGTGGCCATCGAGGGCGCCACCGAGCGGATCTTTTGATGGACCTGTTGCATGACCTGCGAACTGCCCAGAAACAAATTGTCGTCACTGGCTGCATGGACTTGCACAGCGGTGGCACGGTCTTTGGTCTGGCTGGGCTTGGGCGGGGGCAATTTGCCCAGACCGGCGTTGCGGACGGCATTCAGCAGGCGCACTTCATCAAAGGGTTTCACCAGAAAATCATGGGCCCCACCGCGCATCGCCTCGACCGCCTTGTTGATCGAGGCATTGGCCGTGATCACGATGATGGCCGTTTCTGGCCGTGCGGCCAGCATTTCATGCATCAGGCCAAGGCCTTCCCCATCGGGAAGCAGCAGATCCAGCAAGACGATATGGGGGGTGCTGGCCTGAAAGGCTTTGCGCCCTTCGGCCAATGTGCTGGCGCAGAGGACGCTATGACCAGCCGTTTCCAGCACCGAGCGATAGACCAGTTGCAATGAGGCCGTATCTTCGATCAGCAACAGCGGCGATGGTTTGGCTGGTGGGGCCATTCAGGCAGATGGCCTTTCCTTGGGCTGAGGCGAGGGGAGAGATCTGGCCTCGTCTTGCAAGAACTGCATAAGGGCCACAAGACCTTGCTGCAAGCGCAGATCCAATGGAGAAAGCGCAGAGGCATCGCCGGCGTGGGCCAGGCGATTCAAGGCTTCGGCATCGCGGCACAGCTGCATGGCCCCGAACGACCCCGCGATCGACATCAGGATGTGGCTTTGCAGCCGCAATTCAGCCCAGTCAGCCGTTGGCAGCGCATGATCCAGCGCCTGACGAACACAACCAAGATCAAGCAAGACCTGATCCAGCAACTTTGGGGCCGTTTCCGAACCTGCGACTTTCAGCAAGGCATCAAAAACCGTCCTGTCAATCAGGCTTGGTTCCGGTTGAGGCACCAGTTGCTGACATAGCGATATCGCAAGGGCATGAGCCTGTGAGGCCGCAATCCGGGCTTCGGCAGAGAGGGGCTGATCCAGCACTTCTTGCAAAAGCCTTTGCAGATTGGCGGCCAGAACATCGACCGGTGATAAAACAGGTTCACTCATGGCGCCACGATAACGCCGCCATGAATGGCGTTAAACCCCCTTTTCCGGAACGAATTCACGAATTCTGTGCCAGCCCCAGCGATTTCAGGGCCTGTGTGATTTCATCCAGAATCGTCGGATCGTCGATGGTTGCGGGCATTTTCCACGGCTTGCAATCGGCGATCGAGACCATGGTGCCGCGCAAGATCTTGCCCGACCGTGTCTTGGGCAGCCTGTCCACCACCACGGCGCGTTTGAAATCGGCCACCGGGCCGATCTTGTCGCGCATCAGGGCCACGCATTCCTTGACCACTTCGGCATGGGGGCGGTTCGCGCCCTTGTTCAGGCACAAAAAGCCAAGCGGGGACTGGCCCTTGAGATCATCGGCAATGCCGATCACGGCGCATTCGGCGACATCCTTGTGACCGGCCAGAACTTCCTCCATCGCGCCGGTGGAAAGCCGGTGGCCCGCGACGTTGATCACGTCATCGGTGCGCGCCATGATGTAAAGATAGCCATCCTCATCCATATAGCCCGCATCGCCGGTTTCGTAATAGCCGGGGAAATGGTTGAGATAGGATTTCTTGAACCTTTCCTCGGCATTCCAAAGGGTTGGCAGGGTGCCGGGGGGCAGGGGCAGCTTGATGGCGATGGCGCCCAGGGTGCCGGGGGCAACCGGGTGGCCGCCTTCATCCAGCACCTGCACGTCAAAGCCGGGCATGGCGACCGAAGGGCTGCCGATCTTGACCGGCAGTTCTTCCAGCCCCAGCGGATTGGCGGCAATGGCCCAGCCGGTTTCGGTTTGCCACCAATGGTCGATCACCGGAACGCCAAGGTGATCCTTGGCCCATTGGATCGTATCGGGGTCGGCGCGCTCGCCCGCCAGATACAGGGCTTGCAGGCAGGACAGGTCGTATTTGCCAATGAACGCGCCTTCGCGGTCGTCGCGTTTGACGGCACGAATGGCGGTCGGGGCCGTGAAGAAGGACTTGACCTTATGTTCCGAAATCACCCGCCAAAAGGCCCCTGCATCGGGGGTGCCGATCGGCTTGCCTTCGTAAACGACCGTGGTGCAGCCAGCGATCAGCGGGCCATAGCAGATATAGCTGTGGCCCACGACCCAACCCACATCCGAGGCCGCCCAGAACACATCGCCCACGCCGACGTTATAGATCGCCCGCATCGTCCAGTTCAGCGCGACCAGATGGCCGCCCGTGGGGCGCACAACGCCCTTGGGTTGGCCGGTGGTGCCCGATGTATACAGGATATAGGCCGGATGGTTGCCCTCGACGGGCACACATTCGGCGGGTTCAACGCCGTATTGAAAGCTGTGCCATGCGTAATCGCGGCCATCAATCAGATGCGCAACCTCTTGTTCGCGTTGGAAGATCACGCAAAAATCGGGCTTGTGCCGGGCCAGTTCGATGGCGCCGTCGAGCAAGGGTTTGTAATGCACCACCCGGTTCGGCTCGATCCCGCAAGAGGCGGCGATGATGGCTTTGGGTTTGCAATCGTCGATGCGCACAGCCAGTTCGTTGGCCGCAAAGCCGCCAAAGACAACCGAGTGGATCGCCCCCAGCCGGGCGCAGGCCAGCATGGCCTCCAGCGCTTCGGGCACCATGGGCATGTAGATGATGACGCGGTCACCTTTGGTGACGCCCTTGGCACGCAAGGCACCGGCCAGGCGGGCGACGCGGTCTTTCAACTCGGCATAGGTGATGGTGTGCTTGGTGCCGGTGACCGGGCTGTCATGAATGATCGCGGGCTGTTTGCCGCGACCGGCTGCAACGTGGCGATCCACCGCATTCCAGCAGGTGTTGACCATGCCATCGGTAAACCATTCGTAAATCGGCGCTTTGTCTGAATTCAGGGCGCGAGAGGGTTTGACCTCCCAGTCAATCGCGCCTGCGGCGTCCATCCAGAACCCCTCTGGATCCGCTTTCCACTTGGCATAGATGTTCGCATACCCCATCGCAGCACCTCCTCCTGACGCTTGCAAAGGTGTTACGGCATTGGGTTACGATCAGGCAACGCTGTTACCGTGTGACATCGCGGCGCGCGACGAAATCTTTGCAGAATTTCGCGGCTTGAGGCTGCAAATTTTTGCAAACCCATGCAGTTTGCGAGGAACACCGCGAAAGCGCCGCGACTTTGCAAAGTTTGCTCGCAGCCGCCGCGAATCTCTGTGCCAACTCTGTGGGAGGGGCGTGGTTTTTGTGTGGTTCATCTGTGGGCACGGCTGTGCCCACAGATCGGATCCTCAAAACCGGCTCTAGCCGTAATGCGCCACCGGCGTGCCGGCGATGGCCGACATGTTCAGCAGCCCCCGTGCGGTGATTGACGGGGTGACGATATGGGCCTTGTTGCCCATGCCCATCAGGATCGGCCCGACCTCAAGCCCGCCAGCCTTCATCGTGAGGATGTTGCGCACGCCCGAGGCGGCATCGGCCGAGGCAAAGACCAGCACATTGGCCGCGCCTTGCAGACGCCCGCCCGGCAGCAGGCGATCCCGGATGGCCTGATCAAGGGCGGCATCGACATTCATCTCGCCTTCATAGCAAAAGTCAGGCTCGCGGGCGTCAAGCAGTTCCAGCGCGTCACGCATGCGGCGGGCGTTGTCGGTATCCATATTGCCGAACTGGCTTTGCGTGCACAGCGCGATCTTGGGCGTCAGGCCAAAGCGGCGGACATGGCGCGCGGCGCCGATCACGGTTTCCATGATCTGATGCGGCGTGGGTTCGGGGTGAACATGGGTGTCGGCGATGAACAGGGGGCCGTCTTCCAGGATCATCATCGACAGCGCGGCCACCGGGTGCAGGCTGCCGCGCGCCAGCACTTGCCGCACATAATTCAGATGCCACAGAAACTGACCAAAGGTGCCGCAGATCATGCTTTCCGCCTCGCCCCGGTGGACCATGACGGCGGCGATGGCGGTGGTGTTGGTGCGCATCACGGCGCGGGCAATATCGGGGGTCACGCCACGGCGGGCCATCAGGCCGTGATAGGTTTCCCAATAGTCACGATAGCGCGGATCGTTTTCCGGGTTGACCAGTTGGAAATCGCGGCCCGGACGGATGGGCAGGCCATAGCGTTCGCAGCGGGCCTCGATCACCTCGGGGCGGCCGATCAGGATGGGCTGATCGGTGGTTTCTTCCAGCATCGCATTGGCCGCACGCAGCACGCGTTCATCCTCGCCCTCGGCAAAGACGATCTTGCGTTCGGCCTGACGCGCGGCCTCGAACACCGGGCGCATCAGCAGGGCCGATTTGAACACCGAGCCATCCAGCTTACGTTTGTAGGCATCAAGATCGGCAATGGGCTGGGCGGCCACGCCGGTTTCCATCGCGGCCTTGGCCACGGCACTGGCAACCACGCCGATCAGGCGGGGGTCAAAGGGCTTGGGGATCAGATAGTCGGCCCCGAAGGTCAGGGTTTCGCCATGATAGGCGGCGGCGGCCTCGGCGCTGGTGGTGGCGCGGGCCAGCGCGGCAATGCCTTCGATACAGGCGATTTTCATCTCGTCATTGATGGTGCTGGCCCCCACATCCAACGCGCCGCGGAAGATAAAGGGGAAGCACAACACGTTGTTGACCTGATTGGGAAAATCCGACCGCCCCGTGGCAATGATCGCATCGGGGGCCACGGCGCGGGCCAGATCGGGCAAAATCTCGGGCGTGGGGTTGGCCAGCGCAAAAATGATCGGGGTGGGGGCCATTTTGGCCACCATCTCTTGCGTCAGAACGCCGGGGCCGGACAGGCCAAGAAACAGATCGGCATCCTGAATGACATCGGACAGGGTGGCAGGCGCGGTGCCTTGGGCAAAGGCCTGCTTTTGCGGGGTCATCTGGCTGGTGCGGCCGTTGTAGACAAGGCCATCCAGATCGCACAGCCAGATGTTTTCGCGTTTGACGCCCAGTTTCACCAGCATTTCAAGGCAGGCGATGCCCGCCGCCCCGCCGCCGGTCGAGACGACCTTGATCTCGTGGGCCTTTTTGCCCGAGACGATCAGCGCATTGGTGGCCGCAGCCCCCACGACGATGGCCGTGCCATGCTGGTCATCATGAAACACCGGGATGTTCATCTTTTCGCGGCACAATTGTTCAACGATAAAACAATCGGGGGCCTTGATGTCTTCAAGGTTGATCGCACCAAAGGTGGGTTCCAGCGCGCAGACGATTTCGGCCAGTTTGACAGGGTCGGGTTCATTCAACTCGATGTCAAAGCAATCGATATTGGCGAATTTCTTGAACAGGACGGCTTTGCCTTCCATCACCGGCTTGGACGCCAAGGCCCCGATATTGCCAAGGCCCAGAACGGCGGTGCCGTTCGAGACGACGGCCACAAGATTGCCGCGCGCGGTGTAGCGGGTGGCGGTGCTGGGGTCGGCCTTGATCTCGAGGCAGGCTTCGGCCACGCCGGGGGAATAGGCGCGGGCCAGATCGCGACCATTGGCCAAAGGCTTGGTGGCGCGGATTTCCAGTTTTCCGGGCTTGGGGAATTCATGGTAATCCAGCGCCGCCTGACGGGTTGCCTGCTTTGCCTCATCGTGCCGTGTGTCGTCCATGATCTTCCCTCCCAGCGAATTCGTTTAGTATTAAACCATCTGCCGCAGCCTGCCAACTGGCTGTGAGCGCCAACACCTGTCGCCATATCTTGCAAATCGGTGATGCCCGCCCCACCATGCCGCCAAATCAAAAGGATTGCCATGATGATGGATGCCGCAAAACCAAAGGTTGAAGCCGACCCAACGGTTGAAACACGGGCCGAGGTTGTCTTGCCGACGGATGAGCTGCGCGATGACCTGCCGTTTTACACCAAGGTGCTTGGGATGCGGCTGGATATGATCTACCCGGCCGATAACCCCGAAGTGGCGGTGCTGTCGGGCCATGGGCTGCGACTGCGCCTGCAAAAGGGCGCGGCCACGGCGCCGGGGGTGATCCGGCTGCTCACGGATGATCCGGGGCGGTTTGGCGCGGCGGTGCTGATGGCGCCCAATGGCACGCGGGTCGAGATTGACGAGCTGAACCCACCGATGATCTTGCCGCGCACCGAACATGCCTTTGTGGTGCGCCGTCTGGCCGATCAGGCCCCTTGGGTGATTGGCCGGGCGGGGATGGAGTATCGGGATCTGATCCCGACGCGCTTGGGTGGCGCGATGATCGCCAGCCACATCCGGGTGCCCGATGGCCCGGTGCCCGATATGGTGCATTTTCACAAGGTCGGCTTTCAGCTGATCTTTTGCGTCGCGGGCTGGGTGGACGTGCTTTACGAAGATCAGGGCGGGGTGCGGCGGATTCATGCGGGCGACTGCTTTATTCAGCCGCCGGGGATCCGGCATCGGGTGCTGGAATCCGAAGGCGTGCAGGTTGTGGAAATCGGGGTGCCGGCCGAGCATGTGACCGAGATCGACCATGACATGACGCTGCCCACGCCCCACTTTCGCCCCGAGCGCGAATGGGACGGCCAGCGCTTTGTGCATGATGTGGGGCGCGAGGGCCGGTTTGGCCCGTTCCGCATTCCGGGGTTTGAGGCGCGCGACACCGGCATTCAGGCGGCCACCAAGGGGGTGGCCAGTGTGATGGTGGCGCGGCCCCTGGGCTCCGATGCACCCTGGACACGGCATCGGGGCGATATTCTGTTCACCTTTGTGATGTCCGGCGGCATGGTGCTGGAGGGCGAGGGCAAAGAGCCCTACCGCCTGTCACCGGGGGATGCGTTCGTGATCCCGCCCGGCATGGCGACACGCTATACCCAAGCAACGCCTGATCTGGAATTGCTGGAGGTGACGCTGCCCGGCAATCCGGTGACGGAAGTGCTTTAGGCCGCCGCTTTGGCAAGGCTTGCGCTTTTGCGGCGCGGGGGCCAAACTTCCCGACCAAACGGTCAAGATTTCAGCTTTGCCCAAGGGGGCCTTCATGACTTTGCTTCAAGCCGCCACTGACGTGCGCAGCCGCGCCTATGCGCCCTATTCCCGGTTTCAGGTGGGGGCGGCGCTGCGCGCGGCCTCGGGCACGGTATATGTGGGCTGCAATGTGGAAAACGTGGCCTATCCCGAGGGCACCTGCGCCGAAGCCGGGGCGATTGCCGCGATGATCGCAGGCGGCGATGCCCGGATCGAGGAGGTCTTCGTGATCGCCGACAGCCCAAGCCCGGTGCCGCCCTGTGGGGGGTGCCGGCAAAAGATTGCTGAATTCGCCGCGCCGGATGTCAAGGTAACGCTGTGCACCACGGATGGGGCGCAAAAGACCATGACCGTGGCCGAATTGTTGCCCGGATCATTCACCGCCGCCCATATGGACAGAGCCTGATGGATGCCCGCGCGATCATCGCCAAGATCCGCGACCGCCGGGTGCCGTCGGCGGCGGAACTGGGATGGTTTGCCCAAGGCCTTGCCGATGGCACTGTGGGCGATGCGCAGGCCGGGGCCTTTGCCATGGCGGTGCTGTTGAATGGCCTTGGGGCCGAGGGCCGTGTGGCGCTGACCCGCGCCATGCGGGACACGGGCCATGTGCTGGATTGGGATGTGCCCGGCCCGGTGCTGGACAAGCATTCGACCGGCGGCATCGGCGATTGCATCTCGCTGTTGCTGGCCCCGGCCTTGGCGGCCTGTGGGGCCTATGTGCCGATGATTTCGGGCCGCGGCCTTGGCCATACCGGGGGCACACTGGACAAGCTGGAGGCCATCCCCGGCTTTCGCACCGCGCTGGGCGAAACGGCCTTGCGCAAGCAATTGGGCGAGGTGCGCTGTGCCATCGTTGCGGCCAGCGCCGATCTGGCCCCGGCGGATCGGCGGCTTTATGCGATCCGCGATATTTCGGGCACGGTCGAGTCGATTGACCTGATCACGGCCTCGATCCTGTCGAAAAAGCTGGCGGCGGGGCTGGAGGGGCTGGTGCTGGATGTCAAATGCGGATCGGGCGCCTTTATGAAAACGCCCGAACGGGCCGAGGAGCTGGCGCGCGCCTTGGTGGCGACGGCGCAGGGGGCGGGCTGCATGACCAGCGCGCTGATCACCGATATGGACCAGCCGCTGGCCACGGCGGCAGGCAATGCGCTGGAGGTGATCGAGGTGATGGAGACGCTGACCGGCAGTTCGGTCAATGCGGCCTTGTGGGATCTGACCTGTGCGCTGGGGGGCGAGGCCCTGGCGCTGGGTGGGCTGGCCGCCGATGCCGAGGATGGGGCGGGGCGGATCGAGCAAGCGTTGGAAAGCGGGGCGGCGGCGGAATATTTCGGCAAGATGGTGGCCTTGCAGGGGGGGCCTGCCGATTTTGTCGAACGCTGGCCTGATCGCTTGCCTGCGGCCCCGATCACCCGAGAGGTGCCGGCACTGGACGACGGCTATATCGCGCGCATCGACTGCGAGGCGCTGGGCAATGCTGTGGTGCATCTGGGCGGCGGGCGGCTGCGCGCGGGTGACAAGGTCAACCCTTCGGTTGGCCTGTCTGATCTGATCGGGCTGGGCGAGGAAATCGGGGCAGGGGTTCCGCTGGCCATGGTGCATGCGGCATCGGATGCGGCGGCCGATGCCGCGGTGGCGGCGGTGCAGGCGGCTTATCGGGTGGGCACATCGGTGCCCGATGAGATGCCCCTGATCAGGCAGAGGATTACGGGATGAGCGGCAATCGGGCCTTTCTGGTTGTTCTGGATTCGGTTGGCTGCGGTGGCGCGCCTGATGCACGCGATTTTGGCGATGAGGGCGCGAATACGCTGGGCCATATCGCGCAGGCCTGTGCCATGGGGCGGGCCGATGTGGGGCGCAGCGGGCCATTGCGGATGCCGCATCTGGATGCCTTGGGGCTGGGGGCGGCGATCCGGCTTGCCTCGGGCTTGGATGCGCCGGGATTGGGGGCCGTGCCACAGGGGCTGTGGGGGGCGGCGCAAGAGATCAGCCGGGGCAAGGACACACCCTCGGGCCATTGGGAATTGGCCGGGGTGCCGGTGCCGTGGGACTGGACCTATTTTCCCGATACCGTGCCGGCCTTTCCCGCGGATATCGTGGCCGAGGTCTGCCGTCTGGCCGGCACCGAGGGGATCTTGGGCAATTGCCATGCCTCGGGTGTGCCGATCATCGCCGCGCATTGCGAAGAACATCTGCGGACGGGGTGGCCGATTTGCTATACCAGTGCCGACAGCGTGTTTCAGATTGCGGCGCATGAAGAGGCCTTTGGGCTGGAGTGCCTGCTGAAGCTGTGCGCCGATCTGGCGCCCGTGCTGCATGCGCGCAAGGTGGGGCGGGTGATTGCACGGCCCTTTACCGGTGGCCCGGGGGATTTTCGGCGCACGGCGAACCGGCGCGACTTTGCCATCGCCCCGCCCGCGCCCACCCTGCTGGACTGGGTGGCGGGGGCGGGTCGGGCGACCCATGCGATTGGCAAGATCGGCGATATCTTTTCGATGAAGGGCGTGGGAAAGCTGCACAAGGGCAAGTCTGACCTTGACCTTTTCGAACATTTGGTGCGGTTGGGAGCCGAGGCAGAGCCCGGTTCCTTGACCTTTGCGAACTTTGTCGAGTTTGACTCTTTGTATGGGCATCCGCGCGATGTGGCAGGCTATGCGCGGGCGCTGGAAGGCTTTGATGCCGCTTTGCCCCGTTTTCTGGCGCAGTTGCGGCCCGGCGATCTGGCCGTTTTCACGGCCGATCATGGCAATGATCCCACCTTTCGCGGCACGGAACACACCCGCGAGCGGGTGCCGGTGATCGGCCACGGGCTGGGGCTGCGGCCCATCGGCATCCGTGGGTTTGTGGATGTGGGCGCCTCGGTTGCGGCGCATCTGGGGTTGGCGGCGCAAGGGCCGGGGCAGTCGTTCCTGTAAGCCGGGGCGCGCATGGGGGCAGCCCCAAGACAGTGGGATAAGGGTAAGGCAATGGGCCGGAACGCAAAGATCGAATTGCATCTGCATCTGGAAGGGGCGGCGCCGCCGGCCTTTATCCGGGGGCTGGCGCAGGAAAAGCATGTGGATATTGGCGGCATTTTCGATGAACGCGGGGCCTATCGCTATAAGGATTTCTGGGATTTCCTGAAGGTCTATGAGGCGGCGACCAGTGTGCTGACCACGCCAGAGGATTATGCGCGACTGGTGACAGCGGTGCTGGAAGAAAGTGCTGCAAGTGGCGTGATCTATTCAGAAACCTTCCTGTCGCCCGATTTTTGCGGTGGCCGTGATGTGGGGGCGTGGCGCGACTATCTGGCCGCGATGCAAGAGGCTGCGGCGCAGGCCGAACTGCGCGATGGCATTGTGTTGCGCGGCATCATCACCTGTATTCGCCATTTCGGGCCAGAGAAGGCGCGAGAGACGGCGCTGTGTGCGGCGGAAACGGCGGGGGATTGGATTGTCGGTTTTGGCATCGCGGGCGATGAGACATCGGGCCAGCCGAAGGATTTTCGCTGGTCGTTCGATTGCGCGCGAGAGGCCGGGCTGCGGCTGACGGCCCATGCTGGCGAATGGGGGGGGCCGCAGTCTGTGCGCGACGCGCTGAATGATCTGGGGGTCGAGCGGATCGGCCATGGGGTGCGGGCGATCGAGGATCTGGCGTTGGTGGATGAATTGGCCGAGCGTGGGGTGGTGCTGGAGGTGTGTCCGGGGTCGAATGTTGCCCTGGGGCTGTATCCGAATTTTCGCGCCCATCCGATCGGGCAATTGTATGACCGGGGCGTGAAAGTGACGGTCAGCACCGATGATCCCCCGTTTTTTCACACCACCATGGCGCGGGAATTCGAGATGCTGCATCGGGCGTTTGACTGGGATGAAGGCGTTTTTGCGCAGCTGAACCGAACCGCGCTTGACGCCGCTTTCTGTGACGCCGATACCAAAAGCCGAATTTCCAAGGTGCTGGAGGCCTGACCATGCTTGACCATTTGACCGTCGTTTCCCACCCGCTGGTCCAGCACAAGCTGACGCTGATGCGCCAGAAAGACACCTCGACCGCCAGTTTTCGTCAGCTTTTGCGCGAAATCAGCCTGCTGCTGGCCTATGAGGTGACGCGCGAACTGCCGATGACCACGACGCGCATCGAAACCCCGCTGTGCGAGATGGATGCGCCGATGATCGAGGGCAAGAAGCTGGCCCTGATCAGCATCTTGCGGGCGGGCAATGGTTTGCTGGATGGTATTCTGGAACTGATCCCGGCGGCGCGGGTGGGATTTGTGGGCCTGTATCGCGACCCCGAAACGCTGGAGCCGGTGCAGTATTACTTCAAGGTGCCGGAAAAGCTTGAAGATCGGGTGGTCGTTGTGGTCGATCCGATGTTGGCCACGGGCAATTCATCGGTTGCGGCGGTGGATCTGTTGAAAAAGGCCGGGGCGCGTCAGATCCGTTTTCTGTGCCTGTTGGCCTCGCCCGAGGGGATCAAGCGGATGCAAGAGGCGCATCCCGATGTGCCGATTGTGACAGCTTCGGTCGATAGCCATTTGAACGATCATGGATATATCGTGCCGGGCCTAGGTGATGCGGGTGACCGCATGTTTGGCACAAAATGAAGGGTTAAGCCCTTTACTCGGAAACAGTTTTATTCCAGACTGCCTTAACGCTACTTGGGGGTAGTTATGGTTTTGAAAATGGTTCCAGCCGCCGTTTTGGCGGTTGTGGCTGCCTTGGGCACTGCAAACGCCCAGTCGGTCAATGATTTCAGCGGGCCGCGTGAATTGCCACCGGCCTCCTTTTCCGGTCAGCAATATGTGGACAGCCGGGGCTGCGTGTATTTGCGGGCCGGATTGTCCGGGCGCACCAATTGGGTGCCGCGGGTGACGCAGGATCGCAAGCAGCTGTGCGGCTATCCGCCGACCTTTGCCAAGCAAAAGATTGATGTGGTCGAAGATGCGCCGCAGCGGGCGCCGTCGCAGCCCGTGACCGGGCGCCGGCCGATCGAGACGGTGGCCACCACCACCACGCCGCCGCGCATCCGGCAAACGCCGCCGCCGGCCGCCACGCGGGTGCCCGCCGAAACCTATGCCGCGCCGCCTGTTCGGGTGGCCCCGGCCCCACAGCGCGTGGTCAAGGCCGCGCCGCCCGTGGCTGCCCCGGCGCCCAAGCGGGTGGTCCGGCAGGCCAAGGGAGAGCCGGGCAATGGCTGTTATGCCGATGCGCCCGTGCTTGAGACATTTGAGGTGCGCGGCGGGGGCACCATGCGCTTGTGCACGGCGGGCGATGGCCAGCTTGCCGGGGCGCGTGCCCCGCGTCTGGCGGGCGGGGCTGCTGCGGTGGCACCGTCTGGTTATGCCGAGCGTGCGACGGGCACCTTGTCGTCGCAAGATGTCAGCGTGCCACCCAAGGGCTATAAAAAGGCCTGGACGGATGATCGCCTGAACCCGAACCGGGGCAAGGGCACGGCGCAGGGTTGGGCGGATCAGGATCAGGTCTGGACGCGTGATGTGCCTGCGCAATCGGTGCAAGATGCGCTGAAAGCGGGAAAGCGGGTTGTGATCGTGCGCCGGGTGACGGTGTCGTCGAAATCCTCTCCGGCAGAGCCTGCGGCGCCGCGCGCAGCCAAGGCGGCTTCGGGCAAAGCCTATGTGCAGGTGGGCACCTTTGGCGAACCCGCCAATGCCAGCCGTGCCGTGGCGCAGTTGCAGGGCTTGGGCCTGCCAGTGGCGCGGGCGAAAACCGCGAAATCCGGCAAGGCGTTGCAGATCGTCATGGCGGGGCCGTTTGCCTCGTCGTCTGAGGCGCAGGCTGCGCTGAAGGCCGCGCGTCGGGCCGGATTTGGGGACGCATTCCTGCGCTGATGCAGGGTGGATCGCCCAGGATGAAACGGCCCCCCGGCAACGGGGGGCTTTTTCTTTGGCGGGTCAGCCGGAACTGCAAATGTCTTGCAAGGTGACCCAGTCGCCATCGCTCATCAGGGCTTGGGGCACCAGACCGCGCATCGGATCGGCCTCGATCAGGGGCAAGACGGTTTCGCCGCTGGGATCAAGCGCATAGGCATAGGGCGCGCTTGAGACCCCGGCGCTGCCGAACCGGGCCAGCAGGGCCTGGGTGTCAACCGGGGCCGGGTCAGATTTCAGCACCGCTTCGCCATAGCCTTGCAGGGCGCTGTCGGGCATGATGCCTGTGGTCAGCAGCCGGAAGGTGGCGACCAGCCCGGCATAGCGCAGAACGGCCAGCATCGGGTCTGTCGTCTCGGCCCGCAGGCGTTCGGCCAAGGCAAGGCCGGCCAGCGTTTCGGGGCCGTTGGCTTGCTCGACCACCTGACGGTCGATCAGGATGACGCCACCGGGCAAATGCGCCGATTTTTCAACGCCATCGCGCATGATGTGAATCTGGGCGCGGTGGGGGCCAAACAGTTTGTCGGACAGCGCCGTCAGCGCAAAGCTGCCCAAGGGCGCCGTGCACGGAGAGCCGGTCAGGCGCTGCACATCGGCCAAAGTGGCCTGCCCGATCGAGGCCCGGGTGGCAGCGGGCAAAACCGACGCGGTATGTTTCACCAAAGCCTCGGGCAGCCAGAAAATCGCGGCGGCCAGCACCAGAACGGTGCCCGAGCCCCAGAGAAAGCCGCGCAGACGCCCCGGTTTTGGCCGCCGGCTTTCCAGCGCCCCACGCACCTGTTCAAGTGCGGCGATCATGTCGCGGTCGCTGACTTCAAGCGTTTCGGTGCCGCTGTCATCGGGGCCAAACAGGGCGGGCAGTTGACCGGGGTTCAACCGCTGCACAGCAGGCAGGGACCAATGCGACAAGGGTTGTTCGCTGCGCGGATCAGACAAAACCAAAGACGCTTCGCGGAAGGCCACAATGACTTCACGACGCTGCGCCTCGGGGCGGTCGCGCCACAGGCCTGTGCTTTCCAGCCGCGCATATTGTTTAAGCGCCGTAATCGCGCCGGGTGTCTTGCCTGTCATCATGGGCCAGAATAACCGAAGGGCCTGTGCGCTACAATCGCCCGCATCGGTGTCAGATCAGCTTTGCCACGGCGCGCAGCTCGAATTTCTGGATCTTTCCGGTCGAGGTTTTCGGCAATTCGGAAAACACCACATGTTTGGGGGTCTTGAACCCGGCAAGATGGCTGCGGCAATGGGCAATCAGATCGGCCTCGGTGGCTGTGGCATTGTCCTTCAGCTCGACAAAGGCGCATGGCACCTCGCCCCATTTGTCATCGGGTTTGGCGACAACGGCGCAGAGAGAGACGGCGGGGTGTTTCATCAAGATGCCCTCAACCTCGACCGAGGACACATTCTCACCGCCCGAAATGATGATGTCCTTGGCGCGGTCGGTGATTTTCAGATAGCCGTCGGGATGCTGAAAGGCGATGTCGCCAGACCGGAACCAGCCCCCCTTGAACGCCTCTCGCGTGGCTTCGGGGTTCTTGTAATAGCCCTTCATCACCATATTGCCGCGCATCGCGATCTCGCCCAGATGGGCCCCGTCGCGGGGCACGGGCGAAAGGTGGGTGTCATGCACCTCGGCCCCTTCCAGCATGGCCATGGCCACCCCGGTGCGCGCCTTGAGGGCGGCACGGTCGTCGCCGGTGCTGTCTTCCCATTCTGGTTGCCACAGGCATTCGGTCGCCGGGCCATAGGTTTCGGTCAGCCCGTAAACCTGCGTGACGTTAAAGCCCAAGGGTTCAATCGCGGCCAGCGTGGCGGGCGGGGGTGGGGCGCCAGCGGTAAAGGCCTGCACCACATGCGAAAAGCTGCGGCGATCTGCGGGCTTGGCGTTGATGATCGTGTTCAGCACGATGGGCGCGCCGCCAAAATGCGTCACACCTTCATCTGCGATGGCATCATAGATGGCCTTGGCCGTGATGTCGCGGCAGCAGACGATGGTGCCGCCCATCATCGGGATCATCCAAGGGTGACACCAGGCGTTGCAGTGAAACAGCGGCACGATGGTCAGATAGACGGGAAACAGCGTCATCCGCCATGCGATGACATTGGCGGTGGTGGCCAGATAGGCGCCACGGTGATGCGTGACCACGCCCTTGGGCCGCCCTGTGGTGCCCGAAGTATAGTTGATGGCGATGCTTTCCCATTCATCCTGCGGTGTGATCCAGACAAAGGCCGGATCGCCTTCGCCCAGCAGTGACTCATAGGTCAGGTAATGGCCGCTGGCGTCAAAGCCGTGGTCCACCACTTCGATGATCTGGGGGGCGGGGCCTTCCATGCGGCGGATCGCCTCTTCGGCCAAGGGCAGCAGCGCCGTATCGACCAGCGCGATCTTGGCCCCGGCATGGCCAAAGATATAGGCCACGGTATCCGCATCTAGCCGGGTGTTGATCGTGTTCAGCACGGCCCCGCAGGCGGGCACGCCGAAATGCGCCTCGGCCTGGGCGGGGATGTTGGGCAGCAGCGTGGCCACCACATCACCCGGTGCAATGCCACGCCGTTGCAGGGCCGAGGCAAGGCGGGTGACGCGGGTGGCATAGTCGGCATAGGTCAGGCGGGTTGATTTCCACACCAGCGCGGTGCGCCCGGCAAAGATATCGGCGGCGCGTTTCAGATGCGACAAGGGGCTGAGGGGCACATAGTTCGCCGCGCATTTGTCCAGCCCTGTTTCATCCGCCAGCCAGCCCATTCCGATCCTCCCCAGAATTTGATCCAGTTATGTCGCTTTTCGACGCGCGTGCAAGCCAAGCCGGCGGCATGTCTGCAGAAAAGCGGAGGGACGACGATGGATCAACAGGGGGATCGCACACTGGCGGCAGCGGGGCTGCTGTGTGGCTATGCCATGGCCATCGGCTTCACCGACAATTATGTGCGCGTCATCGCCCAAGAGGCGGGGCTGTGGCAGTTTCACTTCATCCGCACCTGCATGGCGATGGTGCTGCTGGCGCTTGCGGTGCCCGTGTTGCGGTTGCGGCTGCGCCCGGTCAACCTGCGGGCGGTGATGGCGCGCAGTGCCATTCATGGTGGCGCGATGGTGATCTATTTCGGTGCCTTGGCCTTTTTGCCGGTGGCGATTGTGGCGGCAGGGCTGTTTTCGGCACCGATTTTTGTGCTGTTGCTGTCGCGGTTCTTCTATGGCCATGCGATTGGCCCGGTGCGGGTGGCGGCTGTGGCCATTGGTTTTCTGGGGGTGTTGCTGGTTCTGGGCCCCCAGGCTTTGGCGGCGGGGTCTTGGGTTGCGGTGCTGCCGGTGGCGGCGGGGGCGCTGTATGCGTTGGGGAACATCGCCACCCGCGAATGGTGCCCCGAGGAAAGCGCGGAAACCCTGCTGGCCGGGTTCTTTGTCGCCCTGGGGCTGATCGGGGCGCTTGGGATGGCGGTGCTGACGCTTTGGCCGGTGCAGGCCCCGGCGGGGGCCGATGGGTTCTTGATGCGGGGGCCGGTCTGGCCGTCGCAGACCTTTTTCTTCTGGACGTTTGTGCAGGCGGCAGGGTCGCTGATCGGGGTGGGCCTGATGATCCGAGCCTATCAGATCACCGATGCCAGCCGCGCCAGTGTGATCGAATACATCATTCTGCCTGCCTCGGCCCTGTGGTCTTACATCATCTGGGGCGAGGTGCTGGCCCCGTTGGCCTGGGTGGGCATGGCGTTGATCGTGGTGGCGGGGGCCATGATCGCCCTGCGCGCCAAGGTGCAAGAGGGGCCGCCGCCCATGGCCCCGGCCCAGTAGCGGCCCTTAATCGCCCACGGCCTGACGCCAGTGGCGGCGGCACAGGCTTTGATAGGTTTCATTGCCGCCGATCACCACTTGCTGGCCATCTTTCAGCGCGACACCGTCTGGCCCCTTGCGCACCACCATGGTGGCCTTGCGGCCGCAATGGCAGATCGTGCGCACCTCGCGCATTTCATCGGCCCAAGCCAGCAGGGCGGCGGAACCGGGAAAGAGATTGCCCTGAAAATCGACCCGCAGGCCATAGCACATGACCGGCACCCCCAGATCATCGACCGCGCGGGCCAGTTGCCAGACCTGCGCCTTGGACAGGAACTGCGCTTCGTCGATGAAGACACAAGCCACGGGGCCCGCCGCCAACTGCGCCTGTATTTTGGCAAACATGTCGTCTTCCGGGCTGAAGGTATCGGCATCCTGGCCAATGCCGATGCGGCTGCCGATGCGCCCCTTGCCCGCGCGATTGTCCAGCCGGGCGGTGATCAGATAGGGCACCATGCCGCCTTCGCGGTAGTTATGCGCGGCCTGCAACAGCGCGGTCGATTTGCCCGCGTTCATGGTCGAGAAATTGAAATACAGCTTTGCCATAGGCGGGCATTAGCCCAAGGATGGGGGTTTAGGCAAGTGAGGGGCAGGGGTTCGCCTTCCGTGGTGGCCTGATGGTGCACCAACCGGAAAACGAGGCGGGGGCCACGACGAGCCGTCAACACTCTTACACGGCGCAAAACGCCCTTACACAATTTGACGGGCCCGCCGAACGGCCTTGCGACCACCCCAACCGGGCTGATGCACGGCGGACCCCCACCCATGCCGATGCTGGGGGCACCGGCCACTCACTACGCGTTCCGGTTGCCCGGAACACCTTTATTCATGACAAAGCTTTTCCATGTGATTAATGGGAAAAGATGTAAGGAATTCCCCGGCCTGCGGGGTGAAGGAGTATGTGCGATGTCGATAGCGTCTTACTTGAAAAAGCACAGCGAAGCCCTAGTCAAGGATGTGGGCGTTGAGGCGGCCTGCCAGTTGACTGGCAAGTCAAAAGCGACGCTGGGGCGCTATTATTCGGATTCCGACGAACATGCCGACCGGTTCATGCCGATTGACGTGGTGGCCCAGCTCGAGGCGGCCTCGCGCTTTCCGCATGTCACCTCGGCCCTGGCGGATTTGAAGGGCATTACGCTGTCTTATGATGCAGAAAAGCGTAATGCCACGTCAAAGGGGGTCAATCAGGATGTGGTCGCCCTGGCACAGCGCTTTGCCATGCTGATGAGCGAGTATAACGCCGCCATTTCTGACGGCAAAATCAGCGTCAACGAAGCAAAGCGCATGCTGCACGAAACACTCGCGATTCAGCATGTGCTGCTAGAGATGAAGCTGAACCTGGAAGACGAGGTCAGCTAGGCCGGTTGGCGGGCTTGCGCCGGGGCGACTGGCCGCCGGGGCGGGGGGCCTGGACTGCGGGTTTGCCTTGGCCCGGTTTGCCCTGCGGGCGCGCGCCGGATTTGCCTTGGGGACGGCCTGCGGGCTTGGCGGCCCCCTGCGGCCGGCCATGACCGGGTTTCGCCCCACCGCCCCCATTGCGGCCACGGCCTTGGCCGGGCTTGGGGCTGGCGGCCACGATATCGGCGGCCCAAGGCGCACCACCCACCACAGGAAGTGGTTTTTTCAAAACCTTTTCAATGGCTTGCAGTTCGCCCATTTCGGCGGGTGAACAAAAGCTGATGCTGGAACCGCTGGCCCCGGCCCGCGCGGTGCGGCCGATGCGGTGGACATAATTTTCGGGCACATTGGGCATGTCATAGTTATAGACATGGCGCACGGTCGGAATGTCGATGCCGCGGGCGGCGACATCTGTGGCGACCAGAACATCAACTTCACCCGCCTTGAATTCCGACAGGATCTTGTCGCGCTGGTTCTGACTGCGATTGCCGTGAATCGCACCAACGCGGAAACCCCAGCCTGCCAGAATTTTGTTAAGTTTGTCTGAACCATGCTTGGTGCGGCAAAAGACCAGCGCCTGTTCGCCCACATGTTTCTTCAGATACTCTTCCAACTGGCGGGCCTTGTCGCCGTTGGGCAGGAAATGCACGCCTTGGGTGATGCGTTCCACCGGCTTGCCGGGGGGGGCGACCTGCACCCGAACCGGATCGCGCAGATAGGTGTCGGCCACTTCCTCGATATCCTTGGGCATCGTGGCCGAGAACAAAAGAGTCTGCCGTTTCAAGGGGATATGCTTGGCAATCCGGCGCAGCGAATGGATAAAGCCCATGTCCAGCATGTGGTCGGCTTCGTCCAGCACCAGATAGCCGCACTTTTCAAGGCTGACATCGCCGCGTTCGATCAGGTCGATCAGGCGGCCGGGGGTGGCGACCAGCACATCGGCGCCGCGTTTCAGCGCCTCGGACTGGCGGTTGAGCGATTGGCCGCCCACCACCATCAGCACTTTCAGATGGGTGCCTTTGGTAAAGATTTCGAAGTTGTCCTTGATTTGCAACGACAATTCCCGAGTGGGTGCCAGGATCAGGGCGCGGATGTTGCGCGGGCCGGGCGGGTTGGTCAGATCCAGCAGGCGGTGCAGCAAGGGCAGGCCAAAGGCCGCCGTCTTGCCGGTGCCGGTTTGCGCCAGACCCATCAGGTCGCGGCCTTTCAGGATCTGCGGGATCGCCTGTTCCTGAATGGGGGTAGGGGCCTTGAGTTCGGTTTTTTCAAGGGCTTTCAATAGCTTGGGGCTAAGCCCCAGATCTGCGAATGTGGTCATGGGTTCGTCCATAGTGTCAGGGACGACAGGCCCTCACCCCCCGGTTATCC
Organism: Pseudotabrizicola sp. L79; assembly: GCF_036553525.1. Lineage (NCBI taxonomy): Bacteria > Pseudomonadati > Pseudomonadota > Alphaproteobacteria > Rhodobacterales > Paracoccaceae > Pseudotabrizicola > Pseudotabrizicola sp. L79. Next base: position 116,953 of record NZ_JAZHDA010000045.1, on the reverse strand, counting down.
GGGTGGCCGTGCGCGCCGTCGGCGCCCCTGCGTGATGGTGGGAACCTCTGTCCGGGCCTTTCGGTGCTCACGCGGCACGGGCGGTCGGACTGGGTGCAGATGGGCCTAAAACCCCGCAAAGTCAAGTGTCACCTTGCGTGCACCCCCTGTGCGCCCTGCGTGCAGACGCTGACTATAGCGGATTTTAACCAAATTGCGTGACTTTGGCGCAAAGGCAGGAGGCAAGGATGGATCGCAAGATGACCGCCAAGGCGCGGGAAAATTTCTTTTACATGTCCGAGGCGATGCGGCGGCTGGAATGGGATCTGCACCACACGATCGAGGCGACGAACCGCATCCCCGAGGCCTGGCATGAGATCGCGCAGCGGGCGCATCCGCAACCCACGGAACGGGTGACGATCCGGCTGGACCGCGATGTGCTGAAGTTCTTTCGCAGCATGGGGGCGGGTTATGGGCCGCGGATCAATGAGGTGTTGCGCAGCTATATGCACGCGCGGCTGGCCGGGGTGATTGGCGGCGCGGATACGGCCGAGATGTTCCGCAAAGGCGATGCGTTCGACGGTGCGCGCCCGGTTTGGGGCGAAACCGGGGTCGGGTTGGGGATGGCAGAGCCGACCGCAGAAGACGAGGCTCGCGACCGGCAAGACCGGATGCGCGCATTCATGCGGGCGCATGGGTTGGGCAAGGAAAGGGGGTAGGGAGGTCGGGCCGAAGCCCGACCTGCGTTGGTTTGGTAGGCCTTGGGGCTTTAGCCTTGGAGCGTTCTGACCCCATAGCCTTCACCCCGTGCCTTCATCGCGGCAACAGCGGCGATAGAGGCGGCGGCGGTGGTGAAATAGGGGATCTTGTCCATCAGGGCGACGCGGCGGATGTCGCGGCTGTCGTTGATCGACTGGGCGCCTTCGGTGGTGTTCATCACCAGGGCGATTTCGCCGTTTTTCAGCGCATCGACCACATTCGGGCGGCCTTCATAGACCTTGTTTACCAGTGTGGCGGCCGCGCCGTTGGCCCCCAGCCAATCGGCGGTGCCTTTGGTGGCGGTCAGCTCAAACCCCATGGCGATCAGGTCGCGGGCGGCGGCGGCCATGGCCTCGGTCTTGTCCATATCCTTGATCGAGATGAAGACGCGGCCTTCGGTGGGCAGTTGCGTGCCCGCCCCCATCTGGGCCTTGAGGAAGGCCAGCGGGAAGGAACGATCCCAGCCCATCACCTCGCCCGTCGAGCGCATTTCGGGGCCAAGCAGCGGATCGACGCCGGGGAAGCGGGCAAAGGGCAGAACGGCCTCTTTGACGCTGAACCATGGGGTGATCGGGTTGGCCAGGGTGTTGGCATCGGCCAGCGGCAGCACCGAGTCGGGGCCGACATCGGCGGCATAGGGTGCGCGTTCGGGGAAATTTGACAGCGGCTCGCCCGCCATCAGGCGTGCGGCGATGCTGGCGATGGCGCTGTCGGTGGCTTTGGCGACGAAGGGCACGGTGCGGCTGGCGCGGGGATTCACCTCTAGCACATAGATCACGCCGTCCTTGATGGCGAATTGCACGTTCATCAGGCCGACGACATGCAGCGCGCGGGCCATGACCACGGTCTGGCGCTTGAGTTCTTCGATGATCTCGGGCGAGAGCGAATGCGGCGGCAGGCAGCAGGCGGAATCGCCCGAATGCACGCCGGCCTCTTCGATATGTTCCATGATGCCGGCGACATGGACGTTCTGACCATCGCACAGCGCATCGACATCGACCTCGATCGCGCCGGCCAGATAGCTGTCCAGCAGCACGGGGTTCTTGCCCGAAACCTGCACGGCATCGCGGATATAGCGTTCAAGCTGGGCGTCATCGCGGATGATTTCCATCGCGCGGCCCCCCAGAACGAAAGAGGGGCGGATGACCAGCGGATAGCCCACCTGAGCGGCGACGGCAAACGCCTCGTCCCGTGACCGGGCGGTGCCGTTGACGGGCTGTTTCAGGCCCAGATCGTTCAGCAGTTTCTGGAAACGTTCGCGGTCTTCGGCCAGATCAATGGCATCGGGGGTGGTGCCAAGGATCGGGATGTTTTCATTGGCCAGCGCCTGCGCCAGTTTCAGCGGGGTCTGGCCGCCGAACTGCACGATCACGCCATGCAGGGTGCCGTTTTCCTGCTCGACCCGCAGGATTTCCAGCACATGTTCCAGCGTCAGCGGTTCGAAATAAAGTCGGTCTGACGTGTCATAGTCGGTGGATACGGTTTCGGGGTTGCAGTTGACCATGATGGTTTCATAGCCCTGTGCGGTCAGGGCGAAACAGGCGTGGCAGCAGCAATAGTCGAATTCGATGCCCTGACCGATGCGGTTGGGACCGCCGCCAAGGATGACGACTTTCTTGGCATTCGAGGGCCGGGCCTCGCATTCCACATCGCCCATCGCGGGGGCTTCGTAGGTGGAATACATATAGGGGGTCTGGGCCTCAAATTCGGCGGCGCAGGTGTCGATGCGCTTGAACACCGCGGTGACGCCAAGGTTGCGGCGGGCGCGGCGGACATTGTCTTCGTCGCGGCCGGTCAGTTTGGCCAGACGGGCATCGGTAAAGCCCATCATCTTCAGCTTGCGCAGGTCATCGGCATTGGTGGGCAGGCCGGTTTTGCGGATCTGTGCCTCGGTGTCGATGATTTCGCGGATGCGCGCCAGGAACCACGGGTCAAAGGCGGTGATGGCCTGAATCTCATCGTTCGAGAAGCCTTCGCGCATGGCTTGGGCGATGACGCGCAGCCGGTCGGGCGTGGCCAGGCTGAGCGCCTTGGAAATCGCGGCGCGGTCGGGGGCGCCGGGGATGTCGATCTCATCAAAGCCGGTCAGGCCGGTTTCCATGCTGGCCAAGGCCTTTTGCAGGGATTCGTGGATGGTGCGGCCAATCGCCATCGCCTCGCCCACCGATTTCATCGCGGTGGTCAGGAAGGGTTCAGAGCCGGGGAATTTTTCAAAGGCAAAGCGCGGGATCTTGGTCACGACATAGTCGATCGACGGCTCAAAGCTGGCGGGCGTGACCTTGGTGATGTCGTTATCCAGTTCGTCCAGCGTGTAGCCGACGGCCAGTTTGGCGGCGATTTTCGCAATCGGGAAACCGGTGGCCTTGGAGGCCAGGGCCGAGGAGCGCGACACGCGCGGGTTCATCTCGATCACCACCATGCGGCCGTCTTTGGGGTTGATCGCCCATTGCACGTTCGACCCGCCGGTTTCGACGCCGATTTCGCGCAGAACGGCGATCGAGCCGTTGCGCATGATCTGGTATTCCTTGTCGGTCAGGGTCAGCGCCGGGGCCACGGTGATGGAATCGCCGGTATGCACGCCCATCGGATCGACGTTTTCGATGGCGCAGACGATGATGGCGTTGTCGGCCTTGTCGCGCACCACCTCCATCTCGAATTCTTTCCAGCCCAAAAGCGATTCATCGATCAGGATCTGCGCCATCGGCGAGGCCTCGAGCCCGCTGCGGCAGATGGCTTCGTAATCGTCGCGGTTATAGGCCACGCCACCGCCGGTGCCGCCAAGGGTAAAGGCGGGGCGGATGATGGCGGGCAGGCCGACGTATTCGATGGCCTCCATACAGGCGGCGATGCCGGCCTTGATGTCATATTTGCCATTCGCCAGTTTCGGCGCGGCGATGATCGTGGCCTTGGGGTTTTCCAGACCGATGCGATCCATCGCTTCGCGGAACAATTTGCGATCTTCGGCCATTTCGATGGCCTCGCGCTTGGCGCCGATCAGTTCTACGTTGAATTTTTCCAGCACCCCCATATCGGCCAGCGCCAGCGAGGTGTTCAGGCCGGTCTGCCCGCCCATGGTGGGCAGCAGGGCATCGGGACGTTCTTTTTCGATGATCTTGGCGACCACTTCGGGGGTGATCGGTTCGATATAGGTGGCGTCGGCCAGGCCCGGATCTGTCATGATCGTGGCGGGGTTCGAGTTGACCAGAATGACCCGGTAGCCTTCTTCGCGCAGGGCCTTGCAGGCCTGAGCGCCGGAATAGTCGAATTCGCAGGCTTGCCCAATGACGATGGGCCCCGCCCCGATGATCATGATGGATTTGATATCGGTTCTTTTGGGCATGGTCGTCCCTCGCATGGCTGCACCCGCGGCTTGTGGCTGCGGGTCGTGGATTCGTCGCTTTCGCAAATTGACGGGGGTTTAAGGGGATCAACCGGGCGGCGCAACCCTTCATGGAAGGGTCGGATGCGATCTGTTCGACCGGGGGGCTGCGTGCTAGATCGGCAATCAGGCAAGGGAGTGCGGTTGGTGATCATTCTGGAGCATGGACCGGGCGGCAAGGCGGCGCTGTTTTCGCGCCCCGTTGCGGTGTTTGCGGCATGGCGCGCCGAAGAGGTGCGCCCGGCGCTGGAGGCGGCAGAGGCGGCGCGGGCGCGTGGGCTGTGGGTGGCCGGATCGGTGGGCTATGAGGCGGGCTATGCGCTGGAGCCGGCGCTGGCCGATCTGATGCCGGGGGCACAGCGTGAGCCGTTGGTGGCGCTGGCGGCCTTTGCGGCGGTGGATGACCCCGCGGCGGTTTTTGCGCAGGCGGCAGAGGCGGGGCGGGGTGCTGCGCTGGCCCCCTTGGTGCCGCAGATCAGCCGGGCCGCCTATGGCGCGGCCTTTGCGCAGGTCAAAGCCTATATCGCGGCGGGGGATTGCTATCAGATCAACCTGACCTTTCCCATGTCCTCGCATCTGTCGGGGGCCTCGGCCCTTGGGCTTTATGGGGCGCTGCGGGCGGGGCAGGCGGTGGGTTACGGCGGGTTCATCGACATTGGCGTGGGGCCGGTGGTGGTGTCGCGCAGCCCCGAGTTGTTTTTCAGAGTCGAGGGCGGTGTGATCGAAAGCCGCCCGATGAAGGGCACGGCCCCACGGTCGGATGATCCGGTGGAAGATGCGATGCTGAAGGCATCCTTGCGCGCCAGTGACAAGGTGCGGGCGGAAAACCTGATGATCGTCGATCTTTTGCGCAATGACATCGCGCGGATGAGTGCGGTGGGATCGGTCAAGGTGCCCGAGCTTTATGCTGTCGAGAGTTTTGCGACCGTGCATCAGATGAGCAGCCGGGTGCAGGGGCGCTTGCTGGAGGGGGCGGGGCTGGCGCAGGTGATGACGGCGCTGTTTCCCTGCGGGTCGGTGACCGGGGCGCCCAAGATCCGCGCCATGCAGATCATCCGCGAGGTCGAGCCGCATCCGCGCGGGGTGTATTGCGGGGCGATCGGTTGGGCCGGGCCGGATGGGGCGCAGGGCTGGAATGTGGGGATCAGGACGATCCGGCTGTTTGGCGATGAGGTCTTGCTGAATGTGGGCGGTGGGGTGGTGCATGATTCCACCGAGGCCGGAGAATGGGAGGAGGCGCTGTGGAAAGCGCGTTACGCCGAGCGTCTGCTGCGCCGGGGCTGAAGCTGATCGAGACGATGCTGTGGGATGGGCGGGCCGTGCCACGGCTGGCGCTGCATCTGGCGCGGCTGACGCAGGGGGCGGCGGCGCTGGGCTGGGCGGAACCGCTGGTGGCGGCGCGGGCGGCGCTGGCGGGGCTGGCGCCTGACGGGCCTGCGCGGTTGCGGCTGACGCTGGATGCGGCGGGGGTGGTGGCGGTCGAGGTGGGGGCCTTGCCCGCGCCGCGCGCCGAATGGCGGCTGGGGCTGGCGGCCGAGCGTCTGGACTCGGGCGATCCGTGGTTGCGGGTGAAATCGACGCGGCGCGGGGCCTATGACCGGGCGCGGGCGGCGCTGCCGGAGGGGCTGGAGGAGCTGGTCTTTGCCAATGAGCTGGGCGAGGTCTGTGACGGCACGATCACCACGCTGTTCTTTGACCGTGGGCAGGGATTGCGGACGCCGCCGCTGCGCTGTGGCCTGTTGCCCGGTGTCTTGCGGGCCGAGATGGCCTGCCCCGAGGAAGTGCTGCGGGTTGAAGATCTGCCACGGGTGCGGCTGTGGGTGGGCAATGCCCTGCGTGGCCTGATGCCGGCGGTCTGGGTGGCTTAGGTGCTTGGCAACGCCCGTGAACTGCCGCAAGGATGGCGGCCATGAAATTGATCGCGCTGACCGCTGTGGCCATGGTGGCCTTTGCCGCCAATTCCGTTCTGAACCGCATGGCGGTGGGGGCGGGGCTGATGGACCCTGTGGGCTTTGCGGTGGTGCGGCTGATGGCAGGGGCGCTGATGCTGGCGCTGGTGCTGGCCTTGCGCGGGGCGCGGGGGGGCGCGCTCTGGGCCGGATGGCATGGGCGCGGCGCGGGCGTGGCGGGGTTGCTGGTCTATCTCTTTGGCTTTTCGCTGGCCTATCTGTCGCTGGACGCGGGGGTGGGGGCGCTGATCCTGTTCGGGGCGGTGCAGGTGACGATGTTCGCCGGTGCGGTTCTGGCGCGCGAGGCGGTGCCGCGCCAGCGGTGGCTGGGGGCGGGGCTGGCCTTTCTGGGGCTGGTGGTGCTGATGGCGCCGGGCAGTGCGGCGGTGCCTTCGGTTTTGGCCGGGGGGGCGATGGCGGTGGCGGGCGTGGGCTGGGGGATTTATTCGCTGGCCGGGCGCGGGGCACGCGATGCCCTGGGGGCGACGGCGTGGAATTTCGTGCTGGCCGTGCCGGTGGCGGTTGGGGTGGCGCTGGTGCTGGGGGCCGACCATCTGGTGATCACGCCCGGCGGGCTGTGGCTGGCGGTGGTGTCGGGGGCGGTGACCTCGGGGCTGGGATATGCGCTGTGGTATGGCGTGGTGCCGCAGCTGGGGGCCGCGCGGGCCGGGGTGGCGCAGTTGACGGTGCCTCTGATTGCCGCGGCCGGGGGCGCGCTGCTGATTGGCGAGGGCGTCAGCCTGCGCTTTGCGGTGGCGGCGGTGCTGGTTCTGGGCGGAGTGGCGCTGGCCAGCCTTCAGAGCGGCTTTTTCAGGCGGTGAATGCGGTGTGACAGGCCGTTTTCGGTGCTGTCGCGCGACACGCCGGTGGGGCCAAAGCCCATGCGCGTCCAGAAGGCATGGCCGCGCGTGTTCTTTTCGAGCACCGCAAGATAAAGCGTGCGGGCGGCGCGGGCGCGGGCCAGGCCTTCGACATGGGCCAGGAAGGCCGCGCCATGGCCGCCTGACCGGGCAGAGGGCGCCAGAATCATCAGGCCCAGATAGGCATCCTGTGGTTCGGGAAAGCCAAAGGACAGTTCGGCCACGCCCGAAAGCTGCAGTCCCGCCAACGGATCATCGAGATAAAGGCCAAGCCGATGCGATTGCGCCGGATCGCAGCCCGGTGGGCCGCCGATGAAGACATCATCCACCTCTTCGGCACCGGGGGGATAGCCCTTCCACAGCAGGTAGTAATCCTGTGCCTTGGTCAGCAGGGCCGCAACATCGGCGCGGTCGGCCACCGGATCAAGCGCGCGGATCTGCATCACTGGCTGTCGCTGGCCGGGGGCATGACGTGCCGCCAATCGAAATCGCGCACGGAAATGACGCCCGAGATGATGATGCCGGCCAGAATCGCCCAGATGATGGTGGCGAACACCGTGGTGATCTTGGCTTTGCGGCCCACATGTTCATCATGCGGTGCGCCGCGCGGGGTGCCCGGCACGACGCTGCCCATGTCGCCTTGGGTTTTCAGGCGCAGGGGCAGGACGATGAAGAAGGTCATGAACCAGGTGACGGCATAAAGGACGATGGCTGCGGTGATGGTCATACTTGCTCAAGCTCCACCAGACAGCCGTTGAAATCCTTGGGGTGCAGGAACAGCACCGGTTTGCCATGGGCGCCGATCTTCGGCTCTCCGCTGCCCAGAACGCGGGCGCCCGAGGCTTGCAGATGGTCGCGGGCGGCCAGAATGTCGTCCACCTCATAGCAGATGTGATGGATGCCGCCGGCGGGGTTCTTGTCGAGAAAGCCCTTGATGGGGGAGTTTTCGCCCAGCGGATACAGCAGTTCGATCTTGGTGTTCGGCAATTCGATGAAAACGACCGTCACGCCGTGATCGGGTTCATCCTGCGGCGCGCCGACCTTTGCACCAAGGGTGTTGCGATATTGCTCGGACGCGGCGGTCAGGTCGGGAACGGCAATGGCGACGTGGTTCAGGCGGCCGATCATGGGGTTCTCCTGCTGGGTTTCGTCTGGGTTATGGGCATCCGGGCCGCGCGCGGCAAGGGGCAGGCTGCCGCAGGGGGCGGGATTAACCGGATATTAGCGGGTTTCGGGCTGTGATGGGGCAAAGCCTTGGATGCGAAAGGGGTTATGATGCCGCCAGATCCGCCTGTTGGTTCGATGCGTTCGGTGCTGGGCTTTGTGCATATGCCGCGGGGGATGGCGGCCCCTGACCGGGGGGCCTTGCCGTTGTCGGGGCTGACGGTGCTGTTGGTGGAAGACAGCCGCTTTACATCGGATGCGTTGCGCCTGTTGTGCCAGCGGTCGGGCGCGCGGATGCGGCGGGCCGAAACGCTGGTGCGGGCGCGGGCGCATCTGCGCACCTATCGGCCCGATGTGGTGATTGTTGATCTGGGCCTGCCGGATGGGCGGGGCGAGGATCTGATCAGCCAGCTTGCGGGCAAGGATTGCGTGGTGCTGGCCATGAGTGGCGACCCGATCCGGCGCGCGGCGGCGCTGCGGGCGGGGGCGGATGAATTCATGGACAAGCCGCTGCCGGGGCTGGCGGCGTTTCAACGGCTGATCCTGTCGCATCTGCCGGGCCGGTTTGCGCTGGTTTCAACCGATGGCGGGCGGGCGGTGGCCGATCCTTTGGCACTGCGCGATGATTTTCGCCACGCGGCCGAGGTGTTGGCGCAGCCCGATGCGGGCGATGGGCGGCGCTATCTGATGGGCTTTCTGGCGGGGCTGGCGCGCAGCACGGGCGATGTGGTGCTGGCCAAGGCGGCGCGCGACATGGCCGAACAGGGGGATGCGGGCCGGTTGCGGGCGGTGTTGCGCGCGCGTCTGGGCCAGGGGGATGTGATCTGAGGGCAGGGGCTAAAGCGCGGGGTCGCTGGCCTGCCGCACAAGGCGCGTCAGATCGGACAGGCGTTCTTTCTGCAGGCCTTGTGCATCGAAATTGCTGGGCGCAAGCCAGGCCGAAAACGCCTCGGTCAGGGCGGGCCATTCGCTGTCGATCACCGAAAACCACGCCGAATCGCGGTTGCGGCCCTTGACCACCATGTGATGGCGAAACACGCCTTCAAAGCTGAACCCCAGCCGTTGCGCCGCCCGGCGTGACGGCAGGTTCAGCGCGTTGCACTTCCATTCAAAGCGCCGATAGCCCGCGCCAAAGGCCCAGCCCATCATCAGGGCCATGGCCTCGGTTGCGGCGATGCTGTGTTGCAGGGCGGGCGACAGGCAGATGTGGCCCAGTTCGATCGACCCTGCCTCGGGCGTGATGCGCAAAAAGCTGGCCACGCCTTCGGCATGGCCCGTGGCCTGCGCGCGGATGGCGTAAAACATGGGGTCGGGCCGGGCCTGATGGTCCTTGACCCAGCGATGATAGGCACTGGCCGAGGAGAACGGGCCGTAGGGCATGTAATCCCACAGGCCATCATGGCCGGAAAAGGCGCGGAACAGGTCTGCCGCATGGGTGTCGGCATCCAGGGGTTCCAGCCGGCAATGCTGGCCTTGCAGAACCGCAGCCTGCGGGCGCGGCGGGGGCTGCCATGCGGGCAGCAGCTGGCCCATTCGGTTGGTGTCGCCCATGATCGCCCCCTGAAACCCTGTTGTGCCTTTGTGCCTGAACCGGGGCCAAGGGCAAGGGGCAACTGCGCCGGGCGGATCAGCGCAACAGGCCGGGGTCGGGGCTGAGCGTCAGGCCCGGAAAGACGGTGGTTTCCAGCAGGCTGCGATCCAGCCCGAACAGCCCCCGCATGGCCCAGGCCGCCCAATCGCGCACGTCAGAGGTGGGCATCAGGTCGCACCGGGCATAAAGCGCGGCTTCGTCCAGCCCCGGCCACTGGCCCAAAATGCGCCCGCCCTTCAGCGCCCCACCGGCCAGCACCATGGCGCCGCCCGTGCCGTGGTCGGTGCCCCGGCTGCCATTTTCGGCCACGGTGCGGCCAAATTCCGTCATGGCCAGCAGCAGCGTCTTGCCCCAGATCGGTGGGGCCAATTGATCGCGCAGGCGCAAGATCACCCGTTCCAGCTGTGACAGGGGCCCGCGCAGGGCGCTGGGCTGGTTGCGGTGGCTGTCCCATCCGGTCAGCGAAAAGGTGGCGATGCGGGTGTCTTGATGCAGGCGGCTGGCGGCGAAATCAACCAGACGGTCGATGCCCGCCAGCGCGCCCTTGGCCGTGGTGCCAGAGTTGGGGGCGGGGTTTGCGGTCAGCGACAGCGCATTGGCCGCGGCTTGGCGGAACAGATCATCGTCGTGGTAGATATGATCCAGCAGCAAGCGGCTTTGGGCCGAAAGATCCAGCTGCACCTCGGGCGACCATGTGGCGCTGGGGGCGGGCCCGGCCAGAATGGGCATCGCATCGCGCCCGACCGCATAGGCGGTTTGCGCCGTCAGGCCGGGCAGTGCGCGCAGCATCCGGTTCAGCCAGCCATCGCGAATGGCGGCATCGGGCAGGTCAAGGCCGGTGCCGGCCTCAAGAATATCTTGCCCATCGAAATGAGAGCGTTTGTCGCGGTAGGGGGTAGAGGTGGCCTGCACAAAGGCCAGTTCGCGTGCCTGCCACAGCGGCATCAGGGCGGCAAGCTGGGGGTGCAGGGCAAAGCCCTGACCCAGGGGCAGACCGCCATCGGCAAGGGTGGGGCGCAGGCGGGCCAGCATCGGATCAGCGGTGGGGCGGCACAGATCAAGCCCATCCATCGCCCCGCGCAGGATGACGACGACAAGGCGGTTGTCGCCCAGCACCGCGCTGCCATCAGACCCGGCCAGCGTGACGGTGGTCAGCCAGGGATGCGCTGCGGCGGAACAGGCGGCGGTGGCAAGGCCCCGCAGAAAGTGGCGGCGGTCCATTGGGCTACCTTCGGTTGAATTCGGCCGAGGCCAACACAAGACCCCGCGCCTGAGCGGTGGTTTCGGCGCGGGGCACGGCCCAGACCAGCGCCGGGCTGGCGCGGGGGCCAAGGGCGCGGGTCAGCAGCGCCTGCGGATCGGGCGTGTGGTTCCAGATCGTGGCAGCCTGCATCGCCCAGAGAATGCGCGCGGCCAGATGCGGCGGGGTGATCCAGCGGTCTGGCGCTTCGGGCCAGCCATCGGGGCCGGGGGCCTGTTGCCAGGGCTGGCCCATGGCGCGCAGCGGGTTGTGCAGCCGGCGGCGAAAGTGGCGGTCGGTCATCTGCATCACATCCAGGCCGCTGACCCCAAGGGCGCGCAGGGCGGCGACCATGAATTCAAAGGGCTGGCGCACTTTTGCCGCCTGTGGTCGCCAGGCGGCGGGGTGGTGCAGCAGGGCGCCATAGACGGCCATCAGATCGCCTTGGGTGGTCAGAAAGGCCTGCTCCAGTGCCGCGACCAGATCGGCATCGGGGCTGTCGCTGACGAAATGCACGGCCAGCTTTTGGGCGATGTGGCGGGCGGTTTGGGGATGCACGGCCAGATCGTGCAGCACGGCGCGGATGGGGGCCAGCGCGGGGCCGTCATAGCGGGTGCCCAGCACCACCTCGGCCCCCGGTTCTGCGCGGGCGGCAGAGAAATCTTGCCCCGCGGGGCCGATGATCAGGCCGGTCAGCGCCTTGGCCAATTCGCGCACATCGGTCTGGTCATAGCCTGCGCCGACGCCCAGCGTGTGCAGTTCCAGCAATTCGCGGGCAAGGTTTTCGTTCAGGCCCCGGCCCCGGCGCTGGCCTGCGCGGGAATTGGGGCCCATGCTGGCGCCCTGATCCAGATAGGCCAGCATGGCCGGGTGCAGGATGGCGGCGCTGAGCAGATCGGCAAAGCGGCCGGTCAGATGGGGGCGGATCGCCTCGTCCATCAGGGCGGCGGGAAGGGCGGCCTGATCGCGGGCGCGGGCGCGGGTGGTGAAATGGTCGGCCCAGAACAGGGCAAGCCGTTCGCGAAACCCGTCGGGCGCATCGAGGGCGCGGGCAAAGGCCCCCTTGGCCGCCCCCAGCGCCAGTGCGTTGATCGGGGCCAGCGCGGCGCGATAGGCGGCCGTGGCGGCCGGTTGCTGATCGGGCGGGGCCTGACGGCGGGCCTTTTGCGCCGCCGTGGCGGCGGCCATCAGCGGGAAGATCTGCGCCGTTGTGGGGCCGGGATGGGCCAGAAGCTGGCTGTCGGGGCCGGACAGGGCGGCCAGCATGGTCTGCGGGCTGGTCGGGGCTGCATCGGGCAGCGGCAGGCCAAAGCCAAAGCGGAAGGCAGCGATGACAGGATCTGGCATGGTCGCACCCCCCGCGTTGCCCAAAGTATGGCGGCAAGCCGTTGGTTTGTCAGATCACAATGCGCGGGCATCGGCAATCTTCCGCCCCCATGCAAGACGGGGGCGGAAGGGGCTGGATCACGCCTCTTTGGGCAGGACGCGCAGGCGCAATTCGCGCAGCTGTTCGTTCGTCGGTTCCGACGGGGCGTTCATCAGCAGATCTTCGGCGCGCTGGTTCATCGGGAACATGATGACTTCGCGGATGTTCGAGGTATCGGCCAAAAGCATGACCAGACGGTCGATGCCCGCTGCGCAGCCGCCGTGGGGGGGCGCGCCGTATTTGAATGCCTTGACCATGCCACCAAAGCGCTTGTCCACCTCGCTGTTGGGGTATCCGGCCAGTTCAAAGGCGCGATACATGATTTCGGGCTTGTGGTTGCGGATGCCGCCCGAGATCACCTCATAGCCGTTGCAGGCAAGGTCGTATTGATAGGCGTAAACCTGCAGCGGGTCGCCTTGCAGCGCCTCCATCCCGCCTTGCGGCATCGAGAAGGGGTTGTGGCTGAAGTCGATCTTGCCGTCGTCGGTTTTCTCATACATCGGGAAATCGACGATCCAGGCGAAGCGGAAACAATCCTTTTCGGTCAGCCCCAGTTCCTCGCCAATCACATTGCGGGCGCGTCCGGCGACGGCCTCGAACTGCTCGGCGCGGCCGCCCAGGAAGAAGGCGGCGTCGCCTTCGTTCAGGCCAAGCTGGGTGCGGATTGCTTCGGTGCGTTCGGGGCCGATGTTCTTGGCCAGGGGGCCTGCGGCCTCCATGCTGCCGTCTTCGGCCTTGCGCCAGAAGATATAGCCCATGCCCGGCAGGCCCTGCTGTTGGGCAAAGGCATTCATCCGGTCGCAGAACTTGCGGCTGCCGCCGGTTGGGGCGGGGATGGCGCGAATCTCGGTGCCTTCGGTTTCCAGCAGTTTGGCAAAGATGGCAAAGCCCGAGCCGCGGAAGTGGTCGGACACGTCCTGCATCTTGATCGGGTTGCGCAGATCGGGCTTGTCGCTGCCATACCATTTCAGGGCGTCGCGATAGGCGATGCGCGGCCAGTCGGCATAAACCTTGCGGCCTTTGCCGAAATGTTCAAACAGGCCCTGCAACACGGGCTGGACGGCGGCGAAGACGTCGTCCTGTGTCACAAAGCTCATCTCGACATCAAGCTGGTAGAAATCGGTGGGGCTGCGGTCGGCGCGCGGGTCTTCGTCGCGAAAGCACGGCGCAATCTGGAAATAGCGGTCAAAGCCCGCCACCTGAATCAGCTGCTTGAACTGCTGGGGGGCCTGCGGCAGGGCATAGAATTTGCCCGGATGCAGGCGCGAGGGCACCAGAAAGTCGCGCGCGCCTTCGGGGCTGGAGGCGGTGATGATCGGCGTCTGGAATTCGGTAAAGCCCTGACCCCACATCGCCTCGCGCAGCCAGCGCACCACGTTGGACCGCAGCATCATGTTCTGGTGCATGGTGTCGCGGCGCAGATCGAGGAAGCGATAGGTCAGGCGGGTTTCTTCGGGATAGTCCGCCTCGCCGAACACGGGCATCGGCAGTTCTTCGGAGGCGCCCAGCACATCCATGCCGGTGGCGTAAACTTCGATCTCGCCGGTCGGGATTTTCGGGTTCACAAGGGCGGCGTCGCGGGCCTTGACCCGGCCATCAATGCGGATGACCCATTCGGCGCGCACCTTTTCCAGCGCGGCAAAGGCCGGGCTGTCGCTGTCGGCCAGCACTTGGGTGATGCCGTAATGATCGCGCAGGTCGATGAACAACACCCCACCATGGTCGCGGACGCGATGCACCCAGCCCGAAAGGCGGATGGTTTCGCCCACATGGGCCTTGTTCAGGGCGGCGCAGGTATGGCTGCGATAGGCGTGCATCGTCTTTCCCTTTGTCGGGGCCCGTTCCGGGGCAGAATTCATCCGGCCCGATACACCCCTTGGCGCGGGCGAAGTCAAGCCGTTCTGCCCGATCAGGGGGCGAACAGGTCTTGGACGGCCTGATAATAGGTCATCTCGGGGTCAAACCGGCCGGTGCGCAGGAACAGCGCGGTCTGATCCAGCACGATCGGGTTCAGCATCAGAAAGGTATGGGTGACCGGCAGGGTCAGATGCGCGGTCATGCCCGGCATCTTGGTCGAGGCGACGGAAACCTTGCCATCATCGGGGCCGGGGATCAGGGCGGAATAGACCGGGTTCAGCGACCGGTCGCCTGCGATGATGCCCAAGGGATAGTCTGCGGGCGGCAATTGATGCGGCACTGACGCGGGATCAGTGCCCAGTTCCGCCCCGGCGGGGCCGTTGATCCAGGCAAAGGGCTCCAGCTCTTTCAGCGCATCCACCAGTTCCGACCCCTGATTGGGCGGGGCTAGCATGACCACGCGGCCAAGCTGCGCCGGGCGGTGCTGCGAGAGATAGAGGCGCACCAGAATGCCGCCCATGGAATGGGTGACAAAATGCAAGGATTCGCCCGGTTGCACCGCACAGGCCTGCTCGCCCCGGCCGACAAAGCCCGCCAGATCGGCGATCGGTTCCTCGGTTGAGGGGTAATCCTGATTGACGGTGCGAAAGCCCCGGTCGGCCAGCGTTTTGGCCATGATCGCAAGCGAGGTGTCGCTGCGGGCCAGCCCATGCAGCAGCACCACGCAATCGGCGCGGGCCGGGGCGGGCAGGCCCAGGGCCATGACGGATGCCAGCAAAAGGGCAAGCTGGCGCAGGGTGTGGGGGTGCGGGCGGATCATCGCTGCACTGTGCTGTGGACGCGCGCCGATGAAAAGAGGCGGTGGACAAATCCGCCGCTGCGTCACAGTCTGACAGGCATGAGATCCCCGATGCCCCGCCTTGCCGTTCGTGCGTTGATCATGGCCGATGACCGGTTGTTGCTGGTCAACGCCTATGCGGGCCCCCGGTCTGATCTGTGGTGCGCGCCCGGTGGCGGGGTAGAGCCGGGGACAAGCCTGACCGAAAATTTGCAACGCGAGGTGCAAGAGGAAACCGGCCTTGGCATCGAGGTGGGCTTGCCCTGTCTGGTGAATGAATTTCACGACCCAAAAACCGGATTTCATCAGGTTGAGATGTTTTTCAAGGCCGAGATCACCTTTGGTCAGGTCACGGCCGATTGGCGCGACCCCGAAGGCGTGGTGACGCGGCGGCGGTTCTTTTCGCGCGCCGAAATGGCGACGATCCGGTTCAAGCCATCCTCGCTGATCCGCGCGGCCTGGGGCGACGAGATCATCTATGATCCGCTGGAAGTGATCGTGCGCTAGGCGCGGGCCAGATCAGACATCCATCCAGATGGTCACGGGGCCATCATTGTTCAGTGACACATCCATATCGGCGCCAAAGATGCCATTGGCTGTGGGCACGCCCTCGGCCTGCATGCGGGTGGTGAAGTATTCATACAGCCTTTTGCCGTCCTCCGGGGCGGCGGCGGTGGAAAAGCCGGGGCGGTTGCCGCGCAGATCGGCGGCAAGGGTGAACTGGCTGACGATCAGGGCCGCACCGCCAATATCGCGGACCGAAAGGTTCATCTTGCCCGCGTCATCCTTGAAGATGCGCATCTTGGCGATCTTGGCGGCCAGTTGATCGGCCTTGGCGGTGTCATCGCCCTGCATGGCGCAGACCAGAATCAGCAGGCCCGGCCCGATTTCGCCGGTGATCTGCCCGTTCACCGTTACCGACGCGCGGCTGACGCGCTGCAGAACGGCCCTCACAATTCGTGCGCCCAAGGCGGGTTGGCGCCGGGGCGGCTGACGGTGACGGCGGCGGCGCGGGTGCCCAGCGACAGGGCCGCATCCAACACCTGATCGGACAGGGCCGACAATGCGTGTTTGGTCAAGACGCCTGCGTCATGCAGCGCGGCCAAGGCGCCCGCGTTAAAGGTATCGCCCGCCCCCACGGTATCGGCCACCGTGACCTTGGTGGCAGCCACAAAGCAGTCTTGCGTGGCGGTCACGGCGCGGGCCCCGCTGGCCCCTTCGGTGATGAACACCAGCTTCGGCCCGGCGGCAATGATCTTGCGCGCCAGCGTGACCACATCGCCCGGGCCTTCCATCCAGTGCAGATCTTCGTCCGACAGTTTGACGATATCGGCGCGCCCCATCATCCGTTCGATCCGCGACCGATACTCGCCCTCTTTGCCGGCGATGAAACCGGGGCGGATGTTGGGGTCGATCATGGTGACGCGCGTGGCGCATTCGCGGGCTTGCAGCGCCTCATAGGTGCTGGCGGCGGGGTCGTTCACCAGGCTGATGCCGCCAAAGAACAGTGCATCCACGTCGGGCGGCAGATCGGGCAGTTGATCCACCGACAGCATGCGCCCGGCGGTCATTTCGTCATAGAACGCATAGGTGGCCTGACCGTTCACCAATTTGACAAAGGCCACGGTTGTCGGCCTGTCGCAGCGCGCCATATATCGCGTATCGACATGTGACGCGGCCAGCGTATCGGCCAGCAGATCACCCAGCATGTCGGTCGAGACACCCGAGAAAAACGCCGAAGGGGCGCCAAGCCTGCCAAGGGCAATCGCGGTGTTGAACACCGCCCCCCCCGCATAGGGGGCAAAGGCTGCCTCACCTTGGGTTGATAGGCGTGGCAGCATGTCGATCAAGGCTTCGCCGCAGCTGAGAATCATGGTAACCCCCCTCGTCCTTGCCGTGGACTATAGCCGAAAGCGCGGTGTTAGCGCAAACAGTCAGGCCGCGAACCAGGGCGACAGGTTTGCCCGGATGCGATCAAGCGGCGTTGGCCCTGATAAATCGGGGCGGAATGTCTGGCCGGTGATCGCCTCATAGGCGTCGATATAGACATTTGCAGTCTGGGCAATCATCTCGGCCGGGATTTCGGGGATGGGGTCGTGATAGGGGTCGCAGCGCGCCACGACCCAGGACCGGATCACATCCTTGTCAAAGCTGGGCGGGCGGCTGCCTGTTTCAAAGGCGGCCTGATAGCCATCGGCCAGCCAATAGCGGCTGGAATCGGGGGTGTGGATTTCATCCGCGATGATGATCCGGCCCTGATCGTCCAGACCGAATTCATATTTGGTATCGACCAGAATCAACCCCCGCTCGGCCGCCATTTTTTGCCCCCGCGCAAACAGCGCCAAGGCATAGCCCGAAACCTCGTCCCATTGGGCGGCGGTCAAAAGGCCCTGATCCAGAATTTCGGCCGGGGTCAGCGGTTCGTCATGGCCGCCGTCAAAGGCCTTGGAGGTGGGGGTCAGAATGGCCTTGGGCAGGGCCTGGTTGTCGCGCAGGCCATCGGGCAGGCTGTGGCCATACATCTGCCGCGCGCCGTTCTTGTATTGCGTCAGGATCGAGGTCGATGTGCTGCCCGCCAGATAGCCGCGCACGACGATTTCGACCGGAAGGATATCAACCTTTTTGCCGATCACCACGTTGGGATCAGGATAGGCGACCACATGGTTTGGCACGATATCGGCGGTCTGGTCGAACCAGAAGCGCGCGGTTTGTGTCAGCACCTGGCCCTTGAACGGGATGGCCGCCAGAATGCGGTCAAAGGCGCTGATGCGGTCGGACGACACCAGAATACGGGTGCCGCCGGGGTGCTGGTCGGTGGCGGGCAGGTCATAGCAATCGCGGACCTTGCCGAAATAGGGGTTCGGCAGTTCCGGGATGCGGGCGTGGGGCAATACGCGGGACAGGTCGAGCTGACGGGTCATTCTGGCCTCCGGTCGGGTGCGGGGGCTATCGCGCCTTGGCTGGGCCAAGTCAACGAAAAAGGCCCGTCAGCGCCGCAGAAGCTGCAAAAGCGCCAGGCTGGGCTCGCCCGTCACGGGCAGGCCACGGGCGCGCTGAAACGCCTCGATAGCGGCGCGGGTCTTGCCCCCGATCACGCCATCGGCGCCTTCGGTGTCAAAGCCTGCGGCGGTCAGGCGGCGCTGCAACTCTTGCCGGTCGGCCAGTGTCAGCCCCTGGGCATCGGGGGGAAAGCTGCCTTTGATCGGCCCGCCGCCACGCAGCCGGTCAGACAGATGGCCAACGCCGATGACATAGTTGACCGCGTTGTTATAGCGGGCGATGGCATTGAAATTGTTGAAGATCAGAAAGGCCGGGCCATTGGCCCCTTGCGGCAGCAGGATCGAGCCCGCGCCATGGTTGGGCAGGCGGCCACCATCGGCTGTGGTGACGCCAAGGCCAGACCAGGCATCCACCGATTTGCCCTTGCCGCGCCCTGCAAGGCCGGTGTTGAACCCCGAGGGAAGCCGCACCTCGATGCCCCAGGGCTGGCCCTTGCGCCAGCCCGAGCGCGACAGATAGGCCGCTGTCGAGGCAAGCGCATCGGTCGGGTCGTCTGACCAGATGTCGCGGCGGCCGTCGCCGGTGAAATCAACCGCAAATTCCAGATAGCTGGTGGGGATGAACTGGGTATGGCCCATCGCCCCCGCCCAACTGCCCGTCATCGTGCGGGGGGCGGTGTCGCCATTGGCCAGAATGCGCAGGGCCGCGATCAACTGGCTTTCGAAAAACGCGCCGCGCCGCCCTTCATAGGCCAGGGTGGACAGGGCCGAGATCACGTTGATATCGCCGCGCCGTTCGCCATACTGGCTTTCAAGCCCCCAGACGGCGGTCACCACTTCGGCCTCAACCCCATAGCGGGCCTCGATGGCGCGCAGGGTGCCGTTGTGGCGGGCCAGGGCCGCGCGCCCCTTGGAGACCCGCTCGGGGCTGGCCGCGATGGCCAGATAATCTTCCAGCGTGCGGGTGAATTCGGTCTGGTTGCGGTCCCTCTCGATCACGCCGGGAAGAAAGCCTGCGCCGCGAAAGGCGGCATCCAGCGTGCTGCCCGAAATGCCGCGCGCCGCCGCGCGGGCGCGAAAGCCCTGCACCCAGGCGTCATAGCCTGCATCGGGCACCGGCGACATGCCGGGGCCGGGGCCCGAGGACAGCACAGGCCCGCCCCCACCGCCCCCGCCGACACAGCCGGGCAAGGCAAGCGCGATCAGCCCAAGGCCAAAGGAACGTCGGGTGATGGGCATCTTGAGGCTCCTGCTGCGGCGGCGATTGTTTCGGTATGCTAAACGATTGTTTCCCCATCCGAAAGGTCGGGTGGGGAAAACGGCCTAGCTGTTCTGACTGATATAGAACACCGCCGCGCCAATCGCAGCGGCCAACAGCACGGCAAAGGCGATCTTCCATGCACTATAGGGACGCTCGCCCTGCACCTTGCCGGTCTGGCCGTTGACCACAAAGCGATAGGTCTTGCCGTTGTATTTATAGGCGGCCATCCAGATCGGCAGCAGGATGTGTTTGAAGGTTTCGGCGGAATAGGCGGTGTCGATCCGATCAACCCTTTGTTCATCGCCGCCGATGTCGGCCCGCACATCGCGGTTGATCTGGGCGGCCATGATCTGGCGCGCGATCACCTGCCCGTCGGACAGGCTGACGGTATAGCCCTCGGCGGTGAAGCCCGCCAGATAATCGGCCGAATAGGGGCGCAAAGCCCCCAGATCCCACGGGGCCAGCGCATCGGTATAGCGGCGGGGCAGCGATTGGCTGGCCAGCACCAGCAGGTCATCGAACCGCCGGCTGACCCAGCCTGCCGCCGCATGCCAGCGCGTCTTGCGCACCCGTTCTTGCCGCCGTTCGTTGCGGCCATTGACCTGCACGGTGACCATGCGGGTTTCGTAATAATACTCGCCCCGCGCCCCGGCATAGCGGCTGCGCGTGGCGGCATCAAAGGTCCAATAGGGCACATACAGGCCCGACAAGGCCCGCCCCTTGCGGGCGTATTCGACCAAGCCCCCCGGGGCAAACCACAGATTGCCCAGCCAGTTCACCATCGCCTCGCGCCCCTGGCGTTCGTCAATGGCAAAGGGCAGTACGGCCTGCGGTTTGATCTTGCGCTCGGTCCCGGTGCCGATGGCCACGGGGGTGGCGCAAAAGGGGCATTCGGTGGCATGGGTCGCGCCCTGGAATTCGACCTGCGCGCCGCAATTGGGGCAGGGGGTGATGCGCACCTGCTCCATGTCATTGGGGGCAAGGCCATCTTGCAGCGCATCGGCCAGATCCAGTTCGCGCAACGCGCTTTGCCGGGCGGGCGGGGCATCGGGCAGGGGCTGAACATGGCCGCAATGGTCACATTTCAGCGCCGTGTCACCGGGGGAAAAGCGCAGATCGGCGCCGCATTGCGCGCAGGGCCAGCGGTGGTCTTCGGCTGCCATGGGGGCTCTCTTGTTGCCGTGGTCAGGGGGGGCGGGGGCTGCTGGCCCCCAGAGCGATCAGATACCCAGTGCGATCAGATACCCAGAGCGATCAGATACCCGAAGCGATCAGGCACCCGGCGCGATCAGATACCCGGCGGGGGCGGCGGCGGCACTTGGTCGAACAGCCGCTTCAGCGCGGTGTCGCTGGCCATTTTCCAGCCGTCTTGCCCGGCAGTCCAGACCATGCTGGCCCGCGACACCTGGCCCAAGGCCACCATCTGCGCCAGCGTCGTCTCGTCGAACGGGCCTTTGGTCGCGCCGTTTTCGGCCAGATGCCAGACCGTGGCGGCGGGGGGCGGTGGCGGGGGCGGCGGGGTGGGGCCTGCCTGCGGGGCCGCACCCCATGGCCCGACATTCTGGGCCATGGCCGCGCCCATGCCCGCCGCCATGCCCGCGCCCATCATGGCGCCCGCGCCGCTGGCCGGATTGGCCAGACCTTCGGCCGCGTTGAACTGCATGTATTTGTTCAGATCGCCCGCAATTCCCATCGAGGTGCGCTTGTCGAGCACCTTTTCCACCTCTTCAGGCAGGCTGATGTTTTCGATGTAAAACTCTGGCAGGCTTAGCCCATAGGCGGCCACGGCAGGGTTGATCGCATCGGTGATCAGGCGGCCCAGATCGCGGGTGTTTGCCGCCATATCCAGCACCGGAATGCCCGATTTGGCGATGGTCTGGCTGAATTCCTGCACGATGATGTTGCGGATCTGGTCCGAAACCTCATCTGCGGTGAATTCGCCGTCGGTGCCCACGATTTCGCGCAAAAACAGGGCCGGATCGCTGACCCGCATCGAATAGCTGCCAAAGGCGCGGATGCGCACCGGGCCAAATTCGGGATCACGGCACATGATCGGGTTCTTGGTGCCCCATTTGTGATCGTTGAACCGCGTGGTGTTGACGAAATAGATTTCCGATTTGAACGGGCTGTCAAAGCCATGATCCCAATGTTGCAGGGTGGTCATGATCGGCATGTTGTTGGTTTCAAGCATGTAAAGGCCGGGGCCGAAGACATCGGCCAACTGCCCTTCGTGCACGAAGACCGCCGCCTGACCTTCGCGCACCGTCAGCTTGGCCCCGTATTTGATCGCCTGCCCGCGCCGTTCGAACCGCCAGACCATCGTGTCGCGCGTATCATCCAGCCAGGAAATGACATCAATGAATTCGCCTTTGAGAAAATCGAAGACCATGGGCCTCTCCTTTATGCCAATGGTGGCAGTTAACTTTCGCCGCCGATCAGGCGTTTCGCAAGGCTTTGGATGATCGGGCGGGCCTCGGCCTCGGTCATGCCGGGGCGCAGTTCGGGGGAATACAGCATGCGCAGCATCAATTCATCCTGCCCGGTCAGCAGGGCGAATTCCTCATCGTCGTTAAAGATTGAGGGGCGGGCGCGGGGGCTGTCATTGGCAAGGCCAAGGCCTTGGGCGATTTCTTCATGCATGCACGACAGCCGCAACAGATCGGGATGTTCGGCCCGGATCACCGCCACTGCGCGGGTATAGCGGCCCGAATCGCCGTCAGACATCGCATAGACCAGGCAATAGGTGGACAGCGGCATCTGGGTGATGCCCGCCACCTCGCCCGAGGTCAGGCCGGGCAGCGATTGCTGGATGACTGGGCCAAGTGCGCGACGTTCGTCTTCGTTGACAATGTGGATGGTGAAATTCGCCGATTGATCCGCCAGCGTGATCGGGTGGCCGGTAAGGCGCGACAGCCGGGCAAGGTAAGACCGGATGCGCGCCGTATCTGTAGCGCGAGAGGTGGCCGAAACCCCCGGCCCAAAGCGCAGCGCCACGCGCACGGGCTGTTCCCAGCGGCGCAGGCGGCTTTCGGTCTGGCGCTGCACCGGGCCGTTGGGGCCACGCGCATATTCATCATAAAGCGCAATACGGATGAAATTCTCGGCCAGTTGGCGGTCGTTGAACGGGGTGTCACGCCCGCCACCGTCTGATCGCAGCAGGCCCATGGCCAGCAATTCGGTCTGCACGCGTTCAAAATGCTGACGCACCGCCACCGAGGCCGCCGAAGGTGCCGGGGCCGGGCTTTGCACGGCGGGGCGCGGGGCAGAGGGGGGCGAGCTGCGCGGTGCCTGTGGGCTGACGCAGGCCGACAGGGCCAGCGCCAGCGCCGGGATCAAGGCCAAAGGCCGTGGAAAGACGCCCCCCCGCACAGCCGGTCAGCCAGCCGCAGGGGCGGGATTGCGCGCCTTGGCCGACGCCAGCGTGTCGCGCAGTTCCGCCTCCATATGCTGCAATTCGGCTTCGGCCGCGGCCCGGCGCGCCTTGCCTTCGTCGGCGATTTGCAGGCTGTCGTTGATGGTGGCGATCAGCTGTTCGTTGGCGCGTTTGACGCTGTTGATGTCAAACACCCCGCGCTCCATCTCTTCGCGCACGATCCGGTTGGTTTCGCGCAGATGGTCGGCATTCTTGGTCAGCAGATCATTGGTCAGATCATTGGCATCGCGCACCGCATCGGCCGCCTCACGCGAGCGTTGGATCGTCACGGCCTGGGCAAGCTGGGTTTCCCACAGCGGCACGGTGTTCACCAGGGTCGAGTTGATCTTGGTGACAAGGGATTTGTCATTTTCCTGCACCAGACGGATCGAGGGCAGCGATTGCATGGTGACCTGACGGGTCAGTTTCAGATCATGCACCCGGCGTTCCAGATCGTCGCGGGCCGCGCGCAGATCGCGCAATTCCTGCGCCTTCATCACCTGATCGGCTTCGGGGGCCGCCTTGACCTCGGCCTCTTTGGCGGGAATGTCGCGCGCGTCGATTTCGGCCAGCTTGGCCTCTCCGGCGGCGATATACAGGGCCAGTTCGTCGTAGAAATCCAGCGTCTTGGCGTAAAGCACATCCAGCGACTTGATGTCTTTCAGCAGCTTGTGTTCATGCGACAACAGGCTTTCGGTGATCTTGTCGATCTGGCCCTGCACATCTTCGTATTGCGCCACGAATTTTGCAAAAGGGGCGGCCCGGCCAATCAGCTTTTCCCACCAGCTGCGGTCGCGCCGCAGATCAAGCTCTGACGATGAAAAACCCCGGATCGTGGTCACGATCTGGCGCAGGCTGTCACCCGCGGGGCCGACATCCTTGTTCTTCACATCGGCCAGCATTTCCTGGCTGATGACCTGCAATTCCGCCTGCGCCTTTGACCCGAACGAAATGATCGACTGGGTGTTGGCCATATCCAGTTCGGCCATACGCTGCCGGATTTCGGCGGCCTTTTCGGTGGGCGCAGCCTCTAGCGGCACGATCTCGCCGCCCGGTTCGGGCAGAATGACAGCCGTTACGGCCTCTACCTGAGCAAGGGTCTGGGCGGCCTGTTCACGGGTGGTCTGGGTCATGGCACTCTCACAATTGGCAAGGTCAGGTTTCGCGCTGCAGGCGTTCGCGCAGCACGTCGATTTCCACATTCATATCGCTGCGATTGTCATCCAGCAGGCGACGCGAGCGGTCGGCAAAGGTGGTTTCCAGATCGGTCAGCAGGGTTTCATAATCGGCGCGGGCCTTGGCATCGCGGGTCTGGGCGTAAAGATCGGCGAATTTCACCGTCGCGTCGCGCGCGCCCATCAAATAGACCGACAGATATTTGCGCGCGGCTGTCAGGTCGCGCGGGTCTTGCTCGACCGTGCGAAACAGGCCGCGTGCGGCGGCCGCAAAGCGATCGACGCGGGCCTCAAGCTGGCGATCGCGGGCACGCAGGATGGCGTCGCGCATCGCCGACAGATGCTTTTCCGCCTCATCCACGGCGCGGGCCACGCGGTCGGTCTGAAAGCTGTCGATGCCCTCGGCCCCCTTGTCGCGCAGCGGATCAAGGCCAAAGCTGCCCAAGTGCAGCGCCGCGCCCAGAATTCCGAACAACACCGGATAAAGCAGCCCGTCATGATGCATCAGCGCCCCCAGCCCAAGGCCAAGGCCCGTCAGCACCGCGCCAAAGATCTTGCGCGGAATGGCCGGGCGGCGGGCGATGGCGCGCGCCTCATAGCCCGCTTGGGCCAGCAGGCCTTCGCGCGTCAGCCAAGCGCCCAGCAGCATCACCGCCGAGGCGCAAAGGCCCAGAAGCAGACTGCGGGGAGAGCCGGTAAAGGCCATGGGCAGAAAGAAAAGTGCCACAAAAAACAGCAAGGTAGACCGGGCGCCCGCCTTGACCGGGCGCAGATTGTCAAACCGATGCGCCGCCGGGGGGGGCGTTTGCGCAGCATCGGGGCTGTATTTGCCGCCAAACCGTTGTGCCATTACAGACCCGCCCCAAAGGCCACATAGAGTGTCAGGCAGAACAGCATCAGAAATGACAGGTTCTGCAACCCTTTACCGGACATTCTTGCCCTTTCTTGCGTCGGGGCCCAACGCGCGCCCCCTGTTGCACCCAACTATAAGTGATGGGGCGCGGTCTTGCCAGTAGAAGCTGGGGGGAAGCGGAACACGGCTTTCCCCCCAAATCCGGGCCTAGCGCCCGCGTTTCGGGCCGCCCATCGGGCCGCGTGGGCCGGGCTTGGCGTCCTTTGGGCCTGCGTTTTGGGGCCCGGCGTTGCGGGTTGGGCTGTTGCGGGATGGGCTGTTACGGGTTTGGCTGGGGCCGGGTTTGTGGGGCGCGCGCGGTTTTGACGGCGCTTCCGTCTCGGCTGCCTCGCGTCGGGCTGCTGGGGCAGGGCGCGCGCGTGGCTCGGCCCCCGCGTCATCTGACCGCCAGCGGCTGGCAGGCTTGGGGCCTGTGCGCTTGGCGGCGGTGTGATCCGGGCGGTCGGCCGCGCCCATGCGCTTTTGGCCAAAACCGGGGGCATCGGTGCTTTTCGCAGGCCCCGGCTTGCGGGGCGCGCGCGTCAGCTTTGCCTTTGGCGCGCCCTCGGCGGCCTCGCCGCCCTCGATCAGGGCGCCCAACTGGTCGCGCAGCACGCGGGCGCGGATTTCCTCAACCTCGCCGGGTTTCAGATCATTCAGGCGGAACGGGCCATAGCTGATGCGGATCAGCCGGTTCACCGTCACCCCGATGGCCGACATTGCCCGACGGATTTCGCGGTTCTTGCCTTCTCGCAGGCCCACCGTCAGCCAGGCATTGGCCCCCTGATGGCGGTCAAGCACCACCTCCATCGGCTGAAACCGCTCTCCCTCGACCGTGATGCCCTTGCGCAGCGGGTCAAGCTCGGGGTCTGTCGGATTGCCTTTGACGCGGACGCGATACTTGCGCAGCCAGCCGGTCGAAGGCAATTCAAGCTGGCGTTTCAGCGCGCCGTCATTGGTCAGCAACAGCAAGCCTTCGGAATTCAGGTCAAGCCGGCCCACCGACATGACGCGCGGTATATCCTCGGGCAGGTGATCAAACACCGTCTCGCGGCCCTTTTCATCCGAGGCCGAGGTGACAAGGCCTTCGGGCTTGTAATACAGCCACAGTCGCGCTGGTTCTGGCGCACCAACCGGCTGGCCCGACACGGTGATCTTGTCGCTGCCGGTGACATTCAGCGCGGGCGAAGTGACAAGCTTGCCATTCACCTTGACCTCTCCGGCCTCGATCAGCCGTTCCGCCTCACGCCGCGAGGCGATGCCGGCGCGCGACAGCACCTTGGCGATGCGGTCGCCTTCGGGGGTTTGCGCGGCATCAGGTTTGACGGCAGCGGGCTTGGCGGCTGCGCCTTTGCGGGGGCTTGTCTTTTCGGGCATGGAAAGCGACCTTTGGCGCAGAGAGAGACCCAAGGGCAGATTGCCCCGGGCCCCGAACAGTATTTGGGAACGGGGTCCATAGCAAGGTGGCGGGCAAGGTGGCATTCCGGTCGTTCATGGAGATCGCGCTGCAAGAGGCGCGGGCCGCCGCGGATCGGGGCGAGGTGCCGGTGGGGGCGGTGGTCGTTTCGCCCGCGGGCAAAGTGGTGGCGCAGGCCGGAAACCGCACGCGCGAATGGCACGACCCGACCGCCCATGCCGAGATCGTGGCGATCCGGGCGGCCTGTGCGGCGCTTGGCACCGAACGGCTGGTCGGCCATGATCTGTATGTCACGCTGGAACCCTGCCCGATGTGCGCCGCCGCCATTTCGAACGCACGGATCGGGCGGCTGTATTACGGTGCGGCGGATGCGAAAAGCGGGGGGGTTGCCGTGGGCGCGCGGGTGTTTCAGCACCCGCAATGCCACCATGTGCCCGAGGTTTACGACGGCATCGGCGCCGCGCAGGCCGAACAACTGCTGCTGGCCTTTTTTCGCGCCCGCCGCGATGGCGGCGGCTGACCGGGGCGTTTCGGCCATCACCCTTATCCCGACTGGGGGCAAAGAGCCGGCCAACCCAGCCTGCGCAAGGCCTTGGTGCAATTCCGGCTTTCCTTGTGGCGTGGCACTGGGTATTTCAGGCGACATCGCTGGATTAGACCATCAAGGGGGTCATGATGAAAATCGGCAATCGCTCTATCGGGCCCGGGCATCCGCCATTGGTGATCGCAGAGATCGGCATCAACCACGGGGGCGACCTTGGTGTTGCCAAGGAAATGGTGCGCCAGGCGGCCCTTGCGGGCTGTGAGCTGATCAAGCATCAGACCCACATTCTGGAAGACGAAATGACGGATGAGGCGAAGTCGATCTTCCCGCCCAATGCCGATGTGTCGATCTGGCATGTGATGGAGCGTTGCGCGCTGTCGCTGGAGGATGAGGCGGAACTCAAGCGTTACACCGAAGACCTGGGGATGATCTGGATCTCGACCCCGTTCAGCCGGGCGGCGGCTGATTTTCTGGAAACGCTGGATGTGCCGGCCTACAAGATCGGCTCGGGCGAGGCCGACAACCTGCCGCTGATCCGCCATATCGCGCGCAAGGGAAAACCGGTGATCATGTCCACCGGGATGCAAACGATTGAAACGCTGCGCGCCAGTGTCGAAATTCTGGATCATGCCGGGGTGGATTATGCGCTGCTGGAATGCACCAACCTGTATCCCAGCCCTGCCGAGATCGTGTCTTTGCGGGGCGTGACCGAGTTGAAACAGGCCTTTCCGCGTGCGGTCGTGGGCTTTTCCGACCATTCCATCGGCCCTGAAATGGCGCTGGCCAGTGTGGCCTTGGGGGCCTGCATCCTTGAGCGGCACTATACCGACACCCGCTATCGCAAGGGCCCCGATATCATCAACTCGATGGACCCGGCCGAGCTGAAATTCCTGATCGACCGCAGCCGCGAAATCTGGATCGCGGCGAACAACCCCAAGCAACGCAGCGCGCCGGAAGAAGACGTCTATCGCTTTGCCCGTGGGTCTGTCGTGGCCGATGCTGATCTGCCCGAGGGCCATCTGATCACCGAGGCCGACATCTGGGCCCGCCGCCCGGGGTCGGGCGAGATTGCGGCCTATGACTTTGACAAGGTGGTGGGCAAACGCCTGACCCGCGCCGTGACACGCAACACGCAGTTGAAATGGGGGGATTTGGCGTGACCCTGAGCCGGGCCGACATTGGGATCTGGCTGATCAACTTGCCGCGCGATACAGAGCGGCGGCAAAGGATGGAAAGCCAGCTGTCGGCCATGGGGCTGTCTTGGCGCTTGTTTCCGGCCATCGACGGGCGTGCGAACGAAGCAGATCTTCGCCTTCGGGCGGATGCCGAAGCTTATGCCCGCAACATGGGCAGTCCGCTGCTTCCGGGCAAGCTGGGGGTCTATGCCAGCCATCTGGCGGTTTGGCAGGATTTTCTGGACAGCCCTTGCAAGGTCGCACTCATCCTTGAAGATGATGTCGTGTTCCATGACGACTTCCTGACAGCGGTTGAGACAGCCTTGGCCCATGATGACGCCTGGGATCTGGTGCGTTTCAACTGCATCCGGGCCAAGATGCCTGTGACCCAGGCACAGTTGGGACGCTACCGCCTGAACGCTTATGTCGGTCCGTTCACGGGCAACGCAACCTATCTGATTCATCGCGATGTTGCTGCCCGTCTATTGCCCAGGCTGTGGCCGCAAACCCGTGCGCTGGACCATGAATTGAACCGTTTTTTCCTGCATGATTTCCGTCAATTGGGCCTCGAGCCGTGGTCTAGCCATCCTGATGACGGTGGGGTCAGCACAATCACAGGCACCGGTTTTTCTGATGTGAAAAAGTTCAAGTGGTATCGCCGGTTGCCGCACTATCGCTTGAAGACGGGAAATTATTTTCGGCGCTTTTGGTGGCTGTTGCGGCGTGGGATGCTGATGCCAAGATTGCAGTCAAAGAAAGGGTGAGTGGATGACAATTCGTTTGGCAGTTGACGGTCGCGGCCCTTTGCGTCGTCGTATCCTTGATGCGCTGGTGGCGCAATCAGGCGGCAATGTCGAAGTGGTGTTGCATCTTGGCGACCGCGATGCCGATTTCCACGCCGCCTGCCTGCAACGCATGGAAGTGCGCAACGGCAAGAAAGGGCATTTGCTGCGCGACCACCTGACCAAAGGCGCTGACATGCATTTGCTGGCCTCGCCCGACTTCCAGAACCTGATGGCGACGGCGGTCGACCAGATGCATCGCGGATCAAAATACTACAACTACCGCGCGCACAACCTTGTGAACCTTCAGGACTATCTTGATTACTATCATGTGGTGACACAGGCCCTTGCCGATCAGCTCACGGCAGCCGGGGCAACACATGCCCTGTTCATGAACATGCCACATCTGGGCTATGATACGATGTTGTATCAGGTGGCCCGCAGCCTTGGCCTGAAAACATTGGTTCTGTGCCAGACCACCTATTCTGACCGCTTTTTTTCGATGCAGCGGATCGAGGATATGGGGGTTTTCGACCCCTCTGTCGGTCATGCGCCTCCTTTGCCAATCAAGAAGGGCGATCAGCCCGATCTGTTTTATATGGATGATCGCTGGCAAAAAGAGGGCCCCCGTGGGCGGATCACTGCGGGTGCAATCAAGAATTACCTAAAGCACATCGTGCTGCGCGACCCGAAATCACTGCTGCGCCCCGATGTCATGGTGGCTGATTTGCGTCGCATTGCGCGGATCTACGGTGCCTTGCCCGAATGGCGCGACCCCTTTGCCAAGTTTTTTCACCGCAATGAAATGCCGTATTACGAAATGCTGGCAAGTTGCGAAGGCCAAAAGGTCGATTATGAGGCGAAGTTTGTCTATCTTCCGCTCCACAATCAGCCTGAGATGTCGACTTCGGCCCTTGGCGGAGTGTTTCGTGATCAGGCATTGGTGATCGAAACGGTGGCGCGCCATTTGCCCGAGGGATGGAAAATCTACGTTAAGGAAAACCCCCGACAAAACGCCTTTGCGCGCGGACCGCTGTTCTGGCAGCGGGTGATGCGGTTGCCGGATGTGCAGATTTTGCCGTCGCATGCACCAACCCATGAATTGACGGCGCGCGCCCAGTTGACCGCGACAGTGGCGGGCACCGCTGGCTGGGAGGCGTTGATCAAGGGCCGTCCAGCGCTGGTCTTTGGGGGGGGGTGGTGGAAGTCTTTTCCCGGCGTCACACGGTTTCATGAAGGTGTGGACTTGCAAGCCGTGGCCAACACGGCCTTTGAGCATGAAGGTTTGGAGCATGCCGCTGGTCAGTTGATTGCCCGCTGCCATGACGGTGTGATCGAACTTCTGTATTCCCGAATGAAAGAGGCGTTGGACGAAGAGGCCAATGCCCAGGTCGCGGCGAAAGGCATTCTGGATTTGCTGGAGGATCGCGTTCCCGTCACCTTCGGCTCTGGAGCGAAAGGGTAAATCGTGACCGAACGCATCATCCTCAGCCTGAAATATGGAACACGCTACCCAGCCGATTATGTGAATGTCTTGTACAACGCATGCCGCAAGGCCATGCGGGGCAGTTTTCGGTTTGTTTGTCTGACCGATGATCCGAAGGGGCTGGTCGAGGGGATCGAGGCATTGCCCATCCCGGATGTCGGGCTTACCCAACAAGAATGGTATCGCGGCGGTATCTGGCCGAAATTGGGGATTTATGATCGCCGCCTGCACGGCATGACCGGACGCTGCCTGTTCATCGACCTTGATATGGTTATCGTCAGCGATCTTGATGCGTTTTTTGATCTGCCGGGCACTTTCATTGGCATCAACGAAACCTCGGCTTGGGGGCGTGATCCGAAGGGCGCGCCCAAACTCTGCTCCGCGATTATCGCTTTTGACGCAGGATCTTTGCCGCAATTGGCCGAAGAGTTTACCGCAAACAAGCCGCAAATCCTGAACAGATTTCGCACCGAACAGGATTATACAGCCGCAACCCTGCCAGACATCAGCTATTGGCCCGATGATTGGGTCATCAGTTTCAAACGAAAACTGCGGCGTCCGATCGGCATCGATCTGGTAATTGAACCCAAGGCTCCGCCGCAGGGCACAAAGGTGCTGGCCTTTCACGGAACACCTCGCCCGATTGACCTGATCAGTCGCGAGAAACTGTTTTGGGACCGATTTCCCCATTTGGGCCATGGCAGGGTTTCATGGATGGCCCGCTATTGGCTTGACAATGGCGGCACCTTGCCATGATCCCGAAGGTCTAAATGCCCATCTTATGATCAGGAGCGGATCATGACCCGTTCACTTCTCTTCCTCACCGGAACCCGTGCCGATTTCGGCAAGCTGGAGCCTTTGGCCGCTGCGGCGCGTGATGCGGGGCATCGTGTGACGTTTTTTGTCACCGGTATGCATGTGATGCAGCGCTATGGGCTGACCAAGCTAGAGGTGCATCGCATGCCCGGCGTGGGTGTGCATGAGTTTTTGAACCAGCGCGCGGGCGATGGTCAGGATGTGGTGCTGGCCAAGACGGTGATGGGCTTTTCCGATTATGTGATGGAAAACCGCCCCGATCTGATCGTGATCCATGGGGACCGGATCGAGGCTTTGGCGGGTGCGCTGGTGGCGGCGACAAATTACATCCCCTCGGCCCATATCGAAGGCGGCGAGGTTTCGGGCACCATTGATGAGGTGTTTCGCCACTGCAACACCAAGCTGGCCACGCATCATTTTGTTTCCTCTGATCAGGCCGCGCGGCGTGTGATGGCGCTGGGCGAGCCGGAAAGTTCGATCCATGTCATTGGCTCGCCCGAGCTTGATTTTCATGCGGCCGCCTCTGGGGTTACGCTGGATGATGTGCGCGCGCGCTATGACATCGGCTTTTCCGATTATGGCATCGCCGTGTTTCATCCCGTGACCAGTGAACAGGCCACGATGGGCGCGCAGGCCGATGCGCTGTTTGGTGCGCTTGACCGCTCGGGGCGCAATTTTGTGGTGATCGCGCCGAACAACGATCCGGGGTCCGAGGCGATCTTTGCCGCCTTGGATCGCTTGCCGAAAGACCGGTTTCGCCTGATCCCCTCAATGCGCTTTTCGCATTTCTCCGAACTGATGAAAAACGCCGCCTGCATGGTGGGCAATTCCAGTGCCGGGGTGCGTGAGGCGCCGTTTCTGGGCATCCCGTCGCTGGATATCGGCACGCGGCAAACCAACCGCGCGCAAGCGGCCTCGGTTCATTCCTGCGCGGCCAGTGACGGCGGGGCGATTGCTGATTTCCTGTCGCGCGAATGGGGGCACCGCCACCCGCCGCATACGGGCTTTGGCGAGGGCCGGGCGGCCGACCGCTTTGCCCAAACACTGGCCAAGGCGGATTTCTGGGCGCGTGGGCTGCAAAAGGCCTTTCAAGACATTGGCTAGGCGGCGGCATCAGGGGCCTTTGGGGGGCGCGTTGCGCGCCTATTTGCTGGCCAGCCGCCTGATTCCGCTGGCTGCCCCGCTGGTGTTGCGGCGCAGGCTTGCGCGCGGCAAGGAAGACCCGGCACGCTGGCGCGAAAAGTTGGGCTTTGCAGGGGCCGTGCGCCCGCCGGGGCCTGTGGTCTGGATGCATGCCGTGGGGTTGGGTGAGGTGCTGGCCCTGCGCGGCCTGATCGTCGAAATGGCCCGGCAGGCGCCCGATCTGTCGTTTCTGGTCACTTCGACCGCGCGCTCTTCGGCCCAGGTGATGACGGCCAACCTGCCGCCGCGCACGCAGCATCAGTTTTTGCCGCTGGATGCGCCGGGCTATCTGGCCCGCTTTCTGGATCATTGGCAGCCCTGCCTGTCGGTCTGGGCCGAGCAAGAGCTGTGGCCGGGGGCTGTTGTGGCCACGCAGGCGCGGGGCATTCCGCTGGCTTTGGTCAATGCCCGGATCACCGCGGCAAGTGCCGCGCGTCGGCAAAAGGCACAGGGTCTGTTTGCCGATCTTTTGGCGCGGTTTGCGCTGATCGCCGCACAAGATCAGGCCAGCGCCACCCGCCTGACGGCGCTTGGGGCGCGCGATGTGCAGGTGACGGGGGCGCTGAAGGCCGCTGCCCCGCCCTTGGGCTGTGATGCGGATGAACTGGCCCGCTTGCACCTTAGCCTTGCCGCGCGCCGGGTCTGGGTCGCGGCCTCGACCCATCCGGGCGATGAGGCCGAGGTGTTGGCGGCACTGCCCGATCTGCCGGGCCATCTGCTGATCCTTGCGCCGCGCGATGTGGGCCGGGCGGGCGCGATAGCCCAGGCCCTTGACGCGCGCGGTATCGCCTTTGCCCGCCGCAGTCTGGGGCAGGTGCCGGGGCCGGATGTGCCGGTCTGGCTGGCCGACAGCTATGGCGAATTGGGGCTGTGGTATCGGCTGGCAAAGGTGGCGCTGGTGGGGGGCGGCTTTGATCAGATCGGCGGCCATAACCCGTGGGAGGCCGCAATTCTGGGTTGCGCAGTGCTGCATGGCCCCGATACGGCGAATTTCGCGGCCGATTACGCGCTGCTGGACGGTCAGGATGCGGCGGTGGCCGTGGCGCCGGGGGCGTTGGCCAAGGCCGTGGTGCGGCCCGATCTGGCACAGGTGGGCGCCCGTGCCAAGGCAGCGGCTGACCACGCCCAAGGCAGCCTTGCCCCCTTGGCAAGCCACTTGTTGGCCTTGGCCGAGGGCGCGCCATGAGCCTGGCGTTGCGCCTGTTCTTGCTGGCGTGGTCGGCGCTTTGGACGCTGGGTCTGCCAGTGGTGCTGCTGTATCTGTGGCGGCGCGGGCGCAAGGATCCGGCCTATCTGGCGGCTTTGCCGGAACGCTTTGGCCGCTATGCCCGGCCCATGCCGGGTGCCATCTGGGTGCATGCGGTTTCTCTGGGCGAGATGCGATCCGCCGTGCCGCTGATCCGGGGGCTGCTGGCGGCAGGGCATCAGGTTGTGACCACGCATTTCACCCCCGCAGGCCGGGCCGAGGCCTTGCGCGCCTTTGGCCCCGAGATTGCCTTGGGGCAATTGCAGGCGGTCTGGGTGCCATTGGAGACCGGCTGGGCCTTTGCCGGGTTCTTTCGCGCCTTTCGCCCGGCCTATGGTCTG
Organism: Pseudotabrizicola sp. L79; assembly: GCF_036553525.1. NCBI lineage: Bacteria > Pseudomonadati > Pseudomonadota > Alphaproteobacteria > Rhodobacterales > Paracoccaceae > Pseudotabrizicola > Pseudotabrizicola sp. L79. The sequence continues at coordinate 83,183 of NZ_JAZHDA010000045.1, read as the reverse complement.
GTGATGGAGATCGAGATCTGGCCGCGCATGGTGTTTGCCGCACGGGCGCGGGGGGTGCCGTTGTTCATGTGCAATGCGCAATACCCCCAGGATTCACTGGCCCGCGATTCCCGTGGGCTGCGGTTGCGTCAGCAGGTGATGCAGGGCTTTGCCGGGGCGCTGGTGAAATCCGATTTGCAGGCCACGCGCTTTGCCGGGGTGGGGGTGCGCAACATTGCCGTGACGGGCGAGTTGCGGTTTGACCAGCCGGTGCCGCAGGCGCAGGTGGTGGCGGGGCAGGCGGCGCGGCTGTGGATCGGTGCGACACACAGGCGGGTGATCTGCATTGCGAGCGCGATCGAGGGCGAGGACGCGCTTTATATTCAGGCGATCAAGGCGCTGCGCCAGCATCATGCGGCCCATGATCTGCCGCCACCGCTGGTCGTCTATGTGCCGCGTCGGCCTGAACGCTTTGATCTGGTGGCGCGCACGCTGGAAGACGCGGGCCTGCGTCTTTTGCGCCGGTCGGCTTTGGGCCCGGCGTTTGATCCGGCGCAGTGGGGCAGGGTTGAAACGACGCCGGATGTGTTTCTGGGCGACAGTCTGGGCGAGATGTATGGCTATCTTGCAATGGCCGATCAGGCCGTGGTGGGTGGGGGCTTTACCCCCAAAGGGTCACATAACATTTCCGAGGCGTTGGTGCTGGGCAAGCCGGTGATGACCGGCCCGCATGTGCAGACCATCGAATTCCCCTTTGCCGAGGCCGAAGCGGCAGGGGTGGCCATCAAGGCCACTGGAGGGAATGATCTGACCCGGCTGCTGGTGGCCAACCATCAGCCTGACCCTGCGGCCATTGCGGCCTTTGTGGCCAGCCAGGTGCAGGCCACTGACCGCACCCTTGCGGCCATTCCACGGCTGTTGGCGGCGGTCAGACCTTTCTGACACCCGCCGCCAGCTGTTCATTCAGCAGGAATTCGACCAGCCGGAAATCATAGGGCGTGTCGATGTCGTGGCAGCGGTCTGACGGCAGCACATAGGGCACGACGCGGCCCTCATAAATGGTCTTGGCCTTGCGCAGGTAATCCGGGGCCACCACATAGACCACGCCCACATGTTCATAAACCACCGGTGCATCCTGCCGCGCCCAAACCCCGCCGGGCAGCGGTTTTGATACATGCAGCGCGCCGGCGGCATCAGGCTCGACAAGGTTGAAATAGGGATTCTTTCGGGCCTCACAAACACTCATCACCATGTCTGGATGTTCGTTTATGAAAAGATCCAGCGCCCCGTCGATATCTTCGGGAATGCGCAGAGGAGAGGTGCAGTCAAGATCGAGAAAGGCTGAAACCGGCCCAGCCTTGGCCTCGGATGCCGCCAGCGCATGCTGCCAGACCCCCCATTTCGGCGCGGTATCGGTGGCCAGTTCGGCAGGGCGCAGACCAATGTCCAGCGCGCCGCGTTTCACGGCATGGTCGTAAATCGCCTCGTCATCGGTAGAGACAACCACCGCCCCGACGCGCGGATTGGCGAACAATTGGTCCAGCGACCAGTCGATCAGCGGCTTGCCGCACAGGGGGCGAAAGTTCTTGCCCGGCACGCCCTTTGACCCCTTGCGTGCCCCGATATGCCCAAGGATCATGCCCGCACCCCAGCAAAGCGCGCCTGCCATTCGGTGCGTTCTTCATCGGTGATCTTGCGGAACAGGTTGTCGGGCACCGCAAAGCCATGGCCCGGCGGCAGGGCGCGCAGGGCGTCGCTGGCATGTTCGGGCCATGACCAGTCGTCGCTGCCCATCGCCGTCATCATCGTGGCGGCGGCATCGGGGATAAAGGGCTGCGACAAGATCGCGTAAAGCCGGATCAGGTTCAGGCCCAGACGGATCTGTGCCTCGGCCTGGGCCGGATCGGTCTTGATCGTGGCCCAAGGGGCAGCGGCTTGCAGATATTCATTGCCCGCCACCCAGATCGCGCGCAACTCGGCTGCGGCCTTGCGCACCTCCATCGCCTGCATCAGCGCCTCATAGTCGCGGATGCGCGCGCCCAGATCGGCAATCAGCGCGGTTTCCTGCGGGCCGAATTCGCCGCCTGCGGGCACGGTTTCGCCCAGTTTCGACTTGGCGAATTTGGTCACACGGCTGACGAAATTGCCCAAGACATCGGCCAGATCCTTGTTCACCGATTGCTGGAAGTTTTCCCAGGTGAATTCGGCATCCGAGGATTCCGGCGCATGGCTTAGCAGCCACCAGCGCCAGTAATCGCTGGGCAGGATCGACAGCGCCTGATCCATGAACACCCCCCGCCCGCGAGAGGTGCTGAACTGGCCGCCGTCATAATTCAGATAGTTGAAGGACTTGAGGTAATCGACCAGCTTCCACGGCTCGCCCGAGCCGAGGATCGTGGCGGGGAAGGACAGGGTGTGGAAGGGCACGTTATCCTTGCCCATGAACTGGTAATAGGTCACGTCATCCGCGCCCTTGTCGGTGCGCCACCAGCGTTCCCACGCGGCATCATCCAGCCCGTTGGCATCGGCCCATTCGGCGGTGCCTGCGATATATTCGATGGGGGCATCGAACCAGACGTAGAAAACCTTGCCCTCCATCCCCGGCCAGGGCTGATCGCCCTTTTTCACCGGAATGCCCCAATGCAGATCGCGGGTGATGCCGCGGTCTTGCAGCCCGTCACCGTCGTTCAGCCATTTCTTGGCGATCGAGGTGGTCAGCACGGGCCAGTCGGTCTTTGAATCGATCCAGGCCTCCAGCTTGTCGCGCAGGGCGCGCTGCATCAGATACAGGTGCTTTGTCTCGCGCTGTTCCAGATTGGTGCTGCCCGAAATCGTCGAATGCGGGTTGATCAGATCGGTCGGGTCAAGCTGCTTGGTGCAGTTGTCGCACTGGTCGCCGCGCGCGCTGTCATAGCCGCAATTGGGGCAGGTGCCTTCGATATAGCGATCGGGCAGAAAGCGGTTGTCGTCGATGGAAAAGATCATCTTTTCCGTGACTTCCCGGATCAGGCCCTGATCGGCCAGCCGCCCTGCGAAATGCTGGGTCAGGTGATGATTGCGCTGGCTGGAGGACCGGCCGAAATGATCGAAGGACAGCCGAAAGCCGCGCGCGATTTCGGCCTGCACGTCGTGCATTTCGGCACAGTAGTCGGCCACAGGTTTGCCGGCCTTGGCCGCGGCCAGTTCGGCCGGGGTGCCATGTTCATCGGTGGCGCAGATGAACATCACCTCATGGCCACGCGCGCGCATGTAGCGGGCGAACAGGTCGGCCGGAAGCTGGCTGCCGACAAGATTGCCCAGATGCTTGATCCCGTTGATATAGGGAATGGCCGAGGTGATGAGAATCCGTGCCATGATGCGCCTTCCTGACTGTGTTCTGCCCCTTTAGCGCGTCTTTCCAGCCCGTGCAAAGGGGCATGGGTGTGACAGCGGGGGGGGGGCATCAAGGGGCGGGGGTGGCGCTGGTGGGGCCCTTGGCGGGCCGGATCAGGCGCCAGCGGGCCGGGGCCGCCTGTCGGGCGCGCAGCAAGGTGATGCCAAGGGCAACCCCGGCCTCGTCGCGCAGGCCCGAAGGCGAGGGCAGGGCATGGGCTTGCCAGCGGCTTTCCACCCCCTGCGCGCCGCCATCGCCTGCGGTCAGCACCAGACCCAGCGGGGCAGGGTGGCCCGACTGGCCCGGCGTTTCGGCGGCCAGATGCAGACGGCGCACGGCGGTCAGGCCGGGGGGGCTGGGGTATTCGGCCACCACGGCCGGGGCCGTGCCCGACCGCAGCGCCTCTTCTGCTGCCCATTGAATTTCCTCGGCCCGGCGGCATTGCACCAGAACCAGCCGCCCCGGATGCAGATGATCGCGGATGCCGCAGGTATACAGCCGCTCGGGCAGCCAAGACGGCGCCACCCAGATCACCGGCCCGTCAGACAGGGCCAGCGTCATCAGCGCCAAGGCCACCCGCGCAGGCCCGCAGATTTCGTGAATCCGTCCCCGGATCAGCCCCGGCAGAATTTGCCCGGGCAGCGGATGGGGGGGCAGGGCGCGGGGGCCCTGACTGTTGGGAATCGGCAAGATCATGGGCACAGGGTAATTCGTTCACTTTTCGTTCTCAATCCTCTTGATGGCCTTGCCGCGACGGCCCAAGCGGTTAGGTTGCGTGCCAGCAACAAGACGAAAGGACGGGCGATGGATCGGGTGCTTTTGGGCCGCACAGGCATCGAAGTTTCGCAGCTGTGCCTTGGCACCATGACATGGGGCAGCCAGAACACCGAGGCCGAGGGCCATGACCAGGCCGATCTGGCCTTGGCGCAGGGCATCACCTTTTGGGACACGGCCGAGATGTATCCGACCAATCCGGTGCGGGCCGAAACCGTGGGCGATACCGAGCGCATCATCGGCAGCTGGCTGAAAGCGCGGGGCGGGCGGTCGCGGTTGCAGATTGCCACCAAGATCACGGGGGCCGGGCAAAAAATGGTGCGCGATGGCGCGCCGATCACCGGGGCTGGCCTGATTGCGGCGGTTGAGGCGTCTTTGCAGCGGCTGAACACCGATTACATCGACCTGTATCAACTGCATTGGCCAAACCGTGGCAGCTATCACTTTCGTCAGGCTTGGCGCTTTCATCCGCGCGTCACGGATCGGGCCGAGGTTGAGGCCCATATGATTGAGGTGTTGCAGGCCGCGCAGACGCTGATTGAGGCGGGCAAGATCCGTGCCATTGGCCTGTCGAATGAAAGCGTCTGGGGTGCGGGGCTGTGGCTGCATCTGGCGCAGGTGCATGGCCTGCCGCGCATGGCCAGTGTGCAAAACGAATATTCGCTGCTGTGCCGCCAATTTGATACCGATTGGTGCGAATTCAGCATGGCCGAGGATATGCCCCTGCTGGCCTTTTCGCCTTTGGCGGTGGGGCTGTTGTCGGGCAAATATGCGGGCGATGTGACCCCCGATGGCACAAGGCGCAGCTTTACCCCCGATCTGGGTGGGCGGATCACATCGCAGGTGTTTCCGGCAGTGGCGGCCTATCTGGGCATTGCGGCCGAACACGGGCTGGACCCGTGCCAGATGGCCATCGCCTTTTGCCTGACGCGGCCCTTTCCCTGCATCCCGATCATCGGGGCCAGCAGTCTGGATCAATTGCAGATCAACATCGGTGCCGCCGACCTGCACCTGAGCGAGGCCGTGCTGTCGGATATTGCGCTGGCCCATCGGCAATTCCCGATGCCCTATTGATCGCAAGGGGCGGCTTCCGGGCTTGCATCGCGGGGCGGTTTCAGGCCTTGTGCGGGGCAGGAACCAACGGGGGTGACATGCGCAGGCTGATTGGGGCATTGCTGGGGGTGGGTATGCTGGCTGCGTGCCAGATTGCACTGCCGGGGCGGGATACAGCGCCCGCGGCCGCCAACCCCATCATCGGCGACGCGGTCGAGGTGACCAGTCTGGACGCCCCCGCCGCATCTAAACCCGCCGCATCAAAGCCGGCTGCAACGAAACCCGTCGCATCGGAACCCGCCCCGCCAGACGCCGCGCCCGCAGCCGCAGAACCTGCCCCGGCAGACCTTTCCGCAGCTGACCCTGGCACAGCAGAACCGCCGCAGGCTGCCCCTGCGCCGGTCGTCGTCAAATCAGCGGCGCAACTGGCCTGCGAAAAGAAAAAGGGCGTCTGGACAACGGCAGGCTCGGGTTCGGCCTTCTTTTGCCAAAGCGTCACCCGCGATGGCGGAAAATCCTGCCGCGCCTCGACCGATTGTCAGGGCTATTGTCTGGCCCGGTCGCTGACCTGCGCGCCGGTGACGCCGATGTTCGGCTGTCAGGACATCTTGAACGAAGCAGGCCGGATGCTGACCCAATGCGTCAACTGATCCCCTTTCTGGCGGCGCTGGCGGTGATGGGATGTGCGGCCAAGACGCCATCCCCGGTGCAGTCGTTTCGCAAGGCCGGGGCGCCGATGTGGTCGAATGCGCAGTTCGATCTGTCGCGCCTGCCGGGCCGCTGGCAGCAAGCGGCGGGCTTTGCGCCGGTGGGCGATGAACCCTGCCGTCCCGGTGGGGCCGAGATCACCGGCCCGTCCAGCGCGCCGACCCTGGCGGCCCGGCTGTGTCTGGGCGGGGCCGAAACCCGGCTGGCCGGGCCGATGCAGCCTATCGGGCCGGGGCGCTTTGCCGTGGCGGGGCAGGAATGGTGGGTGATCTGGGTCGATACCGATTATCGCACCCTTGCCATCGCCACGCCTTCGGGCGCCTATGGGTTCATCCTGAACCGGGGCGGGCCGCTGCCGCCCGACCGGCTGCGGGCTGCGCGTGAGATCTTTGATTTCAACGGCTATGACGTGTCGCGGCTGGTCGCCTATTGACCCATCCGTGACCGCAGGCTGCGCAAATGACCGGGCACGTCGCGCGCGCCCAGATCGGCCTCGCGCACCAGCCAGTCGAAATGGCGGCCAAAGCTTTCGACGCGCGCGCTGTCACGAAACGCAAGGTAATGGCGGCCCAGATACAGCACCGCCAGCATCGGGCCAAAAACCGTGATCGGTGCCGAAAACACCCGCCGTGCATCAAACAGATACAGCCGCAGCGACGGATACAGCGTTTCGGTCAGCTCGATCATCCGGTCCATCTGGTCCAGCCGGATGTCGATCGGCAGGCCGGCGTAATAGCCGCTGCCACTGGCAAAGGCCTGCACTTCATGCAGGGGCAGGGCCATTTCATAATCTGACCGCGCCCCGCGCATCCAGGCCAGCCGGTCTTCAAAGGCCCCAATCGCCTGATCGGCGGTGCGCCCCAGTTGGGGGGCATATTCCCATTGCACCATGCGGCGGGTTTTCAGCATGTCGGGCAAGGTGGCGGGCACATGGCGGATCTTGTAGCCCGCTGCCTCGCGGTGCCAGTCAAAGATCGCCTCGTCAATCAAAGCGCGTGGCGCCTCGGTTTCGGTCAGTTGTGTGGCCAGCAGATCGGCCAAGGGCTCGGGCCGGCCCGACAGGCCCAACAGCCAATCGGCCGACACGCCCAAGGCGCTGGCACAATCGGCGGCAAGCTGGGCATTGGGCAGGCGTTTGTCGCTTTGCAGCAATTGGCTGATGGTGGACCGATCCACCCGCGTGGCCCGCGCCAGATCAGCCTGCGACAGACCCCTGTCTGCCATCGCATCGGCCAGACGGGTGCGAAACAGAATGGCGCGGTCGCGTTTGTCGATCATATCTTGCCTATGTTTTATAAATTCAACAAAGGTGACTTTATGGTGCGTATCCTTGGCATTCTCGGCCCCGCTGGCAAGTGATATTCACAACCCTGTAACCCCTTGCGCCGAGGCCTTTGTGACCGCAGCCCCCTTTGATCGTTCGACCCCGGCGCTGGAATGGCCCACCTTGGCGCTGCTCTTGGCCACTTATCTGGCCTTGGGCCTTGGCACGACATGGCTTTATGATGTGCTGCCGCTGTTGGGCGTGATCGTGACGGGGATTGCCATTGCCCAATTCTCATCCCTGCAACACGAGGCGCTGCACGGCCACCCCTTTCGCAGCCGCTGGCTGAATGAGGCGCTGGTTTTTCCCGCTGTCTGCCTGACGGTGCCCTATGGCCGCTTTCGCGATACCCATCTGGCCCATCACCACGACCCCAATCTGACTGATCCCTATGACGACCCCGAGTCGAACTATCTTGATCCGCAGGTCTGGGCCGGGTTGCCTTGGGCCGTTCAGGCGCTGCTGCGGGCCAATAACACGTTGTTGGGCCGGGTGGTTCTGGGCCCGATCCTGGGCAATCTTTTGTGGTTGCGGACCGAGGCGCTGCTGATCATCGCGGGCACCCCCGGTGTGCGGCGCGATTGGCTGCTGCATCTGGGGGGGCTTGGTCTGGTGGCCCTGTGGCTTGGTTGGGCCGCGATGCCGTGGTGGGCCTATGGGCTGGCGGCCTATCTGGGCCATGCCTTGCTGAAAATCCGCACGTTTCTGGAACACCGCGCCCATCAACAGGCCCGCGCCCGCACTGTGGTGATCGAGGATCGTGGCCCGCTGGCCTTGCTGTTTCTGAACAACAATTTCCATGCGGTGCATCACTGTCACCCGAATGTGCCGTGGTATCGCCTGCCGGGCCTTTATGCGGCGCAACGCGCCCAGGTGCTGGACCGCAATGAGGGCTATGTCTATCGCTCTTACGCCCAGATCATCCGCGCCTATCTGCTGCGCGCCAAAGATCCGGTGCCACATCCGCTGATGCCCGCGGGCCAAGCGCCCCTGCCAACAGCCCCACCGGGCGTGGCGCAACCCTGATCCGGCCCTAAACCAGGCGACGAAACAGCGGTGTGTCGCCCGAATTGTCAAAGAAGGGCACGCCCCGGTCTGGTGCGCCCGCAAAATGCGCCGTTACCTCGGCCAGAACCACCTCGGTGATAAAGGGCAGGTCCAGAGCCTTGGCCTCGGGCAGGCCGATCCAGTGCAGATGGCTCAGCTCATCCTCGGCCTCTGAGAAATCGTTCAGATCACCCGCAACCCCCGCCGCATCGGCCAGAAAAAACCGCGCGTCAAAGCGGCGCGTCCGGCCGGGGGGGGTGATGGCGCGAAAGAAGAACCGCAAGGCGGGCGCGTCGGTGGCAGCCAGATGCAGCCCGGTTTCTTCGCGCAATTCGCGCAAGGCCGCCCCGGCAAGGGCGGCAGGGCGGGGTGCATCGTCCGGGCAGCACAGCCCCAGCCTGCGCAGGCAGGTTTCCGACATCGGCACCTGTGCCAGATCATCGCCCGGATCAACCGCGCCGCCCGGAAACACATATTTCGATGGCATAAAGGCCGCACCAGCCCCCCGCTGGCCCATCAGCAGCTCTACCACGTCCCTGTGACGGCGCCACAAGATCACCGTCGCGGCAGATCGGATCGGGGCGTTGGTCATGCGCGGGTCAGGCCGCCGGGGTCAGTTCGGCAAAGCCATGCATCCGCTTGGCCCATTGAATCGCCACCACCGCCCCCTTGAGCCGGGGCAGCAGCCACAAGGACAGCGCCACCGTGCCCACCGAAAAGACCGATGCCAGCACCAGCGGGTCAGGCCGGAAATGGGTGAACACATACAGGATCAGCGGCGCCATCAGATGGCCCACGATCAGGATGGTCAGATAGGCGGGGCCATCATCGGCGCGGTGGTGGTGCAGTTCCTGCCCACAGACGGTGCAGTTGTCGCGCACCTTCAGATAACCGCTCAGCAGCGGGCCTGCCCCGCAATTGGGGCATTTGCGCCGCCATCCGCGCAACAGAGCGGGCTTCAGCGGGCGGTCTTCGGTATCTGCCATGGCGTGACTGTCCATCGTGGTCATTCCTGCCTCTTGTTCGTCAGCGGTCATTCCGGCCAGCCTTTGGCGGTTTGCTGGGTGCTATATCGCAGAGCAAAGCGGATAGCGCAAACGGGCCCTGTTTAGGAGTCTGCATCTTTTCCTTGTGCGCCTTTGTCGCAAGGCCGAAAAAAATCTGCGACGGAAGCCGGGGCAGGCTGCGTATCAGATGCACAAGGCCCGACACAAGGCGTCGGGTCAGAGCAGAAGGATGAACCAGATGACACGCACGATGAAACTGACCGCCCTGACCATGGCAACGCTGGCCACCGCTTTGGTTGCCACCACCGCACTGGCCGACCGTGGCCATTCGATGAACCGCGGCGACGGTGGCCGTATGGAGCGTGGGATGGAACGGGGCATGGGCCCGATGGCGGATTTCGACTTTGCCACGGTTGATGCCGATGCCGATGGCAAGATCACCGAGGCCGAGATGACCGCTTGGCGCGCCGCCCAGGCCAAGGCGCTGGATGCCGATGGCGATGGCTTTGTGAATGCCGAGGAACTGGCCGCCATGCAGATGAAAACCATGGAGACCCGCGTCAAGGATCGCGCCGCCCAGATGGTTGCACGGATGGATACCGATGGCGACGGCAAGCTTTCGGCGGCCGAACTGGCCTCGCGCCCGGTGCCGACGGGTCTGATCGACCGGCTGGATACCGACAATGATGGCGCTGTCAGCCAAGCCGAGCTGGATGCCGCCAAAGAGCGGATGGCCGATGGCGGCCGCAAGCACAAGCGCGGTGGTGACCGCGATGGTCGGGGCCGCGACAACAACTGATCCCGGCAGAAGACGGCTTCCGCGCCGCTGTCATGGCGGCGCGGGCCTTTCGAAGGTGGTGAAAAGCCGATAAGCCCAACAGGATGGACATGCCCCGCGATACCATTGCGCCCCTGTCGGATGATGCGCTGCTGATCCTTTATGCCAATGGGGATCGCGATGCCGCACGTCACCTGACCGAGCGTCTGGCCCCCAAGGTCATGGCCTATGCCCAGCGGGTGCTGGGTGACCGGGCCGAGGCCGAGGATGTCGCGCAAGAGGCCATGCTGCGGCTGTGGCGTATGGCGCCCGACTGGCGGCCCGGCGAAGCGCAGGTCACGACCTGGCTTTACCGAGTGGCCACCAATCTGGCCACCGACCGCGTGCGCCAACGGGGGCGGCGGCGGGCCACAACGCTGGATGATGCGCCCGAAGTGGCCGATGGCCAGCCCGGTGCGCTGCAAACGATGATCGAGGCAGACCGGATGACCGCCCTTCAGGCCGCGCTGGATGCCTTGCCTGAACGCCAACGGCAGGCCGTGGTCTTGCGCCATATCGAAGGCCTTGCAAACCCAGAGATCGCGCAGATTTTGGGGGTGGGGGTTGAGGCGGTGGAAAGTCTGACGGCCCGTGGCAAACGGGCGCTGACCGCGCTGTTGTCGGGACGTCGGCAGGATTTGGGCTATGGGGAAGGAGAGTAAAATGACCGAACGCGATCTTCTGAATGATCTGTTTGCCGAGGCACAGGCCAAGCCTGTGGCGCCTTCGCCCGAGTTCATGGCCCGGGTTCTGGCCGATGCCGCTGCCCATCAGCCGCAACCGGCCCCGATTGTGCGCCCTGTGGTGCCTGCGGTCGCCCGCCCTGTGGGGCTGGTGGCGCGTCTGATGGCGGCCTTGGGCGGGGCTGCGGCGGTGGCGGGTGTCAGTTCGGCTGCGATGGCTGGGCTGGTGCTGGGCTATGTCCAGCCCGAGCCGTTGATGACCCTTGCCGACAGCTATGGCCTTGCCACAGCCAGCACCGCCAGCCTTGATCTTATGACCGGATACGACAGCCTGCTGTCAGTGGAGTCCTCAGAATGACCGACCCGACCCAACCCATGACGCCCCCGCCACCGGCGGACAAGGCCCCCGGCAGTGGGCGCTGGATCAAGATCGCACTGGCCGTGTCGCTGGCGATCAACCTGGGCGTGGCCGGGGTTGTGGCGGGGTCGGCCCTGAAATTCCGGCGCGATGGCGGGGATCGTGTGGCCTCTCGCGATCTGGCCTTTGGCCCCTATACCGAGGCGCTGAGCCGCGACCAGCGCCGCGACATGATGCGCAAGATGACAGCCGATGGCCCCGGTCTGCGCGAAATTCAGCAAGAATTGCGGGCCGATCTTGACGCTGTCTTGCTGGCCCTGCGCAGTGATCCCTTTGACGCCGACAGCTTTCGCCGCGCGCTAGAGGCCCAGAGCAACCGCCTGTCGCGCCGGGTGGACGATGGCCGCCGCGCGCTGGTCGATCTGGTGGCCGCCATGTCGGATGCCGAGAGGGCAGACTTTGCCCGGCAGTTGGAACAACGGGTCAAAAAGCGCCGCCCCCCCCGCGACTGACGCGCCCTACCGCCCGGCCCGCGCGCAGCCTGTGCTCAGGCCACATCTTTTCGGGCGATGATCACCATGTTGCGCCCGGTGGCCTTGGCCGACAACAGGGCGGTATCGGCCTCTTCGATCAGTTCCAGCGCCAGGTGCTCGGCCTCGTGCCGCGTGGCGGCGGTCGATTCCTCCACAACCGCCAGCCCGAACGAGGCCGTCACCTGCACGTTCTTGCCGGTGGCAAGGCGGATGGGGTGCTGTTCCAGCCGCAGGCGCAGCCTTTGGGCAATCAGCCCAGCCTCTTGCAGACGGGTATCGGGCAGGGCGATCAGAAACTCCTCGCCGCCAAGGCGGGCCAGCAAATCCTGCTGACGCAGATCGCCTTGCAGGGCGCGGGCCACTTCGACCAGAACATGGTCGCCCGCCGCATGGCCAAAGCGGTCGTTCACCTGTTTGAAATGATCAAGATCCGCGATGATCACGGCAATCGGTTGCTGTCGGTTGGCGTGTTCCTGCACCATTGTTGTCAGCCGTGCCAGACCATAGCGGCGGTTGTGCAGGCCGGTGACCGGATCAATCACCGCAAGCCGCAGGCCGTCTTGCACGGTTTCGCGGCGTTTGTCGGCCAGACGCTTGCGCCGCAGAATGGTGCGCAACCGCGCCACCATCTCGGGCGGGCCCATGCTGGGATCAATGATGTCATTTGCCCCTAAATCAAAGGCCATCCCGGCCTCGCCGCCCACACCGTCGCGGCGCGCCATCAGGCAGATTGCGGCATTGCGGGTGGGGCCACGGCTGCGCAGATCTGACAACAGCCGCCGCCCCCATTCCCCGGCCGGGTCGGTTGCCCCATCCACCAGATAGATATCGGGCACTGCTTGCGGGGTGTCGGGGTCGCCCAAGGCATCTGCGGTGCCAAGGCTGATGATCTGGTCGCGCATCAACGGCGCCAGATCGCGGCGCAATCGCAAGGCCACATCCTTGCGGTCGGTCACGATGGCCAGCACGCCGGGCGGCTGAAAGGCAGGGGCCTCTTCGGCCAGACCAAAGACGCCATCATGGCGGGTTTCGTTCAACGCGGCCAATTCCTGCTGGCCGCGCAGCAGATTGCGCACCCGCGCCAACAAGATGCCATCCGGGCACGGCTTTGGAAACACCTCATCCGCGCCAGCGGCAAAGGCATCCAGCCGGTCTTGCAGGCTGGTGGTCGCCGACAGCACAATGACCGGAATGTTGCGCGTCAGCGGATCTGCCCGAAGCGTCGTCAGCACCTCGATCCCCGACATGTCGGGCAGGCGCAGATCCAGCATGATCAGATCGGGCGGGTCTTGCCGGGCCATGCGCAGGCCATCGCTGCCCGAAGCGGCCAGAATGGGGTGATATCGCGCCGCGCTGAGCTTGGCCTTCAGGACAATACGGTTTGTCGCGACGTCATCAACGATAAGAATGCTGCCGTCCATAACCACAAACCTGTGCTACGAGTTACCTTAACGTGATCTGACTATTTGGTTAAAGAAACGTTGCTGAATCAATAACAGATTCGTGCTCATTTGCCTAAATACATCGTCAACGGGGACAATCCGCCGGGGGAACGTCATGCATGCGCAAGAAAACGCTGAAATGGTCGCGCTGCAGGCCTTGACCTGGCTTGTGGGTAACGAGGAGTTGTTGCCGGTCTTTCTGGGCTCGACCGGCGCAGACCTGTCGGACCTGGCCAAGGGGGCGGGGGATCCGGTCTTTCTGGCCTCGGTTCTGGATTTTCTGCTGATGGACGATTCGTGGATCATTGCCTGTTGCGATGCCCAAGGCCTGCCCTATCCCTCTCTCATGGCGGCCCGGGCGGCCTTTCCGGGGGGGGCGCAGCACCACTGGACGTGATTGCACTTTCCCGGCGCTTTCGCCACGATGCCGCGAAACAGGGGGGGGCGGTATGGCGCGCGCGATTGACGGTTTGGTTTTCGACAAGGACGGCACGCTGTTCGATTTCCGCAAAAGCTGGGGGGGCTGGGCCAAGGGGCTGCTGGTGCAGATGGCGCAGGACGATGCCCATGCCCATCAGTTGGGCCAAGCCATCGGCTATGACCTGCCGACGGGCGAATTCGCCCCCGACAGCCCGGTGATTGCCGCCACCGCCGCCGATATCGCCCTTGCCCTGTCGCGTCACCTGCCGGGGCAGACGGTGTCGCAGATCACCGGTCATATCAATGCCGCCGCCGCGATGGCCCCCATGGCCCCCGCCGTGCCTCTGCGCCCCTTGCTGATGGCACTTCGGGCGCGCGGGCTAAAGATCGGCCTTGCCACCAATGACACCGAGGCCCCGGCGCGGGCGCATCTGCACGCCCATGGCATCATTGATCTGTTCGATTTCATCGCCGGATACGATTCTGGCCATGGCCCGAAACCCGGCCCCGGCATGTGCCGAGCCTTTGCCCATCACACCGGCCTTTCGGCGGCGCGCTGCGCCATGGTGGGCGACAGCCTGCATGATCTGCATGCGGGCAAGGCAGCTGGCATGCAGACCATCGCCGTGCTGACCGGGGTGGCCGAACGCGCCGATCTGGCCCCCGCGGCTGATGTGGTTTTGCCCGATATCGGGGCCATTCCCGCGTGGCTTGACAGCTAGGTCAGCCAAAAACGACACATTTGCGTCGCGAATAAGGTGCCCATTCGCATCTGCTTTCCGTCATCCTGCCGCCAAGGGTGCTGCCTTGGGGCAGAGAAGGAGAGTGTCACATGAACGATGATCAGGGCCGCAAGCGCCGCGCCGGGGGGCGGGCCGGAAACAAGGCACGGGCAGGAACGGCTGTGATCGACCAGATGCCCTGGCGTGTGCCCGTCAACCCCGACCGCCCGACCGAACCGCTGGATGCCGATGGGGTGCAGCGCATCCACAAGGGTGCGATGAAGATCCTGTCCGACATCGGGATCGAGTTTCTGAACCCCGAAGCGGCCGAGATCCTGCGCAAGGCGGGCTGCATCGTCAACGGCACCAATGTGCGCATGGACGAGGCCTTTGTGATGGAAATGCTGGGCCATGCTCCGGCCAGCTTTACCATGACCCCGCGCAACCCCGACCGCGAGCTGATCATGGGCGACAAGCACATGCTGTTCGTGAACGTCTCATCGCCCCCCAACGCCTGGGATCTGGAGCGGGGCAAGCGGTCGGGCGACTTTGAAACCTTCAAGGAATTCATCAAGCTGACGCAGTATTTCAACTGCATCCATATCGCGGGCGGCTATCCGGTTGAACCGATCGACATTCACCCCAGCGTGCGCCATCTGGATTGCCTGTTTGAAAAGCTGACCCTGTCCGACAAGGTGGTTCACGCCTATTCGCTGGGGGCCGAGCGGGTGGAAGACGTGATGGAGATGACCCGCCTTGCCGCCGGTCTGACACAGGACGAATTCGACGCCAAGCCGCGCATGTATACCAACATCAACTCGGTCAGCCCGCTGAAACACGACTACCCGATGCTGGATGGCGCGATGCGTCTGGCCCGGCGCGGCCAGCCCGTCGTCGTCACCCCCTTTACGCTGGCGGGGGCCATGGCGCCGGTGACCATGGCGGGGGCCGTGGCCCTGTCGATTGCCGAGGCTTTGGCCGCCGTGGTCTTGCTGCAATATATCAATCCCGGCTGCCCCGTCGCCATCGGCACCTTTACCAGCAATGTCGATATGAAGTCGGGTGCCCCCGCCTTTGGCACGCCCGAATATATGCGCGCCACGCAGATGACCGGCCAGTTGGTGCGCTTTTACGGCCTGCCCATGCGCTCGTCCGGCGTTTGCGCGGCCAATGTGCCGGATGGGCAGGCGATGTGGGAAACCTCGAACAGCCTTTGGGCGGCGGTGCAGTCTGGCACCAACATGGTCTATCACGCGGCAGGCTGGCTTGAGGGCGGGCTGATCGCCAGCCCCGAAAAGTTCATCATGGATTGCGAAGTGCTGCAAATGATCCAGCGCTATTTTGAAGAAGCCACCTTTGCCACCACCGAAGATGACATCGCGCTGGATGCCATCCGCGAGGTGGGGCCGCAGGGCCATTACTTTGGTTGCCAACACACGCAAGACCGCTATCAGACCGCGTTCTACTCTCCGTTTGTCAGCGATTGGCGCAATTATGAGGCATGGCAGATCGACGGTGCGGTCTGGACGCCGGAACGCGCGCACCGCATCTACAAACAGATCATCGCGGAATTCGAACCTCCGGCGATCAACGGCGACCATCTGGAGGAGTTGACGCGCTTTGTCGCCCGCCGCAAGCAAGAGGGCGGCGCCCCCACCGATTTCTAGACGCGGCTCCTTGATCGCGGGGTGGGGGGATGCGCCAAGCCTCTGGTCCTTTGCGCGCGCAAGACATAGCTTGGCCCCGCAAGACCATGGGCCTGATGGGCCAAAGGGGGCGGGATGACGGCGATGATGACGCGGCGGGTAAGCATGTCTTTGCTTGGGGCGCTGGCGGGCCTTGCGCTTTATGGTCTGACTGAATTGGCGCAGACAGATCTGCTGCCGCAGCGGCTTTTGCTGGCCGTCTTTGTGCTGACGGGTGTTTTCTTTGGCGCGCTCTTGATCATGGCCGGGCCTTTGCGCCTGATGTCGGCGGCGCTGGGCGCGGCGGGCATTGCGGTGCTGACCACGGGGCTGTTGATGCTGGCCTCGCTGCGCTTTGCCAATGTGGACGACATGGGCCAGCCCCATATCATTCTGGCCGGTCTGGTGCTGGCCACGGTGCCGATGCCGTTCTGGATCGCGCGCGCCCTTGGCCGCTGGCGCGATTATCCGCTGCTTTTTGCCGAATCCTGGTCGATCGTCGTGCGCTATGCCATCGGCTGGACCTTTGCCGCCGTGGTCTGGGCCGTGATCTATCTGTCAGATGCGCTGCTGGGAATTGTCGGGGTCAGCGCGATTGGCGATCTGCTGGAACTGGGGGCGATGCCGTTTCTGATCACCGGCGCGATTCTGGGGCTTGGCCTGTCGGTCGTGCAGGAGTTGCAGGATTACGTCAGCCCCTATCTGTTGCTGCGGATGCTGCGGCTGATCTTGCCGGTGGTTGTGGCCGTGACGCTGGTTTTTCTGGTGGCCCTGCCCCTGCAAGGGGTGTCGGGCCTGTTCGATGGCCTGTCGGTGGCGCTGGTCATGCTGGCCATGGCTGGGGTGGGGGCCACGCTGGTGACCACCGCTGTCGATCAGGATGAGGCGCAGGCCACCCACAGCGCGGTGCTGATCTGGTCGGCGCGCGGCATGGCCTTGCTGGTGCCGGTTCTGGCGGGGGGCGGGGCTTGGGCGGTCTGGCTGCGCATTGCCCAGCATGGCTGGACACCCGACCGCCTGTTTGCCGCGCAGGTGGCCGCGCTGGGCCTTGGCTATGGGGCGCTTTATGCGCTGGCGGTGGCGCGTGGGGCAGGGTGGATGGCGCGCATCCGTCAGGCCAATATCACCATGGCGCTGGCGTTGATGGTGCTGGCCGCCGTCAGCCTGACGCCGCTGCTGAATGCCGAGGCGATTTCCGCGCGCAGCCATCTGGCGCGCTATGTCTCTGGGGCCTTGCCCCCCGAACAGGTGGACCCCGGGGCCCTTGGCCGCTGGGGCCTTGCCGGGGCCGAGGCTTTGGCCAGCCTGACCGACCGCGCCAAGACCCCGGGGAATGAGGCCTTGGCCGCCCGGCTGGCCGCCCCCTATGACAGCCCGGCCCCTTCGGCCGATCTGCTGGCGCAGGTGCAGGCCGCTTTGCCGTTGCAGCCTGAAACCGCCACCGCCACACGCGATCTGTTTTTGGCAGAATTTGACGTCTATGGCCTGCAAGGCCTGCTGCAGGCCTGTGAAACGGTTTTGCCGGGGGGCGGCAAGGGCTGTGTCATGGTGGTGGCCGATCTCTTGCCCGATGCCCCCGGAGAGGAAGCGGTGCTGGCGCAATGGCAGGGCTATGGCTTTGCCCAGTTTGAGGGCCTTGTGCAGGGCCGGGGCCGGTTTGACCCGGTGCTGCGCGCGGCCAGCGGCACGCTGCCCTTTGGCGATGAGGCCGCCGCACTGATCCGCACTTGGCAGGCCGCCCCGCCAGCCGTTGAACCCGCGCGCGTGAACCGGCTGGTCGGCTCGGGGATCATGGTTCTGGAATAGCGCAGGCCGCCGTTAAGGGTTTGTTCAACCCTCAGGCCCTAGGCTGATCGCCACGAATGTCGCCCGATGGGGTGCGGCAGGGGCTGGCAGATGAATGGTTTGGTCAATTACGCCTTGGAAGGCTTTTTGCGCAGCACCTATGGCGCGGCGCAATGGCAAACCATCGCCCAACGCGCGGGCCTTGGCTTTGATCGGTTCGAACCCTTGCTGGATTATCCCCCCGATCTGACTGACCGGGTGATTGCCGCAGCGGCCGAAATCCTGCACCGCCCGCGCGATACGGTGCTGGAAGATCTAGGCACCTGGCTGGTGGCGCCCCGGTCTGACGGGCGATTGCGCCGCTTGCTGCGCTTTGGTGGCTTGCGCTTTCTCGATTTTCTGCATTCGCTGGAAGAATTGCCCGGCCGCGCCCGTCTGGCGCTGCCCGACTTTCAACTGCCCGACATGCGCCTGCGTGATCTGGGCGAGGGCGCTTTTTGCCTGCAAGTGCAAGATCCCTTTGCCGGGGCACATCATCTGGTGATGGGTATCTTGCGGGCAATGGCCGATGATTACGGCGCGCTGGTGCTGATCGACGGGGGGGATGGCGCGATTACCATTCAGTTGCTGGATGCCACCCATGCCGAGGCGCGTCAGTTCGATCTGGCGGTGGGGGCCCCATGACCGCCGACATAACCGTTTCGGGCCGCGCGCTGGATCGGCTGATGCCGCTGCATCTGCACCTGGATGCGCAGGGCCAGATCCGGCGTGCCGGGCCAACTCTGATCCATATTCTGGGCCAGATCAAAGGGCAGTCGGTCTTTGATCTGTTCCACATCACGCGGCCAACCGGCCTCATGCAGATGGCGGCCCTGCTGCGCCATGCGGGCGAGCAGTTGACCCTGTCGCCCCGCCTGCAGCCCGCCGCCGCCTGGCGCGGCCAGATCGTGCCGGTCAAGGATGGTGGCGCCATCCTGAACCTGTCGTTCGGTCTGAATGTGATAGAGGCTGTGCGCCAGCACGCCCTGACCGCGGCGGATTTCGCGCCCACCGATCTGGCGGTGGAAATGCTGTATCTGGTTGAGGCCAAGAATGCCGTGCTTGATGAATTCCGCCGCCTTAGCCTGCGTCTCGAAGGCGCGCGCTCTGAGGCAGAGGAGCAATCGCTGACCGATCCGCTGACCGGCCTGCGCAATCGCCGCGCACTTGATCTGGCACTGGGCCGCGCCTGTGCCGGCCGGCAGGCCTTTGGCCTGATGCATCTGGATCTCGACAAGTTCAAACAGGTGAATGACACTTTGGGCCATGCTGCTGGCGACCATATCCTGCGTCAGGTGGCGCAAACCTTGCGCGCGGAAACCCGTGCTGGCGATACCGTGGCGCGGGTGGGCGGGGATGAATTCGTCATCCTGTTGCCAGCGATGACGGATCAGGCGGCGCTGATGGCGCTGGCGGGGCGACTGGTCGCGCGCTTGGGCCGCCCGATGGACTGGGACGGTGCGCCCTGCCAGATCGGGGCCAGCATCGGTATCACATCCTCTCAGATGCAGGATCGGCCTGATCCCGCGCACCTGCTGCATCAGGCCGATCTGGCCCTATATGCCGCGAAAAACGCCGGGCGCGGGCAGGCCAGACTGGCCCAAGCCAGCGATGGCAT
The DNA here is from genome assembly GCF_036553525.1 of Pseudotabrizicola sp. L79. Lineage (NCBI taxonomy): Bacteria > Pseudomonadati > Pseudomonadota > Alphaproteobacteria > Rhodobacterales > Paracoccaceae > Pseudotabrizicola > Pseudotabrizicola sp. L79. The sequence goes on along the minus strand of NZ_JAZHDA010000045.1, from coordinate 63,816 downwards.
GCCGCCCGAGGGTGCGCCCGCGCAAGCCACGCCTGCGGCCTGATCCGGTGGCCTGATCCGGCGGCCTATTCCGGCTGAAAGCCGCTGATCAACTGCCGCAACCCGACATAGGCCCCCAGCCCAATCGCCGCCAGAGTCACTGGGCCCGACCAGGCCAGCGTGGCAAAGCCGGTCACACCTTGGCCGACCGAACAGCCCATGGCGATCACGCCGCCAATCCCCATCAGCGCGGCCCCGCCCACCTGGCGGCCCAACTCGCGCGGGTCTTCGCAGGCCTCCCAGCGGAACAGGCCGCGAATGGTTGATCCCAGCAGGGCCCCGGCCATCACGCCCACCACGGCCCCCACCGAAAAGGTGATGCCCCCGGCCGTTGACGTCATCAAAAAGATCAGCGTGCGGCCCACGGGGGCGGTGAACGATGGCCCCTCGACCCCGATTTCCCCGAAACTTTGTTCATAAACCCAAGTGGTGCCGACAAAGCACCAGACCACGGCCAGCCCCGCCGCCACGCCCCAGGCGATCATGTCGCGCCGGGCGCGCAGGGGGCCGTAAGACAGCGCCCAGCCAAAGGCGATGGCCGCCAAGGCCAGAATCAGCACTTGGGCAGGCAGGCCGGTCAGGCCCATAAGGTCGGGCAAAATGCCCTGTGGCTCCGTGGCCTCGGGCTGGGGGAACAGCGCCACGCGCAGCGGGGCCAGCGGGCCAGACAGGGCGACAAAGCCGAAAATGCCCATCACCACCACCACAACCAGCGACCGCAGGTCGCCCCCCCCAAAGCGCACCAGCGCACCAAAGCCGCAATTGCCCGCCAAGGCCATGCCATAGCCAAAGATCAGCCCACCAAAGATGGATGCCATCGGGCTCCAGGCCAGTGCGTGGTAAAAGCTGGCCGACAGATCGACCCAGCCCCCCAGCGCCCCGAATTGGGTGCCCAGAATGGCCACCCCCAGCACAATGCCCCACAGCCGCAGCCGCTTTTGGTCTTGGCCATAGATCGCAGATTCAAGCGCGCCCAAGGTGCAAAACTCGCCCAGACGCGCAGCCAACCCCAGCACGATGCCGCCGACCAGGCCAATCAAGGCCGCCAGCAGGCCATATGGCAGCTCCTCCATTGCAGTCCCCTTTTTGCTTGTCCCCCGCAGGTGGGGTGCCGATCATTCCGTCGGCTTGCAAAACAGTTTCGACAGAACGGACAAGACTTCAACCACTTTCGGGTCAAGGATTGAATAGAAGATGGCCTGGCCCTCGCGGCGGGCACTGACAATGCCTTCCAGCCGCAGGCGGGCAAGCTGCTGGCTGACCACGGCCTGCCGGGCCGACAGCAGGTTTTCCAGCTCGGTCACGCTTTTGGGGCCAGACAGCAAATGGCACAGAATGGTCAGGCGGCCATCATGCCCCAGCGCCTTGAGAAAGGTGGCAGCGTCATTGGCATGGGTCACAAGCGCAGGCAGGCCCACGGGGGCGCTGTCACCGTCATGTGCTGATACCCCATCGGCCAAGCGATCATCCCCGCCCTTTGCGCGCGCATCAGTTGTGAAAGACCTGCCTTCGGACGACAAGCGAAACCATGGTAGCGGGAGCGTTCCGTCGGTCATCTTGGCCCCTTGTGCCTAGTCCTCCAGCGTCTTTAGCAGATTTGCCAACAACGGCCAGAAGAAGTCTTCGCCCGGATAGCCCTCGATCCGGCCTTTTTCTTGGCCGTCCTGCACCAGAACAAAGGTTGGGGTAAAGATCGGCGGGCTGACGATGGTCAGATCGTCGGGCAGGGGCGCACGCAATTGCAGCGGGCGCAACGGGGCGGCCTTGCCTTCGTCAGTCAGCGGATATTCCGGCCCCACCTCTTCGTGCCAGCGGGCGCAATAGATGCAGCCTGCCTGTTCAAACATCAGCAATTGCACTTCGGCCAAGGCCGCGCTTGCAGTCGCCAGAACGGTAAGCAGGGCAAGGGCGAGACGAGCCATGTTGACAGCCTTATGGATAGATTGAAATATGCTAATATAATTGAAGCGTAGCGGCAAGCATTTGTGCCGGTCCGCCCTGGAGGGGGTTCATGCTGGAAATCAGTTTTGGCGGCGCGCTGCTGGCGGGCCTGCTGTCGTTCTTGTCGCCCTGCATCCTGCCGATGGTGCCGTTCTACCTGTCGTATATGGCGGGCCTGTCGGTCAAGGAATTGCGCGAGGGCGGGGCCGTGGCCCCGGGCGCACAGCGGCGGTTGATCGTGCAGGCGCTGGCCTTTGCGCTGGGCGTGACCACCATCTTTGTGCTTTTGGGCATGGGGGCCACGGCGCTGGGCCGGGTGTTCCTGCAATGGCGCGATACGCTGTCTTGGGTGGCGGGCGGGGTTCTTATCCTGTTTGGCCTGCATTTCCTGGGGGTGCTGAAGATCGGGCTGTTCTACCGCGAGGCACGGGTGCAGACCGAGTCGAAGCCCACGACCCTGCTGGGCGCCTATGTCATGGGGCTGGCCTTCGGTTTTGGCTGGACGCCCTGCGTTGGCCCTGCCTTGGCTGCGATTCTGATGGTGGCCAGCGGCATGGGAGAGTTGTGGCGCGGCGGGCTGCTTTTGCTGGTCTATGGCCTTGGAATGACCTTGCCCTTTGTCGTTGCCGCCTTTTTCGCGGGCCCGTTTTTGGGCTGGGTCGCCCGCCACCGCGCCCTGATGGGGCATGTGGAAAAGGCGATGGGGGTGATGCTGATCGTCTTTGGTCTGTTGATCGCCACCAACTCCGTCAACATCATCGCCGATTGGATGATTCGCAATTTCGACTGGTCTGCCACATTGAAATGACTTGGGAGGGTCACGTCATGTTCCATATCCGCACCTTCGCCGCCGCCCTGTTGCTGGCCCTGCCGTTGCAGGCGGCCCAACTGGGCGACGATGGCCTGCACAAGCCCGAGTGGCTGCGCGAAACCTTCAAGGATCTGAGCGAGGATCTGGCCGAGGCCAATGCCGAGGGCAAGCGCCTGCTGATCATGGTCGAACAGCGCGGCTGCATCTATTGCACCAAGATGCACGAGGAGGTGTATCCCGATCCGGCCATCGACCAACTGATCCGCGACCATTATTTCGTGGTGCAGATCAACCTTTTCGGCGATGTCGAAGTGACCGATTTCGACGGCACGGTGCTGCCTGAAAAGGAAATGGCCACCCGCTGGGGGGTGATGTTCACCCCCACCATGATCTTTTTGCCCGAGCAGGTGGACGCGGGCAAAACGGCCGCAGAATCGGCGGTTGCGATGATGCCGGGCGCCTTTGGCAAAGGCACGACCGAGGCGCTTTTGACCTGGGTTCGTGACCACGGATATGAGAATGGCGAGCACTTTCAAAAGTATCTGGCCAGCCGCATGAACGCGAACAATTGACCATAAGCCTTTGAAAAAACTGTAGGTATAGGAATATTCACGGATACATATATTTCTATTGCGTACAGCGGCATGCCGGGGTTATCGTTTGCCAAAGGGAGTGATTTGGGAGGATCGCAATGACACGTCACCTATGGCTGGCTTCGGTATTGGCCTGTGCCGCCGTTACGCCGGCATTCAGTGAAACGGCCCCCTCGGATGTGGTCTATGTCGAAGGCGCAGTGGCCGAGTCGCTGAGCGGTGCGCCGGGCGATGCCGCGTCGGGCGCCAAGATCATGACGACGAATGCCTTGGGCAACTGCGTGGCCTGCCACGCCATCGGCGCCATGCCCGAAGTGCCGTTTCAGGGCGACATCGCCCCGCCGCTCGACGGTGTGGCCGACCGCTACGACGAAGCGCAACTGCGCGGCCTTGTGGCCAATGCAAAGATGACCTTCGAAGGCACCTTCATGCCGGCCTTTTACAAGACCGACGGCTTTGTCCGCCCCGGTGATGCCTATACCGGCAAGGCCGCCCCTGAAAACCTGCCGCCGGTGCTGACGGCGCAGCAGATCGAAGATGTCGTGGCCTATCTTGTCACTCTCAAAGAGTGATGGGCCCAAAGAGATCAAGGAGATGACGATGAAACTTTCCAGAAGAGACGCCCTCTGGGCCGGGCTTGGCGGCATTGCCGCAGCCACCCTTGCCAACCCGCTGTTCGCCGCGACGGTCGAAGAACTGTCGGCCACCTTTACCGGTGGGGCCACGCCGGGCAGCGAAGGGATCACCCTGACCGCGCCGGAAATCGCTGAAAACGGCAACACCGTTCCGGTGTCGGTCAGCGCCCCCGGTGCCGTGTCGATCATGCTGCTGGCCGCGGGCAACCCGACGCCGGCCGTCTGCACCTTCAACTTCGGCCCGGCCGCAGGCAGCCAGATGGCCGCCACCCGCATCCGTCTGGCCACCACCCAGGATGTGATCGCCCTCGCCAAGATGGCCGATGGGTCGGTCGTTCAGGCCTCGACCACCGTCAAGGTCACCATCGGCGGCTGCGGCGGCTGATCCACAGGCAACAGGAGATACGACAATGGCAAATGACGCAAAACCCCGCGTGAAAGTTCCGAAGTCGGCTGCTGCCGGCGAATCGATCACGATCAAGGCCCTGATCAGCCACCAGATGGAATCCGGTCAGCGCAAGGACAAGGATGGCAAGATCATCCCGCGGTCGATCATCAACCGCTTCACCTGCGATCTGAACGGTGTGAACGTGATTGATGTGGCGCTTGATCCCGCAATCTCGACCAACCCCTATTTCGAATTCGACGCTAAGGTAGATGCCGCCGGTGAATTCAAGTTCACCTGGTATGATGACGACGGCTCGGTTTACGAAGATTCCAAGCCGATCGAAATCGCCTGAGCGGGGCATGAAACTCGAGGGAGGAGACAGAATGCAACGCATCACGAAAACCATGGCCGCCACGGCCCTTGGCCTTGCCCTTGCGGGCGCGGCCTATGCCAACCCGGCCGAAGACACGCTGACGGTCACCACCGATGATGGCGAAATCACCCTGACCACCACAGCCGCCGCCCCCGCCCATCTGGACGGGGCCTTGACCGAGATCTATTCGGGCTGGCTGTTCCGCGACGACGACACGCGGGCCATGCAAAAGGATGATTTCGACAATCCGGGCATGATCTTTGTCGATGTCGCCACCGACAAGTGGAACGAGGCCTTCGGGTCAAACGGCGAATCTTGCGCCGGGTGCCATCAGGGCCCCGAGTCGATGGCGGGTCTGCGCGCGGTGCTGCCGCGGGTTGATGCCACCACCGGCAAGCTGATGATCATGGAAGATTACATCAACGGCTGCGTGACCGAGCGTATGGGTCAGGAAGCCTGGGGTGTGACCTCGAATGACATGAAGAACATGCTGGCGCTGATCTCGATGCAATCGCGCGGCGAGGTTCAGAATGTGGCGATCGACGGGCCTGCGGCGGATTACTATGCCAAGGGCAAAGAGATCTACTACACCCGCTATGGCCAGCTTGAGATGTCTTGCGCCAATTGCCACGAAGACAATTATGGCAATTACATCCGCGCAGACCACCTGTCGCAGGGCCAGCTTTCGGGCTTCCCGGTCTATCGTCTCAAGGATGCAGGTCTTGTGTCGGCGCAGCAGCGTTTTGTCGGCTGTGTCCGCGACACGCGGGCTGAAACCTTCAAGGCAGGCTCGGATGAGTTCAAGGCGCTTGAACTTTACGTCGCCTCGCGCGGCAACGGCCTGACCATCGAAGGCGTCGGCGTCCGTCACTGATCTTACCGGTCGCCGCCCCACTGGCGGCGACCGCTATTCGTTTGTCACTTTTCTTACCATGGGCGGTCGGCCTGACGCGGATTTCCGCGACTGGCTTTGCATTGCCGAAGACCAAGGAGTATCGGAATGATCAGCAGGCGCGAATTCCTGCAAGCCTCGGTGGCCGCATCGGCGATCTATGGGGTTTCAGGCTTTGGCAACTGGTCGAAACTGGCCGCGCAACAGGCGCTGACCCAGGACCAGTTGTTGCAGTTTGATGATTTCGGCAATGTCACGCTGATCCACATCACCGATATCCATGCCCAGTTGAAACCGATCTGGTTCCGCGAGCCCGAATGGAACATCGGTGTGGGCGAGGCCAAGGGGGTTCCGCCGCATGTCGTGGGGCAGGACTTCATCAAGATGTTCAACCTGACGCCGCAATCCCCCGATGCCTATGCGCTGACCTACGAAGACTTTGTGTCGCTGGGCAAAACCTATGGCAAGATGGGCGGCATGGACCGGGTGGCCACCGTCGTCAAATCCATCCGCGCCGCCCGGCCCGAAGCTTTGCTGCTGGATGGCGGCGACACTTGGCACGGGTCGATGACCAGCTTCCTGACGAAGGGGCAGGATGTGGTCAATGTGATGAATGCCCTGGGCGTCGAGGCGATGACCAGCCATTGGGAATGGACCTATGGCACCGAGCGCGTCAAGGAAATCGTTGAAACGCAACTGAATTTCCCCTTCCTCGGCGCGAATATCTTTGATGCCGAATGGGATGAGCCGGCCTTTGAACCCTATCAGTTCTTTGAACGCGGCGGCATCAAGATTGCCGTCATCGGCCAGGCCTTCCCCTATATGCCCATCGCCAACCCGCGCTGGATGTTCCCCGAATATTCCTTTGGCATCCGCGAAGAGCGCATGCAGGAAATGGTGGATGAAGTCCGCGCCGCAGGGGCCGAGCTGGTGGTCTGCCTGTCGCACAACGGCTTTGACGTGGACCGCAAGATGGTGTCCCGCGTCAAGGGCATCGACGTGATCCTGACCGGCCACACCCATGACGCCGTGCCCGAACCGGTGCTGGTGGGCGAAACCATCCTGATCGCCTCGGGCAGCCACGGCAAGTTCATCAGCCGGGTTGACCTTGACGTGCGCGATGGCCGGATGATGGGCTTCCGCCACAAGCTGATCCCGATCTTCTCGGATGTGATTACCCCCGATGCCGATATGGCCAGCCTGATCGACGCCGAACGCGCGCCGTTCAAGGACCAGCTGGAAGAGAAAATCGGCACCACGGAATCGCTGCTGTATCGTCGTGGCAATTTCCAGGGCACCTGGGATGACCTGATCTGCGACGCCATCCGCAGCGAACGCGATGCCCAGATCGCCATGTCACCGGGCGTGCGCTGGGGCGCCAGCCTGATGCCGGGCGATGCGATCACCCGCGAAGACATCCACAACGTCACCTCGATGACCTACGGCCAGTGCTATCGCACGGAAATGACAGGCGAATTCATCCACACCATTCTGGAAGACGTGGCTGACAACCTGTTCAACCCCGATCCCTATTACCAGCAGGGCGGCGATATGGTGCGCCTTGGTGGCCTTGGCTTTGCCATTGATGTGACCAAACCCATCGGCCAGCGCATCACCGAGATGACATTGGTCGATACGGGCGAGGCGATTGATGCGGCCAAAACCTACACCGTCGCAGGCTGGGCTTCGGTCAACGAAGGCACCGAAGGCCCGCAAATCTGGGATGTGGTGGAAAGTTACATCAAGAAACAGGGCACCGTGAAGGTTGACCCGACCAATTCGGTCAAAGTGACCGGTATCTGATAACCTCAAGGAGAGTTCGCCAAATGACCGACGAACCCGTCAAAGAAGGCCATTCGCGCCGCGCTTTCCTGCGGGGCACTGCCGCCGCAGGGGCCGGAATGCTGGCCGCCACCGCCGCTCGCGCCCAAACGCCCGATCCGCTGATCACCGAAGTTCAGCCTTGGGCCTCGGAATTCGGCGATGCGGTCGATGCCACGCCTTACGGCATGCCCATCGAATTTGAAAACCATGTGGTGCGCCGCAATGTCGAATGGCTGACCGAAAGCACCGCCTCGTCGATCAACTTTACGCCGATCCACGCGCTGGAAGGCACGATCACCCCGCAGGGCTGCGCGTTTGAACGCCACCATTCGGGCGCCATTGAGCTGTCGAAAGCCGATTACCGGCTGATGATCAACGGTCTGGTCGATAAGCCGCTGGTCTTTACCTACGAAGACCTGACGCGCTTTCCGCGCCATGTGACCACCGCCTTCTGCGAATGTGCGGCCAATGGCGGCATGGAATGGGGCGGCGCACAGCTGGAAGGCTGCCAGTTCACCCAAGGTATGATCCACAACATGGAATATACCGGCGTCATGCTGCGCGACCTGCTGGCCGAGGCTGGTGTCCAGCCCGAGGGGAAATGGGTTTACGTCGAAGGCGCCGATGCCTCGTCGAATGGCCGCTCGATCCCGATGGAAAAGGCGCTGGATGATGTCATGGTGGCCTTTTACGCCAATGGCGAGGCCCTGCGCAAAGAGCATGGTTACCCCGTGCGTCTGGTCGTGCCGGGCTTTGAGGGCAATATGTGGGTCAAATGGGTCCGCCGCATCGGGGTCTATGACCAGGCGGTGGAAAGCCGCGAGGAAACCTCGAAATACACCGATCTGATGCCCGATGGCCGCGCCCGCAAATGGACATGGGTGATGGATGCCAAATCGGTGATCACCTCACCCAGCCCGCAGGTGCCGATTCACCATGGCAAGGGCCCGCTGGTCATCACCGGCCTTGCATGGTCGGGCAATGGCCGCATCACCCAGGTTGATGTCTCGCTGGATGGCGGGCGCAACTGGACCCCGGCGCGGATTTCCGGCGATGCCAAGCCCAAGGCGCTGACGCGCTTCCACCTTGATATCGATTGGAACGGCGAGGAGATGTATCTGCAATCCCGCGCCACCGATGAAACCGGCTATGTCCAGCCGACCAAGGATGCGCTGCGGGCCATCCGTGGCAACAACAACGTCTATCACAACAACGGCATCCAGACTTGGTGGGTTCACGCCGATGGGGAGGTCGAAAATGTCGAAATCGCGTAATCTGCTGCTCGCATCCGCGCTGGCCTCGGTGCTGGCCGCCCCGGCCATGGCCGAACAACTGGGTCTGGGCCGCGAGGCCCTGCCCGAAGAGATTGAGGCCTGGGATGTGGCCGTGCTGCCCGATGGCACCGGCCTGCCCGAAGGGTCGGGCGATGTGCTGACCGGCGAAGAGGTGTTCGCCGACGCCTGCGCCTCGTGCCATGGCGATTTTGCCGAAGGCCTGGACAGCTGGCCTGTGCTGGCGGGCGGGCAGGGCACCCTGCGCGACATGCGCCCGGTGAAAACCATCGGCAGCTACTGGCCATATCTTTCAACCGTTTTCGATTATGTGCACCGCTCGATGCCCTTTGGCAGCGCGCAGACCATCTCGAATGACGAGGCCTATGCCATTGCGGCCTTCCTGCTCTATTCCAACGGGCTGGTTGAGGATGATTTCGTGTTGTCGAAAGACAATTTCACCGAAATCACCATGCCGAATGTCGATGGCTTTTACCCCGATGACCGCGCCGAAACCGAATATCCGCTGTTCAGTGCGGCGGCCTGCATGTCGAATTGCATCGACGGCCCGGTTCAGGTGACCAAGCGCGCGATCGAGCTGAACGTGACGCCCAAGGATGCCGACGGCAAGCCTGCCGGCACCATCCCGCCGCTGTTCCAGGCATCAGCCGAAGCCCCGGCCGAGGCTGGCGCAACCGAAACGGCAGCCGCAGAAACTGTTGCAGAACCTGTGGCAGAACCTGTGGCAGAACCGGCAGCCGAGGCCGCGGCTGCGGAACCTGCCGCCGAACTGGCGGCCGCCGACCCTGCGCTGATTGCTGCGGGCGAAAAGGTGTTCAAGAAATGCGCCGCCTGTCACAAGGTGGGTGAAGGCGCCAAGAACGCGGTTGGCCCGATGATGAATGGCATCGTGGGCCGGGCTGCGGGCAGCATCGACGGGTTCAAATACTCCAAGGTGCTGACCGACATGGCGGCTGGGGGGCTGGTGTGGGATGACGCCAATCTGCATGCCTTCCTTGAAAATCCGCGCGGCTTTATGAAAGGCACCAAGATGTCGTTCGCAGGTCTGAAAAGCGAGGAAGACCGCACCGCCGTGATTGCCTATCTGGCAAGTTTTGGAGAGTGACATGACGGGCTGGCGTGTGATCGCATCCACGCTGGCCCTCATCGCTGCCGGACCGGGTCTGGCAGCGGCCGAGGCCATTGGCGACGCCCAGCGCGGCGCTGACCTGTTTCAAAAGCAATGCTACGCCTGCCACCGCATCGGCCCCGAGGCCGAAAACCGCGTCGGCCCCCGCCTGACCGGGCTGTTCGGTCGCCGTGCCGGGTCGGTGGACGGGTTCACCTATTCCAAATCCATGGCCCGCATGGGGGCCGACGGTCTGACCTGGACGCTGGAAACCCTTGACGCCTATATCGAAAATCCCAAGGCGCTGATCTCGGGCACCCGGATGAACTATCGCGGCCTGAAGGATGATCAGGCCCGCGCCGATCTGATGGCCTATCTGCGCAGCTATTCCGACAAGCCGCGCGACATCCCCGAGGCCGAACCCACCGCGCGCAAGACCGACCACGATCTTGACTCGGCGATCCTGGCCATTCAGGGCGACCCCGAATATGGTGCCTACCTTTCATCCGAATGCACCACCTGCCATCAGCGCGACGGCACCGATCAGGGCATCCCCTCGATCACCAACTGGCCCGCCGAAGATTTCGTCGTCGCCATGCATGCCTACAAACGCAAACTGCGCCCGCATCCGGTGATGCAGATGATGGCGGGCCGCCTGTCCGATGACGAAATCGCCGCCCTTGCCGCCTATTTCGAGACGATCGACTAAGACCAGAGGGCGGCCAAACCGCCCCACCCATCGCCAATTCAGGGAGGAATGGCCATGACATTGACCAGACGCACATTCATTTCAACCACGCTTGCCACCGGGGTGATCCTTCAGGCCCCCATGCTGCTGGGCCAGACCAAACCCCGCGTCGTCATCATCGGCGGCGGGGCAGGCGGCGCCACTGTGGCGCGCTATCTGGCCAAGGATGCGGGCCAGGCGCTTGACATCACATTGGTCGAGATGAACCCGATCTACACCACCTGCTTTTTCTCCAACCTCTACCTCGGGGGCTTTCGCGACTTTGAAAGCCTGCAACATGGCTATGCCAAACTTTCGGATATGGGCATCAGCGTTGTCACCGACATGGCCACCGGCATCGACACGACCGCCCGCACCGTCACCACCGCAGGCGGGCAGGTGCTGGCCTATGACCGTCTGGTGCTGTCTCCCGGCATCGACTTCAAGGAAGGCTCGGTCCCCGGCTGGTCGCTGGCCGATATGGAGATTATGCCCCATGCCTATAAGGCCGGTCCCCAGACCCAACTTCTGAAAGCCCAGGTCGAGGCGATGCCCCAAGGCGGCACCTTTGCCATGATCGCACCGCCCAACCCCTATCGCTGCCCGCCCGGCCCCTATGAGCGGATCAGCATGATCGCCCATATGCTGACGCAAATGAACCCCACGGCCAAGATCCTGCTGGTGGACCCCAAGGACAAATACTCCAAACAGGCCTTGTTCGAGGAAGGCTGGCAAAAGCATTACGGCACCATGATCGAACGCGTCGGCCCCGATTTCGGCGGCGACAAGGCCGAGGTGCGGCCGGCCACGATGGAAGTGGTGATCGACGGCGAAGTGACCAAGGTTGATTGCTGCAACGTCATCCCCGGCCAGATCGCAGGCCAGATCGCCGCCACCGCCGGGGTGACAGATGACACAGGCTGGGCCCCGGTTCATCCCGACAGCATGAAGTCGAAACTGGATGAAAACATCTTCGTTCTGGGCGATTCCAGCTCACAGGGCGATATGCCGAAATCCGGCTTCTCGGCCAACAGTCAGGCCAAGGTCGCGGCCATGGCCATTCGCGGTGAATTGACCGGCTCCAAGGTGTTCCCGGCCAAATATTCCAACACCTGCTGGTCGCTGATCGCGCCCGACGATGGCGTCAAGGTTGGCGCCAGCTATGAACCCACGCCCGAAAAGATCGCCAGCGTCGAAAGCTTTGTCAGCGCCACGGGCGAAGATGCCGCCCTGCGCAAAGCCACCTATGAGGAATCGCTGGGCTGGTATGCCGGCATCACCGCCGACATGTTCGGCTGACCCTTCCCCCGGCGGGCGCCCGGTTTTCGGGGGCCCGCCGCCCTTTTGCAAGACAGGCCCGCCATGCTGACCCGACGCCAGATCCTGACCACCGCCACCGCAGCCCTTGCCAGCCCGTTGTTGCCCCGCCGCCTTTGGGCCGGGGCCAGTGTCACCATGGGCAGCACCCAGATTGACACCCTGTCAGATGGCACGCTGACGCTGCCCGGCGACTTTATCCTTGGCGGTATGCCGCAACAGGAAATGCAGGCCATCGTGGCCAAATACGGCTTGCCCACCGATCAATTGACCCCGCCGTGCAATGTCACGCTTTTGCGCGATGGCACCAACACGGTGCTGTTCGACGTGGGCGCCGGCCCCGATTTTCAACCATCGGCCGGCAAGTTGCTTGACGCCTTTGATGCCCTTGGCCTGTCCCCCGATGACGTGACCCATGTTCTGTTCACCCATGCCCATCCTGATCATATCTGGGGCCTTCTGGATGAATTTGACGAACCGATGTTCGCCAATGCCGCCTATATGATCGGGCAGGCCGAGTTTGACTACTGGATGGACCCCGACACGGTGAACACCATCGGCGAGGCGCGCACAACCTTTGCCGTGGGCGCACAGCGCAGGCTTCAGGCGATTGCCGAACAGATCGAATTCATCGCCGACGGGGCCGAGGTTTTGCCGGGCGTCGCGGCCCATCTGACGCCGGGCCACACACCGGGGCATATGGCCTATGAAATCCGCTCGGGCTCCGAGTCGGTGATGGTGGTGGGCGACAGCATCGGCAATCACCATGTGGCCTTTGAACGGCCCGACTGGGCCTCTGGCTCGGATCAAGACAAGGATATGGCCGCCGCCACCCGTGTCAGCCTGTTGGATCGTCTGGCCGCCGAACAGATCGCGCTGATCGGCTATCACTTGCCCGGTGGCGGCATCGGCCGCGCCGAGAAATCGGACACCGGCTACAGGTTCATCGAAACATGAAAACGCTTGCCCTTGCGCTGCTCGCCAGCCCCGCCTTTCTCCTGCCGGCCCATGCGTCCGAGGATATTCCTGACCAATACCCGCAATCGGTGCTGTATTCCAAACCGGTCGAGGTGATCCCGCATGTGTTTTCGGCCATCGGGGCCACCGCGCCGCCCACCTATGAAAATGCGGGCCATAACAACAATCTCTCGTTCATCGTCACCGGCGATGGGGTGATCGTTGTCAATGGCGGGGCCAGCTGGAAACTGGCCGAGGCGCTGCATGCCGAGATTCGAGCCGTGACAGATCAGCCGGTCAAGCTGATCGTCAATGAAAACGGGCAGGGCCATTCGATGCTGGGCAACAGCTATTGGGCGGCGCAGGGCGTGCCGATCCTTGCCCATGTCGATGCGGCGGCAGAATTTGAACAGACTGGCGACAATTCCCTGATCGCGTTGCGCGCCTATGCCCGCGAAAATGCCGAAGGCACCGATCTGGTCACGCCGACCGAAACCTTTACCGACAGAAAGGTGGTCGAAATGGGGGGGCTGACGGTCGAGGTTCTGCACCTTGGCCCCGCCCACAGCCCCGGTGATACCCAGGTCTGGATTCCCGAATGGTCGATGATGATCGCGGGCGACATCGCCTTTCACGAACGGATGCCCCCGATTTTTGAAGGCACCTGCACAAGCTGCTGGATCGAGACATGGGAAACGGCCTTTGCGCCGCTGAATCCCACCTATGTGATCCCCGGCCATGGCCACCCGACCAATCTGGCGCAGGTCACACGCTATACCCGCGATTATGTGGCCGATCTGCGGGCCAAGATCGGGGCGCATATCGACGAAGGCGGCGATCTGGCTGGGGCCTATTACGTCGATCAGTCAAACTGGGCGCATCTTGACACATTCGAGGAACTGGCAACCAAGAACGCCGGTGTCGTCTTTGCCGAGATGGAGTTTGAATAGGCCCAAAGCTTAACGCGCGGTTATTCCGCGCGCCCAAAGCCATGGTTTTGTTGGGCGGGCGCCCTGTCTCTGCCAGAGACAGGGGCGGCTTATACCGCCGCCGCTTGCCCTGCTGCCCGCTGGTCGATCAAGGCATCCGCCACGGCCGCCCCGACCCACATGCAAAACAGGGCCAACCAGGCCGTGCCCACAAAGATCGACCCGCCCGTCACCCCGGCCCCGATCGCACAGCCCCCCGCCAGCATCGCCCCAAAGCCCATCAAGACAGCCCCGAACATCGACCGCCGCATCTGGCTCTCGCCATCAAAGCCCTGAAACTGAAACTCGCGCCGCAAAACAGAGGCCGCAAACGCCCCGATCACCACCCCCGGCACCAGCCCGATATCGAAATCAAGCACCGGATTTTCTGTCAGCACGAACATCAGCGTGCTGGCCGAGGGCCCCGAAAAGGTGGCCGAGGTCACGCTGACCGGCTCAAAGGCCACGAGGCTGAGCTGGAAGGTCAACACCCATCCCAAGGCCACGGCAAATCCGACACCCGAGGCAAAGACAAGTTTCGTCCAGCCAATCTGATGCCGCGCCGACAGCGCGAAGGCGAGGGCGGCAAAGATCAGGCCGATCACGATGCCCGCCTGAGACGGCAAGGACAGCGCGGCCAGCAGATCGACATTCTGCCCCCCCGGCGTGACCCACAGCCCCGCCAGATACTGCCGCACTGGTGCCAGCCAACCATGCAGCGCCATCTGCGCGACCACGGCAAAGATCAGCCCCGACACCAGCGAGCGCAGGTTCCCCGTTGCCGCCAGCACCAAAAGCCGCCCCGAGCAGCCCCGCGCCAGCACCATGCCCACGCCGAACATCAGCCCCCCGATGACCGCGCCAGACCACGATCCGGTGACTGCCATCATCCGCGCATCGCCTGCGCGGAACAGGCCCAGCATCTGCGCGCCCTGCACCCAGATCACTGCCGTTGAAAAGGTCAGCAGCCAGACCGCCACCTTGGGCCCAAGACTGCCCCGCGCGAACTCAACCGCCGCGGCCCGCAGACAGAACGAAGACCGTTGGGCCGCCACGCCGAAGACGGCCCCGGTCAACAAACCGAACAGCGCCGCCAGCGGGGCTTCGTCAAGGTATTCCAGCAGACCTGTCAGATCCATGCGTGCGTCCTCCCATATTGCCAGCGACAATAGGGCAGGATCGCCGCGCGTGCCTTGATCTGGGTCAGCCGCCCCAGCTGCGATCAAGGGTGGCCAGCCAGTTTTCGTGGCAGATCTTGGCGATCAGGGGCTGATCATAGCCATGGGCCTGCATCGCCGCGACCAGTCGCGGCAGGCCCGCCACATCACCCAAGACATCCGGGATCTCGGCCCCGTCAAAGTCCGAGCCAAGGCCGACATGATCTTCGCCCAGCCGGTCGATCAGATAGTCAAGATGGCGCAGCATCGGCTGCCAGCCGCAATCGGTGGTCTTGCGGCCATCGGCATTCAGAAAGCCGACCGCATAATTCAGCCCCACCATGCCGCCGCTGTCGCGGATCATGTCCAACTGACGGTCGGTCAGGTTGCGCGACGAAGGGCAAAGCGCATGGGCGTTGGAATGGGTGGCGACCAGCGGCGCGTCAGACAAGGCCGCCACATCGTTGAACCCGGCCTCGTTCATATGGCTGAGGTCAATCATGATCTTCAGCCGGTTGCATTCGCGCACCAGCCGTTTGCCCGCATCCGTCAGCCCCGGCCCGGTATCGGGCGAGGCGGGATAGGCAAAGGGCACGCCATGGCCGAAGATGGTCGGGCGGCTCCAGACCGGGCCAAGCGAGCGCAGGCCCATGGCATGAAAGGCATGCAGGCTGTCCAGCCCTTCATCAATGGCTTCGGCGCCTTCCATATGCATGATGCCGGCAATCACGCCTTGGGCGATGCAGGCCCGCACCTCGGCCGCCGTGCGGCAGAGCTTGAAGGCCCCGTTCGCGGCGCGCTCCATCCACAAAAGCAAGCTGGCCTCGGCGAAGGCATCGGCAAGGCCGTCTTGGGCGGTGATCAGATCAGGCAAGGGCAGGCTGTAGGGCGGGGTTTCCATCGCCGCCATATAGCTGGCCGAGTCATGTGCGACGGGCGATGGCAGATAGATCGCGAAGAACCCGCCCACAAACCCACCCGCCTGCATCCGGGGCAGATCCAGATGGCCCTTGCCTTCGCCGGTCAGCCAGATCTCGTCGCGCTTTTCCGGGGCAAGACGCAGGCGCAAGAGGATGTCGTTATGGCCGTCGAAAATGGGGGTCATGGGTGCTGTGATCCGGTTGTGGTGCTGTGTGCCGGCCGCCGGGGCTCTGCCCCGGACCCCGGGATATTTAGAAACAGATGAAGGGGGGAAGGGGCGTCATGCCAGCATCCTGTCGGCGGAGGCATCAAAGAGGCTGCGGGCATAGTCGGTTTTCATGCTGGCCGAGGCAAGATCGGCGCGCGCCAGTTCTTCTACGGCGCGGCCATGTTGCATGACAAGGATGCGGTCACACATATGGTCGATCACGGCAAGGTCATGGCTGACCATCAGAAAGGTCAGGCCACGGTCTTCACGCAGGCGGGTCAGCAGGTTCAGCACCTCGGCCTGCACCGATGCGTCAAGGGCCGAGGTCGGTTCGTCTAGCAGCAGGATTTCGGGTTCGAGCATCAGGGCGCGGGCAATGGCCACGCGCTGCCGCTGGCCACCAGAGAGTTGGTGCGGATAGCGGAAGCGAAAGCTGGTGGGCAGGCCGACATCTTCAAGCGCGCGCATGACGCGGGCGTCAGATCCGGTCTGGCCGTGGATGGCCAGGGGTTCGGACAGGGTGCGGTCAATGGTGTGGCGGGGATGCAGGCTGGCATAGGGGTCTTGGAACACCATTTGCACACGGGCCGAAAAGGCGCGGCCGCGCGGTGTGGGCAGCACCTGCCCCCCGATGCGGATGGTGCCGCCCGACACGGGGGCCAGGCCGCAGATCGCGCGCAGGATGGTGGATTTGCCCGATCCGCTTTCGCCCACAAGTCCATAGCTTTCGTGGGCGCGCACGGTCAGGCTGACCTCTTCGACAGCGCGGACCTTGCGGCCTTTGGCATCAAAGGTGACAGACAGGTTTTCGATCTCGATCAGATCAGTCATGTGCCCAATCCCCTGTGCGATCCAGCCCCGGCAGCGGCTGGCGGTTGCCGCCGATGCGGGGCAGGCAGTTCAACAGGCCCTGCGTATAGGGGTGTTTGGCGGCCATCAGGTCGCGGGCGGCCAGTTCCTCGACCACCCGGCCCTTATACATCACCAGAACCCGGTCACAAAAGCGCGCGACAAGGCGCAGATCGTGGCTGATGAAGATCAGCCCCATGCCGCGTTCGCGCACAAGGCTGTCAAGGATCGACAGCACCTCGGCCTGAACGGTGACATCCAGCGCACTGGTGGGTTCATCCGCGATCAAGAGATCAGGTTCGGGGATCAGCATCATGGCGATCATCACGCGCTGGCCCATGCCGCCCGAAAGCTCATGCGGATAGGCCTCCATCACGCGCTCGGGGTCGCGGATCTGAACGGCGTTCAGCGCCGCGATGGCTTTGCGCCGGGCCTCGGCGGCACCAAGGCGGTCACGCTGGCGCAGGCCTTCGGTCAGTTGATCGCCCACCCGCATCACCGGATTCAGCGAATATTTCGGGTCTTGCATGACCATGGCGATGCGACGCCCGCGCAGGGCGCGCATGTCTTTTTCACTGGCGGTCAGCAGGTTCTGGCCGTCAAACTGCATCCGGTCGGCGGCGATATGGCCGGGCGGTCGGATCAGCCGCAGCACGGCACGGCCAGTCATGGTCTTGCCCGATCCGCTTTCGCCGACAATGCCAAGGCGTTCACGATCAAGGCTGAACGAAACACCGCGCACGGCCTGCACCGGGCCTGTCTCGGTTTCAAAGGTGACGCGCAGGTTTTCAACGGTCAAAAGGGTCATCGCGTTGCACTCCGCGGGTCAAGCACATCGCGCAATCCGTCGCCCAACAGGTTAAAGCCCAGCGAGACGATGAAGATGGCAAGGCCCGGCATGGTGGCGACCCACCATTGTTCAAACAGGAACTTGCGGCCCGAGCTGATCATCAGCCCCCATTCGGGCAGCGGCGGTTGCGCGCCAAGGCCCAGAAAGCCAAGGCCCGCCGCGATCAGGATCACGCCCGCCATATCCAGCGTGACGCGGATGATGACCGAAGGCAGGCACATGGGCATCACATGTCCCCAGATGATCCGGCCGGCACCGGCGCCTTGCAGGCGGACGGCGGCGATATAGTCGGAATTGCGCACCGTCAGCGTTTCGGCGCGGGCGACGCGGGCATAGGGGGGCCAGGCGGTCAGCGCGATGGCCAGCACGGCGTTGAAGATGCCGGGGCCAAGCACGGCCACCAAGGCAAGCGCCAGGATCAGCCGGGGGAAGGCCAGAAAGATATCGGTCAGCCGCATCAGCACGGTATCGACCCAGCCGCCAAAATAGCCAGCCACCGTGCCGATCAGCAGGCCAAGGGCCGGGGCCGTCAGCGCGACAAGCGCCACGATATACAAGGTGATGCGAGAGCCGTAGACGATCCTGCTCCAGATATCGCGGCCGAAATCGTCGGTGCCCAGCCAATGGCCGGGGCTGCCGGGGGGCAGCAGGCGTTGCGACAGGTTTTGCGTGATCGGGTCATGGGTCGCAAATATTGGTGCAAAGGCGGCCATGGCCAGAAGAACGGTGATGATCGTCAGCCCCGTCATCGCCAGCGGGTTGCGGCGCAGGCGCAGCCATGCCAGCCACATCTGGCCCAGCCGGGCCTGACGGCGAGAGGTTGGGTTGGGGTTGGTCAGCCATTGGGTCAGCGTGGTCATGTGCGGGCCCTTGGATCGACCAGACGGTAAAGGATGTCGGACAGCATGTTCAGGGTCACAAAGACCACCCCCACCACAATGGTGCCCCCCAGCACGGCGGGCATATCGGCGGTGAACAGGGCATCGGTGATATAACTGCCCAGTCCGGGCCAGGCAAAGATCGTCTCGGTCAGGACCGATCCTTCCAGCAGATAGGCATAAGACAGGGCAATGACCGTGATCAGCGGCACCGCCACGTTTTTCATCGCATGCACCCAGATCACCCGCCATTCCGGCATGCCCTTGACGCGGGCGGTGGTGATATATTCCTGCCCCAGTTCATTCATCATGAAACTGCGGGTCATGCGGCTGATATAGGCCATCGAGACATAGCCCAGCAGGCCCGCCGGCAGGATGATATGCGACAGGGCATTGGCAAACACATCCCACGCGCCATTCAGGGCGGTGTCGATCAGGATGGCCCCGGTATATTGCGTCATCGAGAATTCCAGCATCATCTCATAGACCGGGTCCAGCCGTCCGGGGCCGCCGACCCAGCCCAGATGGCCGTAGAACACCAAAAGGCCGATCAGCCCCAACCAGAACACCGGCATGGAATAGCCCATCAGCCCGACCAGCCGCACGATCTGATCGGCGATGCTGCCGGGGCGGGTGGCGGCCAGAACGCCTGCGGGCACGCCGACCAGAACACCGATGATCGTGCCAAGGGTGGCCAGTTCCAGTGTGGCCGGGAAATACCGCGCGATTTCGCCCGCGATGGGTGCGCCGGTGCGGATAGAGGTGCCCAGATCGCCCTGCATCGCATCGAAGACATAGATGGCAAACTGCTTCCACAGCGGTTCGTCCAGCCCAAGCGCCTGACGCGCGGCCTCGTATTGGGCGGCGGTGGCGCGTTCACCGACGATCGACAGCACCGGGTCGATCGGCACCACGCGGCCAATGAAAAAGGTGACCAGCAACAGGCCCAACAGGGTGATGGCAAGCGTGACCAGCCCCCCTGCGATCTGACGCAAAAGGACGCGGCTGTGCGCGGTGGCGGGGGCTTGGGGCACGGGGGGCATCCGGGGCAAATTGCGCGCCGCCGCGCCAAGGGTGTGTCCCCTGGCGCGGCGGCTGGGCCTTACTTCGTGACCAGCCAATACACGACCGAGTCGGTCGCGCCACCGGTGTAGAAGTTCTGCACGGCATTGCGCAGGCCGGTCTGGCTTTGCTGTTGGAACATCAGCACAAAGGCCGAGGTGTCGCGATGCTTGCGCTGAATTTCCTCATACATCGCCTTGCGCTTTTCGCCGTCTTTTTCAACCACCGCGGCCTCGGTCATCGGGCCCAGTTCGGCCGGATCCCATGCCGTGCGCCATGCAAGAAAGCCGGTGGCCCCTGCTTCGTCGCTGTTGTCGGGGTTCATCGCAAAGGTCGAGGCATTGGTATGCGGATCGGGGTAATCCGGGCCCCAGGTTTGCAGGGTGATATCATGCTGGCGGGCGCGATATTTGCCCAGCACGGTTGACCCGTCGCCCACATCCAACGTCAGGTTGATGCCGATCTGGCCAAAGGTGTTTTGCACCGACTGGGCAATATCCATCCGTTCCTGATCGTTGCGCACCGTCAGGCTGACCTCAAGCGGCAGGGTCACACCCGATTCTGCCAGCAACGCCTTGGCCTTTTCCACATCAAGGCTGTAGGGCGTGTCGGTCAGCGCCCCCAGAAAGCCTTTGGGCAAGAAGGCCTGATGCACGCCCCACTGGCCTTTCAGGATGGTGTCGGCCATGCCCTGATAATCGACGGCCCACCGCATGGCCTCTAGCACCTTGGGGTTGGCCAGTTCGGGCTTTTTCTGGTTCATCGCCAGATAGTAAAGCTGCCCGCCGACATCATCTTGAATGCGCACATCAGCATTGCCTGCCAGACCTTCGACATCAGTCGGCGTCAGGCCGCGGGCAATGTCGATATCGCCTTTTTCCAGCAACAGGCGCTGGGTGGCGGGTTCTGGAATGTGGCGCATGAACACGTTCTTGATCAGCGCATCCCCGCGCCAATGGCCAGCCCGCGCCTCAAGGATATAGCCTTCGTTCGGCTTGTAGGATTTCAGCACATAGGCGCCGGTGCCGGCGGAATTGGCCTTAAGCCATTCGTTGCCCATGTCGCCGTTGACTTCATTCGCCATGACGGTGGTCATGTCGACGATATTGGCAACACCGGCAGTCAGGCAGTTATACACAAAGGTCGGCGCATAGGGCTTGTCGGTCTTCAACACCATCGTATCGCCTTCGACGGTGATCAGCTGATCGACGTTTTCGGGGGTAAAGCCGAACTGGGTCAGGATAAAGGCCGGGGTCTTGTTCAGCTTGACCACGCGGCGCAGCGATCCTGCGGCATCTTCGGCCGTTACAGGATTGCCGCTGGAAAACGTCACGCCGGGGCGAATCTTGAAGCGATAGGTCACGCCGTCATCGTCAACCGACCAGCTTTCGGCAAGGCCGGGCACCAGTTCGCCCTCTTTGGTCGGGTCAAGCTCGACCAGCGTGTCGTAAAGGTTGTTGTTCAGATCAACGCCCGAAAATTCAAAGGCTTCATGCGGGTCGATCGAAACGATGTCATCAATCGCATCTGCCACAACCAACGTATCTGCCGGGGTTTCGGCAAACAGCGCGGCTGGGGCGGTGCAGCTTAGCAAGGCGGCCAGTGCCGCCGAGGTCAGTCCGTGGGTCATCTTCATGGTAAGCTCCCGGTTGGTTTGCTGTTTTTCCGGGCAGCTTAGCGCAGTTGCGGGGCTTGGAAAGCGAAAACTTGATCATTTGGTCAAGTCCGCCCTTTGTGGTGGGCCAGCAGGGCAGATCGCCAAAAGAAAAGGCAGTTCAGAAACAAAGGCTTGACCAAAACAAAGGCCACCCGGCGGAATACGGGGTGGCCTTGGATCAGTTTCATCTGCACGCGGTGCGCTGACCGTGGGTGCAGTTGGGCCGGATCAGGTCTGCGGGTCCAATGATACAAGGAAGGCCCAGACGTTCTTGGCGTCTTCTTCCTTGCCCAGCTTGAAGCTCATTTTCGACTTGGCGCCCTTGTCATCCAGCTTGGCTTTCAGGAATTTCGCCGGGTCGGCCACATATTCGACAAAGCTGGCTTCATCCCAGACAAAGCCGGTTGCGCCCAGAGCAACGATCGACTCGCCATATTTGAACTCGGGGTAGGTGCCTGCCGCGCGGCCAGCCAGACCATAAAGGTTGGGGCCGGTTTTGGCATTCTTGCCGGCCAGGGTTTCGCCAGCGTCATTGGCGACAACATGGCAGGTCTGGCATTTGGCAAAGACCTTGGCGCCGGCTTCGGCATCCCCGGTGGGGGCTGCGGCGGTGGCGTCTTGGGCAAGGGCAGGAAAGGCGACAAAGGCGGTCAGCACGGCGGCAATCACGAGTTTCAGGTTCATAGAAACCTCCCTTTCTGGTGTGGTAGTCATTTGTCTTGCCAAGACAGAAAGTCAAATCACTGTCATGCGACTGCATGGGCCAAAGCGCATCTGTGCCACAGGGCAGACAGGGCGTTGACCAACCGGTCGATATCAGCCTCGCTGTGCAGCGGGCCGGGGGTGATGCGCAACCGCTCGGTGCCTTTGGGCACGGTGGGGTAGTTGATGGGCTGGACATAGATGTTCCAGTCCTCCAGCAGGATGTCGCTGATCATCCGGCATTTCACCGGATCGCCGATCATGACGGGAATGATGTGGCTGTCATTGGCCAGATGCGGGATGCCGGCCTTGTCCAGCCGCGCGCGCACCCGCGCCACATTGGCCCGCTGGGCAGCCCGTTCGGCGCCCGACTGCCGCAGGTGCCCGATCGAGGCGGTGGCGGCGGCAGCCACGGCAGGCGGCAGGGCGGTGGTAAAGATGAACCCGCTGGAGAAAGAGCGGATGAAATCGACCATCGCAGTGGTGCCGGTGATATAGCCCCCCACCACACCAAAGGCCTTGCCCAAGGTGCCTTCGATCAGGTCAATGCGGTCGGCCAGCCCCAAGGCCTCGGTCACGCCGCCGCCGTGATCGCCATACATGCCCACGGCATGCACCTCGTCGATATAAGACAGCGCGCCATGCGCCTTGCAGACCTCGACAATCTCGCGGATCGGGGCGATGTCGCCATCCATCGAATAGACCGATTCAAAGGCCACGATCTTGGGCCGGTCGCCCACGGCATGCAGCTTGCGGTCAAGATCGCGCCAATCGTTATGCCTCCACACCACCTTGTCGGCGCGGCTGTGGCGGATGCCTTCGATCATGCTGGCGTGGTTCATTTCATCGGACAGGATCACTGCATTCGGGATCTTGGACCCAAGGGTGGACAGGGCAGCCCAGTTCGACACATAGCCCGAGGTGAACAGCAAGGCGGCTTCCTTGCCGTGCAGACTGGCCAGTTCACGTTCCAGCCGAAGATGGTGCACGGTGTTGCCGCCGATATTGCGTGTGCCGCCCGCCCCGGTGCCGCAGCTTTGCACCGTGTCGATCATGGCGGCGACAACGGCAGGGTGCTGGCCCATGCCCAGATAATCATTGCTGCACCACACGGTCACATCCTGCACCGCGCCCGCCTTATGGCGCCCGGCTTGCGGAAAGGTGCCACAGCGGCGTTCCAGATCGGCGAAGACACGGTAATTCCCTTCGGACTTCAGGGCGGTCAGGCGGTCTTCGAAAAAGGTTTGGAAATCCATGGCAGTCACTTTCTGGCTTGCAGGGCAGGGCCGCTGTGCAGGGTCGGGTCGGGTTTGGGCGGGGGGGCTGGCAGCATCCAGCGCCACAGTCTTTCATCGGGCAGCGGCAAAACCATGAACCAATGCTCTAGCAGGGCCAGCAGGGTCAGCGTCAGCAGCAGCACATGGCCGATCAGGCTGGCCGGGCCGGGGGCCGAAATTGCGCGTTCCAGCCAGCAGGCCGAGGCAAAGGTCAGCCCGGTGATCGACAGGGGAAACAGGCCGTTCATCGGGGCAAAGCGGAAATGGCTGGCCAGATGCGCCAGCGGCTTGGGCAGAAATTCGGTATGGATGCGCGGCACCCCCAGAAACAGGTTCAGCTTGGCCGAGATGCGGGCAAAGAACAGCACGCCAAAGGCCCAAAGGCCAAAGGCATTGGCCTGCCCCAGCGTGATCTTGGCGATCACCAGCAGGGCCGCCAACAGCAGCAGTTCATGCCACAGCACCGTGCCGGTGGCGCGCACAAAGCGTTCGCCCAAGGGCGTGTCGGCCGGGCAGGGCGCAAGATTAGGCCCGGTGATCAGGCCAGACAGAAAGGCCAGTTCGATCCAGCCCCAGACCGCCAAGGCAGACAGAAAGGCCAGATAGACCCCGGTGACACTGGCGTCAGTGCTGGTGCTGTGCAGGCCCAGAAAGCCCCCCAGCAGCAGGGGCAGACCCAGAAGAACCGACCAGATATGCGCATCTGGCCCACCCTGATCGGCCCGGCGCACGCGCCACAGGATGGCCCCGGTGGAAAACCACCACAAGAACAGCGCAGACAGAACGGCCAGCCAGGGATTGGTCATGTGCGGCACCCCAATTGCTTGGGATGCCGCACCGAACCGAAGGACGCGCCCATCGCTTCGGTCCAAACCATCGCCGCAGCGACAGTATGGGGGATCAGGATCAAAACGACGGTTCCAGCCGCACATTGGCGGGGGGCACCGTCTTTTTGACCGGAATCAGATAGAGAGTTGCAAAGGCCATCAGCGCCCGTGCCGCCCCGGCCTTGTGCCGCAGCCAGCCTGCAAGGCCGCCTTGTTTGTTGGCCTGTTCCATGGCGATCATGCCATCGTTCATGCGCCGCAGGTTGGGGATCCAGCGCGGGTGGTCGATGTCCAACTCGATCGGGAACACCTGACGCGCGATGATGCTGGTCTTGCGATACACCTCTTGGTCATACCAGTCGATATCCACGCCAAGGGCGTTGTGAAAATCCTTGCGGGCATGGTCGCGCACCCACATCGTGGAATAGACCGCCGTCAGAAAGAACCGGATCCACAGCTTGTTGGCAAAGCTGGTGGTCAGCTTGGGGTCGGTGCGCATCAAGAGGGCAAAGGCCTCGCCATGGCTGAACTCGTCATTGCACCATTCGCGGAACCATTTGAAAATCGGGTGGAACCGGTGCTCGGGATGCGCCTCTAGGTGGCGAAAGATGGTGATGTAACGGGCATAGCCGATCTTTTCCGACAGATAGGTGGCGTAATAGATGAACTTGGGCCGGAAATAGGTGTATTTCTTGGCCTTGGTCAGAAAGCCCAGGTTCACGGCCACCCCGGCCTCTCGCAGCGCATCGTTGATGAAACCGGCGTGGCGCGCCTCATCCCGGCTCATATAGCTGAACAATTCGCAGATATCGGGGTTGCTGCCGCGGCGCTTCATTTCCTTATACAGCACGCAGCCCGAGAATTCGGCCGTGCAGGATGACACCAGAAAGTCGATGAACTCGGCGCGCAGGGCCGGGTCCATGCCTTCCCAATCCACCTTGTCCCAATCGGCGTTCTTCTTGAAATGGCCCTTGTTCGGGTCAGACTTCATCTGCGCCAGCAATTTGTCCCAGGCCTCACGCACCGGGGTGACGTCGATCTTGTCCATCTCGTCAAAGTCGGTGGTGTAGAACCGGGGGTTCAGCAGGGTGGTTTCGGTGGCCATCGCCGTGGTGTCGAACCGGTCGGCGATTTCGGCGTGCAACTCGTCATGGCTGCTGTCGTGGGTCAGGTCTTTCATACCGTCAACTCCTCGCTGAAGGAAAATTCGCAAAGCTCCATGAACTCCAGATCGCCGGTCAGGCGGGTCCACCAGCGTTCTAGGGTGCTGGCGCGGGTGATCGTGGCTTCGCGGTGTTCGACGATCAGTTCGCCATAGGCCGCCATGACGGGCGCGCCATGCACCAGCACCTCATCCCCCGGATGGATGACGGCGCCATTGTCAAAGCGGACATGGGCATGCAGGCTTTCAAATCGATGCGAGACTTCGACGGTGCAAGGCACCTGTTCTTTCGTGCGGGTAAAAAGTGGCATGGTTCTGGTTCCCTATTTTGTGTCAAGCAGCCGTTCAAACGCGGCTTTGTTGTCATTGCCAAAGGCGTAAAGCTCGGCGCTCCAGCCGGTGACGGGGTCTTGGGCCACAAGGCGGCCGTTGTCGTATTTCACCACCTGCATCGGTGGGTTTCCGTCCACACGGGCCACCTCACGCGCGCGGGCCATGGCCGATTGAATGACCGTGATGAAACCGCCATGGGGCATGTCCATCAGCACCGTGCCATCGGGATCGCGCACCACAACGGCCTGTGCGCTGAGCCCTTCGAGGATAAAGCTGCGCTGGGCCACGATCTTGCCGGGCACGGGCACACCCACATGCGGGCGGTTCGACACCACCGAAAAGCTGGCCAGCGCCAGACTGGCCAAGGCCAGCGCAAACATGGCCCACAGCAAGGTGCGCGGGATCATCTCACGCTCGCGGTTGGTGGGCAGAGCGGGGGTTACAGGATGCTGCGGCATGGCCTTTCCCCCCTATTCCGCGGCCACAAGACCGGCGTCTTGCGGCGCGGTGCGGCTGATGCGGGGCTCGTTGATCTTGGCCTGGGCAGCATCGGCCAGAATGCGCGCAGCTTGCGTGGCATCGGGAATGGCGCGCAGGGCCGGTTGTGGCAGGCGGATGTGCCAGGGCCGCACATGGGGCCACAGCACCGCATAAGACAGCCGCATGTTGCCCTTGGTTTGCAGCGCCAAGGTGCCGGTGCCCTTGATCCCGTCCGAGGCCAGAGAGGCCGTCTCGATGCAGGTAAAGGGCAGGGTATAGGTGATGGGCAGCGCCGCCCCCACCCGCAAGATCACGCGGGCATTGGTGATGGTATAGATCGCGGCCC
The DNA here is from genome assembly GCF_036553525.1 of Pseudotabrizicola sp. L79. Taxonomy (NCBI): domain Bacteria; kingdom Pseudomonadati; phylum Pseudomonadota; class Alphaproteobacteria; order Rhodobacterales; family Paracoccaceae; genus Pseudotabrizicola; species Pseudotabrizicola sp. L79. The sequence continues at coordinate 37,242 of NZ_JAZHDA010000045.1, read as the reverse complement.
GTGCCTGCATCCAGGCCAACCCATAGACAACGCCATAGGCTGCAACGGCCAGCACCAGATAAGGGATCAGCCGGGCGATCGCATAACCCGCCCCGCCATCGGCATAGGCCGATCCGCCCTGCCACAGGGCCAGCACCAGCATATAGCCGGTGATCCAGCGGATCTTGAACGCCTCACGCGCAAGGGTGGCGGTGTCGGGCTTGCCTTGCCACAGGATGTCTTCTCCGGCAGGCAGCGGCGCGGGCAGGCCCGGCTTGTATTCAAAGTTGAAATCGCGGTCTGACATGGCAGACCCTCCGTGTTGGATATACGTCAGACCGGCGCGGGCGCGCGCCGATCCCCGTCCGTCACAGGCCGCGCTTGCGGCCCTTGGCATAGAACCAACCGCTGGCCACATAACCAGAGATCTTGTCTTCTTCCAGTTTCGTCACCTGGGTCAGGGATTTGGTGGCCGGAATGGCCTCGAACAGATCAGCCGTCAGGGCACCGACCCGCACCCTGTCAGACCAGATCTTGCACAGGGTCATCGGGATCAAGCGGCGCGAGCCTGAATTCAACTCGACCTCGACATAGCGCACCAGTTGCTCGGGGGCGTCGATCCACAGATCCACCACGCGCCCCACCACTTCCAGATCGCCCGCCTGCACCGGCATGCCGCGCGGGTCACGCCCGGCTGAAACATGCACATCTGCCGCCTGCGCCATCGGAATGATCTTGGCTTTGCCATGGCCATCCAGTTCCGGCACATCGCGGCGCGGCACCCAGGACGCCGGGCCAACACCGTCTTTCATCGCGTCCCCGGTTGGCAGATGCGGAAAGCCTTCGGATTTGGCGGTGCGCGCCATCGCCAGATCGGTGCGGCGGTGGCTGTCTTCATTCTCGACCGAGGGCACGGTCACAGTGCCTTGGCCATGCGGCAGGGCAAAGGTCTTGGGGCCAGGCACCGGGAACGGCCCCTGATTGGGCGCGCGCAGCCCGTCCTCGGTTTCCAAAGGATAGCCTTCGCGCATGTTTTCTGTTTGCAGGTAATAGATCAACAGGGCGAAAAAGCCCCAGAACAGCCAGATCGAAAGGCTGGCCAGATCGAAATTGCCGAAAAAGTTGACGCCGACCATTTTGGTCCTCCGCTGTCAGGTCGGGAACTCGGCAAGGCCCGAAGGGGCAGCGCCGCGTTCCGTCTGGTTTGGGTCAATCTTGCCAAGCCGGACCAGGGGGCCCAACACGACAAGAGTCAGAAAAAGCAGTCCGATTTCGATGTGATAGACGACCGAATAGCCAAGGGCCGGGTCATGCATCAGGCCAAACAGCCCGCGCCCCACCCCATGATCGACAAGGTCGCGCAAGGCCCCGCCCGCAAAGATCGACAGCCCCGCGGCCGTGGCCTGCGCCGCCCCCCAAGCCCCCAGGGCCAGCCCCGCCGCCGTCTGGCAGGGCAGGGTCATGGCGGCCGTCAGCGTGGCAATGCCAAAGGTGCCCCCGCCAAGGCCAATCAGGGCCGCCCCGGCATAGAACAGGGGGGCGCTTTGCATCGGGCTGGCAAAGATCACGGCGGTAAAGGCCGCAATGCCGAACAGCACCCCCTTGGCCGCCAGCCGCCACGGATCGGCCCCTTGGGCCAGTTGGCGGGCCGAGATCAGAAAGCCCAGCAAGGCCCCCGCGCTCCATGTTGCGGTCAGCAAGGTGGTGGCCCCAACCGACAGGCCCAGAATCTGGCCGCCATAGGGTTCCAGCAGCACATCCTGCATGTTGAAGGCGAGGGTGCCAAAGCCCACAACGCACAGCAGGCGCCGCACCCCCGGTTCAGCCATCAACCCGGCCCAGGCTGCCCCAAAAGACGGGCGCGGGGCCGCACGCTCGGCGGCGGTCATCGGGCTCAGCTTTTCCTGCTTCCACAGGGCGATGACGTTCAGAACCAGCGTGGCAAGGCCACAGCCCTGCACCACCCGCACCAGCGTCAGCGGATCATAGTCGCGCAACAGCCAGCCGACGACGATGGCCGAAAAGCCCATGCCCACCAGATACATGACGTAAAGCAACGCCACCACACGCGGCCGCGTTTCATCACTGGCGCGGTCTGCGGCAAGGGCCAGACCCGCCGTCTGGGTCATATGCATGCCCAAGCCTGCCATCAGAAACGCCAGGGCCGCCAAGACCTCTCCGGCCCAGGCCGGGCCGTGATACTGGTCGCCCGACAGCACGATCAGCGCAAAGGGCATCACCGCCAGCCCCCCCATCTGCCACAGGCTGCCAAACCACAGATAAGGCACGCGCTTCCAGCCGATCGCACTGACATGGGTGTCTGACCGATGGCCCAGCAGCGCGCGGAACGGGGCCACCAGAACCGGAATGGCAATCATGCTGGCCACGATCAGTGCGGGCACCGAAAGCTCGACAATCATCACCCGGTTCAGCGTGCCCAACAGCAGAACCTGCGCCATCCCGACCGAGATCTGGAACAGCGACAGGCGCAGCAATTGCGCCATCGGCAACTCAGCGGACGAGGCCTGCGCAAAGGGCATCCATTCCGCCCCCAGCCGGGCAATCTGGTTCTTTCCCAGGATCATGGCCGATACTCCAGGCATTCGCTGATGTAGAACCCGCTGCTGATCCGCGCGACCCTGTCCAGCCCGCTGCCGACATGGGCCCGCAAGGCGGGCAGCGCATGGGGCACCATCACGGGCGAGCGGTCAGAGCGGGGAAACAGCTTGCCAAGGCCCCAAAAGGCCATCAGCAGCGCCGTGCGCGGGGCAAGGGTAAAGACAATGGCCTGATCGGTGCGCGGGGCCATGCGCGCCAGGATCGCGGCAATATCGGGGGCCGTGTAGTAAATCATGCTGTCCATCGCCAAAACGAAGTCAAAGGCGCCATGGGCCTCATCTGTCATGTCGCCCGCGTGAAACCGCACATTGCCGCGCAAGGTGTCGGGCAGGCGGTCTTGGGCGATCCGCACCAGTTGCGGCGAGATGTCCACCGCCAGCACCTGTGCGCCGCGCTGCGCCAGTTCCACCGTCATGGCCCCGGTGCCGCATCCGGCATCCAGCACCCGCATCCCTGTCAGATCCTCGGGCAGACGCGCCAGCATGGTGGCGCGCATCCGGTCGCGGCCTGCGCGCACCGTCTGCCGGATCCGGCTGACCTTGGCATCCGTGGTCAGCCGCGCCCAGGCCGTGGTGGCCGTGCGGTCGAAATATTCTTCGACACGGTCGCGGGTGATGGCGTAATCGGGCATCAGTCAAACCCCAGCAATTCAAAGATTTCGCGGTCAGGCAGCGGGTCAGGCGTCAGCCCTTCCTCGGCGACCGAGCGCCACAGCTTTTCGGCCAGCCGCATGTATTCGGCCCGCGCCATCACGATGTCTTCGCTGTCATCCATCTCGAACAGCGTCTTTTTCTTCAGACGCGAGCGGCGGATGGCATCAATGTCGGGCATATGGGCGATGCGGTTGAACCCGACGCGCGCGCAGTAGCGGTCCACCTCATCGGTGTCTCGCGACCGGTTGGCCACGCAGCCGGCCAGCCGCACCTTGTAATTGCCCGATTTGGCCTGCACCGCCGCGATGATGCGGTTCATCGCATAGATGCTGTCAAAATCATTGGCAGTGACGATCACGGCGCGGTCGGCATGCTGCAAGGGGGCGGCAAAGCCACCGCAGACCACATCGCCCAAGACGTCAAAGATCACCACATCGGTGTCTTCCAGCAGGTGATGTTGCTTCAACAGCTTGACGGTCTGGCCCACGACATAGCCGCCGCAGCCGGTGCCTGCCGGGGGGCCGCCGGCCTCGACGCATTTCACACCGTTAAAGCCTTCGGTCACATAATCCTCGGGGCGCAGCTCTTCGGGGTGGAAATCAACCCCCTTCAGAATGTCGATCACCGTGGGCTGCAACTTGCCCGTCAGGGTAAATGTGCTGTCATGCTTGGGGTCGCAGCCAATTTGCAGCACCCGCTTGCCCAGCATGGAAAAGGCCGCTGACAGGTTGGACGAGGTGGTGGATTTGCCGATCCCGCCCTTGCCATAAACCGAAAAGACCTTGGCCCCTTCGATCTTCAGACTGGGGTCTTGGCTGACCTGAACCGATCCTTCGCCATCAAGGCCTCGCAGGTCGGGAATTTCGTCACGCGGGCTCATGCTGTGGCCCCTTTCATCTGTTCATAAATATCCCGGGGGGGCCGGGGGGCTGGCCCCCCGGTCTTTCGGGTCAAGCTGGTGCAAGGGTTGGTCATTCGGCGGCGATCCCTTCCATCCGGTCTTCCAGTTCATCCGCAGCCTGTTGCAGCGCGGCCAAGGTGTCCGCGTCGGGTTGCCAATAGTTGCGGTCAGAGGCTTCCAGCAGTTTCTGGGCCATGCGGTTGCTGGCCTCGGGGTTCAGCCCGGCCAGCCGTTTGCGCATGGCGTCATCCAGCACAAAGGTTTCGGACAGGCGCTGATAGACCCAAGGCTCGACATGGCCCGTGGTGGCGGACCAGCCCAAGGTATTGGTCACATGGGCCTCGATCTGGCGCACGCCTTCGGCGCCGTGTTTCAGCAGCCCTTCATAGAATTTCGGATTCAGGCTGCGCGACCGGGTTTCCAGCGCGATCTGGTCTTTCAAGCTGCGCACCGTGCCGCCGCCGCGGGTCTGATCGCCGATATAAACCGGCGTATCCTGCCCGCCGCGCGCGCGTTTGACGGCCCGGGCAATGCCGCCCAGTGTGTCAAAGTAATGGTCCACCGAAGTGACGCCCAATTCGACCGACTCAAGGTTCTGATAGGCCAGATCCACGTCTTTCAGCGCCTTTTGCAGCAGCGCAGCGTTCTTGATGGGTTTGCCGTTGCGGCCATAGGCAAAGCTTTTGCGCGACTCGTAGGCATCGGCCAGTTCGTCTTCCTGCCCAAAGGCCGAAGAGCCGACCAGCACATTCACATTCGACCCATAGGCGCCTTCGGCATTGGAAAACACGCGCAAGGACGCTGTTTCCAGATCGACGCCCATCTCTTGGGAATAGGCCAGCGCATGGGCGCGGATAAAGTTTTGCGACAGCGGCTCGTCTTCGGCACTGGCGGCCTTCCATGCGGCCTCGGCCAGCATGCGGGTTTGCAGCGGCAACAGATCGCGGAAGATGCCTGACAGCGTCATCACCACATCAATGCGCGGCCGGCCCAGTTCGGCCAGGGGGATCAGGTCGGCCCCGCACAGCCGGCCGTAATGGTCGAACCGGGGCCGCGCGCCGATCAGGGCCAGCGCCTGTGCAATCGGCCCGCCATCGGATTTGATGTTGTCTGACCCCCACAGCACCAGCGCCACGCAATGGGGCAGGCTGGCATGGGCATCAAGCAGTCGCTTGGCCTGGGCCGCGCCGTCTTGCAAGGCAAAGGCGGTTGGCATGCGGAACGGATCAAAGGCATGAATGTTGCGCCCCGTTGGCAAGATCTCGGGGCTGCGGATCAGATCGCCACCGGGCACCGGCGCGATGAACTTGCCCGACAGGGCGCGCAACAGGGCCGGGATCTCGGCATCTTCTTGCAGCAGGGCATCCGCGCGGGCGCGGTCGGCATCGGGGGGCAGCAGCGCAAGCAACTGGGCCCGGGCCGCGGGCGCATAGGGGCGGCCTACGACATGCAGGCCATCGGTGATCAGGGCGCCTTCGGTTTCCAGCAGTTTCAGCCACAGGCTGTTCAGATCATCGGTTTCCAGATCCACAGCCTTGGCTTGATCCGCGATCAACCCGGCCAGATCCACCGCTTCGGGCGCATCAGGGGGCAGGGCGCGCAGGCGGGTCAGGCTGTCTTTCAGATCGACCAGCCCCTTATACAGGCCCGATTGCGCCAAGGGCGGGGTCAGGTGGGTGATGGTGATGGCATTGGACCGGCGCTTGGCCAGCGTCGCCTCTGAGGGGTTGTTGGCGGCGTAAAGATAGACATTGGGCATCTCGCCAATCAGTCGATCGGGCCAATCCTGCGCGCCAAGGCCGGTTTGCTTGCCCGGCATGAATTCCAGCGCCCCATGCATTCCGAAATGCAGCAGCACATCGGCGGCAAAGGTATTGCGCAGCCACTGGTAGAACTGCACGAAGGCATGGGTGGGGGCAAAGCCGCGTTCAAACAGCAGGCGCATCGGATCGCCCTCATAGCCGAACAGGGGCTGCAACCCGACAAAGACATTGCCAAACTGCTGGCCCAGCACAAAGACGCCGCGCCCGTCACTTTGCACGCGCCCCGGGGCCGGGCCCCAGACGGCCTCTACCTCTTGCAGGTTTGGCGTGTGCTGCACAATCTGTTCGGCCGTAACGAGGGCCGCCACATTGGCAGGCTGACCATAGGTTGCGGCATTGCCCTTCAGAACCGCGGCCCGCAAATCGTCCACCGTTTTGGGCACGGTGACGGTATACCCGTCATCTCTCAGGGCAGTCAGGGTGTTGTGCAGGCTTTCAAACACACTCAGATAGGCTGCCGTTCCCGCCGCCCCGGCATTGGGCGGAAAGCCGAACAGAACCACCCCCACCTTCTTGTCGGCATTGGCCGTGCGACGCAGGCGCACCATGCGGGCGGTCTTTTCGGCCAAAGAGGTGATGCGTTCATGGCAAGGTGCCATAGCCTTGGAGTCGGCCTTGGGCTGGCACTTGTGGGCGCATCCCTGGCAACCCTCTTGCCCGTGGCGGCCGGCAAAGACCGTGGGGTTGGTGGCGCCATCGATTTCGGGCAGGGCCACCAGCATCGTGGTTTCCACCGGGCCAAGCCCGGTGCCCGAGGCCGCCCATTGGCCCAAGGTCTGAAACTCCAGCGGATGGGCCGCGATATAGGGCACGTTCAGCGCCCTCAGGGCGGCCACGGCAGCCGGGCTGTCGTTATAGGCGGGCCCGCCCACCATCGAAAACCCCGAAAGCGACACCAGCGCGTCAATCTTTGGGCCCGTGGCATCGTGGAAGTAGGCATCGACCGCCGGGCGGGCATCAAGGCCCCCGGCAAAGGCCGGAATGACGGCAAGCCCCTGTGCCTCCAGCGCCGCGATCACGGCATCATAATGCGCGAAATCCGATGCCAGAATATAGGATCGCAGCAGCATCAGCCCGACTGTGCCCCTGGCCTGCGGCGGGCGGGGCAGATCGGCCAGCGTGGTGGTGATGCGCTGGGGCAGGGCCGGGTGATACAGCCCGACATCGGGGTAATCAATGGGGGCCTTGGCGGGCGCCCCTTTCCACCCGGCGCGCGGCGCATAGCGCCCGATCAGAAAGCGGATCATCTGTTCGATATTGTCGTCAGACCCGCCCAGCCAATATTGCATCGACAAGAACCAGGCCCGCAGGTCTTGGGCCTTGCCGGGAATGAACCGCAAGATCTTGGGCAGACGGCGCAGCATCGCCATCTGGTCCTTGCCCGAGCCGGATTTCTCTTTCGCAGGCTTCAGCTTTTTCAGCATCGCCATGGCCCCGCTGGCGGGCTTGGACATATCCAGATCGCCCATCCGCGTCAGCTTGACCACCGAAGGATCGGCGATCAGCCCGACAAAGGCATCGACCCGCGCCCGAGCGGCGGTCAGTTCGGGCAGAATGGCGGTCAGATGCTCTTCGATGAACAATAGATTGGCCACCACGATATCGGCCGTGGCCACCGCAGCCTTGGCCGCAGCCAGGGCGGCCGGGTTTTCGGCCCATTCTGCGGCGGCATGGATCGAGATTTCGATGCCCGGAAAATCCTTGGCCAGGCGCGGGGTGACGCGCGTGGCGGGGCCTGCCGCATGGGCATCCAGCGTGATGACCACAAACCGATACACCCCGTCGGCCTTGGCGGGCGCTGTCATGTCGGGCGATGGAAACCGATCATCGCGCATAATGGGCCTTTGCCTCGTAAAGGGTTTCGACCGAAATGGCGGCAACGCCCTTGTCGGTTGCATAAAGCTCGGTGTTGCGCTTGGCCTTGCCGCGCACAAAGAACGGGATCTTTTTCAACTCACGCTCGGCCTCGGGCAGCCAATGCACTGCGCCCGAGGGCAGCACGACCGGCACTTGTGCCACGGGTGTCGGCGTTTCCGGGTCCAGCGGCGTGGCCTTGGCGCCGTGATGGCTGGGCCCGGCGGCATCGTGAAATTCAAAATCTTCGCGGAACATCGTCAGCAGATGTTCCTCCAGCCCCATGACCAGCGGATGCACCCAAGTGTCAAAGATCACATTCGCGCCCTCGAACCCCATTTGCGGGGAATAGCGGGCGGGGAAGTCCTGCACATGGACGGGCGAGGAGATGACAGCGCAGGGAATGCCCAGACGCTTGCCGATATGGCGCTCCATCTGGGTGCCCAGGATCAGTTCGGGCGCGGCCTCGGCGATGGCGGCCTCGACCTCCAGATGGTCATCGGTGATCAGCGGTGTGACGCCGTAAAGGGCGGCGGCGGTGCGCAGGGCGCGGGCCTGTTCGCGGTTATAGCAGCCCATGCCGACGACGGTAAAACCGATCTCGGTGGCGGCGATGCGGGCTGCGGCGATCACATGGGTGGCGTCGCCGAACAGGAAAACGCGCTTTCCGGTCAGATAGGTGCTGTCAACCGAGGCCGACCACCACGGCAGGCGCAGGCCCGTTTCGTCAACCTGTGCGCAAAGCCCGGTGATCTGGGCCACTTCGCGCAGAAAATCACGGGTTGCGGCCACGCCGATGGGCACGGTCTTGGTATAGGGCTGGCCGCAGGCACGCTCCAGATACCGGGCGGCGCTTTCGCCGGTTTCGGGGTAAAGCAGCACGTTGAAATGGGCCTGCCCCAAGCGGCGCAGATCATCCGGGCTGGCCCCCAGCGGCGCGCAGACATTGACCGCAATGCCCATCTGGCCCAACAGCTTGGTGATCTCGGCCACATCGTCGCGGTGGCGAAAGCCCAGAGCCGTGGCCCCCAGCAGGTTGCAGGTGATGGCTTGGGTTCGTGGCATCGGCACCGCCAGCGCACGCACCAGCGCATGCAGCGTTTCATCTGCGCCAAAGCATTCCTTGCGACTGTAAGACGGCAGATCCAGCGCAATCACCGGGCAATCAAGGCCAATTGCCTGTGCCAGCCCGCCCGGATCATCCTGGATCAGTTCTGCCGTGCAAGACGCACCGACGATCATCGCCTGTGGTTGAAACCGGGCATGGGCGGCCTGAGCTGCCGATTTGAACAGGCTGGCCGTATCGGCCCCCAGATCGCTGGCCTGAAAGGTGGTAAATGTGACGGGCGGGCGGTGGTCGCGCCGTTCGATCATGGTGAACAGAAGATCGGCATAGGTGTCGCCCTGCGGCGCATGCAACACCAGATGCAGGCCCTTCATCGCCGTGGCCACGCGCATGGCCCCCACATGGGGCGGGCCTTCATATGTCCACAGGGTCAGTTTCATGCTGCGGCCCCCCCGCCAGCCAGCAGGGCCTTGCGGCGCAGCGGGCGGCTGAACAGCCCGGCCAGATCACCGGCCTGTTCGTAGAAATGCACCGGGGTGAACACCAGTTCGATGGCCCATTTCGTGGTATGGCCCTGCGCCTCTAGCGGGTTGGCAAGGCCAAGGCCGCAAACCGTCAGATCGGGGGCAAGGGCTGCGTGGCGATCAAGTTGCAGATCCACATCCTGGCCTTCGGAAATCACCGGCCCTTCGGGCAGCAAGGCCAGATCCGGCGCGCTTAGGGCGCGGTGCAAATAGGGGGTGCCAACCTCAAGCGGGCGCATGCCGCATTCGCGGGCCAAAAACCGGGCGAGGGGGATTTCAAGCTGGCTGTCGGGGAACAGAAACAGGCTTTTGCCCGACAGGGTGGCGGCATGGGCGGCCACGGCCTTGCGGGCCCGGGCGCGTGGCGCGGCGGTTGCCGCATCAAATTGCGCCGCCGAGACGCCAAAGGCATCGGCCACGGCTTGCAGCCACAGCGTTGTGCCCTCTTCGCCAAAGGGAAAGGGCGCCTCGATCCGCTGCGCCCCGCGCCCCGCAAGGGCGGCCGAGGTGTCGGCCAGAAAGGGTTGGGTCAGGATATAGCGGGTGTTCTGGCCCACGGCGGGCATGTCTGCGGCGCGACGCGCCGGCAGCATCCGCACCGGGCCAACACCCATGGCCGCCAAAAGTGCCAGGCACTGATCTTCAACCACATCCGGCAAGGCCCCGACCACCAGCAACTCCTTTGCCTCGGTCGTCGGCAGGCTGGGCACCATCGCGGCAAGGCAGGCGTCCTCGCCTTGGGTAAAGGTCGTCTCGATGCCCGAGCCAGAGTAGTTATACACCCGCACATGCGGCGCATGGATGGTATTCAGCAGCTCTGCCGCACGGGCCAGATCCAGCTTGATCACTTCGGACGGGCAAGACCCGACCAGAAACAACTGGCGAATATCGGGGCGACGAGTCAGCAAGCGCTCTACCTCGCGCAACAGCTCGGTATTGGCATCGGCCAGACCGGCCAGATCTTTTTCTTCCAGAATGGCGGTGCCGAAACGTGGTTCGGCAAAGATCATCACCCCCGCCGCCGATTGCAGCAGATGCGCGCAGGTGCGGCTGCCCACCACCAGAAAGAACGCGTCTTGCATCTTGCGGTGCAGCCAGATGATACCGGTCAGCCCGCAAAACACCTCGCGCTGGCCACGCTGCTTTAGAACGGGGGGCGAGGTGCAGCCGGTGGCGGGGTGATCGAGGCTCATGCCGGAACCCCCAGATCGGTGCGGGCCATATCAAGCCGCGCCTGACGCAGTTTCCACAAGAACTGGCCCGCATTCACCACATAGGTGGCATAGGCCGCCAGTGCCAGAATCATCAGCCCGGTCGGGGCCAGGTTGCCCGCCCAAAGCGCCCCAAGATAGGCGATATGCAGGGCGATGACGGCAAAGGAAAACACATCTTCCCAGAAGAAGGCGGGGGCGAAAAGGTATTGGCCAAAGACCACTTTTTCCCAGATGGCACCGGTGACCATGATCACGAACAAAAAGCCCGTCTTCACCAGAATGGACAAGGTGGCCAAAGTGTAACCTTGGCCTGTCACCAGAAAGCGCAGCACCAACCCAAGGGACACGGCAAAGGCCAGAAATTGCAGCGGCGCAAGGATGCCTTGCACAACTGTCCACCCTGACGCATCGCGGCGTGCCCGCTCTGCCGGGGTATACAGCGCCTTGCGTGTTGATTTTGCAGAAGGATGCGGCATGGCGGTGCGGGCTTTGCTTTAGGAGCGATGGGTTTGACGTTAGACGTCGGGGCGAAAGTGTCAATATAAACTTACACATTGACGCGCGCTTTCTGCTGGCCGATTCGGGGTTTGATCGCCTGTTGCGCCTGGTTCCGCATATGAAAAATGGCGTAATTTCAGGTATATGCCCGACGATTTCCAATTAAATCCGATCAAGTGTCAATTTTCCTAGACATTTTTGGCAAGTCGGGGTGTGATGTGTATAGGGGAGTCTGACCCTTTTCAGTCTCGGCTGTGCGTGCTAGGGATGGCCCGGTGCTCACCGCTCTTGCCATGGTGCTAAGATGCGTGACGACGGAAGCATAACCAGAAACGACCGCGACGCTTTGCGTGGACATTTCGGGCTTGCTTTCGAGGTGATTGGGCGTCTTGCCGCGCGGCGCAGCGAAGGAGTCGGGCATCTGAAGCAGGTATTGCTTAGTCGGTTGGTCGAAGCCACCAGGGCGAAGGAGGACGCATCGCTTGCCGCGTTGCTGGGCCAGTTCCGCGCGGCGCGCATCGCACCCGAGCAGATCATAGATTTCTACATTCCTGAGGCAGCACGGTCTTTGGGTGAGGCATGGCTGAACGATACGGCCAGCTTTGCCGATGTGACGGTGGGCATGACGCGGCTGCATGAATTGTTGCATCTGGTGCAGGATGGCCTGATCGCCGAGGCCGCCAACCGCCACAGCACCGCCGCCGTTCTGATGATCGTGCCGCCGGCAGAGCAGCACACCTTGGGCATCATGGTTGCGGCCTCGATGTTTCGGCGCAGGGGGGTGTCGGTGGGCATGAAATTCTCGCCGGGGTTGTCAGACCTGACGGTCTTGCTGGCAGAGAAACGCTTTGATGCCGCCTTGATCACATTGGGAAGCCGCGACAGGCTTGAAATGTGTGCAAAACTGGTAAAGACCCTTAAACAGATGACGAAAGGGACTTTGAAAGTTGCTGTCGGGGGGGCAGTGGCCGAAACATGTCGCGAAGCGCTTGTGGGCGCGGGAGCAGATTTGGTAACGAACGACATATCGATGGTCGTGACAGAATTCGGGCTTTGACAAAGGGCCCTGCGCGAAATGCGACGGGTGCGTTCTGTATACGCACCGATGAAAGGTTTGGCTGTGACTTCAGATGGGCGATTTTTGCTAAGAAGGGGGACCTTGCCAGAGGTTCCTCCTGACGTGCTGGTCGATATCGTGACGTCGTCTTGTGATGTTGCCTTGGTTGTCTCACGCGAACATGTTGTGGAAACGGTTTTGGTCAACCCCCAGATGGGAATTGGCGCAAAAGTCGCACATTGGCAGGGGGCCCGACTGGCCGATCTGCTGGCCCCGGAAAGCTGGTCAAAGCTTGAGTCCCGGCTGGCCGGGACCGAGCTTGACACGCATCGGCCCATGGTTGTCGAGCTGACCCATGCGGATGATTCCAATTTCCAGTTCCCGATCAGCTATGCCATCACCCGCACCAGTGCCGATGGCTCGATCCTGATGTGTGGCCGCGACCAGCGCCCCCTGGCCGAGTTGCAGCAGCAACTGGTCAAGGCGCATCTGTCGCTTGAGCGTGATTACGAGGCGCAGCGAGAGCTTGAAACGCGCTATCGCGTGTTGATGGAACTGTATCCGACGCCTGTGATGATCATTTCAATGTCCAGCGGCAAGATCGTGGACGTGAATGCCGCAACGGCGGAATTGATCGGCCTGTCACGGTCTGATCTGATCGACGCCCCCCTGGCGCAAGAGTTTGAGGGCCGTCGCCGGGGCGAATTGCTGGACAGCCTGGCCAATCTTTCGGGCGCCGAGACCAGCGGCAGTCTGGAACTGACCGTCAAGCGCAACAAGCGCAAGGTGTCGGTCAGCAGCACCATTTTCCGCGCGGCGGGCGACCGTCTGTTGCTTTGCCGGATCGCGCTTGGCGAAACCGGGAAAGCGCAGGTCAGCGATCTGTCTGACATGATGGAACGCCTGTTCTACAAAGGCATTGATGCCGTGGTCTTTCTGGATGGCGATGGCGCGATCAAGACGGCCAATGACGCCTTTCTGAACCTGACCGACAGCAGCAGCCTTGCCATGGTGCAGGGCCGCTCTTTCGCCGAGTTTCTGGCCCGGGGCAGCATCGATTTGCGGGTGCTGATTGATAACGTGCGCCGCGTGGGCCACTTGCGGCATTTCGCAACCCGCCTGAACACCGATTATTCGGGCCAGGTGGCGGTTGAGTTGTCGGCCACCTGGTTCGGTGACCGCGCCAGCCCCTGCATCGGACTGGTGATCCGCGATTCCAGCGTGGCCGAAGCCACACGCTGGCCCGCAGATGTGGCCGGGAACGAAGGTCTGAAAAACGTGATGCAGCTTGTGGGCTATTCCACCCTGCGCGACATAGTGGCGGAAACCACCGAGATCATTGAAAAGATGTGCATCGAAACCGCGCTTGAGCTGACCGGGAACAACCGGGTTGCGGCGGCCGAGTTGCTAAGCCTGTCGCGGCAGTCGCTGTATGTCAAACTGCGCAAATTCGGGTTGCTGAGCAAGGAAGTGGACTGACCCCACGACCTGTTCGGCGCGATAGACAATGGCTGGGCCTTGGCCCGGCCATTTGCGTTAAGGGGGGCGTTGCATGGGTGTGTAAGCTGTAAATTGCGCCAAGACTGTCAACATAAGTTTACATTTTTCTTGCCCGACTCTGGTTTGTTCTGTTTACTTGCGCCATGAGCGCCCTTGACCTTCTTCCCCCCCGAACCTTGCCCGAACCGCGTGCCTTGCTGCGGTTGATCAAACCCGTCACCTGGTTTCCCCCGGTCTGGGCCTATCTGTGCGGGGCGGTGTCGTCGGGTGTGCCAATCTGGGAAAATGCGGCCATCGTCGGGCTGGGCATGGTGCTGGCAGGCCCCGTCGTCTGCGGCATGAGTCAGGCCGCGAATGACTGGTGCGATCGCCATGTCGATGCGGTGAACGAACCTGACCGCCCCATCCCGTCGGGCCGGGTGCCGGGCCGTTGGGGCCTGTGGGTTGCGCTGGCCATGACGGCGCTTGCCCTTGGGGTGGGGGCGCTGCTGGGGCCCTGGGGCCTTGGGGCAACGGTTGTTGGGGTGCTGGCGGCCTGGGCCTATTCGGCAGAGCCTGTCAGGCTGAAGCGGTCGGGCTGGTGGGGGCCGGGGCTGGTGGGCCTGTCTTACGAAGGCTTGCCGTGGTTTACCGGCGCGGCGGTCTTGTTGGCCGGGCCCCCCGGTTTTGAAAATATCGCGATTGCGGCGCTCTATGCCTTTGGCGCGCATGGGATCATGACGCTGAATGATTTCAAAGCGCTAGAGGGTGACCGCCTGCATGGTGTGCGGTCTTTGCCGGTGGTTCTGGGCCCCGAGGTGGCGGCGCGCATTGCCTGCACCGTGATGGTGTTGGCGCAGCTTCTGATCGTGGCGCTGCTGCTGATCTGGGGCAAGCCGGTGCATGGGCTGGCGGTGCTGGCCTTGGTTGTGGCGCAGGGGCTAGCCATGCGGGTCTTGATGAAAGACCCCAAGGCCAAGGCGCCGTGGTATAACGGCACGGGCGTCGTCTTCTATGTCAGCGGCATGATGATTGCGGCCTTTGCGCTGCGGGGGATGGCATGATGCTGGGCTGGGGGCAGATCTTTCGGCTGGGGCTGGTGCAACTGTGCCTTGGGTCGATCGTCGTGCTGACGACCAGCACGTTGAACCGGTTGATGGCGGTAGAGCTGGCGCTGCCGGCGGTGTTGCCGGGTGCCTTGGTTGCGCTGCATTACGGCATTCAGATCAGCCGCCCGGCCTGGGGTTACCGGTCAGATACCCAAGGCAATCGCAGTGTGTTCATCATCGGCGGCATGGCTGGGCTGGCCCTGGGGGCCTTTCTGGCCTCTTGCGCGCTGACGCTGATGGCGGGGCAGTTTTGGGCCGGGCTGGCGCTGTCGATCTTGGCCTATGCGCTGATCGGGGTGGGCGTTGGCGCATCGGGCACGTCGCTTTTGGCGCTGATTGCCACGGCAACCGCGCCAAGGCGGCGGGCAGCGGCAGCCACGATCACCTGGTTGATGATGATCTTTGGCATTGCCGTGACAGCGGGGGTGGTGGGCAGCCTGCTGCAACCCTATCGGCCCGAGCGTCTTTTGCTGATCGTGGCCTGTCTGGGCGCGGGGGCCGTGGTGCTGACCACGCTTGCCATCTGGGGTGTCGAGCGGCGGGTGATTGTCGTGCCAGCCGACGCCGCCCCCCGGCACCAGCGCCTTGCCTTGGCCCCCGCCTTGGCAGAGGTTTGGGCCGAGCGGCGCGCGCGGGACTTCACCATCTTCATCTTCCTGTCGATGGTGGCCTATTTCTTGCAAGAACTGATCCTTGAGCCCTATGCGGGGCTGGTCTTTGGCTTCAACCCCGGCCAATCCACCCAATTGTCTGGTGCGCAGAATGGCGGCGTGTTTCTGGGCATGTTGGTGGTGGGGGCGGCGCTGTCTTGGCTGGGCCTTGGCACCTTGCGCGCCTGGGTCGTGACGGGCTGTGTCGGATCTGCGGCGGCCTTGGTGGCCATCACGCAACTGGGCCTGCTGGGCCTTGATCTGCTGGTGCCCGCGGTGGTGGCCTTGGGCTTTTTCAACGGTGTTTTTGCGGTGGCGGCCATTGGGGCCATGATGGCACTGGCGGGCGAGGGGCGATTAGCGCGTGAGGGCACGCGCATGGGCCTTTGGGGGGCCGCGCAGGCCCTGGCCGCCGGCTTTGGCGGGTTGCTGGGGGCGGCCGCGGCCGATCTGTTCCGGCTGTTCCTGCCCGATGCCACGGCCTTTGGCGTGGTCTTTCTGGCCGAAGCCCTGCTGTTTTTGGGTGCCGCCGCTATGGCGATGCAAGTTGTTGTCAGCCGCCCTGCGCCGTTGGGTGCCGCGGCCACAGGGGGGAAATGACATGAAATATGATGCTTTTGTTGTGGGCGGTGGCCCATCGGGGGCCACGGCTGCCGAAGATCTGGCCCGCGCCGGCCTGCGCGTGGCGCTGCTGGACAGGGCAGGGCGGATCAAGCCCTGCGGTGGTGCGGTGCCGCCCCGGATGATTGCTGATTTCGCCATCCCCGATCATCTGATCGTCGCCAAGATCCGCTGTGCGCGCATGATCTCTCCCAAAGGGCGGGCCGTCGATATTCATATCGAGGGCGGCTTTGTCGGCATGGTGGACCGCGAGGATTTTGACGAATATCTGCGCGACCGTGCCGCCATGCATGGGGCCACGCGGTTGACCGGCACGTTTCTGCGCGTCGAGCGGGATGCCAGTGGCACCCATGTCGTCTGGCGTGACAAGACCAGCGGTCAGGAAACCCGGTCGCCGACACGGCTGGTGGTGGGGGCCGATGGGGCCCGTTCGGCTGTGGCGCGGGCCGAGGTGCCGGGCGGGGCCAGCATTCCCTATGTCATCGCTTATCAGGAGATCATCGCCGCCCCTGCCGCCAATGCCAGCTATGATCCAGACCGGTGCGACGTGATCTATGATGGCCGCATCTCGCCCGATTTCTATGGCTGGGTCTTTCCGCATGGCACGCGTGCCAGCGTTGGGATGGGAACTGAGGTGGATGGCATTGATCTGAAGCAGGCCACTGCCGCCCTGCGCGATATGGCGGGGCTGACAGGCTGTAAAACCCTGCGCCGAGAGGGCGCGCCGATCCCGCTGAAACCGCTGGACCGTTGGGACAATGGCCGCGATGTGGTTCTGGCGGGCGATGCGGCGGGTGTTGTGGCGCCGTCGTCGGGCGAAGGGATTTATTATGCCATGGCCGGGGGCCGGGTCGCCGCCACCGCCGCCCAAGCCTTTCTGCGCAGCGGGCGGGCGGCCGATCTGAAACTGGCGCGGCGGCTGTTTCTGAAAGATCATGGCACTGTGTTCAAGGTGCTGCGATCAATGCAGGATGCCTATTACCGCAGCGATGACCGGCGCGAGCGTTTTGTCAGCCTGTGTCATGACCTTGATGTGCAGCGCCTGACCTTTGACGCCTATATGAACAAGCGTCTGGTGGCGGCAAAGCCCTTGGCCCATGTCAAGATCGGCGTCAAGAACCTTGCCCATCTGCTGGGCCTTGTTGCCCCGGAGTGGACATGACCGGGGCGCTGATCCCGGCCTTTGTCGGGGGCCAGTTGTGCCCGGTGGACAAGCTGGAGGTGCACCAGCGCGGGCTGCGCCATCCGGCGGTTTCGGTTTTTGTGATGCGCGGCGATCAGGTGCTGATGCAGCAGCGCGCGCTTGGCAAATACCACACGCCCGGTCTGTGGACGAACACCTGCTGCACCCATCCGTTCTGGGGGGAAGCGCCCCATGACTGTGCGGCACGGCGGCTGAGGCAGGAAATGGGCCTTGCGGGTCTGGTGTTGCGGCGGGCAGGGGGCGTGGAATATCGCGCCGATGTGTTTGGCGGGCTGACCGAGCATGAGGTGGTGGATATTTTCATCGCCGAGGCCCCCCAAGGGCTGGAACCCGTGCCAAACCCGGATGAGGTGGCAGCCGTGGCCTGGATGGGGATTGGGGAATTGCTGGCCGATCTTGCGGCCCGGCCCGAGCTTTATACGCCCTGGATGCAGATCTACATGGCCCACTATCGTCACCTGATCTTTGCCGAGGCCCCCTTGGCCTGAAGCCAGTTCTGGATGGCAGCGGCCACAAGATCTGCCTTGTCTTCCTGCACCAGATGCCCGCCGACAATCGGCTGACAGGTTGCGCCGGGTATCGCCTGTGCCGCCTCATGTGATACACGGGGGGGAACGGCCTTGTCATCCTGCCCCGCCAGCAACAGCACCGGGGCGTTGATCTTGGGCAGATCGGCCAACAACGGGTCAAGCCGCCAGTTCGCCATCATGTCCAGCGCGCCCCGCACATGGCTGGGGTCGCGCACCAGATGCAGATATTGTTCGCGCCCTGTGGCGTCGATCTGCGATCCGGTGCCCGCCAGCAGGCGGTTGATGGTGCGCGCATTGCCCCACAGGCGGGAAAAGCCCGTCGCGGCAAAGGGCATGGCGGACAGGGCCTGCGCCATCACCGGAAACAGCACCCCGGCTGCGCCCTCGAAATGGCCCAGGGCGGCATTGATGCCAATCACGGGCAGGCCCGGCGTGGTCAGCGCCATTTGCAGCGCAATTGCCCCGCCCGCCGAATGGCCGACCACGGCGGCAGGCTGGATTTGCAACGCGGTGCACAACTGGCCCAGATCCGCGGCCAGCGGGGCAAGCGCAATACGGTGGCGCGCCCCGGTCTGACTGGCCCCTTGGCCGGGCAGGTCGGGCACAATCAGCCGCCAATGGGCCGCCAGCAGCGGCATCAGGTTGCGAAAGCTGTGCCCCGAGGCACCCAAACCATGCAACAGCAGCAGGCACGGGGCCGTGGCAGGGCCGGTATCAACCACCCACCAGCGGTGCGGCCCCACCCTGACCGATCTGCCAGCAGACCGGTAGGGCCAGGTTTCGGGCAAGTCGCGGGGGTCCATGGCCTAACTCTCCAAGCTGGCCTCAAGCACCTGCGCAAGGCGCCCGGCACTTGCGCGGGGCAGGGCAATATACTGCGCGCCCATGCAAAGCGAAAGCTCGGCCAGCCGGGGCTGCGGGCGTTGTGCAACGTCGATCACCAGCGCAGCGGTGCCCGCAGCACGGATCGCGCGGGCCAGTTGCACGGATTGCTGTTCGGCCAAGGTGCGGTCCGGCTGGCCGTCAAGCGCGATATTGCCGCGCCCGTCGGTCAGGATGGCGATGGTGGGCGTCATGCCGCGCGCCTTGGCGCGCAGGGCGGTTACATAGGCCAGCTTCAGCGCCCCGGCCAAAGGTGTCGCGCCGCCGCCGGGCATGCTGCGCAGGCGGTTCTTGGTCAGCACAAGGCTGCGGGTCGGGGGCAGCACCAACTCGGCCTGATGGCCGCGAAAGGTAAGCAAGGCCACATGGTCGCGGCGGCTGTAGGCGCGGGCCAGCAGCAGTTCCACCGCCCCCTTGGCCTCGGCCAACCGGGAAAAGGCAGCAGAGCCCGAGGTGTCAACGGCAAAGATCAGCACCCGGTCAGACAGGGTCTTGGTGCGGCGAATGTGCAGATCACCCGGATCGACCAGCAACGCCTGTGCCGCCCGTTGCGGGTTGGCCTGTCGGCGGATGGCCTGCCAGGGCGCTGCCGCGCGCAGGGTGGCGATCAGATCAAGCCGGTTGCCCGATTGCGGGCGCCCCTTGCGCGACGGGATCGGTCGCCCCCGGTGATTGCCGATGCGCGCAGCCCCGCTGCCCGATGCGCCCCGCGCCGCCCGTTGGGCGCGTGACTGCGCAAGCCGTTCCAGCAGGTCTTGCGGCAAGGCGGCGCGGGCTGCCTCGACGATCACTTCGGCGGGCAGGGGGTCGCTTGGGCCAGGGGGGGGATCTGCGGGCTGATCCCCCGGACTTGGATCTTGCGGGGGGTCTTGCGGGGTTTCTGGGGGCGGTGTGGGCTGGCTTTCGGCCGGGGCGATGCCGCGATGCGCCAGTGTCAGGGCCGCAGCCCGTTGCAGATCGGCCAGTTCTACCACCTGCCGCCCTGCCAGTGCCGCAAGACAGCGCGAGACCGCCAAGGTCAGGATCGGCGCGCGTGCGCTGATGATCGCCAGTTCTGCACAGGCCTTGACCACATCGGTCACCGTTTGATGCGCCACCTTGACCGACGGCAGCAGTTGCCGCGCGGCCTCGATCTGGGTGACGGGGGGCAACAGCAGCGGGTCGGGCAGGCGGATCTGATCCAGATCGACAAACAGCCCCAGCCGATCGGCAAGGCAGGGCGTCAGGCCTTCGCCGTCATCGGCGGCTTCGTCCAGTGCAATCAGCGCATGGCGATGATGATCCATGGCCTGCGCGATGCGCGCCGACAGCCCCGGTTGGCAGCGTTCCGCCATCGGCAGCACCAGAACCGAGGCTTTGTCGAGCAGCCCCTGCCGCAGGACGGGGCGGCCCGCGCGCAGGCTCGAGGCCGTATCAAGGCTGGCATAAAGTGCGTCATCGCCGATGTTGGGCGACAGCTTTTGCAGCGGCAGCGGCAAGGGCAGGGCGGCCAAAGCCTCGGTCAGGCGTTGACGCACGGGCCCGGCCCGGCCCCGCAGCCACAGGCCACCAACCGAAACCGGGTCCACCGCCAGCACACAAAGCGCCGACCAGAGGGGGGTGTCTTCCATATCACGGAAGCGTTTCTGCAACAGTGCGGGCCACGCGGGCCCCGGCCCCGGCCTCGTCCAGCGGGTCGCGCCGCAGACGGTGCCCAAGGGCCATGCCCGCCACCTGGCGCAAATGGGCGCGCAGGATCTCGGGCGCGCCTTCACTGGCGGCCAAGGCCCGCGCGGCGCGCAGCAGCGTCAGTTCCCCGCGCAACCCATCAGACCCCAGCGCGATGCACAGGGCGGCGCAATCGTGCAAGATGGTGTTGGGTGTCTTGACCCCGGCCAAGGCCGCCCGGCCCGACAGAATGCTGTCCCGCAAGGCGGCATCCTGCGGGTGCCATTCGGCCAGAAACGCGTCGGGGTCGGTGTCATAGGCATCGCGGCGCTGGATCACCGCCACGCGGGTGTCAATGTCGCGGGGGCTGGTCACCTCGACCGACAGGCCAAAGCGATCAAGCAATTGGGGCCGCAGGTCGCCTTCCTCGGGGTTGCCCGAGCCGACCAGCACGAACCGGGCCGGATGCCGGATCGACAGGCCGTCGCGCTCTACCACATTCTCGCCCGATTGGGCCACATCCAGCAGCAGATCAACGATGTGATCTTCCAGCAGATTGACTTCGTCGATGTAAAGATAACCGCGGTTGGCGCGGGCCAGCAGCCCCGGCTCAAAGGCCTTTTCACCGCGCCCGATGGCGCGTTCAATATCCAGCGCCCCCACAACCCGGTCTTCACTGGCCCCCAAGGGCAGATCGACCATCGGCGTGGGTTTGGAAATCAGCGTGGTTGCGGGCAGGGTGACCCAGTCGGGGCAATGCTCGGGCCGGGCTGAGTTTACGGGGCAGCCTTCAACCGCCTCGATCGGGGGCAGCAGCGCGGCCAGGGCGCGCACGGCGGTGGATTTTCCGGTGCCCCTGTCACCAAAGACCAGAACCCCGCCAATGCCGGGGTCGATGGCCGTCAGGATCAGGGCCAGCTTCATATCGTCTTGCCCGACGATGGCGGAAAAGGGAAAGGGTTGGCGCCGGGGGCGTTCGGCAAGGGGGCGCAGATGGCTGCGCGACGAATGGGGGGCGGCGGTGGCGGCGGTCATGCGGCATCCCTTTTGCTGTTGGCATGGGCCAGCCGATCATGGCCACCCCATGTGCCCGCGGTGCCGATGACCCGGAACCGCGCGTAAAGTTCTTCGGAAAACCAGTCACCCGCCCGCACGGCCCGCACGGCCTGCGCATGGGGGCCATCGGCATGGGCAAAGCTGGCCATGGTCTTGGCATCGGGCCAGATGGAAAAGGTGACCTGATGCAACAAGGGCACCTCGCCAATGCCGATCTTGAACACCACATTCGGGTCTGAGCCGATGGCGTTTGAAATCTGCGGCACCCGGCGCCAAAAGCGTAGCGCATGGCGGGGGCGCACGGTGGCGCGGGTCAGAAAGGCCATCGGCCCATCGGCCCCTTTGCCCCCCGCGGGCAGGCTGGGGGCAAAGGGCGATTGTCCCGCCCAGTGGCCGCGTGCAGAGCATGGGTCCAGAAACAGGGTCCAGCTTTCGGCAGCGCGGTTGCGCCAGCCGTGCCAGACCGGGCTTTCGGCGATGCCCCGGCGCGCGGCAGCCTGATCCTGCCAGACCGCCAGAATCGCCCAGACCTGCCAATTGGGGCGCGGGGTAAAGCCTTCGCCCGTGCCTGATCCGCACAGCTTGTAAAAGCCAAGGCCCGGTTCACGGCCCAAATGCCGTCGCGCCAAGGCCATTTGTCCGATCACCCACAGCCGCGAAGCCATGTCGGGAAAGCGGAACAGGCTGAGAGTCGCGAGCGAGATGGGAGATCCTCCGCATGGATGTGTAAGTTTAGTGTTACACTTATTGGCGCATGAAGAAAGAAGAAAAGCCAATCAAAGCGGCAATAAAAAGGAGAGTTGTAAATCTGAATAGACGGTTTATCGTGGGGCAATGACACATATGCACCCCATCAAAGACCCCGCAGGAACTGGCCAAGCCATCGTGATCGGTGCGGGGTTGGGGGGGCTTGCCTCGGCCATGCGGCTGGGGGCAAAGGGCTGGCAGGTGACAGTGCTTGACCGGCTGGATCGCCCCGGCGGGCGCGGGTCGTCGATCAGCCAGGGCGGGCATCGGTTTGATCTGGGGCCCACCATCGTGACCGTGCCGCAGGGCCTGCGCGATTTGTGGCAGGCCTGCGGGCGCGATTTTGACCGCGATGTGCGGCTGGTGCCGATGGACCCGTTCTATGAAATCCGCTTTCACGATGGGCAAACCTTTACCGCGCGGCAAGACGATGCCGCCATGCAGGCCGAGGTGGCGCGGATCAGCCCGCGCGATGCCAAGGGCTATCAGCGCTTTTTGCGCGACAGCGAGGCCCGCTATCACTTTGGCTATGAAGATCTGGGCAAGCGCCCGATGGACAAGCTGTGGGAGACGTTGAAAGTGATCCCGCGCTTTGCGGCGCTGCGGGCGGATCGGTCGGTTTATGGCCATGCGGCGGCGCGGGTGCGCGATGAACATCTGCGCTTTGCGCTGTCGTTCCACCCGCTGTTCATTGGGGGCGATCCGTTCAACGTGACGTCGATGTATATCCTTGTCAGCCATCTGGAAAAGGCCTTTGGGGTGCATTACGCCATGGGTGGCGTGCAGGCGATTGCCGAGGCCATGGTGCGGGTGATCGCCGATCAGGGCGGGCGCGTGTTACAAGGCGCCGAGGTGGATGAGATCGTGCTGCGCAATGGTCGCGCGGGCGGGGCAAAGCTGGTCGATGGCACGGTGCTGCCCGCGCAGGTGGTGGTGTCAAACGCCGATGCGGGCCACACCTATGACCGGCTGTTGCGCAATGCCCCGCGCAAACGCTGGACCCCCGCCCGGTTGCGGCGGTCGCGCTGGTCGATGGGGTTGTTTGTCTGGTATTTCGGCACCAGGGGCACAGGCCGGAAGTGGCGCGATGTCGGTCATCACTCGATTGTTGTGGGGCCGCGCTATCGCCAGCACATCAAGGATATCTTCATCCGCGGGCGTCTGGCCGATGACATGAGCCTGTATGTCCACCGACCCAGCGTCACAGACCCAAGCTGTGCGCCGGCGGGGGATGACACCTTTTATGTGCTGTCGCCCGTGCCCCATCTGGGCCATGCGGGGGCTGTTGATTGGCAGACCGAGGCCGAGCCTTACCGTCAGAAAATGCTGGCGATGCTGGAAAGCCGGTTGCTGCCGGGGTTGTCTGCCCATGTCAGCGAAAGCCTTGTCTTCACGCCCGAGACGTTTCGTGCGCGCTATCTTTCGCCCTTTGGTGCGGGCTTTTCGATCGAGCCGCGGATTCTGCAATCGGCATGGTTTCGGCCGCATAACGTGTCAGAGGAACTGCCGGGCCTGTATCTGGCTGGGGCGGGCACGCATCCCGGTGCCGGGGTGCCGGGGGTGATTGGCACGGCCGAAATTCTGGGCCAGGTGGTGCCCGATGCCCCCCGCCACGCGGCAAGCGCGCCAAGGCTGGCGGCCGAATGATTGCCGCCGCTGACATAGAGGCCTGCCGGGCCATGATCCGCACGGGCAGCCTGTCGTTTCATGCGGCCTCGCGTGCTTTGCCGGCGCGTGTGCGTGATCCTGCCCTTGCGCTTTACGCCTTTTGCAGGGTGGCGGATGACGAGGTGGATGAAGGCCACGACAAGGCGGGGGCCGTGTTGCGGCTGCGCGACCGGTTGGACCTGATCTATGCGGGCAAGCCCCGCAATGCCCCATCGGATCGGGCATTTTCGGCGGTGGTTGATGCCTTTGACATGCCGCGCGCATTGCCCGAGGCCTTGCTGGAGGGCTTGGCGTGGGATTCGCTGGGGCGGCGCTATGACGACCTGTCGCAGTTGCAGGCCTATGCGGCGCGGGTTGCGGGGTCGGTTGGGGCGATGATGTGTGTGCTGATGCGGGTCAGGGATGAGGATGCGCTGGCGCGGGCCTGCGATCTGGGCCTGGCGATGCAATTGACGAATATCGCCCGGGATGTGGGCGAGGACGCGCGGGCCGGGCGGCTGTTTTTGCCGCTGGAGTGGCTGCATGCGGAAGGCATTGATCCGGCTGCCTTTTTGCGCGACCCACAGCCATCTGAAGGCATCCGCCGCTGCACAAGGCGTTTGTTGCGGCGGGCAGACGGTCTTTATTGGCGCGCGGCCACGGGGGTGGCGCGGCTGCCTTTGGATTGCCGGGCGGCAATTTATGCGGCGGGCCATATCTATTCTGCGATCGGGGCGCAGATCGGGCACAGGGGCTTTGACAGTATCAGCCACCGTGCGCGCACCTCACGCCCGCAAAAGCTGGGGTTCTTGGCGCTTGCGATGGCGCAGGTGGGCGTCAGTCTGGTGATGCCAGCCTCGGCCCGGTTGCATGCGCGGGCAGAACCCGAGGTCGCCTTTCTGGTAGAGGCCGCCACCCGCCGCACGGCGGCGCGGGGCCGGTCAGAGGCGTTGTTTGACGTTCTGGCCCAGCTTGAGGCCCGGTCGCGCGGTCTGGCGTAGCCGGGCGCTGCCGTAGGTCAGCCGGCGGTCTGGCCCGATAGGGTGATCTGATCAATGCAACTGACCACATGATCCACGGCCTCGATGGCCGTTTCTGCCGCCGTGGTGACAGCAGCAGGGGGCAGGGCGGTGCCAAGCCTGCGTTCAGCCTCAAAGGCCAGATCGCCCAGATCGGAAAAACCCAGCGTTCGGGCCACCCCGGCAATGCGGTGCACGATCTCGACGGCCCGCAGAAAGAACCTGCGCGCGTCAGGTTCGGTTTCGGCAAGCACCATCAGCGCATCCAGTTCGGCGGCCCGGTCGGCCAGACTGGCGACAAAGCGCCCGCGAACGGCCGCCACCGATCGGGCCATGGCGTCGTTCAGGGGCTGGGGGGGGTGACTGTGGTCCACCATCGTCATGCAAAGCCGCGCACGAGTTTGGGCTGCACCGCATCAGCCCTTGGCGACCGCGTGGTGGCACGGGTTTTGCCGGGCATGGTCAAAAGGGCAAGCGGATTGCCCGCGGCGATCAGGCTGGGGCGATACACTGGCCCCACCCGCAGGTTCAGTGGGCAGGGAACGCCGCTGTCCAGGCTGGGCTCGGCCATATCAAGAAGGGCTTGAATGGTCATCAGCGTGTCGGGGTCGCTGACGCTGGATTTGCGGTGCAAGACCGCGACAAAGGTGCCGTTGCCCACATAGGTGACAAGGTGATTGTCGCGCTTGAGCCCGCGCACGATGGCATCAGCGGTATCTGACAAGATGTCATAGATTTCGACCGGTGTGGCGAAGCGCGTCATGGTGTCGAAACCGTCGATGGTAAAGGCCACGGATTCGCTTTGCCATGTCATCCAGCGGGTCAGGCGCAGCAGATAGTTTTCCATCGCAACCAGACCCACGACGCGCGGCACATCGACGATCTCAACCGGGCCATCGACATCAAATGCCATGCCTGGTTCGCGCGCCGAGCGCAGACGATCGATTTCGCAATTGCCTTGGGCGACCAGATGGTTTTGGCGCACGATCCGTTCCACCGTCCGCAGACGCGCGCCCAGTTCAAGCGCCTCGAACGGTTTGCTGATGTAGTCCAACGCACCGGCGGCAAAGGCGCCGTCGATATAGTGGCGTTCTGACATCGCCGTGATCATCAGGATCGGGGCATTGCGATACTGATCCATGCCGCGAATGCGCGCGCAAAGCTCGATCCCGTCCATGCCGGGCATCCGAATGTCGAGAAGAAAGGCATCAAAGGGACGGCTTGTCTTGACAAGAATATCAAGCGCCTCGTGCCCCGAAGCCGCCATCACCAGATCGTCATAGCCAGAGCTGGCGAGGGCCCCGAACAACAGGTCACGGGCGAAGTGGTCGTCGTCTACTGCCAGCAGTCTCATCGCGGTCATCCTTGCGTCGTCACGTCGATTGCCTGAACCGCCATGCCGTTTGCGATCATTGATCACGGTGTTCTGGGCGGCTTCTTCTTAGGGTTGCATCGTATTGTGGCAAGAATGCGGAAAGGGCGGTGCAATTGCGTGGTCAGGCCCGCAGCCTGACCACCTGCTGCGATTGCCAGGCGGCGTGCAATTGCGTGCCAAGTTCCATCGGGTCAAAGGGTTTTGGAATCACGGCCAAGGCCCCATCGTCCAACAGCGCCTTGGCAATATCGGGCTGCACGCGGGCTGTCATGAAAATGGCTGGCACATGCTCTAGCCCCGGGATCTTGCGCAAAGCGCGCAGCGTGTCTTCGCCGCTCATCTCGGGCATCATGTAGTCAAGCAGGAAGAGGTCGGGGGCAAAGGCTGCGGCATCGGCAATGGCCTGCGGCCCAGAGGCGCACTGATGAACGTCGAGCGAGCCGACCACCTCAAGCGCCATTCTGGCAATCATTCTGATATCATCGTCATCATCGACATGAAGGACTTTACACAATTCTCTCATACTTCTCACTCCCCTGCGGGGTAAGCCCGCATCAAAAAACAATAGAAATGAATATGTTCAAAAGTAGGAAATCAATGTGGCAAAAGCTGTGCCTTATTCGGCAGCAATTGCGGTGCTGCCGGTGTCATCCTGTTGTGATGCCACACTGATCGGAAGATCGACAAAAAAGGTGGTGCCTTTGCCAACGGTGCTATGGAAATCAAGTTTCCCCCGATGCGCATCGACGATGGTTTTGGAAATGGTCAGGCCAAGCCCGGTGCCTTTGCGTTTGCTGGTGTCCACATTATCCAACTGGGCAAAGCTTTCGAACACAGCCTGGCGGGCGCTTTCCGGAATGCCGGGGCCATCATCGCTGACCGTCACCCGAAAGCGGTTTTTCCGCTGCTCCAACCCGATCCGCACGGTGCCGCCCGTGGGTGAAAATTTCGCGGCATTGGACATCAGGTTCGACATGACCTGCATCATGCGATCGTAATTGATGTCTGCGGTGGCAGACTGCAGGGATGTTTCAAGCGCAAAGCGCACATTGTGTTCGTCGCCATAGCCTTTGTTCATCGAAACAGCGTCAGACAAGAAGGCCACAAGGTCGGTTGGCTTGGGCGTGAAATCCATCTTTCCGGCGCGGATTTTCTCAAGATCCAGGATGTCGTTGACCACAAGCAACAGCCGTTCACTGTTGCGGTCTGCGATTTCAAGAATGGGGCGCATCTCATCGCTGATCGGGCCCAGAACCCCGGATTTCAACAGCCGCAGCGCGCCCTTGATCGACGTCAGCGGCGTGCGCAGTTCATGGCTGACCACCGACACGGTTTCCAGTCGGGCGCGTTCGATGCGTTTGCGCTCGGTAATATCGCGCAGCACCGAAACGAACAGCTCTTGCCCGTCGTCGGCCGTGTAGATGCGGGTTTTCACTTCGACCGGCCCTTTGGCCTGATCGACTTCGACCGTTACGGACTCGGTCTCTTTGGTGAACAGGGGGGCCACATAGGCCCGGAAGGCGCCTTCCTCGAATGCCGGATCGCAATCCGAGATCCGCTTTGAGGTGATGGTTTCCGGCGACATGTTGCACCGATCCATGGCCCGCAGATTCATATAGCGGATCGCCAGGGTATCGACGTCGTAGATATAGACTTCATCATGCAACTGGTCGAACAGCGTCTTGAGAAACCGCGCATCCTTGGCCTTGCGGGCGTTTGTAACATCGGTGCGGATCGCCACATTCTTGATCAGGCGGCCACTTTTGTCGTGAAATGGCACAACAGTGCCCTGCATGCACAGCATGCTGCCATCTGCCCCCCGAACCCGGCTTTCGCCTGTCCAGGTTTGGCCTGACTGTAGTTGGCGCTGCATGTCGAGAAAGGTCTGATCGTCGCGCCCGTCCCAGTGCAAATCGGCCTCTGACATGCCCAGCAACTGGTCGCGTGTTTTGCCGAAGGCGCTTTCAAAGTTTTCGTTCACCATCAGCAAAATGCCATCGCGATCCGTGACGCTGACGATCGCATGGGCCTGCAAAGCCCGATCTTGCAGATCAAATTCGACAGCTTGATGTTCCATCAACGAGGTTTGCAGTCGCAGGATGTCTGTCCGGCGGCGCAAGGCCAGCCCAAGGGTTGAGATGAGCAGAAAGTAAAAAACGAAAAGTTCAGTCGAATTGTTTGCCAGCAAAACCTTGATCTGAGACGCCGCAGGCCCCCCAAAAAGGATTGCGCTGAAAGCTGCGATTGTCGTGGCGGCGGCGATCAAAATGATCGCGACGCTAAAAGTCCTGTTGTGTCCAATACGTTGCATTGCGAATTGCCCCTATGCACAAGAAGCCCGACCGAAAGGTCATCAATGGTCTTCCCGTTGTGGGTATAGCCTTGCACCCAGACAACTTTGGGTCGTGTTTGTGGCGTTTTGGCGGCAGGTTTCTTAACCAAGCCTGCCGTCAGGCAACCTGTTTGGATTGCACCGAAAAGCCCGTTGCAGCCCCAGTCGTGGGAAGCAGAATCGTAAAGCGGCTGCCTTGGTTTTCTTCGGTGTCACAGGCGATCTTGCCGCCGTGCAGTTCGACCAACTCTCGGGTGATGGCAAGGCCAAGCCCCGATCCGCCATGCTTGCGCGTGACAGAGCCATCGGCCTGCCAGAACCTGTCAAAGATACGGTCGCGGTATTTCGGGGCGATGCCGGGGCCGGTGTCTTCCACGGTGATCCGCACCCTGTCACCTTCACAGCGGCTGCTGACGCGCACATGACCCGAGTCGGTGAATTTTACCGCATTTCCGATCAGATTAAGCATGACCTGCCGAAAGCGGACCCGATCCACCCAGACCATCTTGGGCGTGCAATCGTCAACCAGTGTCAGCCCCTTTTGACTGGCCAGAGTCGAGAATTGCAGCAGGCATTCTCTGATCATCGGGCAGAGTTCGACCGCCTCGGGGGCTAGGTTCAAGCCACCGTTGTGGATCTTGGCCAGATCCAAAGTGTCGTTGACCAGATCCAGCAGATGCTTGGCCGAGGCCTGCGCCCGCTGCGCATATTGTTCGGTTTCGTTCAGAAACGACTCTATCCGGGGGCGCAGATCTGATTTTGGGATGTCAGGGTCATCCAGGGCTTTCATCAGCGCCTTGTGGCTTGGCAGTTTGCCGGGGGCCGCCAGAAACGCGACAAAGCCGATGACAGATGACAGCGGGGTGCGGATTTCATGGTTGATATTGGTCAGGAATTCCGATGTTGCGCGGTTGGCCGCTTCGGCCTCTTCGCGGGCATGTTTCAGATCGGTGATATCGACACGAAAGCCCACGATCCCACCGTCCGAGGTCTTGCTTTCTGACACCCGCAGCCATGTGCCATCATCCAGCTTTTGCTCGATGATCCTGTCGGCACGCTGGTGGGCGGCCAGGCGCTCTTCCAGCCAATCTGCCTCGCGCCCGACGGCCTCGGGGTATTGCCCGTGGTCAAGACCGCTGATCAGAATGTCGCGAAAGGGGCGGCCCGGCTGCAACACATCGGCCGACTTTTTGTAAATCTCACGATATTTCGAATTGCACATGACCAGTCGGTCTTCGGCATCAAACAGGGCAAAACCGCCGTCAATGGTTTCAACGGCATCGGCAAGCTGTTGCTGGGCCACCTGACCCTTGTGGCGAAAGTGATGCAGCACATGGTTTGCGATCATGGCAAGCCCGGCAAAAAGCGTGGACAACAGGGTGATCACGACAAGGTTGTTGCCAACCGCCGGCCATCCCGCCACGGGCACCAAGCCCAATTCCCAGGTTTCAGATTCGACACCAAAAGGCAGGGTCACGGCATCCTGATCAAAAATCGCCTGATCGCCCAAGATATGCGCCGGACTGCCGGCCGCCTGCTCTTGCCGGCGAATGGCGATTTTCAGGTCGTCAAGCTTGGCTGTCAGGCCCGATGCTGTAAAAAATGCCGGGGCATCCAGCACGATAGAGACAATATCATTGTCGCGCCCGCCCGGAACCGGCACGCGCAGAATCAATCCTTGCCCGCCTTGCACCAGTTCCATTGGCCCGACAAAGGTGGTCCGCTGCTGGTTCAGCGCCCGTTCTATCCCAAACCGCATGTCCGGATTATTCTGAAAATCCACCCCCAAGGCCGTCTCATTGCCCGCAATGGGATAAATGCGCGTAACGACCAGATTCTGGACAAGAGCGATGTTGCGGATATCCAGCATGTCTTCGCGCAAGGACGCAGCAAAAGACTGATACTGGCTGTCTGTCATGTCAGGGTATTCTTGCAGCGCGGTGGCCAATGTGCTGCCGATCATACGGCGCTTGGTCAGTTCAGCGCTGATTTGACCCGAAAGCAGCGTGCCACGCTCTAGCAGGTTTTGATGGATGTCGGCGACTGTATGTTCGCGATCTTCGGCTTCGAAAAGAAAGGCACCTGTAAACACGATCGTTACGATCAACAGATCAAGACCAAAGAGCTTGGCGCGCCCCGTCTTCTTCATCACTACACTGCCCTCATGCATTCGTCTTTTTGTCGCATTGACGTGCAGGCTGTCGGGAAGTGTCGAAGACATGGTCTGTCAGCAAAAGGCCGATCGTTTTGTCTTGGTCACCCCCAAATTCATGCTGTCAATCCCTGCTTCATGCCATTTTTCGGAGGTGCATTGCAACCTTTAGGGGAAAATCAGGTTGCCTTGGCAGAAGACAGAAGAATTTTGGAACAAAAATACATCATTCATCATCTCGAGATGCCACTGCTTGGGCCAATCTGGTGGGGGTGTGGCCAGTTGACCGTTGGCTCAATGGGAACAGCGGCACGGCTGGGCAGGGTGGGGGCCTACCGTTTCAGCGCCGACAAAGGCCGCTTCAGCCGTGCCAAGTTGGCCATAGGCGCCAGAATCGGCCTGACAACCGCCGTTAGGGCATTTGCTTTTGCTTTGAACGCGTCGGCTACGTCGGCTCGAGGCAGGGCCTTGGGCAGGGACCGAAGGTTGTTCCAGATCAGCCCAGCCACATCGCGCAGGAATTCGATCACCAGATGGGCGCAAAGCCCGAACACAAAGCACACAGCCGAGATGATCAGGATCTGTGCAAGATGTGCGCTGAATAACCCTGCGATGATCAGGACAAAGGCTGCCCAGAAAGCATAGACAGAAACCTTTCTGTCCTTCACCAAGCCTTTGAAGAACGATTGCCATTCTTTGACCAGCAGTTCTACTGCAGATTCAGGCGGCGCGTCCAACGGCGATGGAGGAGGAGCTGTTTGATCTGAAGCGATCTCTTTGATGGCTGGGAACGCGCGCAGACTGAGTTCTCGTTTTTGTTCAACCATAATCTGGCGAATATTGGCCATCACCTCGGCCTCGACATAGTCATGTGGCTTGCCTTGCAGGGGTTCGATGCCTTCGGGAAGGGAGAAGTAGTTGTGCGGGCGGGTAATTGTGCGCCGCGCAGACGGATGCGACACCGCGTCTTTCAGTTGCTCTTGCCCTGTATCGACAATCAGGATGCCTGAGTCTTTGCCCTTGGTCAGCGCAATCCTGCGCAGCGACGAGATATCCTGCACCGTCATCTCGATGGTTGGCACAGATATGGGTTCGGCCAAGTCCTCACGACTTGCAAGATCCAGCATGGCGTCGTCAATGGGTTTCAGACCCGTTTTCACGCGCACGGAAAGTTGGGCGTCGGATTTCGGCGTTTTGGTCATGCTTTCAAATAAGGCATGTGCCAACTCATCCACCGCGGCAAACTGGCCGGCAGTGTGGTCAAAGGGAACCGAATTAGACATTGCAGAACCTGGCATCTTTGAGGACGCCCGCCACCCATTATGGTAAATAAAAGACAAATGTGGCGGAAACATGGCAAAGGTGGCCAACCTGATCTCATTCACGCCGTAAATGGGCAGGATGAAGGGCCTGACAGCAGGCCCTTTTGAGGCACCACCCGAGCGATGGGCCATGCAAAAGCGGGAATGAGCCGCCCTTTAGATGTCATCACCCTGCATTTGTCGCGCCGCCGCGGCCCCCAAAGAGCCGGAAATGCGTGTGAATACATCGTCAAAGGCCGCAAAAAGGGCTGCATTGATCCTTTGCCCGGCGTCACTTTCGGAAAAGGCGATATAGGCGGCCAGGTCGTTATCGCTGAGCGGTTGATAGGCAAGCGCAAGGAAGGGGAACAACCAATCTTCGGTTTCTGCCCGCACATCGGCCTCTTGCGACCAGACGTCCGACAGCATTTGATCTTCGGTCATGTCTTCGGGAAAGGCGCCGGTGCTGGCCATGCCTTTGTAAAAGGCAAGATTGGCATTCAACGCCCCCATCACATTCGACTCGATCAGATCATTCGTCTGGGCGAATTGCTGCAATTGAGCCACGCGTGGGTCATCATTGGCCTGCATATCCTGCCAGGCCACTTTGGCTGCGTCTTCCACCGCCGGGTCAAGCAGGGCGCGACGGGCCTCGATTTCCAGTTTTAGCGCCGTCTGGCCTTGGGCCGAGGCGAAGAACGACTGAATCTGGCCCAGCATCGCAGGGTCTTGGGACAGTTCACGCGACAGGGCGGCGTCAAACGCCTGGCGCATGGCAACGCTGTCGTAGATTGTGGCCACGATCGCATCCCACCGCGCGCCACCGCTGCCGGGGAACATCTCATCTTCCAGCGTCTGGCCATAGGCGATGCCTTCCTCGCGCATCACCGCGATGATGTCATCCATCAGCATCGTATCGGCCAAGGCCACAACGGCTGGATCTGCAGGCAGAACCTGCACCGCTTGCGGTGTTTCAGACAAAGCACCGCTTGCAGGCAAGGCCAGGCCGATGACCAGCAGGACAGAACGGGCGAGGGGGGGCAAAAACATTTACAATTCCGGTTCGCTGAAGGGCGTTGCCTAAGAGCTAAGGGCTTCTCTGCCCTGTGCCAAGCCACATTGACGCACGCCCTCGTGAACGGCGGGACACTGCCGAAAGAAATACCGCAAGAAAGTTGTTCGAGGGGACTTGCAAGCGCCGCGCAGGGCGGATAGGAACCGCGCCACGAAGACCACACCAAATGCGGAGAGGTGCCGGAGTGGTCGATCGGGGCGGTCTCGAAAACCGTTGAGCGTGCAAGCGTTCCGTGGGTTCGAATCCCACCCTCTCCGCCACTTGCACATTGCTAACCCGAAAACAGGTCCCTCGCGGGGCCTTTTTCTTTATGTGCCAAAGGGGTTTGCAGGAACAATCCGCCCTTCGGAGACTGGCCGACTGCGCGAGATCGGTCTCCAAACGCCCACCGACTCTTTCCATCCGCCCCTCGCTCTCGGCGAGACGGGTTCAAAATCCCCATATATTTCAGAGAACTGACCGGATCGCGCTGCGCCCATGTTTCGCTGGTTCCGGCTTGTCTCAAAACAGACGAAGGCGCGACACGGGCGGCGTGGTGGTTGGTATGTCTTGGTAGTTTTGCGCGAAGTCTCTGATGACAAACGCAGTTTGCGCCCCTAGCCTGGCGCGATGTCGAACGGGGCCTGGACCGATCAAGAGAACGACCTGATCGTCGCGGATTACTTCGCGATGCTGGCCGACGACGTATCTGGTCGCCCCTACAACAAGGCCGAGCATCGGCGCGGGCTTCTGCCGCTGTTGAATGATCGGTCCGAGGGATCGGTCGAGTTCAAGCACCAGAACATCAGCGCCGTGTTGAAGGGGCTCGGCGAGGATTGGATCACGGGCTACAAGCCTGCCTTCAATTTTCAGATGACGCTGGTGGATGCCGTGGCGCGTTGGCTAGCGCTGAACGCTGCACTCAGTTCTGCGACCAACTCTTCCAACGCGTATGCCTGGTCACCAAAACGCTTCCCGAATTCCCGGTTCAGGCGCGACTCGTGGCCGGTCCAATGCGCGCACTCGTGAAGCAACGTTGAGTAGTAGCCGTGCATAGAGAAGAAATCGCCCCGTTCAGGCATTTGAATGTAATCGCGCGTCGTGTGATAGAACGCCCGATCGCCGCCGTGCCTTACTTGCAGACCTGGCACGGCCTGAACGAACATATCAACCTCGTCCAACCGCTCAACCGGCTGCACGAATTCGAGTGGCGGGTTGTAGCCTTCCACCTGCTCAGCGTTGAAAACAACCGAAGTGCGCAAGATGAATTTCTTGTCGTCTTGCTCTTCACCTTCAGCGGCCTTCATGATCGGCTTCAAGAAGACCACAAGACTACCGCGCTCGCCCTTCCTGACCTTCGCCCCTACCTCGGACCAGTGTTTGAAGGTGCCCCACTTTGCACCGGAAAAACACCGCGCCTGCGCCTCGATCCACAAATGTAGCGTGTTCACGCCCTGGTATGCTTTTCCGGTCATCACATTTTCAGGCCGGCTGCTCATGCTGTGCCACTGCATTTTCCAACCGTTGCCGGTCGCTGCGCCTTTTTCAATGGCTTCAACAATTTTACGCGTCACGTCATCATAGACACTCATTTTCTCTTGACCTCTGTCTGTTTTCAGCAACGAAAAACAGACAGAGGTAAGGATCCCTTGAATGGATCTTTCTAAACTCACGGCCAAAGAACTGGACGAACTCGCCGCAAAGGCTCGCTCGTTCGCAGAAGACAAGCGGAAGCAGGAACGGGTAGAAATAAAGGAAAAAGCGATCAAGCTGATCGAAGACGCCGGTTTCAGCGTTGATGATATTTTCCCATCGCGCTACCAAGCCCCTCCGATCTCTTCGGTCAAGCCGGCAAAAGAAAAAGGCAAGCGCGCGCCTGTATCAGTGAAATACCGTGACCCCGCCAACCCAGAGAACACATGGACGGGCATCGGCAGAACGGCGCGCTGGCTCACGGTCTATGAAGCAGAAGGACGGAACCGGGAAGATTTCCGCTTTCAAGAATAAAAGAAAGGCCGGGGAAATACCCCGGCCTCTTCATTTCTGCTGTCTCAACTGGTCGAACGCGTCTCGCACATCGCGTGGTGACTGAGTGAAGAAGTCTCTGACCAATTCGGCGTCCACCCCTTCCGATCGATATGCCCTCAAAAGTCTGAAGACATCTGGCAAGGCCCTGTTCCGCGTTATCAGCGGTATCAATCGATTGGATGGCAGGTTTTCAAGAAACCGCCCCACACCCTCCAAGGCCTCGCCCTGTATCGATGGGGGCGGCACCTTTCGCTCGAAAACCCACTCTAGCCACGCTCGCTCGCATTCCATGACACCCCTCCGTCGCTGCCTGTATCCAGCAGCGGCGATGGGGTAGTCAGGTTAGGGACGGTTCACCCATGCCGTAAGAACGGCCGTTGTGAGCGGTAGGATCTGCGCCACGATAGCAGCGCGCTGTGCCGCATTGTGCGTCTGGTGTGCCTGTTCCGACAACTGCGCCATCTGCATATGCAGCGGGTCTGCCGGGTCGTATTCGGGCAAGTTCATGTGTTTGAACACATCGCCAACCTGGATAGAGACATTGTGTGCCTCGATCCACTCCTTCACCATAGGCGCATTCAAAAGTGCGCATAGATAGTAAGCCGGCTCCCTGTCGTTGAAGGACGCAAAATAGATTTTGTGGTCAGGCACAAACGGCCTCAACCCAACACCTGGAACAACAGAAGATCCGGCGACGGCGGCAAAGAATTTCGACGACATTTCCGGCCATACCACTTTCCAGGGTTGGAACGTGTATGGTCCGACATTGTAAATGGCGAAATACGGTGCGTTTTCCAGCGCAGAGATCCAGCCCAAACGGACCTCTTCCTCATTCACCCACGGTCTGACACGCCGTGCCTGAATCGCGTTAAACGCTACATCTGCTGTCATCGACGCCTCACAAGTCTATGTTTGGTGCGACCCTACACAGCGTCAGCGGCCTGGCCAAGGCCTAACCAGCAAAAAGCCCCGCCGGAGCGGGGCTTTCGCAGATACTAGATCACCTCCTTTCACATAGTGTCAGCAAGTGCATCAAGTGCGGCAGCGCACCCACGTGGCACGGCGGCAGGTGTCACGTCACGTATCGTGCGCGTCTCGGGCTCCCACTCCTCCTCCCCGTCGTCTGACGGGATGGCGAGCGGCCAGAGCTTCGATGCGCGGTGCACAACAGTCTTGTATGCCATTGAATAGCCCCTAGATTTGCAGACGCCTTGCTTGGTAACTTTGGAAGCAAGGAGAGACACAAGATGGGTAAGCAGGATTGGTTTACGGACGAGTTTAAGCGCGATGCGGTCGCACAGGTTGTTGATCGGGGATACCCTGTGCGCGAGGTGGCTGAGCGTTTGGGGATCAGCACCAAGTCGATCTACACATGGCAGCGTCTGTTTTCGCGCCCTGTGAAAGTGATCCAAGAGGTCGATGCCCAGGCCGATGAGATCCGTCGCCTCAAGCGCGATTTGGCGCGGGCGACGGAGGAGCGGGATATCCTAAAAAAGGCGACCGCATACTTCGCCAGGGGTGAGGCATGAGCCCGCCACTGGTTCGAGGGCCATGCCGAACGTGAGGTATGCGTTCATTGCCGAGAACCGGCTGGTGTTTGCCGTTCGGGCCATGTGCCGGATGCTGTTGGTTCATCCGAGCGGGTTCTATGCATGGCTGCGTGAACCCCTTTCCCAACGAGCGTTGGAGGATCAGCGTCAAACCGTGCTGCTGAAAGCAGGCTTGGGATGACAGCGGCGAGGTGTATGGATACCGCAAGCTGCACGATGATCTGTGTGATCTCGGCGAAGACATCAGCCCCAACCGGGCTTGGCGTCTGGCCCGTCTGGCGGGCATAAGGGCCCAGATTGGTTACAAAAAGAAGCCGGGCTCTTATGGTGGCAGCCCCGCCGTCGTGGCCGACAATACGCTGAACCGCGAGTTCGATGTCAACGCTCCGGACCAGTTCTGGGGCGAGACCTTGTTCGCCATTGGTTCGAGAACAATGGTCGAGCGACATCACCTATATCCGCACCCACGAAGGGTTCCTATATCTGGCCGTCGTGATTGACCTGTTTTCTCGGAGGGTCATCGGCTGGTCGATGCAGGGCCGCGCCTACACCGATCTGCCGCTGCAAGCCCTGCTGATGGCCGTCTGGCGTCGCAAGCCAAAGACCAAGGTCTATGTGCACTCCCCCTCTCGCGGTTTGAAGGCAAACCGCTGCCGGGCAGCGGACCAGGG